>CAZEWN010000039.1:0-4014 GCA_964516135.1 uncultured Erythrobacter sp. | reverse complement strand
CTGATCTGGTAGCCCTGCGGCAGGTCGGCGTAGAAGTAGTTCTTGCGGTCGAACCGGCTCCACCGGTTGATCCGCGCCTCGATCGCCATTCCCGTGCGCACCGCCTGGCGGATGCACTCGCGATTGGGCACGGGCAGCATACCAGGCATTGCGGCATCGACCAGACTGACCTGGCTGTTGGGCTCCGCCCCGAACGCGGTGCTCGCGCCGGAAAAGAGCTTGGCGTGGGAAGCGACCTGGGCATGGACCTCGAGGCCAATCACGACTTCCCACTCGCCGGTCGCGCCCTGGATGCGATAAGTGCTCACCACCATTTCTCCGGCTTCGCGGTAAACCCGGCCCGCGCCTCGATCGCCAGCCCGGCATCGAGCACGCCCTGTTCGTCAAAAGGCTTGCCGATGATCTGGAGCCCCAGTGGCAGACCGCCATCGTCCAGCCCGGCGGGGACGCTCATCGCGGGCAGGCCCGCGAGGCTGGCAGGCACGGTGAAAACGTCGTTGAGGTACATTGCCAACGGATCGCTCAGCTTCTCTCCCAGCGCGAACGCGGCGTTGGGGGCGGTGGGCGTGAGGATCACGTCGCAGTCTTCCCACGCCTGCGCGAAATCGCGGGCGATCAGCGTGCGGACCTTCTGCGCCTGATTGTAATAGGCGTCGTAGAACCCGGCGCTGAGCACGTAGGTGCCGATGAGTATCCGGCGCTTGACCTCGTCGCCGAAACCGGCGGCGCGGGTCGCGGCGTACATGTCCTGCAGGCCTGCCTTTTCCGGAAGGTCGCGCAAGCCGTACCGCACGCCATCATAGCGTGCGAGGTTGCTCGACGCCTCGGCAGGCGCGACGATGTAATATGATGCGAGTGCATGGCGGGTGTGCGGCAGGCTGATGTCGACGACCTCAGCCCCGGCATCGCGCAGCCACTCCATTCCGTGCCGCCACATCGCATCGATCCGCGGATCGAGCCCATCGGCGCGGTATTCGCGCGGGATGCCGACCTTCTTCCCAGCGAGATCGCCCGAGAGGCTGGCGGCCCATGCGGGCACTGGCAGGTCCAGACTCGTCGAATCCTTCGGGTCGAAACCGGCCATCGCTTCCAGCATGATCGCGCAGTCGGTAACGTCGCGCGCCATTGGCCCCGCCTGGTCGAGGCTGCTGGCAAAGGCGACCACGCCCCAGCGCGAACAGCGGCCATAGGTCGGCTTGATCCCCGCAATGCCGGTCAACGCGGCGGGCTGACGGATCGAGCCCCCCGTGTCGGTCCCGGTCGCGGCGGGGGCAATGCGTGCGGAAACCGCGGCCGCGCTGCCACCGGAGGAGCCGCCGGGGGTGAGGTCGGTGTTGCCGCCGTCCCCGCGCCGCCAGGGCGAGACAACGTTGCCGAAGTAGCTCGTCTCGTTCGACGAGCCCATTGCGAACTGGTCAAGATTGAGCTTGCCCAGCATCCCGGCACCAGCATCCCACAGGTTTTGGCTGACGGTGCTTTCGTATTCCGGCGTGAACCCTTCGAGGATGTGACTCGCGGCGGTGGTCTGAACGCCCTTGGTGGCGAACAAGTCCTTCATCCCGATCGGCACGCCAGCCATCTTGCCCAGCGGCCGGCCCGCTGCGCGGTCGGCGTCAACTTTATCGGCAGCGGCGAGGGCATGATCCGGCGTAGTGACGATGAACGCGTTCAGCGCGCTGGCACCGGCTACGGCCGCGTTGAACGCCTCGGCCACTTCGCGCGCGGTGAAATCGCCCCTCGCAACGCCGTCTCGGATGGCGCGGATGCCAAGGCTGGTCAGTTCTGTCATTATTCGATCACTTTCGGCACGCCGAAAAAGCCGTGCTCGGCAACCGGTGCATTGGCCAGGACCGCCTCGCGACGCCCACCGGCGGTGAGCGGATCGGCATCGACCACATCGTCGCGAAGGCGCAGCGTGTTGGGAATGACGGCAGTCATCGGTTCCACACCGCTGGTATCCACTTCCCCGAGCTGATCGACCCAGTCGAGGATACCGTTCAATTCTGGCACCATGCGTTCCAGTTCGGCATCGCCCATCCTGATGCGCGCCAGCGCGGCGATCTTCGCCACGGTCGTCTTGTCGACGGACATTCGTCCATCCCCCTGAATTGCGGGTTGCGGTTGACGGCGGCGCTAGCAGCGCGGCCGCCGGGCTTCAAGCGAGGCGCCTCAGGGTTGCCCGGGGGGCGGCATCGGCACGTCCTGCGCCGGGGGCGGGGGCGGCACGGCGCCCTGATTCGCGCCCGGCCCCGGACCCGCGCCAGGGTCCTGTTGCATCTGCATCATCTGTTGCAACACCTGCAGCCGCTGCTGGAATTCCTCTTCGCTCATGAAATCGACCAGCTCGACCTCGAAGATCAGGTCGGCGCCCGGCTCGATGCCCGAATTGGGCGGGGGCTCGTCGCCATAAGCCTTCTCGGCGGGAATCTCGATCAGGTACTTCCCCCCCTTCTGCATCCGGCCTGCCGCTTCACGGAAACCGGGCACGATGTTCTGCATGAACAGGGGGCTGCCTTCGGGAAAGATGCCTTCCACCGGAATTGGGGGCGGCGACCATTCGTCAAACACCGTGCCATCGGCCAGCTTGCCGGTGTACTTGGTGAAAAGGACGTCGGCTTCACCCGGATTTGCACCGGTGCCGGCCTGAATTTCCTCCACCGTCACACCCGCGGGCACGGCCGCCCATGCGATCCCCGCGCCGAGCAGTACCGCGGCGATCACGCCGAGCCACAGCTTCGTCAGCGAGCCCTTGGCAATGGGCTGGATGGGAACGCGGGTCACTTCGGCCATGGGCAGGTCCTGGATATGCAAAAGGGCGCGGAATTCATTTCCGGCGCCCTCTTGGCTCAACCGTGCTGTGGGTTCAAGCGCGCTTATTTCGCGCCGTCGCGCTCCATCCGCTTGCGCTCCAGCTTGCGGGCGCGGCGCACGGCAGCGGCCTTTTCACGGGCGCGCTTCTCGCTCGGCTTCTCGTAATGGCGGCGCAGCTTCATCTCGCGATACACGCCTTCACGCTGCAGCTTCTTCTTGAGCGCGCGCAGGGCCTGGTCGACGTTGTTTTCGCGAACGATGATCTGCATAAATTCCACTACCTCACAGCAACAGCGCCGAGCCCGCTACTGCGCGGGGTTGCGCCAGATGGTATCGACGAAAATGGGCCGAATCCGCACGGGATCAGCTCGAACCGGGGCGCGCCTAGTCGATTCAACCCGCTTTGGCAAGCCATAGGGTGGCTTTCCAGCAGGGGCGCGAGCGTCTAGGGGCGGCGCATGGCCGCACTCCCCGCCCTCTCCGCCACGCTGCACGTCGCCCTGGGCGGCGCGCTGGGGGCCGTCCTGCGTCATCAGGCCGGGCGCGGGATGACACAGTTGTTCGGTCCGCCCGTGATGGTGGCGTTTCCCTGGGCCACGCTGGCGGTCAATGTGATCGGCAGCGTCGCGATGGGTGTGCTGGCGGGCTGGCTTGCCCGGCACGGCGACGATGGAGAGCGCTGGCGCCTGTTAATCGGGGTTGGCGTGCTCGGCGGGTTCACCACTTTTTCGGCCTTCAGCCTCGAGATGATGCTGCTGATCGAGCGTGGCCAGGCGCTGACCGCCCTGACCTATGCGCTGGTGTCGATGTTGGCGGGCCTCGCCGGGCTCTACCTCGGGCTTGTCGCATGGAGGCTGGCGGCATGAGCCAGGAAGTCCGCCAGTTCACGATCGCGCAGGACGACGACGGCATCCGTCTCGACCGATGGTTCAAGCGGCACCTGCCGCAAGTCGGCTTCGGCACCGTCAGCCGCTGGGCGCGCACCGGGCAAATCCGCGTCGACGGCGGGAGGATCAAGCCAGAGGACCGCCTGGCCGCGGGCCAGGTGCTGCGCGTGCCGCCAGGCGGCGAGGATACGGCGAAGAAGCCGCGCGCGAGGAAGCCGCTGACCGAGGAGGAACTGGCGGAAGCCCGCGCGATGGTGATCCGCGAGACACCCAGCGCGATCGTGCTCAACAAGCCGCCCGGCCTCGCCACGCAGGG
>CAZEWN010000038.1:0-9085 GCA_964516135.1 uncultured Erythrobacter sp. | reverse complement strand
CACAGGAGATGGAGCGGAATACCCGGCAGTCGCTGCGGTCATGACAAGAATCCTGCGCTTGGGGGGAGTTTGTGCGGCCGGGCAAGACCCGTCGATGGGGCGGGAAGGGAAAAGGAGCGCTCCGCCGGATGGCCAAGCGCTCCTTCTCCTGCGACCCTGTAGAGGCCGATCCGCTAAGTCTGGTTTAGAACGTCAGGCGGGCACCGACCTGATAGGTCGCACCGAAATCCTGCACACGCTCGTACAGTGGGAAGTTGTTACCCGCATAATAACGGATGTCCTTCTCGCCGGTGATGTTGATCGCGTCGGCGTAAACCTGCAGGAAATCCGTGACCTGGAACCGCACGTTAATGTCGTACTGGGTGTAAGCCGCGCGGAAGCGATCTTGCGCGCAGCATTCCACGCCAGCGAATGGCACGTTGGATATGCCCTGGAGCGTTTCACCGCGGTGATTGACCGACCCGCGCAGCGAGAAGCGATCATCCTCGTAACCCAGCGAGGCATTCGCGATGAAATCCGCTTGTCCCGGAAACGCAAAGGATTGTCCGGGACGGCTGCTGATCGCCGCCTTGCTGTCAACCAAGGTGATGTTGCTGGTGACGAAAAGTCCAGACAGTATCCCGGGCGCTTGTGGAAAGGTTTGCGCATAGGAAAGTTCGAGCCCGGTCACGCGTGCCGTGTCGCCATTCACGACCGTTTCGATGCTGCGAAAATTTCGCTCGACCCCCACCGGAATATCGAACGGTGCGTCATCGATAGTCTCCGGTTCGAAATCGATGAAAAAGTTACGGATCCGCTTATGGAAGAACGCGGCCTGCAACGACGCGGTCCGCGATGGATAAAAAGCGATGGAAACGTCAAAGTTGTCGGAAGTCAGCGCCTCCAGATTTGGGTTCCCGGCAACGAGATCGCGCGTATTGTCGGGATTGGTGGTGTCGAACGTCACCCTCTGCGTGTTCGTGGCATCTTCGAAAGCCGGTCGCTTGACGCCTTTGCCGTAAGATGCACGGACCAGTATGGTGTCTGTCGCATCCCAACGCAGGACCAGACTGGGTAACCAGTCCGTATATTCCCGTGTTGCGGTTCCGAGAAATATGGGAATGGTCGGCCCACCATCGGCATTGCCCTCGCCATCCGCTTCGAGGAAGAAGCCGGTGCTCTCAAAATCAGTTTGTTCGACACGGACCCCGGCAATAACCTTGAATGTGTCGCTGATATCGAAACTACCCATTCCGTACAGAGCGAGCACATCCTCCCCGAGAGTGAAGTCGCTTGCCACGCTGTTATCGGCACGAAAAAATCGCGGATCAGGCAAAACTTGGTCGCGAGTGGCAAGGAACAGTTCCCTTGCCTCTTCCAAAGCAGGGAATGGGCCGAACGTCTGGAAACGCGGCTGCCGGGTGAGAAGCGGAAATTCATTCAACGTGCGATTGATCCCAAAGAGCGCAGGATCACCGCTATACTCAACCTTGTCAGCCGACTTCTCGCGCTGACGGTACTTTGCACCTATCTTGAGCTGGCTGCCCTCCCCGAGATTCCACGCCAGGTTGGTGCCGGCGGTGAAGATTTCGTCGATCCGTTCTTCTTCGATGAACAGCAGGCTCTGAAACCGATACTGTGCTAGATCGAACGGGTCCGGCCGGGTCCGATCGCGAAAGAATTCCGTGTACGCTGATTCACGGTCGTAATTGGCAATCTGGCCGATATCGTCGATTTGGAAACGGCCCCGAACGCCATCTTCCTGCGTCCAGCGCGACCTGGCAAAGTCAACCTGCGAGTTCCATTCAAGCGCGCCGAACGTGTTACGATGGCCGCCTGAGATAGTGAACTGACGGTCAGTCGTGGGCTGGAAGAATATCTGATTACGCAGCCTGACGTCGATGAAGCGGCCACTACCCTCAGTAATCTCCTGGACCTCGGCGTTAACCGCACGCTCCGTCTGCCACTGCGACTGAATGCGAATGTCGTTATCCTCGAGCCGCGTCGCCGAGGCGCGGATAAAGTACTCCTGGGAATCGGTGGGACGATATTCGATATTCGCCGTGCCGCCATAGCGCGATCGGTCACCGACCTCGAAGCGCTGGTTGACCTCGCGTGGATACAAGAACGCTTCGGTGCCAACGGTTCGCAACTGGAAGCCATCCTCGTTGCGCAAGTCATCGCCTTCGATGAAGCGCTTTGCGTAGCTCGCGGTGAATGCGACACCGAGCGTATCATCGGCGAATTTCCGCGCGAGGCTGAGCGATGCCTTGGGGCCGATCTTCTTAGCGTATTCGCCCATTGCGCCTTCGAGACGGACCGTGGTCACGTCGTCGCGGCTGTCATACGCGGACAGTGACTTCAATTCGACCGCGCCGCCGATGGTGTCGCCATCCATGTCGGGCGTGTAGGTCTTGCTGACCTCGATACTGCCGAGCAGGTCGGACGGGATTACGTCGAGCGCAGCCGTGCTGGACCCGGCTTCCGACGTGCCGATGCGCGCGCCGTTGACGGTGACTTGCGTGAAGTCCGACGGCAAACCGCGGATGGAGACCGTGCGCCCTTCGCCCTCATCTCGCTCGATCGTGACGCCCGGCAGGCGTTGCAGCGCTTCGGCGGAGTTCTGGTCACCGAACTGGCCGACGTCATCGGCAGTAACCACATTTTTAAGGTTGTCCGCGTTGCGCTCGGCCTCGATCGCTGCGTTCAGCGCGCCGCGTTGCCCCGACACGACAATTTCCGGATCGCCTGTGGTCGAAACCTCCTGCGCGGCGGCTGGGGCGATTGCCGTGACCGCCAGCGCCAGAACGCTGGAGCCGATGAGCCCGCGCGCGATGTCTAGCCGCATTTGCCTTGTCTTGTCAGCCATTTCAGGTGTCCTTCCCCGTGTTGCGACGCTTATGTTGCCAGACCAATCCGGCACATGCGCTACCAATTTCCAAGCGGCATAGCGGACTGAGCATCTTATTGGCAAGCCTAATGTCGCACTTTGGCCTGTCCAATTAACCCATTTCTGCTTTCAGCGCCTTTTCATGCGCGTCTGAATCTTTTGATAACAAACGGCTGGACTGAATTCCGGGTTATCGGTCGGCCGGACGCATGATCTCGCGTCCGAACACCATGAGAAATTGGTATGGCCAAAAAAATGGAAGAATCGGCTGCCGGAACGAGGCCCGCCCGCGCCTGCCTGTTGGAAAGAGCTCCGTCGGTCAGGCCGCTCAGCGCCCGAATTGCTCGAGGTATTTTTCAAAGAACCGAGCGGCGAAGAGGTTGCCCAGATCGCGCTGAATGATGGAACCCCGCTTGATCCGGCGCTCGACCACCATGCCACGCAAATTCGGGTCTGGATGGGCTGCGGGATAACGATTGGCCACTAGCCAGCGCGCGACGCGATGGATCGGCTCGTCGAATTCGGTGTGTCCCGCCCGGCGCAGCTCAAGCCAGAGCAACCCGGCAAACGCGCTCGCGGAGCCAGTCGGCGCTAGGCCCTGCGTACGATCACCGATCCGGTCGTAATCGAACCCGCCGTCCGCGTCGAGGAACGCCACATTCGCGCGCGCGTTACGCAGTGCCGCCTCCAGCAGGCGCGGATCCCGCCGCTCGAACCAGGTCCGCAGCAATGCCTCGGCATTCCAGGTGTTGAAACGCGGATGAACCCGGCCCGTGTCGGGATCGTTGGGCTCGAACTCCATCCACATGCCATTGGCCGATTGACGCGCGGCAGTGCGCACGGCGAGGTCGAAATGGGCGTCGCACAGCCATTGCTCGCCGGTGTGGCGGCAAGCGTCGAGGAACGGCGATCCCTCGATATTGGGCCGCGCGACCTGAGTGACGCTGGGATTGGCCGTGTCGTGGTGGGGCGATCGGTCGGTCAAGATCGTGCCGGTCGCGGGGTCGAGGATGTTGTAATAGAGACCGGGATGGCCCGGCACTCGCATGTTCCGCGCCAGCCAGGCGATCGCGCGGCTTGCGACGTCGGCATAGCGCGGATCGCCAGTGACCTTGCTCAGGCGGAACAGCCCTGGCGTACCGTTGCCGACCGTGGTGAAATTGATGAGATCGCCAAGCCGATCACCGTGGGCGGCGTTGATCATTCCCGCAAAGGGCCCGTCGGTCAGTTCCAGCGAAGCCCAGAAGTCACCGGCCTGCCGTGCGCGCGCCAGGTAACGTGCGTCGCCGGTGACAGCATGCGCGGCAAGCAGCGCTTCGATCGCCTGGCCAGTGTGCCAGGCGACCTCGTACTCGCTCCAGCGCCCCTCAAACCAAAGGTAATCGCCCCGTGCCCGTCCTTGCGGGTCGAGAATGACCTGGTCGATGGCATCGGCGGTTTCGGCCATCGCCGCGCGGATCACGTCGGCTTCGACCGGAGCCGGTACGGCAGCCGACGCGGGCGTCGGCGGCTGGGCATTGCCCGGCATCGCACAAGCGCTCGAAAGCAGAATACCCAGCAGGAGCCCGGCGATCCGCAACGTGTGTTTTCTTTCCATGATCAGAACATTGGCCCCGGCACCCAGGGAACGAATTCGTCATCCCCCATCCCTTCTTCTTCCGAGACCGTGGAGCGCCCGCTCGCGACCTCGATCAGGCGGGCGAAAATCGCCTCGCCCATTGCCTCGTGATCGGTTTCGCCGCTGAGCAGCGGCCCGCAATCGATGTCGATATCGTCACCCATGCGCGCGGCAAGCTCGCTATTCGAGCCGAGCTTGACCGTGGGCGCCGGCTTCGACCCGAACACCGAACCGCGCCCGGTGGTGAAAGCCACGAGGTTGGCCCCACCCGCAATCTGGCCGGTCGCCGAGCATGGATCATAGCCCGGCGTGTCCATGAAGCTGAGGCCGGGAACCCTGACCCTCTCGCCATAACGCAGCACGTCGCGCACCGGGCTCGACCCCGACTTGGCCACCGCGCCAAGCGATTTTTCGAGGATCGTCGTGATCCCTCCCGCCCGGTTACCTGGACTGGGATTGTTGTCGAGGTCGGCCCCGCCTTGCGCGGCGTGGCGTTCCCACCATTCGATTCGTTCAATCAGCCTGCGCGCGACTGCGGGATCCTCGGTGCGTTCGAGGAGCAGGTTTTCCGCGCCATAGATTTCGGGGGTTTCGGAAAGGATCGCCGATCCGCCAGCGCCCACCAGCATGTCGGCAGCGCACCCCAGGGCGGGATTTGCGGTAAGCGCGGAATAGCCGTCGGACGCACCACATTGCAGGCCCAGCGTCAGCTTGCTGGCGGGCAGGCGCGTCCGCCGATCGGCCTCGGCAATCTCGAGCAGTTGTTCGACTTCCGCGATGCCCTCTTCGATCGCCGCGCGCGTGCCCCCGCTTTCCTGGATGGTCATGACGCGCAGTCGCTCACCGGGCATCAGCCCCCCCGAGCCGAGCACGCCCTCGACCTGGTTCACCTCGCATCCAAGCCCGATCAGCAGGACGCCCCCGAAATTTGGATGGCGCGCATAGCCCGCGATCGTGCGGCGCAGGTTGTCGATCCCTTCGCCCGCCTTGGCCATGCCGCAGCCGGAGCTGTGCCCGAAGGCCGCCACGCCATCAACATGAGGAAACGCACGCAGCCTAGCTGGCCCGAATGACGCCGCGATCCGTCGCGCTACGGTGACCGAGCAGTTCACCGAGGTCAGGATGCCGATCAGGTTGCGTGTTCCCGCTTGGCCGTCGGCGCGCAGGAAGCCATCGAAATGTGCCACGCGCTGCGGCGGCGTCTGCAGCCGGGTGCCGATCGTGGTGCGGTCGGCCTGACCAGCAAAGGCGAGATTGTGCTCGTGCACATGTTCGCCCGGAGCAATGGCAACGCGGGCGCGACCGATCGGCGCGCCCAGCTTGATGACCGGCGCACCCGCATCGACCCCCGCGATCGCGAACTTGTGCCCCGCGGGTATGGCCTGGGTCAGGGTCGCACCCGCGGCCTCGCTGCCAGGGGCGAGCGGCATGATCGCCACCGCCACGTTGTCACGCTCGTTCGCGCGCAGCCAACCGCGCGTGGTGGGCAGCGGCGCGTGTGCGTTCATGCCAGCGCCTGCGCGGACGTGAGCAGCTCGGCAAACCAGGGCTGGTCGGCCAGTTCACCGAACACCTCACGGATGCCGAGCGCGGCCGCAATTCGCGCGGGACCGGTGCTCCGCCCCACCTCGCGCAGCCGACCGGCAAGCGGATCGTCCAGGTGCGGGCCATCGAAATGCGCGATCCATGCCGCTACGCCGCGCGCCGCGGCCGATGCGGTTCCTCCGGCGGCATGCATTTCGGCGATCGTCGCGAGCAGGCGCTGCGGCACCTTTTGGCTACCGTCCATCGCGATCTGCGCCAGCCGGTGCTCGATCGCGCTGTTGCGAAACCTGTCCTTCAACGCCTCGGCATAGGTTGCCGGATCCAAACCGGGCACGGTCGGCAAAGTCGCCGCCGCTTCCCGCATCAACTGATCGATGACCGCCGCGATCGCGGGATCGGCCATCGCCTCGTGCACGAACGTGTGGCCCCGCTCCAGGCCGAGATAGGCAAGCGTCGAATGCGACCCGTTGAGCATTCGCAGCTTCGCCAGCTCGAACGGGCGGACGTCTTCCACCAACTGGACGCCGACCGCATCGAGGCGCGGGCGCTCACCGCTGAAATCGTCCTCGATCACCCACTGGCTAAAGGGTTCGGCCTTGACCATTCCGTGATCTGCCAGGCCAATCCGCGCGGCAAGCGCCGCACGGTCGGCGTCGGTCGTGGCTGGTACGATACGATCGATCATCGTCGCCGGAAAACGGCACTGCGCCGCGACCCAGTCGGCGAGCTCGCCCGATCGCTTGGAACAGAATTCGAGCAGGACATGACGCAGCACCGCGCCATTATGCGGCAGGTTGTCACAGCTCATGATCGTCAGACCTGGACCGCTCGCCGCCATTCGCGCCGCACACCCGGCGGCGAGATAGCCGATCGCCGTCTGCGGATTATCCGGGTCGGCCAGATCATGCGCGATACCGGGATGGTCCGCAGCGAGCTGGCCGGTGGCCGGGTCGTGACAATAACCCTTCTCGGTAACAGTCAACGACACCATCCGCGTCGTCGCTGCGGCGATGGCGGAGATCACCGCGGCCGGATCCTCCGCCGCCACGAGCACTCCCGCGACCGCGCCGATCACGCGCTGCGACACCTCCGCGCCTTCGCGGACCACCAGCGTATAGAGACCATCCTGCGGCTCGAGCTGATCGCGCACCCCTGCCGATCGCAAGGAAACCCCCAGGATCCGCCAGTGCCCGCCAGAGTGGGCCATGAGGTCGTCAAAATAGACCGCCTGATGCGCGCGGTGGAACGCGCCGATCCCCAGATGGACCACGCCCACCCCGTGAGCCTGCGGATCATAGCCCGGCCCCCGCACGTCGCGCGGCAAATCCCCGATCAAGGCGCGCGACAACCTCACAGCTTGTACGCCTCCTTCGCCAGTCGATAGGCGAGGTCGTGGGCAAGTTCGTGCGCCTCGTCCGCGTCCAGGCGGTGATCGGCGACCAGTTCCGCTAGCCAGCCACAATCCATCCTGCGCGCAACATCGTGGCGGGCGGGAATCGAGAGGAAGGCGCGCGTATCGTCGTTGAACCCGACCGTATTGTAGAAACCGGCCGTTTCGGTCGCCATCTGGCGGAAGCGGCGCATCCCTTCCGGGCTGTCGTGAAACCACCAAGGCGGTCCCAGGCGAAGGCAAGGATAGTGTCCGGCGAGCGGAGCAAGCTCGCGGGCATAGGTGCTCTCATCCAGTGTGAACAGGATCAGGGTGAAACCTGCCTCGTTCCCCGCGACCTCCAGCAAGGGGCGCAAGGCATGCACATAGTCGGTGCGGGTGGGGATATCCGCCCCTTTGTCGCGACCGTACCGCTCGAACAGCCGCGGATTGTGATTGCGGCAGCTCCCCGGGTGGATCTGCATGACGAGGCCATCGTCAAGGCTCATCCGAGCCATTTCGGTCAGCATCTGGGCGCGGAACAGCTCGGCATCGCCCACCTCCATGCGCCCCCCCGCGACCCGCGCGAACAACTCCTCCGCCGCAGGCATCGACAGGTTCGCGGTCGCGGCCGTGGGATGGCCATGGTCGGTCGAGGTGGCTCCATGCCGGGCGAAATAGGCCCGCCGCACGCGGTGCGCGGCGAGATAGCCATGCCAGGTGCCGGTATCCTCGCCGGTGAGTTCGCCAAACGCCGCGAGATTGTCGGCGAACCCTTCGTAGTCCGGGTCGACGACCGGATCGGGGCGATATGCGGTAACGACGCGGCCCGCCCATTCACCCGATGCGTTCGCAGCCATGATCGTCGCGTGATGATCGAGCGGATCCAGCGGCCCTTCGGTGGTTGCGATGACTTCGATCCGGTAGCGGTCGAACAGCGCGCGTGGACGACACGCTTCCGACCGCAGCGCCGCGTCGATCACGTCATAATAGTGGTCGGCGGTCTCCGCATCGAGCGCGACGTCGAGGCCGAACACCTCGCCAAACACCCAGTTCAGCCATGTCCGCGACGGTGTGCCGCGAAACAGGTGGAAATTGCGCGCGAACAGGCGCCATACCTCGCGCGGATCGACATCGGCGCGCGTGCCGTCGGCACGCGGGATGCCCAATGCCTCGAGTGGCACGCCCTGCGAATAGAGCATGCGATAGACGTAGTGATCGGGCTCCACGAACAAGGCCGCTGGGTTCGCAAAATTCTCGTTCAGGGCGAACCATGCCGGATCGGTATGGCCATGAGGGCTGATGATAGGCAGGCCGGCGACGCGTTCGTATAGCGACCGTGCAATGTCGCGCACGGCGGTATCGACCGGAAAAAGCCGGTCGGAATCCAGGGACAGCGGCTTAGGCAAAATCGAACATCCTCCACCCAGGGCACTTGGGCTGCTGGCCGGACATGGCGCGCATAGCCGACACGACCGAAGTCAACTGCCGCCGTCCTATGCCCGACACTTACGACTGTCAATGGAATTGGTAAGGACAGTTGAATGTACTTGACAGACCAATGCCGGTCGCCAACAAAGCGCCGAGGCCCGCGTGCGGCGCGTGGCGGAGGGGACAGCGGAAGAGTTTCAATGATCATCAAGTCGGCGCGAGTGATAGTCACGTGTCCGGGGCGTAATTTCGT
>CAZEWN010000037.1:0-9851 GCA_964516135.1 uncultured Erythrobacter sp. | reverse complement strand
GCGAGACACCCAGCGCGATCGTGCTCAACAAGCCGCCCGGCCTCGCCACGCAGGGGGGGAGCGGCACCTTCCGCCATGTCGACGGGTTGCTCGATGCCTTCGCCCCCGGCGAGGATGATCCGCGTCCGCGCCTCGTCCACCGGCTCGACAAGGACACCAGCGGCGTACTGCTGATCGCGCGCACGCCGGGCAGTGCCGCGCACTTCTCCAAGAAATTCGCCGGGCGCAGCGCCAAGAAGATCTACTGGGCGCTGGTCATGGGCGTACCCGAGGTGCGCGAGGGCACGATCGACGCGCCGCTCGCCAAGCAGCCCGGCACCGGCGGCGAGAAGATGCACGTCGATCACGAAGGCGGACAACCGGCGAAAACGAAATACCGAGTCGTGGACAAGGCGGGCGACAAGGCCGCCTGGGTCGAACTGGAGCCGCTGACGGGGCGCACCCACCAGTTGCGCGTCCATCTGGCCGCGATGGGCCACCCGATCGTGGGCGACGGCAAGTATGGCGGGCGCGACGCTTTCCTGACCGGCGCCGTCAGCCGCAAGATGCACCTTCACGCGCGGCGCCTGATCATCGACGAACCGGCAAGCGGCGGCAAGAAGGGCGGCAAGCTCGACGTGACCGCCGCGCTGCCCGAGCATTTCGCCGCCTCGCTCGACCAGCTCGGTTTCAGCGAGAAGCAGAGCGACGCTGCACCTGTGCGCGACGACCCGCCGCCACGCAGCCGCGAGGAAAAGAAGCAGGCCGCGCGCCAGCACGCCAAACAGTACCGCAAGGCGCGCAAGGGTGAACGCCGCTCACGCGGGGCGGCGCCCCGGAAGCCTGCCCGCAAATGACGATGCGGCTCGCGGTGTTCGACTGCGACGGCACGCTGGTCGATGGTCAGGCGGCCGTGTGCGAGGCGATGGAGATCGCCTTCGACCGCGCCGCCCTTGCCCGGCCGCCCCGCAGCGCCATCCGCCGCATCGTCGGGCTGAGCCTGCCGCAGGCGGTGCGCCAACTCGCCCTGGACGCCAGTGACGCCGACCGTGCCCTGGCGGTCGATGCTTACAGGACCGCCTTTCGCGACAGCCGCACCAGCGGGCGACTGGAGGAACCGCTGTTCGACGGCATTGCCGGGCTGCTCGATCGGCTGGTGGCGGCAGGCTGGACGCTGGGCGTTGCGACCGGCAAGTCGGACCGCGGGCTTGCCTCGTGCCTCGCTGGCCACGGCATCGCCGATCGTTTCGCCACCTTGCAGACCGCCGACCGTCATCCGTCAAAGCCACACCCAGCCATGCTGGAAGCCGCGCTGTTCGAAGTTGGCGCGGCGCCTGGCGACGCGGTGATGATCGGCGACACGGTGTTTGACGTTGACATGGCGCGGGCCGCCGGGGTGCGCGCGATTGGAGTGGACTGGGGCTACCACGCCGCCGACGAATTGCGCGAGGCGGGTGCGGAACGGGTATTCTCCAGCCCCGTCGAATTGGGAGATTACCTGGTGTGAGCAAGGATCCGGCGTTCAAGTTTTTCCTTCTGATGCAGCTTGGCCGATTTGCCGGAGTTGCGCTGGTGCTGGCGGGCCTGATGGCGCTGCAGCGCCAGGTCGACCTGCCGGAATGGACCGGCTACCCACTGGTCATCGCGGGCATGGCGACATTCTTCCTCGTGCCGCGCCAGCTTGCCCGCAAATGGCGGAGCGGCGATCGGTGAAGCGGTTTTATACCGAAGCGGCAGTTGAACCGTGCGAAGGCGGCTTCCGCATTACCCTCGACGGGCGGTCGATCCGCACGCAGGGCGGCGCCGCGCAAATCGTTCCAACCGCGGCGCTGGCCAATGCGCTGGCCGCCGAATGGCGCGCCCAGGGCGAGACAATCGACGCGGCGATGTTTCCCCTTCGCGACATGGCCGACTACGCCATCGACCAGGTGGCACGAAATCGTGCGGGCGTGATCGAAACCCTGCTTTCCTACGCCGAAACAGACACGCTGTGTTACCGCGCCGATCCCGACGAAGCGCTGTACCGCCGCCAACTGGCGGTGTGGGAGCCGCTCCTCGTGGCGCTCGAAACACGCGAAGGCGTGCGGTTCGCCCGTGCCAGCGGGGTGATCCACCGGGCTCAGCCGCCCGAAACGCTGGCACGGCTACGCGAGCGGCTGAACGCGCAGGGCGATTTCGCGCTCGCCGCGCTACAGCCGATGGCATCGCTCGCCGCGTCGCTCACCATCGCGCTCCTGACGCTCGGTCCGGATGCGGACATACCGGCGCTATGGCAGGCGGCTAGCCTTGAGGAGCTGTGGCAGGCGGAACTATGGGGCCGCGACGAGGCAGCCGAAGCGCGGCGCCAGCAGCGCGGCCGCGATTTTGCCGCCGCAGCCGAATTCGCGCGGCTGGCGCGCGGCCGCTGAACCTCAGGCCCCCGCCACCCAGACCGCCACCTGCCCGGCGACATCATTGGCCGCGCGGTTGAGCGCCTCGCCAACCGGCCCAGCTTCCGCCGCCACGCCAGGGACGACACTTTCGAAGCGGCGGGTCTGGACGTTGTCGCCCGCCCCGCCGCGCACCGCGTCGAAGCGGACCACCGCGGAACCCGTGCGCGCGTCGTAGCCGAAATCGCGCAGCGTGCCCTGCACCTGCACCGCAGACCCGACCGCCGGATCGTCGCCATCAATGACCATGCGACCAGTGCGGGCGCGGATCGTTTCGGCCAGCAGCCGCTGAAACAGGCGCGACGGGCGTTCAACCCAGACGGCATCCTTGAGATAGGCGACCTGCGTATCGTCGATCTGCACCGGCACGCGCGTCACGGCGAGCCGTTGCGGCGCGCCCGGCTCGATCACTGCGATCGCGCTCTGACTGCTGCCCTGCGCGGAATATCCGGCCTCTGGCGCGGTGGCGGCGGTGAGCGTCAGCAGGCTGTCGGGCGGATCCTCGCCAAAACTGATGCAACCCGCGAGCACGCCAGCCAGGCCGGCGGCCACCAAAGTCCTGACCAGTCGCGCCATGGTACCGCGCCCTTTCCCGCTAAGTTTGATCGGCCCACCGATATTCATGGTTCGTAATCCGGCAATTTGGGACTGCCGATGAGGCCGCCCGCGCCTTCGGTCTGAAGCCGCTCCGTCACCTGGCGCAGCGCCTTGCTGGTCGCCTGGAGATCCTTGAGCGTGGCTTCCGCCGCGGGCAGCGTGGTTTCGGCGAGCTGACGCGTGGCGGGCCGCGCATCATCGAGCGTGGCCGATAGCGAACTCGCGGCGCTGTTCGCCGATTGCAGCGTGCGGCGCAGTTCCACCGCGAGCGACGCGCCTTCCTGGTTAAGCAGGCGATCGGTCGATGCGGTCACTTTCTCGAACTGATCAAGCGCCTCGCCCGCTTCGCGCAGGGTTACCTGCAATTCGAGCAGCGTGCGCTCCATCTGCGGGGTCGCGTTGGCGAGGTCGCCGGTCATGCGGTTGGTATTGGCAAGAATACCTGAAATCTGTTCCTGGTTCTGATCCGACAGCAACAGCGACAGCCGTTCCGTCAGCGTGGCCAGCCGTTCGAGCAGCAGCGGCGCGTTGGCGAGGATTTCGTTGAAGCCGCCCGCCTTGGGCGGGATCACCGGCACGCCAGCGGTACATGCGGTGGTTTCGCAGGTAATCGGCGGCTGGCCGCTGCGCGCGCCATCAAGCAGGATGGTCGACACGCCGGTGAAAGATCCCTGGATGGTAGCGGCCGTGCCGACAAGGATCGGCACCTCATCCCTGACCGCGATGCGGACGCGAACGAATTCCGGGTCTTCTTCCGACAGGGCGATTTCCTTGACCTGTCCCACTGGCACGCCTGCAAACGAGACCTGCGATC
The DNA here is from genome assembly GCA_964516135.1 of uncultured Erythrobacter sp. Lineage (GTDB taxonomy): Bacteria > Pseudomonadota > Alphaproteobacteria > Sphingomonadales > Sphingomonadaceae > 34-65-8. The sequence goes on along the minus strand of CAZEWN010000037.1, from coordinate 6,032 downwards.
CCTTGGCAAGGCCGGAGACGGACTGCTTGAAAAAGATGTCGTAATCGCGGGTGCTGCCCTGGCCAAGCTGCGCCAGCCAGATGATGAACGCGGCGAGCGCGGCGAGCAGCGCCAGGGTCACGATCCCGACCCAGACATGATTTGCGCGTGTTTCCATTCGCTTGCCCCTATGCCCCGGCTTGCTGTTCGTTGTCCAACGCTTTGCCGCGATCCTGGCTCGCCTTGGCTGCGCGGCCACGGGGGCCGTTGAAATATTCGTCGATCCACGGATGATCGGTTTCTAGCAGTTCGGGAATGGTGCCGACCGCGATCACCTGTTTGTCGGCCAGCACCGCCACCCGGTCGCAAATCTCGTAGAGCGTATCGAGATCGTGGGTGATCAGGAACACGGTCAGGCCCAGCGTTTCCTTCAGTTCGCGCGTCAGCCGATCGAACGCGGCCGCGCCGATCGGGTCGAGCCCGGCGGTTGGTTCGTCGAGGAACAGCAATTCGGGATCGAGCGCCAGCGCGCGCGCCAGGCCGGCGCGTTTCTTCATGCCACCCGACAGCTCGGCCGGATACTTGTTGATCGCATCCTCCGGCAGGCCGGACAGCAGCACCTTGTAACGCGCGATCTCGTCCATGAGGTCTGGGCCGAGCTCCGGGTAGAACTGTTTGAGCGGCACCTCGACATTCTCGCCCACGGTCAGCGTGGAAAACAGCGCCCCGCCCTGAAACAGCACGCCCCAGCGATTGCGCACCCCCAGCACTTCTTCCGGGTCGCCATCGGTCAACGAGCGACCGAACACGGTCACGTGGCCTTCGGCAGGCTGCTGAAGGCCGATGATCGAGCGCATCAGCACCGACTTGCCGGTGCCCGATCCGCCGACCACGCCCAGGATCTCGCCCCGCCGGACCTTGAGGTCCAGCCCATCGTGCACGGTCTGGTCGCCGAAGCGGTTGACCAGGCCCTGCACCTCGATCGGGTATTTACCCCGGAACCGCTCGTGCTTGTGGGCGGCCTGGATCACGGGATCGTCATGTTCGGTCATCCCCAACCCACCTCGGTGAAGAAGACCGCGAAGATCGCATCGAGCACGATCACCGCAAAGATCGCCTGAACCACCGCCTTGGTCGTGCGCAGGCCGACCTCCTCGGAATTCCCCTCCACCTGCATGCCCTGATAGCAGCCGGCCAGCGACACGATCAGGCCGAACACTGGCGCCTTGATCAGCCCGACCCACAGGTCATGGATCGGCACGACTTCCTGGATTCGCATCAGGAATGTCAGGAACGGGATGCCCAGCATAAGGTCACCGATCACCGCGCCCCCGATGATCGCCATTGCCGATGCGTAGAACCCCAGCACGATCATCATGAACGTGCCTGCCAGGATGCGCGGAATGACCAGCGCCTCGATCGGCGAGATGCCGATGGTTCGCATCGCGTCGATTTCCTCGGTCAGTTTCATTGTGCCGATCTGCGCGGCAAACGCCGAACCCGATCGACCCGCGACCATGATCGCCGTCATCAGCACGCCCAGTTCGCGCAACGTGATGCGCCCGACCAGGTTCACCGTCAGCGTCTCGGCGCCGAATTGCGACAGTTGCACCGCGCCCTGCTGCGCGATGACGATGCCGATCAGGAAGCTCATCAGGCCCACGATCGGCAATGCCGATACGCCGACCAGCTCCAGCTGGTGCACGACCGCCTTGCCGCGAAAACGCGACGGGTGGCGGATCAGCGATCCCGTGGCGAGCAGGATCTGGCCCAGGAAGCCGATCACGTTCCGCACCCCGTGGCCATAGGCGAGCGTGGTCTCGCCGACCCTTTCGGTGACTCGCTGGAACAGCGGGGGCCGCGGTGCGCGGATGGCCAGCGGTTCCTCCGTGCGGCGGATCGCCTTCATCAGGCGTGCCGCGCGTTCGTCGGCACCGGCGATTTCCGCCCCGCCCCGGCCCGCCAGATCGCGGGCGACATAGGCGCCCACGGTATCAATCTCGGTCACGCCGGAAAGATCGACGACCTGGTATTCGCCACCAACGTCGCGCAGTTCACGCTCGACCGCGCCGATCGTCGAGACGAGGTAAGGGCCTGAAAGAACGAGCGTCGTCCTTCCGTTCTCGCCCTGCTCGAGCCGGTATTGCGCCCCATCGCTCATCGCGGGCTCGTATGGATGCAAATAACGGGCACGACAACCCACGATCGCCTGTGTTGCGCGGCGCGGCGCCCGCTGGCATGGGCGCGTGTCTATGACCAGTGAACTCGCCAAGACGTTCGATCCCGCCGCCATCGAGGCAAAATGGTACGCGCATTGGGAGACCGAAGGGCTGTTCCGGCCCGAGCGGCCCGATGCAGCGCCGTTCACGATCGTCAATCCACCGCCGAACGTGACCGGCAGCCTTCATATCGGCCACGCGCTCGACAATACCTTGCAGGACGTGGTTGTGCGTTACGAACGGCTACGCGGCAAGGACGCGCTGTGGGTGGTCGGCACCGACCACGCAGGGATCGCCACGCAGATGGTAGTCGAACGCCAGCTCGAACAGCGGCAGGACAAGCGCACAAATTACAGCCGCGAGGACTTCGTGGCCAAGGTATGGGAGTGGAAAGAGGAAAGCGGCGGCACGATCACGCGCCAGCTCCGCCGCCTCGGCTGCTCAATGGACTGGAGCCGCGAACAGTTCACGATGGACCCGCATTTCACCCGCGCGGTGGTGAAGGTGTTCGTCGACCTTTACAAGCAGGGCCTGATCTACCGCGACAAGCGGCTGGTGAACTGGGACCCGAAGCTCAAGACCGCGATCAGTGATCTCGAAGTGGAGACGCACGAGGTCAAGGGCGGGTTCTGGCACTTCCGCTATCCACTGGCGGATGGCGTCCTGACCAGCGATGGTAAGGATCACCTTGTCGTCGCCACCACCCGGCCCGAGACGATGCTAGCGGACATGGCGGTGGCGGTGCACCCCGACGACGCGCGCTATGCCAGCGTGGTGGGCAAGTTCGTGACCCTGCCGATCACCGGCCGCCGCGTGCGGGTGGTGGCGGACGAACATGCCGACCCGGAACTGGGTTCCGGCGTGGTCAAGATCACCCCGGGCCACGATTTCAACGACTTCGAGGTGGGCAAGCGCGCTGGGATGAGGCCGGGCGAGATGCTCAACATGCTCGATGCAGAAGGGGGCGTGTGCCAGACGGCCGACGGGCTGGTGCCCGCAGAATTCCTCGGCCTGCACCGCTTCAAGCGAGATGGCGTGGACGGCGCACGCGAATTGATCGTGGCGCGGATGAAGGAACTCGGCTTCCTCATCCCGCACATCGATAAGGACGGCGAGGAACACGACGCCGAACCGCGCACCATCGCGACCCCCTTCGGCGACCGCGGGGGTGTGGTGATCGAACCCTGGCTGACCGACCAGTGGTATGTCGATGCCGAAAAGCTTGCCGTCGCGCCGATCGAGGCGGTGCGTAGCGGCGCGATCGAAATCGTCCCCAAGACGTGGGAGAAGACGTTCTTCAACTGGATGGAGAACATCCAGCCGTGGTGTGTCTCGCGGCAGTTGTGGTGGGGACACCGGATTCCGGCTTGGTATGGGCCCGATGGCGAGGTGTATGTCGCGGAAACCGAGGACGAGGCCAAGTCGCTCGCCGGTAACAAGCCGCTCACGCGCGACGAGGACGTCCTCGACACCTGGTTCTCCAGCGCCCTGTGGCCTTTCGCCACGCTGGGCTGGCCGGAACAGAGCGATCTCCTCGCCAAGCACTACCCCAACGACCTGCTCATCTCGGGCTTCGACATCCTGTTCTTCTGGGATGCGCGGATGATGATGATGGGTCAGGCGATGACGGGCCAGAACCCGTGGAAGCGGCTGTACCTCCACGGGCTGGTGCGTGCGCCCGACGGGCAGAAGATGTCCAAGTCCAAGGGCAACGTGGTCGATCCGCTCGGCCTGATCGACCAGTACGGCGCCGATGCGCTTCGCTTCTTCATGGCGGCGATGGAAAGCCAAGGGCGCGACATCAAGATGGATGAGCGGCGGGTCGAGGGCTACCGCAACTTCGCCACCAAGCTGTGGAATGCGGCACGGTTCTGTCAGGCGAATGGCATCGTCGGTTCGACCACGATCGCCGCACCGCAAGCGACCAGCGCGGTCAACAAGTGGATCGTGGGCGAGGTGGTCGAAACCCTCGCCGCGCTTGACAAGGCTATGGCCGACCTGCGCTTCGACGCGGCGGCGAACACGATCTACCATTTCGTGTGGGACCGCTTCTGCGACTGGTATCTGGAACTGATCAAGGGGAACATCGACGCGGAAACCCAGGCCGTGGCCGGCTGGGTGCTCGACCAGATTCTCGTCATGCTCCACCCGTTCATGCCGTTCGTGACCGAGGAACTGTGGTCGAACCAGGCGGAACGCGCCGACTATCCGCTGATCACGGCGAAGTGGCCTGAGCCGGGTGCTGGCGTTGATCTGGCGGCCAAGGCTGAGGTTGATAAGTTGGTCGATCTCATCGCGTCAATTCGCCGTGCGCGTAACGAACTCAACGTGCCTGCATCGGCAATCATCGAAATTGCTGCCGTCATGCTTGAGGATGTTAGATGGCTCGATACCCAGATAAATATTCTCCGCCGAATGGCACGAGTGAAAGGCGTAATGCCGAATGAAACCGACGTAGGAGAGCGGCGTCTCTCGCAGAATCCGTCGTATAGCTGGACCGATCTTCCAGGCGCGCGTGTCTCTGCCAAACAATCAGAGTTTCATTTGGTACTCGAAGGCGTCATCGACATCGCGGCGGAGAAGGCCCGGCTCGTCAAGGCGCTCGAGGCCTCGCAGAAGGAAGCGAAGTCACTCGAGGGCCGCCTCGCCAACCCCAGCTTCGTCGAGCGCGCCAAGCCCGAGGCGGTGGAGAAGGCCCGCGCCGACCATGCCCACCACGCCGCCGAGGTCGAGCGGCTGACGGCGGCGCTCGCGCGGCTGGGGTGAGAACGGTGCCGGCCATGCGATGCCCCTGACTCTCGCCACCCAGGCTCCGGGCGAACCGGAGATCTTCGCCTCGCTCCAAGGCGAGGGGCCGAGCGTGGGCAGGCCGGTCACGTTCGTGCGCCTGTCGCGCTGCAACCTCGCCTGCGTGTGGTGCGACACCGCCTATACCTGGCGTTTCGAGGGCGATGCGCGCGCGCACCGCTCGGGCGAGACCCATGATCGCAAGGCCAACCAGATCACGTTCGAGGTGGCCGAGGTCGCCCGCCGGATCGACGCTTTCGCGCCGCGCCGGCTTGTCGTGACCGGCGGCGAACCGCTGCTCCAGGCGGGTGCGCTGGCCGAATTGCTCGCGCTGCTGCCCGATCACACGGTCGAGATCGAGACCAACGGCACCGTGGCCGCGCCCGTCCGCCTCGACGTGCGGATCGACCAGTACAATGTCAGCCCCAAGCTTGCGCACAGCGGCAACGCGGCCGACCTCGCGTTACTGCCCGACCGGCTCGACGCATATGCGACCGATGCCCGCGCCTTCTTCAAGTTCGTGATCGCCGCGCCCGCCGACGTGGACGAGGTGCTGAGCTTGCAGGCGCGTTATCGATTTCCGGCAGAACGTACGTTCCTGATGCCCGAAGGCACCGACAGCGCGACCCTGCGCGAACGGGAACGGTGGCTGTCGCCCCTATGCCTTGAACACGGCTTCCGCCTGTCCGACCGGCTGCACATCCACCTCTACGGCGATACGCGCGGAACCTAGTTCCCTTGGCTTCGCCAGCGTTGCACCACGCGGTAGACCGACTCTTCCTCGCCGCCGGCCTTGTTCCAAAGCTGGACGAAGCTCGGATCCTCGGATGCGGGACGCTTCGCCTCCTCGAGATTATCGAAGCTGACGCGCATCGGTATCGCCACGCCCTCGCCGCAGATGATGCATTCGCGGTTACGCAGCGCCGGGATCGAATCGAGGAAGCCGCGCGCGCCTTCGGGCATGGCGGCCTTCACGAACGCCTGGTCGCGGTCGTTGTTGAGGCGCATCGAGATGATCGTGCCGCACTGCGACAGCACGCCTTCGGC
>CAZEWN010000036.1:0-10400 GCA_964516135.1 uncultured Erythrobacter sp. | reverse complement strand
ATGGGAAGGCGAACTCGACCAGGATCAACTCGCCATAGCCCTCGCCAAACCCGCCACGCCGGAGGCTTAGCGGCAGGCGGCGATGCCGGGCCTGGCATGGCCGCGGCCGATTTACCCTTGCGGTAGCGCGCGCCAGCTTCCACCACCCGCCGCACCGACGATGCGGCGGATGGAGTTTCGGAAGTGTTGCAAATTCATGGCATTCCTAACTGTGACACGGTGAAAAAGGCTCGCCTGTGGCTCGATGCCAGCGGCGTGGTGCACACCTTCCATGACTACAAGAAGGAAGGTGCCGACCCCGCTGCCCTGACGCGCTGGGCCGATCGGGCAGGGTGGGAGGCGCTGTTAAACCGGCGTGGCACCACTTATCGCAAGCTTGCTGACGTGGAGCGCGCGGATATCGATCGTGACAAGGCGCTCGCGCTCATGGTGGCGCACCCGAGCCTGATCAAGCGCCCGGTCGCCGAGCGAGGCGACACCCTGCTGATCGGCTTCGTTCCAGCGGAATGGGAGGCGGCACTGTGCTGAAAAATCTCATTGCCCTGCTGCTCTGCATCGCACCACTGTACGGGCTTCAGGCCCAGCCATTGGTGATCGCGCATCGCGGTGCAAGCGGCGAGCGCCCCGAGCATACTCTGGCCGCCTACGAGCGCGCGATCGACCAGGGCGCGGACTATATCGAACCCGATCTCGTGGCCACCAGCGATGGCGTGCTGGTCGCGCGGCACGAAAACGAGCTGTCGGGGACTACCGACGTGGCGAGCCGCGAGGATTTCGCCGATCGCCGCCGGACCAAGACCATCGACGGGAGCGAGATCACCGGCTGGTTCGCGGAGGATTTCACCCTGGCAGAGCTGCGTACCTTGCGCGCACGCGAACGTCTGCCCGGGCTGCGCCCGGCCAACACGCGCTTTGATGGCTTATATCCCGTTCCCACCCTGGCGGAAATCATCGCCCTGGTGCGTGCGAAGGAGGCCGAGACCGGGCGCAGGATCGGCCTCTATCCCGAACTCAAGCACCCCACATATATGTTGCAAGGTGCGGGAATTGACATGGTCGACCTGCTGCTTGGCGAATTGGCGCGGCTCGAGATCACGCCGGCTGATCCGATCTTCGTACAGAGCTTCGAGGTGGCGCCGCTGCGCCGCCTTGCCCAGCGCAGCGATTTCAAGCTGGTGCAGCTGGTCGCGGTCGACGGCGGCCCGGCGGACGAGCCCGCGCTGGCCTATGCCGAGATGATCGCGCCCAGCGGACTGCGGGAAATCGCATCCTACGCCGACGCGCTGGGTGCGGATATTCGCCTGATCCTGGCGCCCGAAGGCACGCCGACGTCCCTCGTCGCCGAGGCGCGGCAGGCAGGCCTGCCCGTCCACGCCTGGACATTGCGAAAGGAGAACGCGTTCCTTCCAGCCGCGCTGCGGCGCGGATCGGGCGAAGGCGCGCAAGGGTGTCCTGAAGCGCTGTTCGCCATGCTCGCGGGTGCCGGGGTGGAGGGTGTGTTCGTCGATGATCCGGCGATCGCGATGGCGGCGCGTGGCGGGGCCACCTGCGATCAGCGGCGGGTGGCTGACAAGATGTAGTTCAGCGACTGGTCGCGGGATAGGTGCAGGCCTTTGATCGGCGAGAACGCAATGCCCTCTGTCGCGGCGATTGTGAATCCCAGTCCGTCAAGCAACGCGGCTAACTCTTCAGGCGTCACGAAATCGTCCCAATGGTGCGTGCCGCGCGGGATCATCCCCAGCCTTTCGGCCGCACCAACCAGCAGCAAGCGGCTGGCAGGCGTGCGATTGGGGGTCGAGAGCACCAGAAGCCCGTCCGGTGCGAGCCGATCCGCCAGGGCGGCGACAAAGGCGCGCTTGTCGGCGACGTGTTCGATCACTTCCATGCTGGTGACGAGATCGAACTGGCCAAGAGCAAGCTCGCCCACCTCGCCCGCGATGTAGCGCACCTCGAGGCCCGCGCCTTCGGCGTGGGCAGCGGCTGCCGCGATGTTCTCGGGCGCGGCGTCCACACCGGTTACGGCAGCGCCAAGCCGGGCGAGCGGCTCGCACAGCAGCCCCGCCCCGCAGCCGACATCAAGCGCCGACCTGCCCGCCATCGGGCGCAGGCTCTCGCGCATGCCCCAATGTCGGTCGATCGCTTCGCGAATGAACCCCAGCCGCACGGGATTGAGCCGGTGGAGCATCGCGCTGGAGCCGTTGGGATCCCACCATTCGCGGGCGAGCGCACCAAAATGCGCGGCTTCTTCGGGCCTGATGGTTGTGCGACCCGAAGAATTGGTATCGCGGCCGGATGTTGCATCGCTCATGCGTGGTCCCTAACAGCGGCGCTCGAACACTGCCAGCTTGCGGGAGCATCCTACCCTTGGCGCGGATCGTGATGAAATTCGGCGGCACGTCGATGGCCGGGTCCGAGCGGATCCGGCGCGTGGCCCAGATCGTGCGCCGCCAGCAAGCCGCCGGGCATGAGGTCGCGGTCGTGGTAAGCGCGATGGCGGGTGAGACCGACCGGCTGGTGAACTTCTGCCGCGAGGCAAACGCACTCTACGATCCCGCGGAATACGACGTTGTGGTGGCAAGCGGGGAGCAGGTCACGAGCGGCCTTCTCGCGCTGACGCTCCAATCGCTGGGGTGCAAGGCGCGCAGCTGGCTAGGCTGGCAATTGCCGATCCGCACGCTGGAAGCGCACGCCAAGGCGCGGGTTGAGGGGATTGAATCCGATGCCCTGCTCGCCAGCATGGCGGCGGGGGAGATCGCGGTCATTCCGGGGTTCCAGGGGCTCAGCATGGAAGGGCGCGTGACCACGCTTGGCCGCGGCGGCTCGGATACGTCGGCGGTCGCGGTGGCGGCGGCGGTCAAGGCCGATCGATGTGACATCTACACAGACGTGGACGGCGTCTACACCACCGATCCACGGATCGTCGCCAAGGCGCGCAAGCTGAAGGCGGTGACCTACGAAGAAATGCTCGAGCTGGCGAGCGTCGGGGCCAAGGTGCTTCAGACCCGTTCGGTCAGCCTCGCCATGAAGGAAGGGGTGCGCGTCCAGGTCCTTTCCAGTTTCCTCGGCGACGAAGCGATCCCCGCCGACGAGCTACCCGGGACACTGATAGTTTCGGAAGCAGAAATGGACACTTTAGTGGAGAAAGGTGACATGGAACGCCAGCTTGTGACGGGCATCGCGCACGACAAGAACGAGGCGAAGGTGATCCTCACCCGCGTGCCCGACCGGCCCGGCGCCGTGGCCAACATCTTCGAGCCATTGGCCGCAGCCAGCATCAACGTCGACATGATCATCCAGAACGTCGGCCGCGACAAAGGCGAGACCGATGTCACGTTCACCGTGCCGATGGCCGACCTCGCCCGCGCGCAGGCGCTGCTGGAGGACAAGCGCGAGGTGATCGGCTACAACCGCATCATCACTGACAGCAAGATCGCCAAGATCAGCGTTGTCGGCGTGGGCATGAAGAGCCACGCAGGCGTTGCCAGCACCATGTTTCGTTCGCTGTCCGATCGCGGCATCAACATTCAGGCAATTTCCACCAGCGAGATCAAGATCAGCGTCATGATCGACGAGGATGAGACCGAGCTGGCCGTGCGCGTGCTCCACACCGCTTATGGTCTCGACGCCGACGATTGACCGCGTTCGTCCTGCAAATGATTGAACGCATGCCGAAACCGTGCCGGAACTAACCAAACCTTAACCCCAATGGTTGACCGCTGTTCCTGACAAGGGAGCGCGATGATGGTGGTGAAGGCACAACTCGAGGAAATCGGCGGAAACCTCGACGAACGCGGCGCGGCGCGGAGGCGCCTGCTGCTGCCCGCGAGCGGCGCGAGGGCAAGTGGCGCAGCGGCCGATGTGGTGATCCATAATGCTTCGAGCTCGGGCTTGCTGCTGCAAAGCCCCGTGCCGCTTCATGACGGCGAGGCTCTCGTGCTCGATCTGCCCGAAGCCGGGCCGGTGATCGCGCGTGTGGTGTGGAGTAGCGGGGAGTTCTACGGTTGCCGCTTCGACCGTCCGATCCGCTCGGCTGCGCTGAGCGCCGCGGAGCTTCGTAGCGAAGCTCCCGTCGAGGCCGAAGGTGGCGTGCGTGAACCGCTCCACGCGCGGCTTGCGCGGCTGCGGCAAGCAAAGCGCCTTTCGCTCGGTGATGTGGCCGATGCGCTGCAACTCAGCAAGCCCACCGTTTGGGCGTGGGAAAAAGGCAGGGCCAAGCCGGCCGATCATCGGCTTCCGGCTATCGCCGCGCTCTACGACATTACACTGGACGAATTGGTCGGTGGTCCATCGCCCGACGGGATCGACGCCTTGCTTGACTCCACCCGCAAGAGCATTGCGATGGCTTATGGGATCGCTCCCGAAAAAGTAAGGATCATGATCGACCTTTGATCAATGTCGATCAGTCATTGAAACAATCATGCTGGCGAATCAAAAAATTATGGTAAATGAAAACCATAATGATTCGTCGTAAGTTACGTAAACTAACGAACTAACAATTCGAGCCTATGCAATAGACGGGGATTTGGAAAGTCAGTTAGTTTATCAAGCGACGAAGGGGGTCAATCTAACAGCCGGGGGCAAATCGGCAAATGGGGGCATTTCTTTCCGTCAGGGACGGGTCGGCTTTGTTCGGCCTGCTTGCAGAGAACAGCGAAGACATCATCATCAAGGCGGATCGCGACGGTTTCATCGATCGCGCCTCATTCGGGCTGGAGGTGCTCGGCATACGCTTGGCCGACTGGCTCATCGCGCCGCAGCTTGCCGATCTTGCCGATGGAGCGCATGCGGCCGCCGTGCGACGATATCATCGCGCGGTGATGCGGGGCGGCGCGCGGGCGCAGTGGCTCGAGTTTCCATCGGCCGGGCAGGGCGGCGCGCGGCGCTGGTTTCGCCTGTCGCTGCGCCCGGTGGCCGATCGTGACGGTAACGCCGTTGGCGTCGTGGGGATCATGCGCTGCGTCGACGAAGTTCGTGCGCTGGAAGACCAGCTCTTTGCCGCCGCCATGACCGATCCATTGACCGGGCTCGCCAATCGCGGCGCGTTGGTCTCCATGCTCGACCATCTGCTCATGCTCGGAGAGCCCGGGAGTGTCGCCCTTTTCTCGCTAGAACGATTGCGCCAACTCAATCTGGCCCACGGGCAGGCGGCGGGCGACGAAATGCTGCGCGCGTTCGCCGATCTCATGCGCAGCGTGATGCGACGAGATCATATCCTGGGTCGGATCGGTGGGGAGACATTCGCCGTTCTGATGCCGCGCACGCCGGTCGACCTGGCCCGACAGATCGCCGGCGATTTCGTGACGACCTTTGCCGCGCTTTCGACCAGTGATGGTGGCGAGGCGGGCCCGGTCGCCGTGAGCGGGGGGGTCGCGCCGATCGGTGCGTCGGTCGATGCCACGCTGCTTGCCGCTGACGCTGCGCTGGTACGCGCGCGCGCGCGGGGTGGTTTCAGCGTCGAGTATTCGGCCGTGCGGCGCGAACCCCGGGTTGGTCTGCGGCGCGCCACGGGATGAAATGCCCCCGGCATTGCTGCCGGGGGCCTTGTCACGATCAATCGGGTGCGATCAGGCGTGGTACTTGGCGTAGCTCACGTCGAAGCGATCCGCGTTCATGACCTTGTTCCATGCCTTGATGAAATCGGTGACGAACTTCTGTTCGTGCCCTTTCTCGGCATAGACTTCGGCCACAGCGCGCAGTTCGCTGTTGGATCCGAACACAAGGTCGGCACGGGTTGCACGCCAGGTTTCCCCGCCGCCCTTGCGATCGGTCGCGATATACTCCTGGTCGTCCGAACCTTCGACCGCCTTCCAGACATTGGTCATGTCGAGCAGGTTCACGAAGAAGTCATTGGTGAGCTGGCCCGCCCGCTTAGTGAAATGGCCGTGGCCACGTTCGCCATGGTTGGCGCCCAGCACGCGCAACCCGCCGATCAGCACGGTCATTTCAGGCACCGACAGGCCAAGCAGCGACGCACGGTCGAGCATCATTTCCTCGACCTTCACCGCCAGCTTCTTCTTGCCGACGTAGTTGCGGAACGCGTCGGCCTCGGGCTCCATCACGTCGAAGCTGTCGGCATCGGTCTGTTCGGCTGTGGCGTCGCCGCGGCCACCGGTGAAGGGCACCTTCGCGTCGAAGCCGGCATCCTTCGCCGCCTTCTCGATGGCGACCACGCCGCCCAGAACGATGGCATCAGCAAGCGACAGATTGCCGCGCACCTCGTTCAGTTTGGCAAGCACGCTGGCGAGCATGGTGGGCTCGTTGACATCCCAATCCTTCTGCGGCGCCAGTGCGATGCGCGCGCCGTTGGCGCCGCCGCGATGATCCGACTTGCGGTACGTGCTCGCCGAGGCCCAGGCGGTCTTCACCAGCTGGCTGACGGTCAGTCCGCTTGTCGCGATCCGCTCCTTCGCCGCGGCAATGTCGGCGTCCGACGGCATAGTGCCCGCCGGGACCGGGTCCTGCCAGATCAGGTCTTCGGCTGGAACTTCGGGACCGAGGTAGCGGACCTTTGGCCCCATATCGCGGTGGCACAGCTTGAACCAGGCGCGGGCGAAGGCATCCTTGAACGCCTCGTGATCGTTGCGGAACTTTTCGCTGACCGCGCGGAATTCCGGGTCGACCTTCAGCGCCATGTCGGCGGTGGTCATCATGGTCGGAACCTTGATGCTGGGATCCCACGCTGCCGGGGCCATGTCCTCTTCGGCCTGATTGATCGGCTGCCATTGCTGCGCCCCGGCGGGCGAGTGGACCAGCTCGTATTCGTAATCGAGCAGCAGGCGGAAGTAGTTTTCCGACCATTCAGTGGGCGTGTTGACCCACGAACCCTCGATCCCGCTGGTCACGGCATGTTCGCCGATGCCGCCGCTTTCGTGCGTGCTGACCCAGCCGAAGCCCTGCGCGGCCAGGTCGCCGCCCGAAGGCGCCGCGCCGAGCAGCGAGGCATCGCCGTTACCGTGCGCCTTGCCGAAGGTGTGCCCGCCGGCGGTCAGCGCCACGGTTTCCTCGTGGTTCATTGCCATGCGCTCGAAGGTGGCCTTCATGTCGCGCGCGGACTGGAGCGGGTCGGGATTGCCGCCTGGCCCTTCCGGGTTGACGTAGATGAGGCCCATCTGGATCGCGGCGAGCGGGCCCTCAAGCTCGTGCATGCCATGCTCGGGCGCGATGCGGGTCTGCACGCCTTCGTTGACCCATTTGTCCTCGCTGCCCCAGTAGATGTCGCGTTCCGGCTCGAACACGTCGGCGCGGCCGCCGCCGAAGCCGAACACCGGCCCGCCCATCGATTCGATCGCGACGTTGCCGGTCAGGATGAACAGGTCGGCCCAGCTGATGTGCTTGCCGTATTTCTGCTTGATCGGCCACAGCAGGCGGCGCGCCTTGTCGAGGTTGCCGTTGTCGGGCCAGCTGTCGAGCGGGGCGAAACGCTGCTGCCCGCTGTTGGCGCCGCCGCGGCCGTCGGCGGTGCGATAAGTTCCCGCCGCGTGCCAGGCCATGCGGATGAAGAAGGGGCCGTAATGGCCATAGTCCGCCGGCCACCAGGGCTGGCTGTCGGTCATCAGCGCCTTAAGGTCTTCCTTCAACGCGTTGTAGTCGAGCGCGTTGAACGCCTCCGCATAGTCAAAATCCTCGCCCATCGGGTTGGTCGGCCCATTGGGGTTGAGGATTTCGGTCGCCAGCATTTCCGGCCACCAGTCCTTGTTGGTCCGACCGAGCAAGCCGCGCACGCCGTCCTTGTGAACGGGGCACCCACCCGACATTTCTCCGGTAACAGCGTCCATGACATCTCTCCTTCGTTTTCTTGATTTCGCGAGTCGAGGTTACGCCTCCGGGTCAATCGACGAAAACAATTAACTCCTGTCAGCCTCATCGCCTAAACCGATCAAACGCCGGGGCGCTTCGATTGCGCGACAAGCGGCTAACGCTTGCCGGACCGGGCAGTCGCAACTAAGCGCCGCGCGCATGACGACATATCCCAAGACCGCCGCCCTGATGCAGCGTGGCACCGATTTTCTCGGCTCGCGATATGCCATCCTGTGTGGCGCGATGAGCTGGGTGTCGGAGCGCAACCTGGTTGCCGCGATTTCCAACGCGGGCGGCTTTGGCGTCATCGCCTGTGGTGCGATGACACCCGAGCTGCTCGATGCCGAGATTGCCGAAACGAAGAAGCTGACCGGCAAGCCCTTCGGCGTGAACCTCATCACCATGCATCCGATGCTGTTCGACCTCATTGCGGTCTGCGCGAAGCACGGCGTCGGCCATGTGGTGCTGGCGGGCGGGATCCCGCCCAAGGGCAGCGTCGAGGCGATCAAGGCTTTCGGGGCGAAGGTGATCGTGTTCGCTCCGACGCTGGCACTGGCGAAGAAACTGCTGCGTTCGGGCGGCGACGCGCTGGTGATCGAGGGGATGGAGGCGGGAGGCCACATCGGCCCGGTCGCCACCAGCGTGCTGGCGCAGGAATTCCTCCCCGAACTGGCCGAAGAGCATGTCGTGTTCGTCGCTGGCGGTATCGGCCGGGGCGAGGCGATCGCGGGATATCTGGAAATGGGCGCGGTCGGCGTCCAGCTCGGGACGCGCTTTGCCTGCGCGACCGAGAGCATCGCGCACCCCGATTTCAAGAAGGCGTTCTTCCGCGCCAATGCGCGCGACGCCGTTGCCAGCGTCCAGGTGGACCCGCGCCTGCCGGTAATCCCTGTGCGCGCGCTGAAGAACAAGGGTACCGAGGAGTTCACCGCCAAGCAGGTCGAGGTGGCCAAGCTGCTTGATGCGGGCCAGGTCGACATGGGCGAGGCCCAGCTCCAGATCGAGCATTACTGGGCTGGCGCGCTGCGCCGCGCGGTGATCGACGGGGATGTCGAGAACGGCAGCCTGATGGCGGGCCAATCGGTCGGCATGGTCAGGCAAGAGGAGCCGGTCGCCGCTATCATCGCGCAGCTCATGGCCGAAAGCGAGCAGGCGCTGTCGCGCCGCTGATGCGCGGATCGCAGATCCTGACGCTGGCCTGCGCCGATCGGCCGGGCATTACCGCCCGGGTCGCGGCATTCCTGTTCGAACGGGGCGGCAATATCCTCGACGCGCAGCAATTCAACGACCGCGCCAGCCACAGGTTTTTCATGCGCGTCGAGTTCGATCCGGGCGGCGCAGAGCGCGACGGATTGCGCGCGCAGTTCGCGCCACTTGCGGGTGAGCTCGGCATGGAATGGACACTTGCTGCGCGCGACCGGGCACGCCGGGCGATGATCATGGTCAGCAAGTTCGACCATTGCCTTGCCGACTTGCTCTACCGTTACCGGATTGGCGAGCTCGCCATGGAACCGGTCGCGATCGTTTCGAACCACCCGCGCGCTGCCATCCGGCACACCGACATTGGCAACATCCCGTTCCACCACCTGCCGGTCAACCCCGCGACGAAGGCATCGCAGGAAGCGCAAGTCCGCGCGGTCGCGGCGGAAAGCGGCGCTGAACTGGTTGTGCTGGCCCGCTACATGCAAATCCTTTCCGATGAGCAGGCCGCCCATTTTGCGGGTCGTTGCATCAATATCCATCATTCGTTTCTGCCGGGATTCAAAGGTGCGAAGCCATATCATCAGGCGCATGCGCGGGGGGTGAAGATGATCGGTGCGACCGCACACTATGTCACGCGCGACCTCGACGAGGGGCCCATCATCCATCAGGATGTAGAGCCGATCAGCCATGCCGACATGCCCGACGAACTGATCCGCAAGGGTCGCGAGATCGAAAGCCGCGTGCTGGCCGAGGCAGTCCGGCTGCACCTGGAGGATCGCGTGTTGATCAATGGCAGCCGAACCGTGGTGTTCCGCGCCTAGCGAAGGTGGCGCGGGGGGGCCGGGTGCGCTAACCGCCCTGGCCAGCAGAACGAGGAGCAAGGCAAGCATGGCGGGAATCTGGTTCGACGAACTGCACGTGGGGCAGACCTTCGACCATGCGATCCGGCGCACGGTGACGGAAACCGACAACCTGCTGTTTTCGACCCTGACGCATAACCCGGCACAGCTGCATCTCGATGCCGAATACATGAAGGCGAGCGATTATGGCCGGGTTCTGGTCAATTCGACCTTCACCCTGGGGCTGATGGTCGGGGTCTCTGTCGGAGACACCACGCTCGGAACCGCGATCGCCAACCTGGGTTGGGACGAGGTTCGCTTCCCGGCGCCGGTGTTCATCGGCGACACGCTGCGGATCGAGACCGAGGTGATCGAGCTGCGCGAAAGCAAGTCGCGCCCCAATGCCGGGATCGTGACCTTCGTCCATCGCGCCTACAACCAGGACGACGTGCTGGTGGCGAGCTGCAAGCGCAGCGGCCTCCAGCACAAGAAACCCATTGGCTAGACGGCACCGGCCCGCACCCCCACCCGGCCACCCATAGGGTACTATCGTTGGGTGGC
>CAZEWN010000035.1:0-13703 GCA_964516135.1 uncultured Erythrobacter sp. | reverse complement strand
AGGACGCGGCCCTTTCACGGCTGAAACACGGGTTCGATTCCCGTAGGGGTCACCACCGCGCGGTTTCGCCGGTGTCGCAGCCGGTGCAGCATCGGCCCCTTCGTCTAGCGGTCAGGACGCGGCCCTCTCACGGCTGAAACACGGGTTCGATTCCCGTAGGGGTCACCATCTCGCGCCAGCATTTCTGACAGCGTGCATTCTTGCTTGGCGAGCGATCGGCCATGCGGCTAAGGGCCGCGCGATGGAGCAGCGAAGCTCTCTTCTCATCGTCGGGTTCGCGATTGCCGTGGCCGCAGCGATTGGCCTGGCAGTGGCTGGCGCGGGATTCTGGCTGAGCGGTGCCGTGCTACTCCTGTGGCTGGGCACCTTGTGGCTCGCGGCCAGCCGCCCACCCCCACCGGCACCGCGCCCTGTTGACGGCGAAATCAGCCGCGACCGGATGAGCGCGCTGATCGAGAATTCGGGCTCGCCGATCCTATTGATCGATCGTGGCCGCGTGGCGGCAGCGAACCGCACCGCGCGCAAGACGCTGGGAAAGCATATCGTCGGACAGGATGCGCGCGTCGTCTTTCGCCATCCCAACGCGGTCAAGCTCATCGATCGAGGCACAAGCGGGATGGCCACGATTCGCGGTCTGGTTCGACGGCAGGACATCTGGCGGATCAATTATCAGGCGATGCAAGGCGATCTTGGCGTTGTTGAGCTGGTCAACATGACCGCAGAGGCCGATATCAGCCGTGCGCATACCGACTTCGTCGCGAATGCCAGCCACGAACTGCGAACACCCCTTGCCTCTATCATTGGCTATGCGGAGACGCTGGCGGACGAGGCGAGCGAGCTGGCTCCGCCCACCCGGCGCAAATTCCACGAGACTATCCTTGCCGAGGCCAAACGCATGGAAAGCCTCGTCAGCGACCTCATGTCGCTGTCGCGCGTCGAGGCGGAAAAACACGATGCGCCAAGCGAGCGGATCGCGCTGCGCCAACATGTCGAACGCGCGGCCCGCGACGCGGCTGGCCCCGACCGCCAGCATCGATTGCTGCTGGAGTGCGAGCGCGATTTTACGATCGAAGCGGATTGGCGACAAATCGAACAGCTGGTCCGCAACCTCGTCGATAATGGCCTGAAATACGGCGGCGAAGCGGAATCGGTGGTGGTGACTCTCGACCAGGCTCCAGGGGGAGACGCGCGGCTGACCGTTCGCGATTTCGGCGAAGGAATTGCGCCCGAGCACGTCCCGCATTTGACCCGCCGCTTCTATCGCACCGACCCTGGTCGCAGCCGCGCATCGGGGGGCACCGGACTTGGCCTCGCGATCGTGAAACATATCGTGGAGCGCCATCGCGGCCGACTCGATATCGCCAGCGAAGTGGGGCACGGGACACTTGTGACCGTAAGGCTGCCCGCTCAACCTGAATCGCCGGATGACTTGTCATGAAACTGTCATGGACTATCAGCACGGCGGAGCGGCGCGCCGATTCTGGCCGCCACCAGATTTGGGCACGATGACCAACCGACCGATCATGATTGCCGGCCCGGCGCGCCCGGGCGCTCGTTCGGCGGCCCGCGTCCCGGCCTCGGCGCTCTGATGCCGATCACGCTCCTCCTACTGCTCGCGCTGGGCCTGAGCCTGGCGGGGTGGTTGGCCGCCCGCGCGCGCGCCTGGTCGTTTCAGCGACGCGACGGTGCACGCCGCTTGGCTGCCCTGCCAAGCTACCATGCGTGGTACGTGGCCCTGTGGATCATGATTCCGATGGTCCTGTTCATTGTTATCTGGTCCGCCGCCGCCCCGCAGCTGGTAATGCAATCCGTGCTGGCACACCCGGCGGCGGCCGCGCTGCCGGAATTCGGATTTCAGCGCGAATCCCTGCTGTCGGAAGCCCGCGCGGTAGCGGTTGGGGCAGCGCCGGGCGTTTTCAATCCGCAGGCCGAGGCGCTGATCCAGCCCTTTCGCGAGGCGATCGGCACATATCGCGCGATTGGCATCGCGCTCGCGCTGCTGATCGGGTTCGTAGCGGGGACATGGGCCTTCCTGCGCCTGCGCCCCGAATTCGGCGCGCGCACCAGGGTCGAACGCGCGGTGATGACGACGCTGCTGCTTGCCTCGCTCGTCGCCATCCTGACCACATTGGGCATCCTTGCCAGCCTGGTGTTCGAGACGATCCGCTTCTTCGGCATGGTCAGCCCGATCGATTTCTTGTTTGGAACCCGCTGGGGTCCGGACCCCATGAGCAGCGCCGCGAGCCCAGATGGATCACGTTATGGCGCGATTCCTCTATTCTGGGGCACGATCTTCATCGGCGCGATCATCGCCATGATCGTGGCAATCCCGCTGGGCCTGATGAGCGCGATCTATCTGACGCAGTATGCCGCACCGCGCGTACGCGCCTGGGTGAAGCCCGCGCTGGAAATCCTCGCGGGGGTGCCTACGGTGGTCTATGGCTACTTCGCGGCCCTGACGGTCGCACCGGCGATACGCGACGCGGCGCTTGCCATCGGCATCGCCAACCCATCCAGCGAAAGCGCGTTGGCGGCGGGCGTGGTGATGGGCGTGATGATCATTCCGTTCGTGTCCTCGATGGCGGACGATTCGATCGCTGCTGTGCCGCAGGCGATGCGCGACGGTAGCCTGGCGATGGGTGCGACCACCTCCGAGACGATCCGCCGGGTGCTGGTGCCTGCCGCGTTGCCGGGGATCGTCGCCGGGGTGATGCTGGCGATCAGCCGTGCAATAGGCGAGACGATGATCGTAGTGATGGCGGCATCCACCGCAGCGAACCTCAGCGCCAACCCGCTCGAGGCGATGACCACGGTGACGGTGCAGATCGTCGCCATGCTCACCGGCGAGGGTAGCTTCGATCACCCCGCCACGCTTAGTGCGTTCGCACTCGGTTTCGTGCTGTTCATGGTCACGCTGGCGCTCAATTTCATCGCATTGCGCGTCGTCAAGAGGTTCCGCGAAGCTTATGAATGAGCGGCTCGCACCAACTCGCACTCCGGCGTTCGAGGCGCGGCTACGCAAGCGTTACGCAGCGGAACGACGCTTCAAGGCGGCTGGCCTGGGCGCCATCGTATTTTCCATGATCGTGCTTGCGTTCCTGCTTTCGACCATGATCCTGAACGGCATCGGCGGTTTTCAGCGGGCCGAACTGGTCGTGCCGATCGATTTCACGCAAGCCGGCATCGCCGGGGATGCCACCACACTCGCGGGACCAGGCGCGGTGAATTCCCTCGAAACGCAGGGCCTGCCCCAAGTGGTCGACTTCTTCGCCGAGCAGGCGTTGGGCGCGCGGGGTGCCAGTGGCCTGGGCGACACCGCGTGGCGCGAGGTCGCTGATGCGATCGTCGCTGATCCCGCCATCCTTCAGCAAACGAAGACCTTCCACCTTCCGGCCGGGTCGGCACTTGCCGCCGGGCTGGCGGGCCGGGGCCAGCCAGAGCAGCAGGCGTTGGCCCAGCAACTCGCTGAGCAAGGAAAATTCGACGAAAACTTCGACTGGGGCTTCCTGCAGCGCTCCGATGCAACCGGGCCGCAGCAGGCCGGCATATGGGGGGCCCTCAAGGGTTCCATGCTGACGATGCTTGTCACGCTCCTGCTGGCTTTTCCCATCGGAGTAATGGCCGCCCTTTATCTCGAAGAATATGCCAAGAAAAATCGCTGGACCGACCTGATCGAGGTTTCGATCAACAACCTGGCCGCGGTCCCTTCGATCATTTTCGGGCTTCTCGGCCTCGCGGTGTTTCTGTCGATTTTCCCGAACTATCGATCGGCGCCGCTGATTGGCGGCATGACGCTGGCGCTGATGACGATGCCGGTGATCGTCATATCTGGACGCAACGCGATCAAGGCGGTGCCGCCTTCCATTCGGGACGGCGCGCTGGCGGTGGGCGCTTCGCCCGTGCAGGTGGTGTTCCATCACGTACTGCCACTTGCGCTTCCCGGAATTCTGACCGGCACGATCATCGGGATGGCCCGCGCCCTGGGCGAGACCGCGCCGTTGCTGATGATCGGGATGCGCGCCTTCGTGGCCAGCCCGCCCGACGGTTTCACGTCCGCGGCGACCGTCCTGCCCGTGCAGATCTTTCTCTGGTCGGACGAGGTGGATCAGGGCTTTGTCGAGCGTACGTCGGCGGCCATCATCGTGCTCTTGCTGTTCCTCCTGGTGATGAACGGCCTCGCCATCTATTTGCGCAACAAATTCGAGAAGAAATGGTGACCGTAGTCCATCCGAACATGGAAGATAGCGACGCCAAGATGCGCGCCAAGGATGTCTCCGTTTATTACGGTGACAAGAAGGCGCTCGACGAGGTTTCGATCGACATTCCCGCCAAATACGTGACCGCCTTCATCGGCCCTTCGGGCTGCGGGAAATCGACGTTCCTGCGCACGCTTAACCGCATGAACGACACCATCCCTTCTGCCCGCGTGGAAGGAGAGATCCTGCTGGATGGCGAGGATATCTATCGGTCCAGGATGGACGTGGTCCAACTGCGTGCACGCGTGGGGATGGTGTTTCAGAAGCCGAACCCCTTCCCCAAGACGATATATGAAAACGTTGCCTACGGTCCACGCATCCACGGCTTGGCGCAGGACAAACCGGGGCTCGATGCGATCGTTGAAAGTTCGCTCAAGCGCGCGGGGCTGTGGGAGGAAGTCAAGGACCGCCTCAACGACAGCGGCACGGCGCTGTCTGGCGGGCAGCAGCAGCGCCTGTGCATCGCCCGGGCGATCGCGGTTGATCCCGAAGTTATCCTGATGGACGAACCTTGCTCTGCGCTCGATCCGATCGCCACCGCCCGCATCGAGGAACTCATCGACGAATTGCGCGGTCGGTTCGCAATCGTGATCGTGACCCATTCGATGCAGCAGGCTGCACGTGTTTCGCAACGGACGGCCTTTTTTCACTTGGGCAAGATGGTTGAATATGGTCGTACTACTGACATATTCACCAACCCGCTGGAGGAGCGGACCAAGGACTACATAACCGGCCGGTACGGCTGACGCAGGATACACAGATGGGCGACCACACCGTAAAGGCTTTCGACGAAGACATTACCCGCTTGCGCGGACTGATCGCGGAGATGGGCGGGCTTGCCGAAGTCGCATTGCAGGAAGCGATGGACGCGCTCGTCAAAGGCGACGACGATCTCGCCGAGAAAGTCGTCAAGGGCGACAAGAAAATCGATCAACTCGAGGCGGAAGTCGACAAGCTGGCGGTGCGGGTAATTGCGTTGCGCGCGCCGATGGCGGACGACCTGCGCGAGGTGATCGCCGCCTTGAAAATCGCCGGGGTTGTCGAGCGGATCGGCGATTATTCGAAGAACATCGCCAAGGCGAGCCGGAAGATCGGTGAGCGCAAGCAATTCGAACCGTTAACCTTGCTCCCCGCGATGGCTGACGTGGCGGGTGAGATGGTCCATGACGTCCTGACCGCTTATGCCGCGCGCGATTCCGTGCTGGCACGCGAAGTCATTCGCACCGATGAAAAGGTCGACGCGTTCTATAACTCGATCTTCCGTAACGTCGTCGCGCACATGGTTGAAAACCCCGCGAGTATTTCGGCTGGCGCGCAGTTGCTTTTCGTCGCGCGAAATATCGAACGGATTGGAGATCACGCGACCAACGTTGCCGAGATGGTCCACTTCGCCGCGACGGGGAATTACCCTGTCGATGACGACGAGCGCTGACCAAGATCGGTGACACTTGGCTGTCGTGATGCTGTAACAATCACACGGCTAAAGGCTCGGCGATGACAGCCGCGAAACTGCTACTAGTGGAAGATGATGCTTCGCTGGCGGAGCTTCTGGAATTCCGGTTTGCCGCCGAAGGCTACCAGGTTCGGTCAACGACCGACGGCGACGAGGCGCTAATTCTTGCGGCCGAAGACACCCCCGATCTCATCATCCTCGACTGGATGATCGAGGGAACCAGCGGCATCGAGGTGTGCCGCCGGTTGCGCCGCGATAAAGCGACGGCGCACGTGCCCATCATCATGCTGACCGCCCGCGAGGCTGAAGACGATCGCATTCGCGGCCTTGAGACTGGCGCCGACGATTACGTCACCAAACCTTTCAGTCCGCGCGAACTGCTGGCCCGGGTGTCGGCTGTGATGCGGCGCATCCGCCCGGCCCTGGCTGGCGAGTCGATCGCGGTCGGCGATATCATCCTCGATCCGGTGGCACACAAGGTCGAGCGGCGCGGACGCCTGCTCCAGCTCGGCCCAACCGAGTATCGACTGCTCCGATTCCTCATGGAAAGCCCCGGCCGGGTGTTTAGCCGAAACCAGTTGCTCGACGGCGTGTGGGGAACCGGCAGCGACATCGAACTACGCACGGTCGACGTGCATATCCGCCGGTTGCGAAAGGCGATCGAGATCGACGGGGCGAAGGATCCCGTGCGCACGGTCCGCAGCGCAGGCTACGCGATCGAACCTGTCTGAGCCTGCGTGTTAGCGGCAGACGCCGGAATAACGCGCTGCCTGGTCAAAATGCAGATGGTCGCGGTGTGCCTCGTTGTAGTCGGGAGACAGCACTGTGGCGAACAGCGGACAGGCTCCGTCGCGGACCGCTTTCAGGAACGCGGACGCCGCCGGGTCGCCATTCCAGTCCGCGAGGATTGAAATCCGCGTGCCATCCGCGAGGACGAACGCCGCAATATCGATGGCATTGCCGGTTGCATGTTCGCTCCAACGCCCTTCGGCCCGGCCATAGAGACGGCGGCAGCTGAAAGCGCCGTAATGCTCCACCCGCGCTACCTCGTTTCCGAACGCTTGTCGCGCTGCCGGTTGCACCACGTCGCGCAGCCACAACTCCATGCCCACCCCGATCGCGCAAGTTGTCGGCGGCGGAGCAGGTGACAGCGGCTGATCGGACATGATCGTCCGGTCCGATCGCTTGCAAGCCCCTTCGCCTGCGGGATCGAGCACATCAAACGCCACTCCGCTGCGTTCCAGAACCGCGCGACATTCGGCCTTGTCGTCCTTGAGCGCCACCAGCTTGGCACGCGTCGCCCATCCAGGCGGGTCATTCAGGTCGAGCGGCGTCCAGGGATTATGCTGCGGGTTATCCGCCAACCAGGCGCGCGCACCGAGGATGGTCGCGGCCGCGATCAGCACCCCCAATGCGAGCCGGTCGCCCCGAAGTTTGCCTACGCGGCGCGAAATAGCGGGCGGGCGGCGATCGCTCACCCGGCGAGTTCCTCCAGCCTGTTCCTGACCGCGACCAGATCAGCGTCGAACAGCCGCATTTGCTCGCTTTGCGCCGCTCCATCAAGGCGCAGGAGGTAGGACGGATGCGCCGTGATCCACAGCTCGCTACCGTCCTCGAGCGGGATCGGGCTGCCCCGTTCGCGAGCTATGCTCGCCGTCCTGCCCAACATGGCGCGCGCGGCACTCGCGCCCATGGCTAGCACCAGTTTTGGCCGGATCAGCGCGCGCTCACTTTCCACCCACCATCGGCAGATATCGATCTCGCGCGCGGTCGGCGTTTGGTGGATTCGGCGTTTGCCCCGCGGCACGAACTTGAAGTGCTTCACGGCGTTCGTGACGTAAGTCACCGCGCGGTCTATGCCGGCCTGGGCCAGATGCTGGTCCAGCAATTGTCCGGCAGGTCCCACGAATGGTCGGCCCGCAACATCTTCCTGGTCGCCAGGCTGTTCGCCAACGATCATCAATGACGCTTCTTCGGGCCCCTCCCCCATCACCGCGCGGTTATCGAGATGGCCAATCGGACATTGCCGACAGGCGTTGATCATTCGATCAATCGCGGCCAGGCTATCGGGGCGCTCCCCCATTTCCAGCGTTCCCGCACTCACCATCGTGCTTTCCCTCTGCTGGGCACCCGCGACCAACTCGGGAATGAGCGAAGCCTCGGGAAGGTTCTTCCAATACTTGCGAGGCATTTCCTTGAGCATGGCCCCAACTTTCAAACGCGCGGGATTGAAGATCGATGCATAATACTTGCGCCACAGATCCTCGGTGGGATCGCCGCTAGGCGCGTCACTGCGCTGCGCCGGCGGCCCTTCACGCATCGTGGTGCCGTCCCAATGAAGTGTCCCTTTTGGCGTCAGGATCGACCATTTCATGTTGGCGAAACGGCGCATAAAGAAGCCGGCATTCGCCCGGACGATATGGTGTTCCGGCTCGAACCAGGCGACGAAATGATCATCCCCTGCCTCGTCGTTGTTCTCAACCATACGAAACCTGACGAAGGCATGCATCTTGTGGCTGTCGCGACGCACCGCCTTTGCGAGATTCTCGACGCGC
The DNA here is from genome assembly GCA_964516135.1 of uncultured Erythrobacter sp. Classification (GTDB taxonomy): domain Bacteria; phylum Pseudomonadota; class Alphaproteobacteria; order Sphingomonadales; family Sphingomonadaceae; genus 34-65-8. The sequence continues at coordinate 5,439 of CAZEWN010000035.1, read as the reverse complement.
CGAACGTCTGGATCGGCTTTGTCTTCCAGCACACGCGGGTTGGACTGGAGCCGCCATAGCAAACGATACAGGATCGCGAACCGCGCTGGATCAGAGTGCAGGATGGAATTCCTCGCCAGCGCAATGAACTGACGACTCGCCCGTACCACGGGGGCGCCGGATGTTGCCAGCGGCAGCTCGTCGCCGTGGTCGGCAAACAACCCTCCCGTCCCGCCGGACTCAACCCAGGTTACGGCTTCCGGCGACGCTCCGCACTGGACCAGGGTCCGCGCGCGGTCGCGCCAAAAATCGAAATCGTCTGGTGCAGGTAGCCGGACCACGTAACGAACAGATTCCCTGGATCGCTGTGCCGACTTCACGAGGTGAACAACTCCAGCTGCTCAAGCTTGGGCGCGAGCAGGGTGCGAAGGTCCGCTCGGTCGGTAAGCGCGACCGGGCGCCAGTCAATCGTGCAAATGAAGGGCCGGACTTTCGCGATCGACACCGTAAGCTTGGCGATGTCATCGAGCCGCAACGTCCTATGGCGGCGGCTCGCGATAATACGCTGGACCGCCTTCACGCCCAAGCCAGGCACCCGCAACAATTGCTCTTTGCTCGCGCGGTTCACGTCCACCGGGAAAAGATCGCGAAACTTCAACGCCCACGCCAGCTTGGGATCGATATCGAGCGGGAGCATTCCGTTCGGCTCGGTCGCCTGCATCACTTCGCCCGGCTGATAACCGTAGAACCGCATCAGCCAATCCGACTGATACAACCGATGCTCGCGGATTAACGGCGGCCTTTTCAATGGCAGTACCGCGCTTGCATCCGGGATAGGGCTGAACGCCGAATAGTACACGCGGCGCAAGCGGAAACTGTCGTAGAGCCTGCTCGCCTTACCAACGATATCGGCATCGGTTGCCGCATCAGCACCAACGATCATCTGGGTCGACTGACCCGCCGGAGCAAACCGCGGTGCATGCTTGAAGCGCCGGCGCGCATCGCGGTGATCGGAAATCGCCTGTTCCAACCCGCCCATCGCGCCTTCGATCTGCCGCGCGTCCTTGTCGGGCGCGAGGCGTGTCAGCCCCGCATCGGTCGGCAGTTCGACATTGATCGACACCCGATCCGCATAGAGCCCCGCACGATGCACCAGTTCGGGATCTGCTTCAGGAATGGTTTTGAGATGAATGTAGCCGCGAAAATCATGCTCTTCCCGCAGGATTCGCGCCACCTCCACCAATTGCTCCATGGTATGGGAAGAGCTTTTGACAATTCCGGACGAAAGAAACAGCCCTTCGATATAATTGCGGCGATAGAACGCCAAGGTCAGATCGACGACCTCTTGAGGCGAAAACCGTGCCCGTCGCACGTTTGAGCTCTTCCTATTGACGCAATAATGGCAATCGAACACACAATGATTGGTCAGCAATATCTTGAGCAGCGAGATACACCGACCGTCGGGTGCGTAAGCGTGGCATATGCCCATCCCCTCCGTCGAACCAAGCCCCTTTCCGCCCAGCGAATTCTTTTTGGCAGTACCCGATGACGCGCACGAAGCATCGTATTTAGCCGCGTCGGCCAAAATGCCCAATTTCTCCATGACGCTAAGCGACCGCATTCGTTCTTTATATGTTCTCCCACGCAGGGGACAAGCCCATTTTTGACCCCGGTCTCCGTTTGCCGCATGTTTCCATATCGTTGGTCGCGGCTTGCAGGCGTGCTATGATGAGGTGTTTCACGATCAGGCGGGGAAATCATGAAGCCCTTTCTCCCAAACTCTGAGCGTAGCCCGCTGGCTGGACGGCGAGCATTGCTGAACATGGTGATTGCACTTTTGCTGGTGCCCGCCAGCGCGATGCAATTCACATCACAGGTGACTTGGGGCCCGATGGACTTCGCGCTGGCCGCAATATTGCTCGGCGGGGGAGCGGTCGCGGTCGACGTTATTCTCGGCAGAACGCGTCCGTCCAAGCGAAAGTCGCTGTTGCTGCTCGCCATCCTCGGGTCGCTGGCGCTTATCTGGGTCGAGCTTGCGGTCGGCTTGATCGGCACACCGCTCGCCGGGACCTGACTGACGCGCGCGGAACGCTCGGGCGCGGGCTCCGTTCACTGGGTACCCCCCTAGTGAGGAGCGAACTTGATGAAAAACAGTGAAGGCAATCCCGATGAGCTGAAGGAAAAATTCTGGAAGGCGCTGGCTTCCTCGCCCTACCTCTTCCTGCAGCTTGATGGCGACAGCGCGACGGCAGTGCCAATGAGTCCGCAACTCGATGAAGACGCTAACCACGCAATCTGGTTTTTCACGCAGAAGAAGAGCAAGTTTGCCGCGCTCGGCGCGGTGACCGCGACTTTCGAAAGCAAGGGCCATGACTTGTTCGCGCGGTTTGACGGTAATCTTTCGGTAGAGACGAGCCGGGAGCGGTTCGAGCAGTTCTGGAACAATTTTGTCGCCGCGTGGTACGATGGCGGAAAGGATGATCCGGATATCCTGTTTCTGCGAATGGACCTCGGCAACGCGGAAATCTGGGATGGCGATGTCGGACTGCTCAATACCGCCAAGATGGCACTCGGAATGACAATTCACGACGACGCCGAGAAACGCCATGTGAAGGAAACGGCGCTCTGATCAAGATGCGCCACGCATACGGCAAAGGGCCGCTCCCAGCACGGAGCGGCCCTTGTTTGTTTTAGCCGTTCCGATCAGTGCTTGGTTTCGATCGGCAGCATCGTTTCCTCGCCCCCGATGTCATCGACCACCTCGACAATGCCGCGGCCGAGATGGCTGCGCGAACGGCTGTAGCCGAAGTAGATCAGGAACCCGATTCCCGTCCAGATTGGCAGCACCAGCATCGCATCCAGCGGCAGGTTGAAGAACAGGAACAAACATCCCGCGATCGTCAGCGGCGCAACGATCCCGAGCGCCGGCACCCGGAATGGCCGGGGACGGTCGGGCGCCTGCTTACGGAGCAGGAGCACCGCGATGGCAACCATGAAGAACGCATAGAGCGTTCCCGCGTTGGCGATATCAGCCAACTGCCCGACCGGCAGGAAAGCCGCAGCCACGGCAACCACGATCCCGGTCAATCCGGTGACGATGTAGGGCGTCTTCCAGCGCGGGTGAACCTCGGCCAGCTTCTCCGGGAGCAGCCCGTCGCGGGCCATCACGAAGAAGATGCGCGTCTGGCCAAACAGCAGGATCAGGATGACCGATGGCAGCGCCAGGAATGCGGCGATCCCCAAGGCGTTTCCGACGCCTGAGAACCCGATCTGACGCAACACGTGGGCCAGGGCTTCGTTCGAACACACCAACGCATCGGCATATTCCGGCAGGGCGCACTGGCGCGCGAGTTCCTCCGAACCGGCTGGGAACGGAATGCCGTTCGGCCCCATGATTGGCTGGCCGCCGATCGTGCCGACCGCCCCGGCGGCGACCAGGATGTAAAAGATTGTGCAGATCAACAACGAACCGACCAGTCCGATCGGCACATTACGCTGCGGATTCTTGGTCTCCTCGGCAGCCGTCGAGACCGCGTCGAACCCGACATAGGCGAAGAAAATCGTCGCCGCGGCACCAACCGCGCCGATGCCTGAGCCGAAGCCGCCGAATATACCGGCGGGAAGGAAGGGGTTGAACTTGTCCGGATCGAAATAGGCACTCGTGAGCGTAAGGCCGATGAACGCGGTAAGCGCGGTGATCTTGATCGCGACGAGCACGGCATTCACCCGCGCGCTTTCAGTCGTTCCGATCATCAGCAGCCAGGTGACGAGAAGCGCGATGACAAGCGCGGGTAAATTGATCAGCCCCCCCTCGGCACCGCCGAGCGCCAGTGGCCCGGCGGCGAGCCAGGCTGGCAATTGCAGGCCGAAGAATTCGTTGAGGATGGTGCCCGTGAAATAGCCGGACCACCCCACCGACACCGCCGATGCGGCAATGGCATACTCGAGCACAAGCGCCCAACCCACGGTCCATGCGAGGAATTCGCCCATCGTGGCATAGGAGTACGTATACGCCGAACCAGCGACCGGGATCATTGCGGCGATTTCCGCGTAACACAGCGCGGCGACGATGCACACCGCGCCGGCGATGATGAAGGCTAGCATCAGGCCCGGTCCGGCCTTCTGCGCGCCGGCCGAAGTCAGCACGAAAATGCCCGTGCCAATGATGCAGCCGATGCCGAACAGCGTGAGTTGCAGCGCACCGAGCGAACGGTGCAGCGATTTCTTTTGCGCTGTCGCCAGAATGGCGTCCAGCGGCTTGACCCGATCAAGCAACATCCGAAGGTTTTCCTCCCATTGGCGGCGCGAAGATCGTGCGCGCGCGTCCCGAATGGAGCGGGAAGCTAGCGTAATGCTACCGCTTTACAAGGCGCAAACTGCGCCCTTTCCCCGGCTTGGCGCCGCGTCTAGAAACCACGGGATGTCCACTACTTTCCAGCTCGACACCGCTACCAGCCGCGCGAACCCCACCCCGGCGCCGATGAAGCGGCTGACCGTCCCGTTGATCCGCGCGCGCAAGACCGGCGGCGTGACCGCCGAGCCGTTGGTCATGCTGACTGCCTACACCGCGCGGCAGGCGCAATTGCTCGACGCGCACTGCGACATCCTGCTGGTGGGGGACTCGCTCGGCCAGGTGATTTACGGATTGCCATCGACGATCCCGGTCACGCTAGACATGATGGCCAACCATGCCGCGGCAGTCGTCCGGGGCAGCTATCACTCGGTCGTGGTCGTCGACATGCCCTTCGGCAGTTACGAGGCCAGCCGGGAGCAGGCGTTCGAAAGCGCTGCCTGGCTGCTGAAGCAAAGCGGCGCCGCCGCGGTCAAGCTGGAAGGTGGCGCCGCGATGGCGGAAACGGTGTCCTTCCTCAACCAGCGGGGAATCCCCGTGATGGGCCATGTAGGGCTGACACCGCAGGCGGTGAATGTGCTCGGCGGCTATGCCGCACGTGGCCGCGACGACGCGGAAGCGGACAAGATCGTTGGCGATGCGCGTGCACTGGACGCGGCGGGGGCGTTCGCGATCGTAATCGAAGGCGTGGTCGAACCGATCGCGATTGCCACCACTCAGGCGGTGTCCTGCCCCACCATCGGAATCGGGGCATCGGCGCAGTGCGATGGCCAGGTTCTCGTGACCGAAGACATGCTGGGAATGTTCGAGCGCGTGCCTCGTTTCGTAAAGAAGTATGAGAACATTGCCGAAGTGATCCAGCGCACCGTGGCGACATATGCCGGGGAAGTTCGCGCGCGCACCTTTCCATCCGCCGAGCAAACGTATCGGCCGAAATAGGAAACTTGCCGAGCGCGCACGAATTGCCTAGCGGCGCGACCTCACAGATTCGGGGCCCAAGATGGCGACGCTGCTGCGATTCTACACCTTCTCGCTGATCTTCACTGCAATATGTCTAGGGTCAGGACCTATTAATTTGCATTGAAGACGAAGACGTGATTCAGAGTGGC
>CAZEWN010000034.1:0-13718 GCA_964516135.1 uncultured Erythrobacter sp. | reverse complement strand
GGTTCGACCGCAAGAACTACTTCTACGCCGACCTGCCGCAGGGCTACCAGATCAGTCAGCTCTACCACCCGCTGGTGGGCGAGGGCGCGCTGACGATCGAGGCGGACGAGAAGGCGGGCATTGCCGAAGACAAGGTCATCGGGATCGAACGCATTCATGTGGAGCAGGACGCGGGCAAGCTGATGCACGACCAGCACCCGACGATGTCCTACGTCGACCTGAACCGCAGCGGCGTGGCCTTGATGGAAATCGTCAGCCGCCCTGATATGCGCTCGCCTGCCGAGGCGGGCGCTTATGTCCGCAAGTTAAGGAGCATCCTGCGATACGTCGGGTCGTGCGACGGGAACATGGAAGAAGGCTCGATGCGGGCCGACGTGAACGTCAGCGTCAGGAAGCCGGGTGAGGAATTCGGCACGCGGACGGAAACGAAGAACGTGAACTCCGTCCGCTTCGTCATGCAGGCGATCGAGCACGAGGCGCGGCGCCAGGTCGACCTGATCGAGGATGGCGGTGCTGTCGTTCAGGAAACGCGCCTGTTCGACCCCGGCACCGGCACAACGCGGTCGATGCGGTCGAAGGAAGACGCGCACGACTATCGGTACTTCCCCGATCCCGACCTGCTGCCGCTGGAGCTGGACGAGGCGTTCCTCGACGAATGCCGCGCGAGCCTGCCCGAACTGCCCGATGCCAAGCGCCGCCGCTATGTCGAGGAACTGGGCCTCACCCCCTACAACGCACGCGAGCTGACCGCCGAGGTCGAGACGTTTGCCCGGTTCGAGACGCTGCTCGCCGCGACCGCACAGGGCATCGGCAAGGCGGAGAAGGACGTAGCGACGCAAGTCGCCAACTGGTCGCTCTCGGTTGCGCCGGGCGTGATCAATGCGCTTGGTGATGAGGCCAACCCCGCACACGCCACAGCGGAGGCGCAGGCCGAGATCCTCGACATGCAGGCCAGGGGCGAGATCAGCGGTGGCCAGGCGAAGGAAATCTTCGAGATCGTCCTCAAGACCGGCCGCGCGCCTGCCGAGATCGCCGAAACCGAAGGCTTGAAGCAGCAGAGCGACACCGGCGCGATCGAAGCGGTGATCGACGAGGTTCTCGCCGCCAATGCCGACAAGGTCGCCGAATATCGCGGCGGCAAGGACAAACTGTTCGGTTTCTTCGTCGGCCAGACGATGAAGGCGATGCAGGGCAAGGGCAACCCGGCGGTGGTGAACGACCTGCTCAAGGCGAAGTTGGGCTAGCCGCCATGTGAAAAGGGCGCCGGAATCGCTTCCGGCGCCCGATACGATTGTCGCGGTGCGGCAATCAGGCGGTGCGGGTGCCGCTCATCGGCATGGCCCCAAATGCACCGGCGTTGACCGAGCCGGTCAGCGTGTCGCCGTCGACAGTGGCGTTGCCTTCCAGCGTCATCGGCATTGGGACGGTCATGTTCATCTTCCAGGTCAGCGTGTTGCCGTCGATCTTGCCGTCTTCGATATCCATCGAACCGAGCGTGCCCGCGTTCTTGCCGCTGAACGTTCCGTCGCCGTTATCCACCACCGTAAAGGTGCTCTTCTGGTCACCCATCGGGGTCTTGGTCACGCATTCGTAGCTACCGGCAACAGCCATCTTGGTTCTCCTCGGTTGGTGGCGCGGGTCTCGCGCCTACTTACATCCATGTCAACAGTGTCACTGCGCGCTGCGTATCTCGATCGGCAGCCCGAGCTTTTCGAGCTGCGGGCGCACCACCTTGGCATCGCCGACCACCACGAACACCAGGTCATCGCCCTTGAGCGCGGCCAGCGCTTCGGCATCGAGGCCGCCCGCGGTCAGAGCGGAATAGCGCGCGGCCAGTGTCTCGTAATAATCAGCCGGGCGCCCGTAGGTAACGATATCGACCATCCCGCCGAGCACGTCACCGCTGGTCTCGAACCGACCGGGCAACTCGCGCACGTTGCCGTTGATGAGTCGCGTCAGTTCTTCGCCCGTCACCCCGCGTCCCGTCGTGAAGGCAGCGAGATCGCTCCGCAATTCGGTGATTGAATCGCCGGTGCGATCCGCCTGGACCGGCGCGAACACCAGGAAGCTGGACCGGTCGAGCGGCTGCTGCACGATCGAGCGCACGCCATAGGACCAACCCTTGGTTTCGCGCAGGTTCATGTTGATGCGGCTGAGAAAGCCGCCGCCGAACACCTCGTTGGCCGAGTTGAGCACAAGCAGATCGTCGGTGCCCTTGCGGTCGAGCACGCGCCCGCCGACGATGACCGACTGCGGCGAATTGGGCCGGTCGACCAGCACGATGCGCGATGTCTGCGCGGGGATCGGCGCGTCGTAGGTCTTGGTCGGCGCGGGTACGGCCGGGGCCTGCCAATCGCCGAAGCTCGCCTCGAGCAGGCGGGTCACTTCCGCCAGCGTGGTGTCGCCGACCACGAAGACGCGCGCCTTGTCGGGGCGCATCCACATCTGGTGGAAATCGCGCAGTTCCTGCGCCGTGAGCGCGCTGGCGACGGCGGCGGTGCCGGTGCCCGAGGGCGGCAGGCCATAGGGGTGAGCCTCGCCGAACAGGATCGGCGCCAGCGTGCGCGTGGCGATCTGGCTCGGGTTGTTGAGCTCGTTCTGGATCCGGGTCAGCTGCTGCGCGCGCACACGCTCCAGGTCGTCGGGGCGGAAGGCCGGGGTCCGCACATAATCCGCCATCAGTTTGAAAGCCGGGGCGAGATTGGCCGAAGGTACGTCGAGCGCGAACGAGGTGTTGTCGGCATTGGCGAACGCGCCGAGGTTCGCGCCCAGCCGTTCCTTGGCGATGGCAAGCTCAGTCGAATCAAGCGAGACCGTACCTTCGTCCATGACCTGGAGCATCATCGACTGAAGCCCCGCCTTGCCTGCCGGATCGGCACCGAACCCGGCATCGAACTGGACGCGGGTATAGACCACCGGCACCGCATCGCGGCGGGCGAAATAGACCTCCATTCCGTTGGAGAGCGTGGCCCGCTCGATGTTCGGGAAATCAAGCGGCGCAAGCGTGCCGACCGGCGGGATGCGCGACCGGTCGGCCTGCGCGACCGCGCCACTTCCCTGCATGGATAGCGGGCTGGAATAGAACGCGGGGCCGGCGAGACCCGAGCCGCCGTCGCCGGTGAAGAACCCGCCGCGGTTCTCGCCACCCTCGCGGCGCTCGCCTGGTTCGACGGTCAATGCGAAGACCGGGCGCACGAGCCACTTGGCCGTGACCTCGCGCACCCGCGCGGGCGTCATCGCGGCGGCGCGGTCGAGCTCCGCTTTGTAGTGCGCCGGATTGTTCGAATAGAGCAGCCCTTCGGCCAGCGTCGGCGCCTTTCCGCCGAACCCGCCGACTCGCTCCAGCCCTTTGATCATGCCCGCGGCATAAGTGGTGGTGGCGCGTTGCAATTCGTCCGCGCTCGGACCCTCGGCCACGAATCGCGCGATCTCTGCATCCAGCGCTGCGCCCAGCCTGGCAGCGTCCACGCCGGGCGCAGCATCGGCATACACGACATATTGCGCGGCCTGCGCGAAGGTTTCGGCCCGCGCGACCACGCGCACGGCCAGCTTCTGCTCGCGCACCAGCGCATCGTCGAGCCGCGAGCTGGCAAGGCCGCCCAGCACCGTCGCGCCCATCGCCAGCGGCAGGTATTCGGGGTTGTCGAGGCCCGGGGTCGCCCACATGCGATAGATGCGGTGGGAAGCGACACGGTCGTAAATGGTCTTCTCGGCCTTGGTCGGCAGAGTGGGCACGGGTGCTTCGACCTGACGGATCGCCGGGCCGGCCGGGATCGCGCCGAACCACTTGGTCACTTTCTGCCGAGCGGTGGCCGCGTCGATATCGCCCGCCAGCACCAGGATCGCGTTGTTGGGGCCATAATTATCGCGGAACCACTGCTTCACGTCTTCCAGCGTCGCGCTGGAAAGGTCGTCCATCGAGCCGATGGTCGAGTGGTGATAGGGGTGGCCCGAAGGGTAGAGATTTTCCAGCTGCTCGTATTCGACCAGGCCATAGGGCTGGTTGTCGCCCTGGCGCTTTTCATTCTGGACGACGCCGATCTGGTTGGTCAGCTTTTCCTGCGTCACCGCGCCGAGGAGATAGCCCATGCGGTCGCTTTCGAGCATCAGCGCCGCGTCGATCGCGCCGGTGGGCACGGTCTGGAAATAATTGGTGCGGTCGAACCAGGTGGTGCCGTTGTAATCGGTCGCGCCGATCTGCTGGAGCGGCTCGAAGAAATCGCCCGGCGCGTTCTCGCTGCCGTTGAACATCAGGTGTTCGAACAGGTGGGCAAAGCCGGTCTTGCCGTCGGGCTCGTGCTTGGACCCGACACCGTAGTAGACCGAGACGCCGACCACCGGCGCCTTGCGATCCTCGTGCACCAGCACCGTCAGGCCGTTGTCGAGCTTGAACTGTTCATAGGGGATCGAGACGCTCTCGATCAGCTGTGCGACGGGCGCTGCTTGCCCGGTACTGGACCCGGTGTTGGCGCCCGTGCTGGCGACAGGTTCGCCTGGTGTCGTCTGGCACGCGGCTAGGGCAAGGGCGAGGAGGCTGGTGGCGGCGGTTTTGGTACGCATGTCTAGGTCCCCGAGACGAATTTCGTGTGCGATGCGATATGCCAAAGTCAGCGGTTGCTGACGGTTTTTCGACGAACAGCGCTTCGTAGCGCATCAGCGCGCCAGAAGTGAACCGGCTTCAACTGGTGGCGGGCGAACAGCGGCGCCTGATCGGTGTAGTGCTGGCTCCCCGGCCGGGTGGTCGCGGCGCCGAACGGCTGGATCGACTCGCTACGGACGCGCCGCCCCGGCGCCCATTCGACGAACATCACGAAGCTGTCGCCGTGGCGCACGGCCAGCCGGCCATCGTCCTCCACATCCCAGGTGGTCGATGCGCGCAGGGTGTCGCTGCCCCCATCCAGCGGCAGGTCGACGGCGTAGCGCCCCGGCCCCTGGCGCAGCCGCAACAGCGAGGACATCGGCGGGTCGATCCGGCCGAAATGCTCCTTCAGGTGCGCGACCTGCTTGACCAGATGCTCGCGCACGTCGGGCGCGGGCTTGTTGTTGTATTCCGCCGACATGAAATCCTTGATCATCAGCAGCGCGAGCGCGTCGGCGCTGCCGACCCCGTCGGCGTTGTAGTCCCACCGCGCGAGCAGGCGCTGGGCGCGTTGCAGATCGCGCTCGCCGCGCAAATCGAGCGCGGCGATCGCGTCGAACAGTTCGGCGACGTAATGGCTGCGTTCGTAGCCGGTGTCGTACTTGATCCGCTCCAGCGTTGGGCGGTCGATCACCTCTGCCTCGCCCATCAGCTTGGCGGCGCGGCGGGCGCGGTTGGTGCTCTTGGTCTCGATCCCGAGTTCGGCGGGGAAGTCGCTGGCCGTCAGGTCGCTGCCCGGCCCGGCGGCGGAGAACGGCGTATTGTTAGCGTTGAACACCCACCCGCTCGCCGGATTGACGATCTTGGGGATCTGCTCGAACCGGACGGTCCCTTGCGTGATAAGGTCCGACCGGTCGCCGGGCAGGATACCGCGCCAGTTCGGCCCAACCGGCCGATTGGGCAGCGCGGCATTATAGACCATGGCGATGTTGCCCGCCTTGTCGCCGTAGATGAAATTGGTGCTGGGGATCGCCATCCGGGCGAGCTGCGCGCGCCATTCGTCGAAGCTGCGCGCCTTGTTGAGCCGGTAATAGGCGTCGAGCTGCTGGATCGAATCCATGCCGCCATAGCGGATGGCGAATGCGCCGCGATCATTGACGATGACGGGGCCGTGAACGCTGCGATGCACGGTGCGGCGGATCGGCAGGACCACCGGCCCCACGCGGACGGGCAGGGTGACGGTCTTCGCTTGCAGCGGCAGCCACTTGCCGTCGAGCTGGTAGCGGGTGCCGCTGCCGTCCAGTTCCAGCTTGTAGACGTCCACCATGTCGGGCCGGTTGACCGTGTTGGTCCAGCCGAGGTCGCGATTATGGCCGAGGAAGGGGTAGGGGCTGCCGGGGAAGTTCGCTCCGGCAAAATGCCAACCTTCGCCGCTTTCAACCACCAGCTCGTACCACGCGACCCCGCCGCGCCACGGCTGATGCGCGTTGGAAACGAGCCGCGTCACCCCGTCGCCTGACTTTTGCGGCGCGATGGCGAAGGCGTTGGACCCGGCCAGTGCACCGTCCTCCGCCATATGGACCGGCAGCGCGCGCCGCGAAACGCGGGCCGGCGGAAGGTCCTCCATGATCGGTTCGGCATCGGGCGCGGTGTCGATGCCTGGCGGCACGATCGCCGGGCCGAATTCGGGGTATAGATCGTTGCCCGCCACCAGCGGCTCGATCACGTTGTTGAGGCCGAAGAAGAACGGCTGGCGCAGTGCGAACCCGGCGGCGACATCCTTGCCATCGACCGGGAACAGCCGGTCCAGCTTGACCTCGCCCGGATGCTCCGCCGCGTACTGGTTGAGGCCCGCGGCATAGGCTTCGAATAGCGCGCGCGTGTCGGCGGGCAGGTCGCCATAGTGCCGATCGGCGGTGCCGCGCGCATCGAGCAAATGATAGACGTAATCGACCGCGGCGCCGTCTTCCCCCGCGATCGCGCCGTAGCGCCCGCGCGCCATCGCGACGACATCCTGCAAGGTGAAGAAGTCGTCCTCCGAATGGGCGATGGCGACGCCATAGGCGACATCCGCGTCGGTCCGGCCAAAGATGTGCGGCACGCCGAATTCGCTGCGGACGATTTCGGCGGAATAGGTGCGCGCTGGCGGCGGCGTGCCGCGCTTGGCGAAAAACGGTTCCCAGGTCGCCAGCACTACGAACGCCAACGCCAACAGTCCCAGTGCCGCGAAACCCAATCGCGCGAACCACTTACGCATCGCTCCGGCTCTCCCTCACCGGCACGCTAGCGTGCCTGGCCGCAAGGGCAAGCACCGAAGCGATTCGCGCGGGATAACTCGGGTCGCCCCCTATCGGCATCGCGATTCGCCCCGCTACCGAGCGGCCCGTGACAGCGCGGATCACCATCGGCCACGATGCGGGCGGCACACCGGTGCAGTTCGAAATCGAGGAATTGCTCGCCACCCGGCTGCTCGTCCAGGGCAATTCGGGCAGCGGCAAATCGCACCTCCTGCGCCGCCTGCTGGAGGAAAGCGCCGCGATCGTGCAGCAGGTCGTGGTCGATCCGGAGGGCGATTTCGTCACCCTGGCCGATGCCTTCGGCCATGTGGTGATCGACGGCGCGGCCTATTCCCCGCCCGAGATCGAGGCGCTGGCCCGCCGCATCCGCGAACACCGCGCCTCGGTCGTATTGAACCTCGAAGGGCTGGAGGTCGAACAGCAGATCCGCTGCGCCGCGCAGTTCCTGACCGCCCTGTTCGATGCCCCGCGCGAACACTGGTATCCCGCGCTGGTGGTGGTAGACGAGGCGCAGATGTTCGCCCCGGCGGTGGCGGGCGAGATTGCCGAGGACACGCGCCGGATGACGCTGTCTGCGATGACTAACCTGATGTGCCGGGGGCGCAAGCGCGGGCTCGCGGGTATCGTCGCGACGCAGCGGCTGGCGAAGCTCGCCAAGAACGTCGCGGCAGAGGCGTCCAACTTTCTCATGGGGCGCACGTTCCTCGATATCGACATGGTCCGGGCCGCCGACTTGCTCGGCATGGAGCGCCGCCAGGCCGAGCGTATCCGCGAGCTGGAGCGCGGGCATTTTCTCGCACTCGGCCCGGCGATCAGCCGCCTGCCGGTGTCGGTCCAGATCGGGCCGGTGCGTTCGGGCGTCAAGGCGCGGGCCGAAGGCCTGATGCCGCTGCCCGATGCAGCCTCCGCCGACATGGCCGCGCTGCTGACTCGCGAACTTGCGAGCGAGGCTGCGCGCCCCGTGCCTTCGCCACCGCCGCCCCCCGCACCGCGCCCGGAAGAACTGGTCGAAACGATCGCGCGGCAGGACGCGGCAGCCGCTGAGCCCGCCACCGATCTGCCCGATCTCACCGACCGGATCGAGGCGGCGATCGCCGCGCTGGCGCACGAGGACGGCAGCACGTTCCAGTCGGCAAGTGCACTCTACCAGACCTTCCTGCTGCGCTGCCGCCAGCAGCGGCTGGCCGGACCATTGCCCGACATGGGCCGTTTCCGCCGCCGCTTCGCCATCGCCAGCGCACGGCTCGACACGCTCGATAGCGCGGCGCGCGCGCGATGCCTTGCCCTGGCCGAAGGGGTCGAGGACGACGTGCTCGCGCCCTTCCTGGTCATGGCCAAGGCGGCGAGCGAGGGCCTGCCTGCGCCGGACGAGGAAGAGTTGGGCCGTGTCTACGGCACCAGCTCGCCCGGCCGCATCCGCCGCCTGCTCGACCATCTCGAACGGCTCGGCCTGATCGTGGTGCGTAACGATTTTGGCGGCGGGCGCACGGTCATGGTGCCCGGTCTGGACGTAGCTACGACGAGCTGACCCGCGGAAATTTTTGCGCGCCCTCTCGCGCACTTGGGTCCAACCCCTATATCCCCCTAACACACCGCACGAGACAGCGCGGGTGAGGGCTTGTGTTGCGATAATGCAACACCATATTGCGACGGCAATACGAGGATGAGGGTTCACGCATGAATCTCGAAAAGTTCACCGACCGCGCCAAGGGGTTCCTCCAGAGCGCGCAGACCGTCGCCATCCGCATGAGCCATCAGCGAATCACGCCGCTGCATCTGGCCAAGGCGCTGCTCGAGGATCCCGAGGGCATGGCCGCCGGGCTGATCCGGCGCGCGGGCGGGGATACGGCCAACGCGGTGCAGCGTATCGACGCCGAGCTGGCAAAGATCCCGGCCGTCTCGGGCGGGGGCGCACAGCAGACCCCGGGCCTCGACAACGATGCCGTCCGCGTGCTCGACCAGGCCGAACAGATCGCGGAGAAGGCGGGCGACAGCTTCGTTACCGTCGAACGGCTGCTGGTCGCGCTGACACTGGCCGCGAGCACCGCTGCCGGGCAGGCATTGAAGGATGCTGGTCTCGACGCGCAGAAACTTAACGCCGCGATCAACGAACTTCGCAAGGGCCGCACCGCCGACAGCGCGGGGGCGGAGCAGGCTTACGACGCGATGAAACGCTATGCCCGCGACCTGACGCAAGCCGCGCGCGACGGCAAGCTCGACCCGGTTATTGGCCGCGACGAGGAAATCCGCCGAACCGTGCAGATCCTCGCCCGTCGCACGAAGAACAACCCCGCGCTGATCGGCGAGCCGGGTACCGGCAAGACCGCGATCGCGGAGGGTCTGGCGCTGCGGATCGCCAATGGCGATGTGCCCGACAGCCTCAAGGGCCGCACCCTCATGTCGCTCGACATGGGCGCGCTGATCGCGGGCGCGAAGTATCGCGGCGAGTTCGAGGAACGGCTGAAAGCGGTGCTGGATGAGGTGAAGGGCGCCGACGGCCAGATCATCCTGTTCATCGATGAGATGCACACGCTGATCGGCGCGGGCGCAAGCGAAGGCTCGATGGACGCGTCCAACCTGCTCAAGCCAGCGCTCAGCCGCGGCGAACTGCACTGCATCGGCGCGACCACGCTCGACGAATATCAGAAATACGTCGAAAAGGACCCCGCGCTGCAACGCCGCTTCCAGCCGGTCTACATCGACGAGCCGACGGTGGAGGATACGATCAGCATCCTGCGCGGAATCAAGGACAAGTACGAATTGCACCACGGCGTGCGGATCACCGATGCCGCGATCGTGGCGGCGGCGCAGCTGTCCAACCGCTACATCCAGAACCGTTTCCTGCCCGACAAGGCGATCGACCTGATGGACGAGGCGGCATCGCGCATCCGCATGGAGGTGGAGAGCAAGCCCGAGGAGATCGAGAATCTCGACCGGCGGATCATCCAGTTAAAGATCGAGGAGCAGGCGCTCCAGAAGGAAAGCGACCGCGCGAGCAAGGACCGGCTGGACACGCTACGCAAGGAACTGGCCGAGCTGGAGCAGCAATCGAGCGAGCTGACCACGCGCTGGCAGAACGAGCGCGACAAGATTCACGCCGAGAGCAAGTTGAAGGAGCAGCTCGACGCGGCGAGGATCGAGCTCGACCAGGCGCAGCGAGAGGGCGATCTCGCCAAGGCGGGAGAGCTGTCCTACGGGCGCATCCCCGAACTCGAGAAGCAGCTGGCCGACGCACAGGGGCACAACGAGAACGCGCTGCTGCGCGAGGAAGTGACTGAGGACGATATCGCCAGCGTCGTGAGCCGCTGGACCGGCATTCCGATCGACAAGATGCTGGAGGGCGAGCGCGACAAGCTGCTCAAGATGGAAGAGATCATCGGCAAGCGCGTGATCGGGCAGGCCGCCGCGATCGAGGCGGTCAGCAAGGCCGTGCGCCGCGCACGGGCTGGCCTACAGGACCCGGGCCGCCCGCTGGGCAGCTTCCTGTTCCTCGGCCCCACCGGCGTGGGCAAAACGGAGTTGACCAAGGCGCTCGCCGGGTTCCTGTTCGACGACGACACCGCGATGGTCCGCATCGACATGTCCGAATTCATGGAGAAGCACGCGGTCGCGCGGCTGATCGGCGCGCCTCCGGGCTATGTCGGTTACGAGGAAGGCGGCGTGCTGACGGAAGCCGTGCGGCGGCGCCCCTATCAGGTCGTGCTGTTCGACGAGGTGGAGAAGGCACACTCGGACGTGTTCAATGTCCTGCTCCAGGTACTCGACGATGGCCGCCTGACTGACGGGCAGGGCAGGGTGGTCGATTTCTCGAACACGCTGATCATCCTTACTTCCAATCTCGGCAGCCAGTTCCTGGCGCAGATGGACGACGGGCAGGACGTGAAGGACGTCGAGCCGCAGGTGATGGACGTGGTGCGCGGGCATTTCCGGCCCGAATTCCTGAACCGGCTCGACGAGATCATCCTGTTCCACCGGCTGGGGCAGGAACACATGGCGCCGATCGTTCAGATCCAGCTCGGCCGGGTGCAGAAATTGCTCGCAGATCGCAAGATCACGCTCGACCTGAGCGATGCGGCGCTGCGCTGGCTTGGCCGCGTGGGGTACGACCCCGTGTACGGTGCGCGGCCGCTCAAGCGCGCGGTTCAGCGCTACGTTCAGGATCCGCTGGCCGAGATGCTGTTGGCGGGTGAGGTGCCGGACGGCAGCAAGGTGCGGGTGGACGAGGGCGACGGCGAACTGAAGATGATAGTTGTTTAGCGCCCTACGGCGAGTCTTTCTTGGGTCCGGACTCATTAGAGCCACCAGATGACGGTAGCAGCGATGGCGATGGTTGCCATGTAGGTTTTGAGGTTGCGATCGTAACGTGTGGCGACGCGGCGCCAGTCCTTGAAGCGGCAGAACATGCGCTCGATGACATTGCGCTGTTTGTAGATCGCTAGGTCGCAGTCGAGTTGGACCTTACGATTGCGCTTGGGCGGAATGACGGCTGTGGTGCCGCGTGTCGCGAGCCAAGCACGCAGATCGTTGCTGTCGTAGCCCTTGTCACCAACCAGTTCGGCAAAAGGCGGCATGGCCGCGATGCAGACCTTGGCGACTTTCATATCGTGCACATTGCCGGGGGTAATCATCAGGACGCACGGGCGACCCTTTACATCGCAGATGGCGTGGACCTTGGAGTTTTGGCCGCCGCGTGTGAGGCCGATACCATTGGCCAAGGCCCCCCTTTTGCGCCGCCCGCGGTGCGATGCACCTTGATGCAGGTGCTGCCGATGAACAGCCGGTCTGGCACCCCATCGGCTTCGGCGAGTGCGCTAAAGATGCCTTCCCACACGCCGCGCTCGGCCCAGCGCACGAAGCGGTTGTAGAGCGTCTTCGTGGGACCGTAGACATGCTCCGGACAGTCGCCCCAGCGCCCGCCGCATTGCAGCGCATGGACGATGCCGGAGAGCACCCGGCGATCGTCGACCCGTCGTGCGCCGCGCAGTCCGGTTGGCAGCGACGGCTTGATCCGTGACCACTGACTATCCGAACACTAGAAGAAATCCGCCATTCCAACACCTCCTCGCGTGGACGCGTTGAATCACATCGGGAGCGGGTTGGGAATTCGGTTATTGCGTCTGGACCCTAGCTTCGGCGCGAAAGCCACCGTTACTCCAGAAACACGATGTTGAAAGGAAGAAAGGCCCCGGTATCCCGGGGCCCTTCTCACTTCTGCGCCTATCAAAACTCCTTTGTGACGCCGATCGAATATCGACGACCGTAGAAATCGTTGACCGTATCGGGGATCACGAAACCAAAGTAATTCTGACCTTGGCGATCGAATAGGTTCGATACATTAAAGTTGAACCGGAAATTATCGTCAGTGCGGAAGAAAAAGTTAATATCCACAGTGACGAAGTCTTCGTACTCGTCGAACTCGCGCGTGTCATTCGGGCTCGGACCACGGTTAAAGCGCGAAACAAGTTGCTCGCCGGTGTAGTTGATCACGGTGCCTACGCCGAAATTGCCCATCGAGTACTGAGCGGAAAGCTGTCCGGCAAACTCGGGATCACCAAGGATGCCGTCGGACCGCTGGACATTGACACCGGTGGGCGAGACAATGCGCTCGCGCACGTATGTCAGCGACCCCAGCAACGAGATGTTGCCAGGCATGCCGATGCCGTCAAGACCCGTCCGGTATGCCAGAGTGCCCTCGATACCTTCATAAGAGATCAGAGCGCCGTTCACAAAACCGGAAGTTACCGCCGGATTGAGCGGATCGTCTGGAATTTGGCCATTTGCATCACGGCGGATCAGCGAGCAAAATTGGTTCCCGTTAGCCGGGTCGGCCGTGTTGAACTCCGCGTTGTCGAAGCAAGCTGCCGCGATGTTGTTTGCGGTCAAGGTCGAAATCGGGTCGGCGATTTCAATGTCGACGTAGTCGACAGTGATCGCCAAGTTCGGGACGAACCGGGGCTGGACCAGCACACCGAAGGTGAAGCTGTCCGCAACCTCGTTCCGGAGGTTGGGATTGCCGCCGGTGAGCTGCGACACCGAAGCATTCTGCGAAAGGAGTGGCGTTCCGTTGGGAAACTCGGCGAGAAACGCGTTACAGTTCCTTGTCCGGATCTCCGGAACTGCACCGGCACCAATGCTCTGCGGGGAGCAGAAGTCGCTTACGAAGTCGCGAACCGTGATCTGAGGCTGGAACAGCTCGTTGATCGCGGGCGCGCGAAACGACTTGGTGAAATTACCGCGAAACGTTACGTCGGGGATCACGCCAAAGGCGCCGCCGACACTCCATGCGGTGAAGCTTCCATTAATCGAGTTATCGACGTAACGGGCGCGGCCGAACACGTCGAGACGGTTGATGAAGAAGTCGTTGCTTGGCGAGATGATCGGAACGAACAGTTCACCGAACACTTCGTTGATCTCGAATGAGCCGCCGACATCGGTGACGGCATCGTTGAGGCCGCGACCTTCCTCCGCAGGTTCCGAAGCGTCGAAAAAGCCCTCTTCCCGCCGGAACTCGTAACCGGCGTTCACGGAAATAGCATTGCCGAACAGGCTAAAGAGATCACCCCCAACGTTGGCGTTGAAAACGTACTGCTCCAAAGTTGAAACATTGCGATTTTCAAACGTGATGTAATCGATAGCTTCGTCGGTTGCGGTTCCGAAACCGAACAGGCTCACCGGTACGCAATTCGGATCGGTAATCGGAGCGACACCCCTTGCATCGAAGAGATCCGGGAACGCGAGGAAGTCAAGATCCGTCCGGCACTCGCTGATTGCATTGACGTAATTCTGCACGTCGACGTCTTGCCGAAGATCGACGATCTTTGAACGTCCGTAGTTAAAGCTAG
>CAZEWN010000033.1:0-15844 GCA_964516135.1 uncultured Erythrobacter sp. | reverse complement strand
CGGCACCGGCCCGCACCCCCACCCGGCCACCCATAGGGTACTATCGTTGGGTGGCCGGGTGGGGGTGCGGGCCGGTGCCGTCTCAGCGGAGCTGAGAAAATTCAGTCCGCGAAGTTCTCGACCCGCTCCACGATGATCGCCGGGGCCATGCCGCCCGCAGCGCACATGGTGACGAGGCCGTAGCGCCCGCCGCGCCGCTCCAGTTCGTCGACAATCGTGCCGATCAGGATGGAGCCTGTGGCGCCGATCGGGTGGCCGAGGGCAATCGAGCCGCCGTTGACGTTGACCTTGTCCCAGTTAAGCCCGAGATCGCGGACGAACTTGGCCGCGACCACCGCAAAGGCCTCGTTGATCTCGAACAGGTCGATCTGGTCGAGGGTCAGGCCCGCCTTCTCCAGCACCTTCCTCGCCGCCGGGACCGGCGCATTGAGCATCAGCGTGGGATCGTCGCCCATGTTGGCGGTGGCGACGATACGCGCGCGTGGCTTGAGGCCGTTCTTGCGCGCGTACTCCGCGCTCGTCACCAGCACCGCTGCGGCACCGTCGACAACGCCGGACGAATTGCCCGCATGGTGGAAGTTCCTGATCTCAAGGTCGGGATACTTCTGGTTGACCAGCTTGCGGAAGGTGGTCCCCTCGCCATCGAGCGGCACGTCGGCGATCTTGGCAAATGCCGGTTCCAGCTGCGCCAGCCCCTCACGCGTCGTCTCGGGGCGGGCATATTCGTCGCGATCGAGCAGGACATTGCCGTCGTCGTCCGTCACGGGAATCAATGACTTGGCAAAGCGCCCCTCGCGCATGGCCTCGGCCGCGCGCTGCTGGCTGCGATAGCCGACCTCGTCCAACTCCTCGCGGTTGAAGCTTTCCATCGTTGCGATCGCATCGGCGCAGATGCCCTGGTGGCTCTGCGGATGAATTTTTGCCAGCCGCTCGTTGTAGCTGCCCATCATCGGGGGCTTGATCCCGGCCTGCATCTTGTCGCGGCTCATCTGCGCGGTCAGGCTCATCATCTCGGTCCCGCCAGCGACGACGCAGTCGGCCATGCCGCTCATCACCTGCGCGGCGGCGAGGTTCACGCTGGTGATGCCGCCGCCGCAAAACCGGTCGAGCGTCATGCCCGAGCTGGTAATGTCATAGCCCGCGTCGAGCGCCGCCATGCGCCCCATGTCGCCACCCTGGAGGCCGTCCTGCGTCGAAACCGACCAGATCACGTCGTCGACTGTCCTGGTGTCGATGTGGTTGCGGTCCTTGATGGCCCTGAGCACGGTCGCGGCGAGATGCTGCGGGTGCCGGTCGGCCAGCTTGCCCTTGCCCTGCTTGCCGATCCCGCGCGGGGTACGCACGGCGTCGATGATATAGGCGTCAGGCATGAAATCGATCCTCTCACGGCTTTGCGGTTGACGTTTAGGTAAAGCGCGGCCAGCACAGGGGCAAGGAAAGTTTCAATCCGCAATGGGAGTGCGCGCCATGAGCGATACGGCAACCGCCGAACAGGTGCTGACCGAAGTCCGCGACGAAATCCTGATCGTCACCATCAACCGGCCCGAGGCCAAGAACGCGATGAACCAGGCCGCGGCCGAGGGGATCGCGGCGGCGATGGACCGGCTCGACGCCGACGACAATCTGCGGGTCGCGATCCTGACCGGGGCGGGCGGCACGTTCTGTTCGGGCATGGACCTCAAGGGTTTCCTGCGCGGTGAGCGGCCCAGCATCGAGGGGCGCGGTTTCGGCGGCATCACGGAAAGAGGCCCGGCCAAACCGCTGATCGCGGCGGTCGAGGGCTATGCGCTGGCCGGCGGGATGGAACTGATGATCAGCTGCGACCTGATCGTGGCGCACAGGGACGCCAGGTTCGGCATCCCCGAGGCCAAGCGCGGGCTGGCGGCGGCCGCGGGCGGGCTGATGAAGTTGCCCGAGATGATCCCGCCCAAGATCGCGATGGAACTGGCGCTGACCGGCGATTTCATCGACGCCGCGCGCGCCTACGAGCTTGGCCTGGTCAATCGGGTCACCGACGGCCCGGCGCTCGACGCGGCGATCGAGCTCGCCAATGCGATCACCGCCAATGGCCCGATCGCCGTGCGCGTATCGAAGCAGATCGTCGTCGAATCGCGCGGCTGGAGCAAGGACGAGATGTGGGCGAAGCAGGCCGCGCTGATCCCGCAGGTGTTCATGAGCGAGGACGCCCGCGAAGGCTCGCTCGCCTTTGCTGAGAAGCGCAAGCCGAACTGGAAGGGCAAGTAACGCCGTGGCCGGTCCGCTTTCGGGCCTGAGGATCATCGAATTTGCCGGGATCGGCCCCGGACCGTTCTGCGGGATGATGCTGGCCGACCACGGTGCCGAGGTTATCCGGATCGACCGCGCTGGCGGCGGCGGGATGGCGGGAACGCGCGACGTTCTTGCGCGCGGGCGCAAGTCGATCGCGATCGACCTCAAGAGCGCCGAGGGGGTGGCGCTTGCCCGCAGGCTGTGCGCCAGTGCCGACGGGATCATCGAGGGCTTCCGCCCGGGTGTCATGGAGCGGCTGGGGCTTGGGCCGGATGAACTGCTCCGCGATAACCCCAGGCTGGTCTATGGCCGTATGACAGGGTGGGGCCAGACCGGCCCCTATGCGCCCTATGCGGGCCATGACATCAACTACATCGCGCTTGCGGGGGCACTGGCGCATTTCGGCCGTGCTGGCGAAAAGCCCACGCCGCCCATCAACTTGGTCGGCGATTTTGGCGGCGGCGGGATGATGCTGGCTTTCGGCATGGCTTCCGCGCTGCTCAATGTGGCGCGCGGGGGTGACGGCCAGGTTATCGACTGCGCCATGACCGATGGCACGGCGGTGCTGATGGCGATGATCCACGGGATGATGAACATGGGCGTGTGGTCGGAAGATCGGGGCGCCAACCTGCTCGACACCGGCGCGCACTTCTACGACACCTATGAAACGGCTGACGGCAAGTTCGTCAGCATCGGCAGCATTGAGCCGCAATTCTACGCTGAGCTGCGCCGGATCGCCGGGCTGGAGGACGACGCCGCGTTCGACGCCCAGCACGACAAGGCAAAGTGGGCGGGGCTGAAGGACAAGCTCACCGCGCTGTTCAGGGCGAAGACCCGCGCCGAGTGGGATGCGCTGATGGAGCAAACCGACGTGTGCTACGCGCCTGTGCTGACCATGAGCGAGGCGATCGCACACCCGCACAACGCGGCGCGGGGCACTTTCGTCGAGGTCGGCGGGAGCATGCAGCCCGCACCCGCGCCGCGTTATTCTGCCACGTCCAACCCGGCCCCGAAACCAGCGCCGCGGCCGGGCGACCACAGCGACGCGGTGCTGGCCACGTTGGGCATGAATGCTGGCGAAATCGCGACGCTGCGGGCGGCCGGCACGATTACCTGAACAGCCGCCTCGGCAGCAAGGTCACCCAATAAACCCGCGCACTTCGGCTACGAAATCGTCGAACCTGTCATGGTGGACCCAATGCCCTGCACGGTCGTAGTCGGTGACGGTCACGTTGTTGCCGAAGTGTGCAATGCGCCCATCCCTGACCGGGTTCGATGCCCAGCTGTCATTGCCGTAGATCAGGCGCGTGGGGCAGGTGATCCGGGCCCAAAGCTCCTCGACCTGTTCGATGGTCAGGTCATCGGGCGGCCAGGCGTGGAGATGCGGATCGAACTTCCAGCTCCAGGTGCCGTCTTCGTTGCGGATCGCGCCGTGGCGGGTCAGGTGTTCTGCCTGTTCGCGGCTGAGATAGCTGTTCGCCTCGTGCATCCGATCAACCGCATCGATAAACGTCGCATAGCGCTTGGGCTGACGGGCAGAGGCGTCGCGCTTCTTCGCGATCCATTCGCGGCGATGCTCGTGCCAGGGCTTCTTGGCCATTTCCGCCTGGACCTTCGGGCTCGAACCGAGCCCTTCGATCGCCACCAGTCGGCGGACGTTTTCCGGATAAAGGCCGGTGTAGCGGAGCGCGATGTTTCCGCCGAGCGAATGCGCCACGATCGTGGCCGGGGCCAGTTCGAGCTGATGAATGAGCTGCGCCAGGTCATAAACGTAGGCGCTCATCTGGTAATAGCCGGTATTGGTCCACTCGCTGTCGCCATGTCCGCGCAGGTCAGGGCAGATCACGTGCCAGTCGCGGCGCAGTTCTTCCGCCACCCAGTCCCAGCTGCGGCAGTGGTCGCGCCCGCCGTGCTGCAGGATCAGCGGCGGGGCGCCGTGATTGCCCCAGTCGGCATAGTGGAGCCGCGTGCGCTGGCTGATGAAGGTCTGCGAGGTCGGGCCGATAAGGTCCATCAGTTTCCCCTGACGTAAACGGAAAATGCGTTGCGGTTGGCTACCGATGCGATAGGCTGGCGTCCAACGATAAACGCGAGAGAGGACCCGCGCCATGCCCGTCATCGACGTGCCCCAGCCCGAATTCATGAACGACGAGGAAATCGCGATCTTCGCCGACGCCGTCGGCAAGTTCTACCAGCAGCACGCCCCGGAAAAGCGGGTGCTGAAATGGCGTGAGGATGGCCAGGTCGAACGCGATTTCTGGCGCGAGGCAGGCCAGGCGGGGCTGCTCGGCGTTTCGGTGCCGAGCGAATATGGCGGCCACGGTGGCGACTTCCGGCACGAGATGGTGGTGATCGACCAGCAGGCGCAGCACGGCGTCGAAGGCTTCGCCGCGTCGCTCCACAACACCGTGATCCTGCCCTATCTCGTCCGCCACGGGACGGAGGAGCAGAAGCTCAAGTACCTGCCCAAGCTGGTGAGCGGCGAACTGGTGAGCGCCATCGCGATGACCGAGCCCGGCGTCGGTTCCGACTTGCAGAGCATCACCACGACCGCGCTCAAGGACGGCAACGGCTACCGCATCAACGGGGCCAAGACCTATATCTCCAACGGGCAGACGGCGGATTTCATCATCGTCGTCGCCAAGACCGATCCGAACGAGCGGGCCAAGGGCATTTCGCTGATGCTGCTGGAAACGGACGGCGCGGAAGGGTTCCAGCGCGGCAAGAAGCTCGACAAGATCGGGATGGACGCAGCCGACACCTCCGAACTGTTCTTCGACAACGTGTTCGTGCCGGCGGAAAACGTCCTGGGCGGGGTCGAGGGCAAGGGCTTCTACCAGCTGATGGGCGAGCTGCCGCAGGAACGGCTGATCATCGCGATGGGCGCGATGACCGGGATCGAGAAGGCGCTCGAAACGACCATGGAATTCGTGAAAAGCCGCAAGGCGTTCGGGCAGACCATCTGGGATTTCCAGAACACGCAGTTTGTCCTGGCGGACCTGAAGGCGCGGGGCACGGCGGCGCGGGTGTTCGTGAACGATTGCATCGCCCGGCACCTGAAGGGCGAGCTCGACGTCGCGACCGCCTGTATGGCCAAGTACTGGGTGACCGAGCTTCAGGGCGAGGTGGTCGACAAGTGCCTGCAATTCCACGGCGGCGCGGGCTTCATCAACGATTACCCGATCGCGCGGATGTTCCGCGACAGCCGCGTGACGCGCATCTTCGGCGGATCGAACGAAGTCATGAAGATGGTGATCGCGCGCTCTATGTGACGGGCGCGTAGTCGGGGAAATTGGTCGCGCAGGCGGCCAGCATCGCCGTAGTCCCGGCAAGATCGGCGGCGCGCGCGCCGGGCGGCAGCGGCTGCATCTTTTCCGCGGCGGGGAAGGTGCCGTACCCGGCGAACAGCGCGTGCCAGCTCATGCTGGCATAGGGCGGCTGGTCGTACGTGCGTGCGATGGCCGCGCCGATGTCTTCCTGCCGGAACCACGCGGTCATCATCGCCTTCAGGCCATCGGGCAGGTCCTGATTGGTGGCATTCTCGCGCCAGTAGGGCGTGTCGGTCCGCTGGTTCATGCGGTAATGCGCGACGATGTAGTCGCGGATACCGTCGTACCGCGCTGCGGTTTGTGCGTTGAACGCGGCGCGGTGGGTGTCGGTGAAGCCCGCGTCCTCCAGCGCGCGGGCAAATTCCAGCGCAGTCGCGATGACGATGTGAAGCGCGGTCGCCTCCAGGGGCTCGATGAACCCCTGCGCGAGACCTGCGGCGAGGCAGTTGCGGTGCCACGTTTCGCGCACGCGCCCGACCTTCATTTTCAGGAACCGCGCGGGCTGCTCTGCGCCCTCCATGCCGATCGCGCTGCGCAGTTCCGCCTCCGCGTCCTCGTCGGCGATGTGGCGGGAGGAGTAGACGTAGCCATTGCCGACCCGCGTGGTCAGCGGGATGTGCCAGCGCCAACCGGCACGCATGGCGATCGCGCCGGTCTGCGGTGTCACCGGTTCGGAATGCAGCGTGGGCATGACGACAACACGGTCGTTGAAAAGGTTGCTGCTGAAGGGGATGAATTGCGCGCCCAGCCTCTCCTGCGCCAGCACGCTGCGGAAGCCCGAGCAATCGACGAACAGGTCGCCCTCGATCCGCTCGCCGCCTTCGCACAGGAGGGCTGCGATGTCGCCCTTGGTGGCCAGTTCCACCTCGGCCACTTTCAGGGGCCGATGGACCACTCCGCGCGGCACCGCCCAGTCGCGCAGGAATGCGCCCAGCTTGTAGGCATCGAAATGATAGCCGTAGCTGGGCGGGAAGGGGAAGTTCTCCGCTGGCTGCGGTGCCTTGCGCGCCTCCGCCAGCGTGGCGGCGAGGAACCAGTCGTCCGGGTGCGCGGGCACATCGAACCCGCGCCGCGCCAGCGTGCAATTATGGACGAAGCCCGGCTCGGTATGGAGATCGACCGGGCCTGGGAAGGGGTGGAAGTAGCTTTCGAAGCCCGGCCGCTCGCTCCACCCGGTGAAGCGGATGCCCAGCTTGTAGGTCGCGTCGCAGGCGGCCATCCACTCGGCCTCGGCAATGCCGAGGTGGTCGAAGAAGGCCTTGAGCTGCGGGGTCGAGCCTTCGCCGACCCCGATGATGCCGATCTCCGGGCTTTCGACCACGGTGACCGAGCCGCCGCGCGCGTGCCACTGGTGGAGGAGGAGGCAGGCGGTGATCCACCCCGCGCTGCCGCCGCCCAGCACGACGACGCGCGGGGGGCCGCCTTCGCTCACTGCGCCTTCAGTTCGACCGCGAAGCCGCCGGCGCGCGCCATTGTCAGCGACAGTGTGTCGCCCCGGCGCACCTGCCGCGTTTCGACCGCCATCGCGTGGCGATCGGTGCCAAGCCCGTCGGCGCCTTCGCCATCGCGCCAGATGGTGGCGGTATAGGCGCGCCCATCGTCGAGGAAGTCGAGCGTCAGCGTCTGCGCGCGGGGGTTCGAATCCGTCACCCCGCCGACGTACCAGCTTTCGCTCGCGCGGTCCTTGCGCGCGATCACGGCGTATTCGCCGACCGCGCCGTCCAGCACTTTCGTCTCGCTCCAGTCGACCGGCACGCGCTTCACGAAATCGAGTGCGCGGGGCCATTTCTCGAGATTTTCGGGCAAGTCGGCCGCCATCTGGATCGGCGAGTAGATGACTACGTAGAACGCCAGCTGGCGCGCGAGGGTAGAGGGGATGTCCGGCGCGGTAGCGCCGCGCCCCGCCAGGCTGAGCACGCCCGGGGTATAGTCGAAGGGTCCCGCCAACATTCGCGTCCACACGAGCGTCGGCACGTGGTCGGGCAGGTTCTTGGGTACGCCCCACGCGTCGTATTCCGCGCCGCGTGCACCTTCGCGCGCGACCCAGTTGGGGTATGTACGCCTCAGGCCCGTGTCCTTGATCGGTTCGTGCGGATTGACCGCGATCTTGTGCCGGGCGGCTGTCTCAACGACCTTCAGGTGGTGGCGCGACTGGATCTGCCCATCGTGCCAGGCCATGACTTCGCCGCCCCTGCCATCGTCGGCGATCACGCCGCCGGCATCGGCGACATAGCCTGTCTTGACCGCGTCGATCCCAAGCCGTTCATACAGCGCCATCGCGTCTTCGAGCTGGCTTTCGTAGACCTGGATATTGCCGCCGGTTTCGTGATGGCCGACGATCCGCACGCCTTTTTGCCGGGCATAGGCCGCGACTTCCTCGATATCGAAATCGGGATAGGCGCGGGTAAAATCGAATTCGCGCCCGTTGCCGAACCAGGTGCCGTCCCAGCCCAGGTTCCAGCCTTCGATCAGGACGCCGCGAAAACCGTGCTCGGCGGCAAAGTCGATGTGGCGCTTGGCATTGGCGGTGGTCGCCCCGTGCTTGGGTCCGCTGGCCCAGCTCGAGGTATCGAGGTGCATTTCCCACCAGATGCCGATGTACTTGTGCGGCTTGACCCAGCTCACGTCGCCCAGCTTGTTCGGCTCGTTGAGATTGAGTTCGAGATTACTTTCGTAGAGCCCGGCAGCATCGCCGGAAATCCGCAACGTGCGCCACGGCGTATTGAAGGGCGCCTGCCGCGTAACCTTGGGGCCATAAGGGCTGGGCGAGAGCTGCGCGCGAAAATTGGTGCCCTGCATCCGCCGCAGCCACATGCCCGAATAATCGACCAGCGCCGCCTCGTGGAAGGACAGGTGCGTGCCGTCCTCGAACCGCATGGTGATCGGGGTGTGCGCCATCGAGACCGCGCTCGCGGGCGTCCTGGTGTAGAGGTATTCGTAGCGGTTCCAGTCGCCCGCCTGAATCCACCACGCCGTGGCGTCGCGGGCCAGATTGAACTCGGTCAGCTCCTCCGCGATGTTGGCGGTCCGAAGATGCTCCTGCTCCGGGAATTCGTAGCGGAAGCCGACCCCGTCATTGAACACGCGCAGGCGCACGGTGATCCGGCGCGGGGTATCGTCCTTCTCGGCAAAGGTCAGCGCCAGTTCGTTGTGCCGGTCGGCGACCATGCGGCTTTCGCCCCACGGCTGTTCCCAGGTGGCATCGACGCTGTTGCGCGCCTCCGCCACCACGTCGAAATTGCGCCGCATCGGATCGGCGTCGGTGAAGTTGAAGCCCAGGTTCGATTTGACGATGATCGGCGTGCCGTTGCGCGTCACGGTGTAGAACGGGATGCCTTCGCCATCGGCGTCCATCTCGACCAGGATGGTGCCGTCGGGCGAGGCTACGGTGGCCGCAAGCGCGGGGGCGGGGAGGCAGGTCACGGCTAACAGACTGAACACGGCACGCATCAACATTCCTCCACGATCAGCGCGCCGTAAGGCGGCAGCGCCCCGAACGTCGCGCCCCCCAGCGCGACCAGTGTTTTCCCGTTGATCCCTGCCAGGTCCACGGTTCCGATGCCGAGATTGAACAGGCACCGCACGCGGTTGCCACCATGTTCGCGCACCAGCTCGAGCAGGTTGCCGGCGGCACGACATTCGACGGCACCCTGGCGCAACGCCGGATGCGTGCGCCGCAGCGCAAGCAGCTCGCGCGTCAGTGCCAGCAGCGAGCCTGGATCGCCCGTTTGCCGGTCGATCGCGCGCGCCAAGTTGGCTTCGCTCAGCGGGAGCCAAGGCTGGCCTTCGGTGAACCCGCCGTGCTCGCTCTGGGTGGTCCACGGCAGTGGGGTGCGGACCCCGTCGCGCGACAGGGTCAGTGGCCAGTTGGCGATCGCTTCGGGATCTTGCAGCTGCTCGAAGGGAATCGCGTCCTGCTCCAGCCCCAGTTCCTCGCCCTGGAACAGGATCACGTTGCCGCGCAGGCTGGCGAGCAGCGCCATCTTCATCCGCGCGAAGGCGTCGGCATGGTCGGGTGCGCACCAGCGCGATACGGCGCGCGGCGCATCGTGGTTCTCGAAGGCCCAGCTCGGCCAGCCAAGGCCCGGCTCGTCCGGCCATTCGGCCAGTGCGCCGCAGACGAGATCGGGCGTCAGCGCATCGGCATAGAGGAAGTTGAAGCCGTAGGCGGAATTGAGATGCCGGTCGTCGGCGGTGAAGGCGCGCATTTCTCCGATCGCGTCGTCGCCGCCGACTTCGGCCACGGTGAAGATCGCGTCGTAGGCGTCGGTCACTTCGCGGATCCGGGCGACGAACGCGGGAATATCGGCGTGCGACTGGTTGTGGACCCGCAATTGGAAATCGAATGGCCGGGTGCGCGCCTTGCCGTTCGCGGGCGCGGGCGGATTGTCGCGCAATTGCGGGTCGTGCATCGCGAAATTGAGCGCATCGATGCGGAACCCGTCGACCCCGCGTTCCAGCCAGAACCGCGTAACCGCCAGCAGCGCCTCTTGCACCGCCGGATTATGGACGTTCAATTGCGGCTGGCTGGCGAGGAAATTGTGCAGGTAATACTGGCCGCGCCGTGCATCCCACGTCCATGCCGGGCCGCCGAACACCGATTGCCAGTTGGTGGGCGGGGTCCCGTCGGGATTGGCGTCGGCCCAGACGTACCAGTCGGATTTCGCGTTGTCGCGGCTGGCGCGGCTTTGCGCGAACCATTCGTGCTGGTCGGATGTGTGCGAATAGACCTGGTCGATCAGCACCTTGAGGCCAAGCTGGTGCGCGCGGGCGACCAATGCGTCGAAATCGGCCAGCGTGCCAAAGATGGGATCGACGTCGCAGTAATCGGCCACGTCGTAGCCGAAGTCCTTCATCGGGCTCTTGAAGAAGGGGCTGATCCAGATCGCATCGACGCCGAGGTCCGCAACGTAGCCGAGCCGCGCGGTGATGCCGGGCAAATCGCCGATGCCGTCGCCGTTCGAATCCATGAAGCTGCGCGGGTAGATCTGGTAGATCGCCGCGCCCCTCCACCACAAGGGAGTCGCTTCGGCTTGCGGCGCGGGAGATTTGGCAGTGGCCATCGTGGTCAGTCGCCTTTCCCGAGCGCGCAAAAGGCATAGCCCAACGGCGGCAGGGTGACAGAGACGCTACCCGGCGCCGTGATGGACGCAGGGCACTGTCCCGCCGCGGCGGTGATCGACCCGATGTCGTAATCGACCGCGACATTGCGGGTCAGCGCCGCATTGCTGGTGTTGAACGCGACCAGCATCCGATCGCCGCTGGCCGGGTCGTGGCGTGTCACTGCCAGGAGGCCCGGCCCTTCGAAATCGTAGCCCCGGATCGTGGTCAGCCCGAGGCGCAGCGCAGGGTGCGCCTTGCGCACGGCGGCGAGCGCGGCGATCTGGCGGTAGAGCGGGTGCGACGGGTCGAAGTTGTCGTCGGCCGTGGTGGCGGTGGTCCCGATCAGCACGTTGTCGTTATATTCCGCGACTTGGCTGGGGAACATGTTCTCGCGCGCGCGCTGGTCGTTGCCGTCTGACACGAAACCCTGCTCGTCGCCGTAATAGACCACCGGTACGCCGCGCAGACCGAACATCATCGCGTTGCCGAGCATCGCGCGGGCGAGCATCTCCTCCCCGCTGGCATTCAAATTGGCCTGCTTCACGAACATCGAGAAACGCCCGAAATCGTGATTGCCGAGAAACGTCGGTGTCCTGAGCGTGGTCGCCGCGCCGCCTTCGTAAAGCGCGTCGTCCTCCAGCAGCCGCGCCATCGCCGACGGCGGCAGCTTGCCCGAAACTACCCCTTGCGCGGCGGCGGCAAAGGCCATGTCGAGATTGGTCGGCAGCCCGGCGATGCGCGTCCAGCGCGCGGTCAGCGCCGGGTCGACATCCTGCGTCGCGACTTCGCCAAAGATATGGAATTCAGGAATGCCTCTGTCCTTCGCGCGTTCGAGTATCGCCGGGACAAACTGCTGCCAGAATTCCGGGTTGACGTGCTTGGCGGTGTCGATGCGGAACCCGTCGATGCCGAAGCGGTCAATCCAGTCGCCGTAGATTTCGATCATGCCCGCGACCACGCGTGGGTGTTCGGTGAACAGGTCGTCGAGGCCGACGAAATCACCGTAGACCGCGCTTTCACCCACCCAGTAGCTGTCGCCCCGGTTGTGGTAATAAATCGGATCGTTGAGCCAGGCGGGCACCTTCACATCTCGCTCGGCGCGCGGGACGTAGGGCGTGTAGGCGTAGCTGGGATCGGTCAGCCGGGCGAAGTTTTCCGCCGTGCGTACGCTGCCGCCCAAAAAGCCGTCGTTGATCGGCTTGCCACCCGGCCCGCCCTGACGCGAGTAGGGGTAATCGGCCTGATGGCGATAGCGATACCCGTTGGCATCACCTTCGCGGTATTTGATGACGTCGGCGGTGTGGTTGGTGATGATGTCCATATAGACCTTCATCCCGCGGGCGTGAGCCGCGTCGACGAAGGCCTTGAATTCGTCATTGGTGCCGAAATGCGGGTCAACGCTGGTGAAATCGGTCACCCAGTAGCCATGGTAGCCCGCGCTCTCGTCGCCCGAGGGGCCCTGGACGGGCTTGTTCTTGAAAATTGGCGCGAACCAGATCGCGGTCACGCCCAGCCCCTCGAGATAGTCAAGCTTGTCCGTAAGCCCAGCCAGGTCGCCGCCATGATAGAACCCGCGATGGGTCGGATCGTAGCCAGTCACCAGCCTATCACCGGTAAGGCCGCCGCGATCGTTCGAGGGGTCGCCATTGGCGAAACGGTCGGGCAGGACGAAATAGATCACCTCATCCGTCTGCGGTCGGTCGCGAAAGCTATCGCGCGCGGTTGCGGTTGCGGGCTGGGCGTGCAGCAACGATTGTCCGCATGCCGATAGGCCGAGTGCAAGCAGGGGGAGGGCGAGGCGGATCATGCGGTGGCTCCGTGGGGATGGCGGCGCGGCTCGATGAAAGCCTGCACGAAATCGAGATGGCGCGGCATCGTCCGCACCTGCTCGACCAGCGACTGCTCGGTTCCGTCGAGCAGCGCGCGAAGATCGTCCTGCGGCATCGCATCGGCGAGCGGGTTGTAGCCGCGCGCCTCAACTCCCTGCCCCGCCAGGACCTGGAACCAGCCGACTTCGGTGAACAGTTCCTCGTGCTCCCGGTGGATGAATCCGGTCGCGCGCCACTGATCGAGCTTGGCGGTCAGCGTTTCGGGCAACGGCATATTCCGTACCGCGTCCCAGAACGGCTCGCCCGCGCGTGCGTTTGCGGCGTAGTGGAGGACAAGGAAATCGCGGATGCGGGTCCATTCAAACTGCGCCTGCGCGTTGAACCAGGAGATGATGGCCGGATCCGGTTCGCCGGAAGGGAGCACAGCCAGCAACCGACTCACGGCGCTCTGGATCAGATGGATGCTGGTCGATTCGAGCGGCTCCATGAATCCCGCGGCAAGGCCGATCGCGACGCAGTTCCTGTCCCAGTGGCGCACGCGCTTGCCGGTGGTGAACGGGATCGCGCGCGGATCGGCGAGCGGTTCGCCATCGAGATTGGCCAGCAGGATCGCCGCTGCCTCGTCGTCGCCAAGGTGAGCTGAGCTGAACACCAGCCCGTTGCCGATTCGGTGTTGCAGCGGGATGCGCCATTGCCAGCCCGCCACGCGCGCGATCGCGCGCGTGTAAGGGGTGAAGTCCCCGCCATTGGCGCACGGAACGGCCATCGCGCGATCGCACGGCAGGTAACGGGTCCAGTCGTCGAAGCCGACCCCCAGTGCTTCACCCAGCAGAAGCGCGCGAAAGCCGGTGCAGTCGATGAAGAAATCGCCGTCCACCCGGCGCGCGGCGTCGAGGTGCAGCGTGGCGATGTCACCGGTCTGACCATCCCGTTCGACCCGGGTGATCACGCCCTCGTGCCGTACCACCCCGAGGCTTTCGGCATAGCGGCGCAGGAAAGCGGCATAGAGACCGGCATCGAAGTGGTAGGCATAGGGCATCTCCGCCCCTTGTGGTGCCCCCCGCCCGCGCTGCATCCGCATCGTGCGCGCGGCAAGTTCGTTGAGTGAATAGCGCTGCAGCGGCTTCGCGAACCCCGCCGCCTTCGCCCGCAGCCAGTAATGCTGGAACGGCAGCAACCCGTGTGCCCGGCCGATGTTGCCGAACGCATGCATGTAGGTTTCGCCCGGACGGGTCCAACCGTCGAATTCGATCCCCAGCTTGAAGCTGGCCTTGGTCGCGCGGACAAAATCCGCTTCGTCAAAACCCAATGCGCCATTGAACAGGTGGATCTGCGGAATGGTCGCCTCGCCCACCCCGACGGTCCCGATGGCCTCGCTTTCGACGAGCATGACGCGGGTTCCCGGTGGCGCGAAACGGGCTAGCGCCGCCGCCGTCATCCAACCGGCGGTCCCACCGCCAGCGATCACGAACTGCATCGGGCCTTCATGCGACATGGCAAGCTTTCCCGTTCGGGCGCGTTTCGGTGCGCCCCTTCACGGACATCGTAACGGACTGGAAGGTTGGGGGCGAGACGGCGGTGGGCACCGTTTCGCCCCCACGACCCTGATCAGAAGCGGTAGCTCGCCCCGACCAGATAGGTGCGGCCGTACCGTTCGTAGTCGATGATCTGATCGCGGTCGCCGTTCTGGAAATTGATGAACGGCTCGTCGGTCAGGTTCAGTGCCTGGACGGTGACCGACAGCCCGTTGAGCGCGCTGTCTTCCTGGAAACGATAGCCGATCTGCGCATCGAAAATCGATTCTGGGTAGGTTTCGCGGAAGGCGCGGCTGGCCGAGATGCCGATGAATTCCGCCAGGAACTTGGTCCGGTAGCGGTGGCTGAGCCGTGCCTCGAACCCGCTTTTCTCGAAATAGACGGTCGAGTTGACGACCCACTTCGAGAGACCGGGCACGTCCACGCTGAAAGACGCGCCGGTGGGCGGGGTCACGGTCAGTTCGCTGTCGGTGTAGGACACACTGGTCTGGAACCCGAACCCGTCGAGCCCTGGCGCAAACATGCGGAAGGGAAGCGCCAGGGTCGCCTCGATCCCGGCAATGTGCCCTTCGGCGCCATTGTCCGGTCCGGTCACGAAGCCGAGGGTCTGCTGACCGCTCTGATTGAACGCCGTGAGGGAATCGCCCGACAGCGAGGGGACGAGGTAGGCGAAGTCGCGGACCACGGCGGCATTCGGGTTCACGAAGTCCTTCAGCCACTTGTAGTATCCCGCGATGGCAAGATAGCCTTCCCCGCCGAAATACCATTCGTACGACAGGTCGACACCATCGGCGACGTAAGGGCGCAGTTGCGGGTTGCCGCCGCTGCCACTGAAAATCGAATTCAGCGCGCCCTGCGGCTGGTTGGCGATGCTCGCGTTCGACGAGGCATTGAGCTGGTCCATCCGCGGACGTGCCAGCGTACGGGCGGCGCCAAGGCGAACCTTCATGTTGTCGGCTACGTCGAAATTGAGCATCATGCTCGGCAGGACATGGGCGTAACTGTCCCCACTGGACACGGGGGTGCGGACTGCGCCGACGCCGCCGGGCGAGCTGACGCCGCTCGAGCTCTGATCTGTAAAGACCAGTTGCACGCCAATATTGCCCGTCATCGGAATTGCGCCGAGCTGGCTGTCGAGATCGGCCCGCAGGTAGCCGGTGTAGACCTTTTCATTGACCGTCCAATCGCCCGGGAACGGCAAGTCCGAGCTTTGCACGTCGGTCAGGATGTAAGTGCCGTTTTCGAGCAGCACGAACGGATCATAGGCGACTTGCGGCCCGAACCCGAGGAAACCGAGGAAGGCGGTCGGTTCAAGCAGCGCGTCGGCTGGGATGGGCAGGCGGGTCGTCGCGCCCTGGTTGGCGAAAATCGACGACCCGCGCAGGCTGAGAAAGCTCTGCGTGATGTCGCGGCTCTTGGTCCGGTCGTTGAAGGCAACACCGGCAACCACGTTCTCGACCAGCCCGCTCTGGACGATGCCCACCACTTCGCCGCGGATCGTCCACAGCTCGTCCTCGGTTTCGGTGTCGTTGATGAAACCGGCCTGGACGATCTTGTTGCCATTGACCGTCGCGCCCCAGCCGCGCGGATCGGTCAGCTGGATAATATTGGTGTTCGAATAATCTGTGACGTTAGTGAACAGGTAGGGAAACCCGCCGCTGTTGCGGCTGTAGGTGACGGTATCGCCGGGATTGGGCCCGGTTGCCGAATAGTTGAGGCCCGAATAGCTGGAGACCCGCAAAAACCTGTAGCGTTTTTGCGATGATGGTGATTCATTGAT
>CAZEWN010000032.1:0-16228 GCA_964516135.1 uncultured Erythrobacter sp. | reverse complement strand
ACGACAACTGCCCGTCGCAAGACTCGAAGACGGCACCATGTGGAACTGGTGATGGACTCCGATCAGATCGCGTGCTTCGGCGAATGCATGGTCGAATTGAGCCGCGCCGGGTCCACCGACGATTGGCGCATGGGCTATGCCGGCGATACGGCCAACGTGGCAATCTATTGCGCCAGGGCAGGCGCCCGCGTCAGCTATCTCACCGCTGTCGGAAGCGATCCGTTCAGCGGGAACCTGCGCGCATTCCTGGCAAGCGAGGGGGTGGCCGATGACCTCATCCTGACCGACCCCGCCCACGGACCGGGGCTGTACGCCATCACCACGGACAGCAGCGGTGAACGCAGTTTCACCTACTGGCGCGACAATTCGGCGGCGCGCAATCTGTTTGCTCTGCCCGGCATCGACAATGCCCTCGATCGCGCGGCACGGGCCGGATTGTTATACCTGTCCGGCATCACGCTATCCCTTTATGGCCAACCGGAACGGCAACGGATCGTCGCGCTGACCGCGGCGGTTCGCGCCCAGGGCGGAGAGGTCGCGTTCGATGGCAATTACCGCGAGCGGGGCTGGCGCGATCCCGCAGCGGCGCGCGCGGCCTTCGCGGCGCTGGCTGGCCAGATCACTATTGCCATGCCGACATTCGAGGATGAGGCAGCCTTGTTCGGTGACACGCGCGCCGAAACGAGCCTTGAGCGCTGGCACGGTTGGGGCGCCGGGATCGTGGTACTCAAGATGGGCGAACGCGGCGCGATCGTTTCCTATCCGGGCGGAATCACCCCGGTCCCGAGCGAGACGCCGCGAAGCGCTCGCGACACGACGGGCGCGGGCGATTCCTTCAATGCCGCATTCCTGTGCGCGCTGCGCGAGGGCGCCAACCCGGTCGAGGCTGCCTTCGCCGGAAACCGCCTGGCCGCCGAGGTGATCATGCATCCTGGCGCAATCATTCCGCGCGGAGCCATGGCGGCGTGATCCGTCCCCAAAGCAACGCGCACCGGCGCGCGACCGACCTGTCAGGCATCTGGCGTGTGGCGTTCGAGCGCACGGAAACGCCCTGTCAATGGCAACAGGGCATTCCCGCCGCAGAGGCGCTCCCGATCGCCGTGCCGGGAAGCTGGAACGAACAATTGGCCGAGACCGGTCATATGAATTTCATGGGCGCGGGCTGGTTCGAGATCGAGGTGTTCCTGCCCACGGTCGCCCCTGACCGCGAGCTTGTCTTACGGTTTGGTTCGGTCGATTTCTATGCCGAGGCATGGCTCGACGGGGAACGCCTGGGCCAGAGCAGCGCGCCCATGCTGCCCTTCGAATTGCCGATCCCGCGGCACCTGGCAGCTGGTCGCAATGCGCGCCTGGTCGTGCGGGTCGAGGCGCAGCTGCGCGCGGACGAGGCCACTCAGGGCATTACCCAGGCGACATATTCTCAAGAGCGCCGCCCGCGCGACGAATACCTGCCTGCGGTGCGGTTCGATTTCTTTCCCTACGGCGGGATCAACCGGCCGGTACATCTTGTCGAACGCCCGGTGCTGGGGCTGACCCGTTGGCGCGCAGGCTCCGATCTCGCCGGCGTATCGCTGTCGGTGGAGACGGCGGCGGGGGCGAGCGTGGTCGCGCGGCTGGGTCGGGGTGAAGACGCAATCGAAGTGACTGCCGCCATCCACGAAGGTCGCGCCGCGTTGCGGCTGGAACCCCCATCGCCGCGCCCGTGGTCACCGGACGATCCGCACCTTTACCGCCTCGAGATCGAATTGCTTGATGCGAACGGCGCGACGATTGATGCCGCCAGCCAGCGGATCGGGCTACGCACGTTCGCCGTAGCGGGCGCCGAGTTGCATCTCAACGGCGCGCCGATCCAGCTCAAGGGGTTCGGCAAGCACGAGGAATCGCCGCTCCACGGGCGCGGACTCAACCTGCCGCAGCTGGTCAAGGACTTCCACCTGCTGCGCTGGATCGGGGCCAATTCGGTCCGCACCTCGCACTATCCGTATAGCGAGGAGTTCCTCGACCTGGCGGACGAGTTCGGGGTGCTGGTGATCGACGAGGTGTTCTCGATCAACCTCGATTTCCGCCGCACAAATGATGCAACCATGGCCAATCACAAGCGCGCCGTCGGCGAACTCATTGATCGCGACGCCAACCGGACCTGCGTGATCGCTTGGTCGCTGGCGAACGAGCCGGGCTATCTGGCAGAGCCGGCTTATCGCGAAAAATCCGCCCCATACTGGCGCGAGTTGTTCGCCCACGCGCGTGCGCTGGATTCGACCCGGCTGATGACGCATGCCAATGTCGGCTATGCCGGGAACGACGATCCTGCGTTTGATGAATCCGATTTCCTGGGCATGAACCGTTACCACGGTTGGTATTCCAGCCCTGGCCAGATCGAGGCCGGGGTCGCGGCGCTGCGGGCCGATTTCGATGAGGTCGCGGCGCATGGCAAGCCGATCGTCCTGCTCGAATTCGGCGCCGATGCACTGGCAGGTCAGCATGCGACGTATGATCAGCTTTTCACCGAGGAATACCAGCAGCGCCTGATCGCGGCCTACTGGGCCGAGATCGAGCGGCATCCGGCGCTGGCGGGCGGGCACGTGTGGAACTTCGCCGATTTCCGCACCGCGCAGCATGGCCGCCGCGTGGTCCATAACCTCAAGGGCGTGTTCACCCGCACCCGCGAGCCGAAGATGGCCGCCTGGGCGCTCAGGCGACTTTGGAAAGGTCAGGAATGAGCGAGATCCGGCCCCTGTCCCGCAAGGGAATGCTCGGCTGGGCCGCCGGCGATTTCGGCTTCAACATCTTCTGGCAGACGCTGAACCTGCTGCTGTTGCCGTTCTACACCGACGTGCTCGGGCTCGACCCGGCGCTGGCGGGAACGGTGTTCCTGATCGCCAGTCTGTGGGACGGGTTCGCGGATACCGTGATCGGCGCGATTGCCGACCGGACGCGCAGCCGCTGGGGATCGTACCGCCCCTACCTGATCTTCGCCTCGCCGGTGCTGGTCGTCTCGTTCATGGTCGCCTTCCTGACGCCCGACTGGGACCAGGGCGGATTGTTCCTCTATGCCCTGCTCAGCCAGGTCTTCCTGCGCACCGCCTATTCGCTCGTTTCCATTCCCTACAGCTCGCTTTCCGCACGCATCTCGCAGGATGCAGACGAGCGTTCGAGCATGGCCGGATGGCGGATGTTCTTCGCCTTTTCCGGCGGCGCCTTCGTCACTTTCGTCATGCCGCAACTGGTAATGCGGCTGGGCGACGAGGCGCAGTCGACCACCTATGTGCTGGCGGCGGGCCTGACTGGCCTCATCAGCCTGCCGTTTTTCTGGCTTACCTTTGCGACGACAAGCGAGCCCGAACGGCTGCGCGAGGCAAACCCGCGCGGTTTCTCGGTTGCCGCGAGTGTGGAGGATTTCCGCGATACGGTGCGGATGGCGATGGCAAACGGGCCGCTGGTGCGCATCTTCGCCTGCATCATCGTTTCCAGCCTCGCCTTCACGATGACCAACAAGTGCCTGGTCTACTACGTCACCTACTATCTCGAGCGGCCCGACCTGGTCCCCCGGATCGTGCCATTCGCGTTGGTCATCAACCTTGCCTTCGCCCCCTTCTGGGCCTGGGTTGCGCGGCGCACCAGCAAGCGCACCACCTGGCTCGCCGCCAATGTGCTGAGCGCGTTCGGCTTCACGCTGTTCTTCTTCAGCACCTCGCGCGATCCGATCGTGGCCAGCGCCCTGATCGCGGTGATTTCCGCCGCCAACATCGCCTACCAGGTATTGTTCTGGGCGATGCTGCCAGACACGGTCGAATACAACGCGTGGAAAACCGGGCAACGCCACGACGGCAAGGTGTTCGGCATTGCCTCGTTCGCCAAACAGCTTGCGCTGGGTCTCAACGGGGCGCTGCTCGGCGTACTGCTGGTGTGGATCGGCTATGAACCCAATGCCGCGCAAAGCGAGGAGACGCTGCTCGGCCTCA
The DNA here is from genome assembly GCA_964516135.1 of uncultured Erythrobacter sp. Taxonomy (GTDB): domain Bacteria; phylum Pseudomonadota; class Alphaproteobacteria; order Sphingomonadales; family Sphingomonadaceae; genus 34-65-8. The sequence continues at coordinate 12,266 of CAZEWN010000032.1, read as the reverse complement.
AAGCGATCATGGCGGTGATCCCGCTGATCGGAGTGGCGCTCTCGGCCTGGCTGATCTGGGGCTACAAGCTCGACCGCAAGATGCACCGCGAACTGGTGGAAGGACGTTATGGCCTCGAAACTTGACCGCCGCGCCATGCTCGCCGGCATGGGCATGGGGGTTCTGGCGCTAGCAGCGCCCCTCCCGCTCCTCGCGCAGAACACCGACCGGGCAAGGATCGCCAAGGTCGAGGCGTTTGCCGTGCGCCGCGCGAACTTCGTCAAGATCACCGCCGACGATGGCACCGTGGGCTGGGGCGAAGCGGGACATTCGGGCGGGCGGCTTGTCGCTGAACTCATCCGCAGCGAACTGGCGGCCATCTACGAAGGTGCCGACCCGTTCGACGGCGACGGGCTGTGGGCCAGGGCATATTACGAGACCGACGAGCTTGGCCCTGGCGGGCTTGCCAGCCAGGCGCTGGGCGGGGTCGACTGTGCGCTGTGGGATTTGCGCGGGCGGCTGCTCGGGCTGCCCGTCTGGGCGTTGCTGGGCGGCAGGCATCGCAGCAGTTTCCCTGTCTATGGCTCGTTCAGCCGGGACTTGGGCTCGGGCCGTTACATGACACCCGCCGAAGCGGCTCGCCGCGCCGCGGAGATGGTCGAAGAAGGGTTCAAGGCGGTCAAGGTCCGGATGGCGATCCGCGAGGAGAACGCCGATCCCGCCGACGATCCCACCCTGCCTACCGCGCGCGCCGTGCGCCGCGCGATCGGTGATGATGTGCCGCTCTATGTCGATGCCAACAACGGCTATCGGGCCGCCCGCGCGATCGAGGTCGGCCGCGCGCTTCATGGCGAGCTGGGCGTCTCGGTTTTCGAGGAACCAACCGCGATGCACCACTATGCCAGCATGGCGGAGGTGTCCGCCGCGCTCGACATCACCATCGCGGGCGGGGAGCATGAATATACCCCCTTCGCGTTCCGCGACCTGATCGACCACGGGCGGCCCGATCTCCTCAATCCCGACGTCTCCAAACTCTCCGGCCTGACGCCGGCACGGCAGGTGGCGGCACTGGCTTATCTGCGCGACAAACCGATTTCGGTCCACAACGCACGGCCCACGCTGCTATCGGCCGCGCACGCCCATTTCGTGGCGTGGGCGGAGACGGCGAGCCGCGTGCAGGAGCATCCCGGGCGGGTCCGGCTGGCGGAACTGTGGAAGTATTTCGACAACCGGATACTGCCCGAAAACGGCGTGTTCACCGTGCCCGATACACCGGGCTTGGGGCTGGAGCCCAACGAGGCGGCGATCCGGGCTGACGCCAGCTAGTCGTTTACCGCGCCGCGCGCATTCCCGACCGCTTCGAAATGAACGTCGGGCCGTCCGGCCCCGCCGCGCACGGTCACATTGTCGAGCGTCACCCCGTCCGCGTGGCCGATCACCAAGCTCGCATCGACCGGCGCCAAATCGGGCGAGCCCGGCACGGGATTGAAGCGGCGGTTGCCGCGCGGCTTGGCGTCGTTGGGTCCGATCGGCTGCCCTTCCTCGGTTACGATCCGCACATCCGTCAGCGACAGATTGCGGATCGGTGCGGCGGGGTGCCCGGCGATCAGCACGTTGCCTTTGCTGCGAATGTCGATGCCGCTGAAGCTGAGCCCGTCGATCGTACCGACGCGCTGGTCGGGCCCGGCGCGCATTCGGTCGTCGACATCGACGAAAATCGGATAGTGGCGCGGATGGCGCCCGCCGGTCGCGATCTGGATGTTGCTGAAGCGGTTATTCACGTATTCCCCGCCGTGGATCATGAACAGCGCCACGCCATAGCGGCTATCGGTGATGACGATGTTCGAAAACTGGCTGTCGCGCACCGCGGCGTGCGATGCCGTGCCGAACTTGATCGCGCCGTCGTCCGACGCGATCGTGCAGTTGTTCACCAGCAGTCTCTCGACCCCGCGCTCGCGCGCCTTGGTGACGATCGCGTCGTCGCCCACCGCGATGCGGCAATTCGTGACGCGGACATCGTGCGAATCGTCAATCTGGAGGCCATCGGTGTTGTGGCTGTCGGCCGGCGCGGTCAGCGTGATCCCGTCGAGCACCACGTCATTGCACTGGCGGATGTTCACCAGGTACATTTGCGTATCAATCACGCTGACGTCGCGAATGCGCGCGTTGCGACAGCGGTTGAGGAGGATGCCGAACCGGACGCGCTGGTCGGCGCGCGGGTCGTTGCGGTCGCGGGCAATCAGTTCGTCCATCATGCGATAGACGGGCGCGGCCTGCCCATCGAACGTGCCAAGGCCCGAGATGGAAACGTTCTCCACGCCCTCGCCGTAGATCCACGCACGGTGGCCGCCGATCGCGGGTAGCGGCGGATAGTCGGCGAGGTTCAGCGAGGCAACCAGCCGCGCGCCCCCGGCAAGGTGCAGGTCCGCGCCCGAGGGCAGGCGGATATGACCGACGTCGAACCGGCCGGGCGGGACGCGCACCTGCCGCCCCTGCGGCGCGCATTCGTCGAGCGCGCGCTGGAGCGCGGCGGAATCGTCCGCGCCATCGTCGGCAATCGCGCCAAACGCTGTGATCGCGCAATGGCCCTCGTCCTGCGCCACGGCGGGCGCGGCAAGCACGGCGGCCAACGAAAGGAGTATCCGCATTATGGAAGCCTCAATTGGACAAGAAGGTTTGACAGATTGGCCTGACCTCTATAGCCCGCCCTCGATAATGGCAAGTCGTTGACCGGGAGAGCGCGATGGAACAGGCTGCAACCAGTGCTTCGGGCGCAATGACGCGCCACCGCTGGGTCATCTGCGCGCTCCTCTTTCTCGCGACGACGATCAACTACATCGATCGCCAGATCATCGGCATTCTCAAGCCCACGTTGAGCGCGGAGTTCGGCTGGTCGGAGCAGGATTATGCCGACATCGTGTTCTGGTTCCAGGCCGCCTATGCCATCGGCCTCGTCACCGTCGGCCGCATGATCGACATCGTCGGGGTCCGCTGGGGCTATGCCATCGCGGTGGCGGTGTGGAGCTTCTTCGGCATGGCCCACGCGGCCGCATCCAGCGTCGCCACCTTCGCCCTCGCTCGCTTCGGCCTGGGCATTGGCGAGGCGGGCAATTTCCCCGCCGCGATCCGCGCCACCGCCGACTGGTTCCCCAAGAAGGAGCGCGCCTTTGCGACCGGCCTGTTCAACAGCGGGTCGAACGTGGGCGCGATCATCACCCCGCTGCTGGTGCCGTGGCTGGTGATCGACCTGGCGCTCGGCTGGCAGGCGGCGTTCCTTATCACCGGCGCGCTGGGCTTCCTCTGGCTGGTTGCGTGGTTCTTCTATTACCGCCAGCCCGAGGAAAGCCCGCGTGTCTCGCCTGCAGAGCTTGCTTTCATCCGCAGTGACCCGATTGAGGGCGACAGCAAGATCAAGTGGCGCGAGCTGGCGAAACACCGCCAGACATGGGCCTTTGCCATCGGCAAGTTCATGACCGATCCGATCTGGTGGTTCTTCCTGTTCTGGCTGCCGGATTTCTTTGGCAAGAATTATGGCCTCGACCTCAAGACCTTCGGCCCGCCGCTGGTCGCGATTTACCTGCTCGCCGATGTCGGCAGCATCGCGGGGGGCTGGTATTCTTCATTCCTGATAAAGCGGGGCTGGTCGATCAACGCGGGCCGCAAGTTCGCGATGCTGATCTGCGCGCTGTGCGTCCTGCCCGTCAGCCTCGCGATCTATGCCGAAAACCTGTTCATCGCGGTTGCCATCATCGGTCTGGCCGCCGCCGCGCACCAGGGCTGGTCCGCGAACCTGTTCACGCTGGCCAGCGACACGATGCCGCGCCGCGCGGTCGCCTCGGTAGTCGGGCTCGGTGGCACGGCGGGCGCTATCGGCGGCATGTTGATGGCGCAATATGCCGGCTACGTGCTGGAGAGCACGGGTAGCTACACGCCGATCTTCCTGCTCATCGGCTCGATGTACCTGTTCGCGCTGCTGATCATTCACTTGATCAATCCGCGCCTCGAACCGGCGAAGATCGACTGATGCCCCGGGAAATAGCGATTTCGCGCAGGACATTGCTGGCAGGCGCCGGTACATCGCTGGCGCTCGTCCTCGCCGGCTGTCGGCACACCCTGGCGGACAGCGCGGCCCCGTTCGGCTTTCCCGACTGGAGCCGGGCGGAAACGATCGCGAAGAGTGTGCGGCCACCCGTCATTCCGGCCCGCCAGAGCGTCGTCGCCGCCGTTGCCGAAGGGCAGGATGCCCGCCCGGCCATCCAGTCGGCCGTCGAGACGCTCCACGCTGACGGGGGCGGACGCGTGGTGCTCGGCGCGGGCGTTTGGCTCAGCGACGGCCCGATCCACCTGCGGAGCGGGATAGAACTCCACCTTCAGGAAGGTGCCACGCTGCGCTTCCTCGGCAATGCGGACAAATACCTTCCGGCTGTGCTGACCCGGTGGGAGGGGACCGACGTCTGGTCCTATTCCCCGATGATCTACGCCCACCGCGCCCATGACGTCGCGGTGACCGGTCCAGGCACGATCGACGGCCAGGGCGAAGCGAACTTCCTCCCATGGCGCAAGGATCAGGGGCCGATCCAGCGCCTGCTGCGTGATTTTGGCCGCGACGGTGTGCCAGTGGCCGAGCGCGTATTTACCGGGGAACGCCGCCTACGCCCCCACTTCGTCCAGTTCCACCAGTGCGAACGCGTGCTGATCGAAGGCGTTACGCTGAGGGATTCGCCCTTCTGGATGGTCCACCCGGTCTATTGCCAGGATGTAACCGTGCGCGGCATCCGCTGCATCAGCCTGCACATCAACAGCGACGGCGTCGATCCCGACAGCTCGCGCCGCGTCTTGATCGAGAACTGCACCTTCGAGGTCGGCGACGATGGGGTCGCGATCAAATCGGGGCGCGACCAGGATGGCTGGCGCGTTGGCATCCCCAGCGAGCAGATCGTGGTCCGCAACTGCATCTATGGCGGTACGATCGGCGGCGCGGTGGCGATTGGCAGCGAGATGTCGGGCGGCGTGCGCGACGTGTGGATCGAGAACTGGCGGATCGCCAAGTCCAACCACGCGCTCTATTTCAAGGCCAATCTCGATCGCGGCGGGATGATCCGCGATGTTCACGCCCGAAATTTCGAGATCGGCGAAACGGCCGCTGCCGTCATCTTCACCAACGATTACCACAGCTATCGCGGCGGGAACGCGCCGCCCGATTTCGGCCGCGTCACGGTCGAAAATTTTCGCGTCGCCAAGGCCGACTACGGCCTCGCCATCCAGGGGCACCCGACTGCGCCGGTGCATGATGTGCTGGTACGCCGAATGGTGATTGACGAGGCCACCACGCCGATTGAACTCAGCCATGGCACGAACATCGTGCTGGATAGCGTAATGATGAACGGGCGCTCTGTAACGCTTGCCGATGCGGTGCCGTGGGCACCGGGCAAGCGGCACTAGCGGCTAGAGCCGCCCGCTGACCTGATAGCGATCACGCTGTGCCGCCGCCTTGGCACGCGCTTCCTCGATCGCTTCGGTTTCGGTCGAATCAAGCAGGTATTCCAGCACGCGGCTCAGGTGGTCGCGCATTGCGGTGCGCGCGCGCGCCGGATCGCGGGTTCGCAGGGATTCGACGATCCGGCGATGCTCCTCGATCACCGGCATATACCCCTTCCCGCGCGATTTTTCGAGCGTGAGCAGGCACTGCGGCGAGCGATTGCGGATCATCCACAGGTGTTCGACCGAGGCCTGCATGGCGCCGTTGCGGGTACAGGCGGCGATGAATTCGTGGAACCGCTTGTCCACCATCTCGCCCTTGTCGGAGCCCTTGCGGTTTGCGGCCTCCATTTCGATGAGCAGGCGGTCGAGTTCGGCCAGCTCGGCGTCCGTGATATTGGCGGCGGCGAGCGCGGCCGCCTCGCCCTCGATCAGGATACGCGCCTCGGTCAGTTCAAAGGCGCCAATATCGCGCTCCACCCCTTCGCGCGTCGGCCGTCTGGAAATGACATAAACGCCCGAACCGATCCGGACCTCCACCAGCCCTTCGATCTCGAGAGCAATGATCGCTTCGCGCACGGTTGGGCGGCTGACATTGAACATCGCCGCAAGCTCTCGCTCCGCGGGAAGGCGCTCGCCCGGTACGAACTTGCCAGTAGTGATCAGGCGGGAAATCTTTTCCGCCAGCGCCTGATAGAGGCGGGTCGAAGGCTTTGGCATGGTGCTCACGGCAACGTGTATTGTCCTGACCAATCGCGGTTGCAAGCCTGAATTGAGGTGTGGCCCCTCAGGCGCGTGCCGCAATGGCATCCCGCACATGGACGGCGTCGGTTATCGCCTGCTGGGTAGCACGGGGCGCCACTGTTGCATACCGGCAGCGCTGGTCCAGTCTCCCAACTCCGCCGTCGGCCTCGTACGAAGCCGGGTTGGCGACAACAGAGGAGCGATCCTGCATGAGCACGCGCGCGCATCGGGTCCATGCCAATATCGACCGACCCGATCCGGCCTTGGTCGCGCGTTATCGTTCTGTCTGGGTGGAAACTGTCGCGGCGGTGTGCGTCCGAAAGCCGTGGCTGGTCGATCCCGCAATCAAGCCGCTTGCCAACCGCGAATGGCGTATCTGCGGACCGGCCGTGACCGTCCTGCCTGAAGGCACCGATACCATGGCGAGCATAATCGGCAGCGTGATCGCGCATGCCGAGGAACGCAGCGCCCAACTGATGGAAGCGAAACGCAAGCTGGTGCCGCCGCTGACACTGTTCGATCTGCGCGGCGGTCGCACTATGGTCGAGCGCCTCGGTGTCGAATGGATCGACGGCACCGCCCCGTGACCGGCGGCACGGCAGCACAATTCAGCCTTCGGCGGCGTTGCGCAGTCGGGCACGCGCCTCTTCGGCGCCAATCAGGCCGAGCAGCTGGGCCATTTCGGGCCCATGGTCCATCCCCGTCAGAGCCTGGCGCAGCGGCAGGAACAGCTGCTTGCCCTTGCGCCCCGTGGTTTGCTTCAACGCGGCGGTAAGAGCGTGCCAGGGATCATCTCCCCATGTGAGCAGGTCGGCCGCATGGGCCAGGTAAGCGCGATCATCCGCATCGAACGCTGGCGCCGCAATCGGCCCAGTGACAAGGCGCCACCAGTGCGCCGCCTCGCCGACGTGCGCGATGTTTGGCCGTATCGCATGCCAGCCTGCCTCGTCCATCCCGGCGGGCAGGCGGTCGGCCACCTCGGCATGCTCCAACTGGTGGACAATCGCAGCGTTCAACCGCTCCAGCTCCGCCTCATCGAACCGCGCCGGGGCGCGGCCGAAAGTGGCAAGATCGAACGTCTCGACCAGCATGCTTCGCTGTGCAATCGGTTCCACTGGCAGCGAAGTGCCCAAGCGCGCAAGCAGCGCGATCAACGCCGCAGGCTCGATCCCGCGCTCGCGGAAGGCATCGCAGCCAAGTGAGCCGAACCGCTTTGACAGCTTGCCCTCGCTTCCCACCAGCAGAGCCTCATGCGCGAACATCGGCATCGCGTTTGCTGCACCGAAGCCCGCAGCATGAAGCGCGGTAAACATTTGTATTTGCGATGCCGTATTGGAAACATGGTCTTCGCCCCGCAGGACGTGCGTGATGCCCATGCGGATATCGTCCACCGCACTCGGCAACATGTAGAGCCAGGACCCGTCAGCCCGCCGTACGACCGGATCGGATAGCTGCGACGGATCGAACTTCTGCGGTCCGCGCACGCCATCCTGCCACGCGATCGGCTCTTCATGGTTCAGCAGAAACCGCCAGTGGGGACGGTCGCCTGCCGCTTCCTTCGCCGCGCGGTCCTCGGCGGATAGCGCCAGCGCCGCGCGATCGTATACCGGGGGCAACCCTCGACCGAGGGCAATCTTGCGCTTGAGCTCAAGTTCGTGCGCCGTCTCCCAGCATGGATAGACGCGCCCGGCCGCGCGTAACGCCTCGAACGCCTCCTCGTAGATATGCAGGCGCTCGGATTGACGTTCCTCCCCGTCCGGCACGATGCCCAGCCATGCAAGATCGGCGCGGATCGCGGTGACATATTCCTCGCGACTGCGGGCCGCGTCCGTGTCATCGATTCGCAGAAGGAAGCGCCCACCGGCCTTCCTTGCCAGCATCCAGTTATGGAGCGCAGTCCGGATATTGCCGACATGCAGGCGCCCGGTCGGAGACGGGGCAAAGCGGGTAACAGTCATGTGCCGCCGTTAGCGCGGTGGGCACGCTATTGCGAGAACAGCGTGAGGCTGCCGCCCGGACCATCGAGCACCAGTGCATTGGCCTCGGTCATCCGGGCACTGGTCGCCTGATCGAGCGCACCGAGCGCCGCCTGCTCCACCGGAGCATATGCCCGCTCGCAAACGGGATCGGCGATGGCCTGCGTCGAAAGGGCTCCGCCACGGTATTGATATCGCCATGAAGGCGTAAGGCATTGTGATTGCAGCGAAATGGTTTCGGAAGTGATTGAGAGGGTGATCGCCCACCCCAGATCGACCTCGATCCCCCCAGCCCCCGCGACACGATATTCGCCGACCAGCGAGCCGGGTGCCGCACCACCATCATGCCGACCGGAAGGCACCGGATGCGCGCCGCGATCGACAGCCGCATCCGGTTGACTACCTGCCTCATCGGGGCTGCAACCCGAGGCGAGCAAGAGCGTGGATGCTAAGGAAAGGGCCAGGCGAGACACCTCGTCAGGATGGCAAGATCATCAAGGCTGGGCAAGGAAAAGCCCCGCTGGCGTTCCCGGGAATGGGGAACACCAGCGGGGCCGATCACATCGGCAACGTGGGAAGTTTATTCTTCTTCGTTGCCAGCGGGCGCTTCCGTTTTCTCCGACTGGAGCAGGTAATCGCCCGCGTCCGCGTCGGTGCCGTGGGTCTCGCCCTCGACCAGCGCCAGAGGATCGTCGCCGATTGCCGCTTCCGGACCCTGGGCGAGTTCGGCCGCGTGCTCCTCTTCGGCGGTATTCGCCATGATCAGCGCGTCCTGCTGCTTGCGCCACGCGGCGCGCAGCGCCGCGTCGCGGCTCGACGCGGTGACCCGCATGCGGTTCATGCCCGCGCCGGTGCCGGCGGGGATGAGACGGCCGACGATCACGTTCTCCTTGAGGCCGATCAGCGTGTCCTTCTTCCCCTCGACCGCCGCCTGCGTCAGCACGCGGGTGGTTTCCTGGAACGAAGCCGCGGAGATAAACGAACGCGTCTGGAGCGAAGCCTTGGTGATGCCCAGCAGCACCGGCTTGCCCGCGGCGGGCGCCTTGCCCTTGCCCAGCTTGGCGTTGATCGCGTTCATCTCTTCCAGGTCAACCTGTTCGCCGGGCAGCAGGGTGGTATCGCCGCCATCCGTGATCTCGACCTTCTGCAGCATCTGGCGAACGATCACCTCGATGTGCTTGTCGTTGATCTTCACGCCCTGCAAGCGATAGACTTCCTGAATTTCGTTCACGAGGTACTCGGCAAGCGCCTCGATCCCCAGAACTTCCAGGATGTCGTGCGGATTGGGCGAGCCCGAGATGAGCGTGTCGCCCTTCTTCACATGGTCGCCTTCCTGCACGTCGATGACCTTGGTCTTCGGGACCAGGTATTCGACGGCCTCGCCTTCCTCCGGGACGATCGCGATCTTGCGCTTCGCCTTGTATTCGCGGACGAATTCGATCCGGCCGGAAATCTTGGCAATGATCGCGTTGTCCTTAGGCATGCGCGCCTCGAACAGTTCCGCCACCCGCGGCAGACCGCCGGTGATGTCGCGGGTCTTGGCGGCTTCGCGGCTTGCACGCGCGAGAATGTCGCCCGCCTCGACCTGCTGGCCATCCTCGACCGACAGCGAGGTACCCGGTGCCAGCATGTAGCGCGCGGCCTCGGTTTCGTCCTTGCTGTCACCCAGCAGGGTCAGACGCGGACGCAGATCTTCCTTCTTGCGGCCCGAAGCGCGCAATTCGGTGACGACGCGCTGGCCGATGCCGGTCGCATCGTCGATGCGCTCCTCCATCGTCGTGCCGTCGATCAGGTCCTGGTACTTCACCACGCCGCTGGTTTCGGTGATGATCGGCAAGCTGAACGGATCCCATTCGGCCAGCCGATCGCCTTCCTTCACCTGCCCGCCATCCTTGTGCATCAGCACGGTGCCGTAGGGCACCTTGTGGATCTCGCGCTCGCGCCCTTCGGCGTCGATCACCGCCAGCTCGCCGTTGCGCGCGAGGCTGAGGATGCGGCCCTTCTTGTCAACGATGGTCGGCATGTCGCGATAGACAACCTTGCCGTCCGAGATCGCCTCGAGATGGCTGGTCTCGTTGAGCTGCGCCGCGCCGCCGATGTGGAAGGTACGCATGGTGAGCTGCGTGCCCGGCTCGCCGATCGACTGGGCGGCGATCACGCCGACCGCCTCGCCGATGTTGACCGGGGTGCCGCGCGCAAGATCGCGCCCGTAGCAGGTGCCGCAGACGCCCTGCTCCGCCTCGCAAACCAGTGGCGAACGGATCTTGGCGACCATCACTTCGGCCTCCTCGATCGCCTTCACCATCGGCTCGTCGAGCAGCGTACCGGCCTTGACGATGACTTCGCCGGTCTTGGCGTTGACGAGGTCTTCGGCGGTGGTGCGGCCCAGGATACGCTCGCCAAGCGAGGCGATCACCGAACCGCCCTGCACGATCGCGCGCATTTCGAGCGCGTTCTCGGTGCCGCAGTCGTCCTCGACGATCACGCAGTCCTGCGACACGTCCACGAGGCGGCGGGTCAGGTAGCCTGAGTTCGCCGTCTTGAGCGCCGTGTCGGCCAGGCCCTTGCGGGCGCCGTGGGTCGAGTTGAAGTATTCAAGGACGGTCAGGCCTTCCTTGAAGTTCGAGATGATCGGCTGCTCGATGATCTCGCCCGACGGCTTGGCCATCAGGCCACGCATCCCGGCGAGCTGCTTCATCTGCGCCGGCGAACCACGCGCACCGGAGTGGCTCATCATGTAGATCGAGTTGATCTGGGCTTCCTTGCCATCCTGGTCGAACGGGCGGGCCTTGATCTTCTCCATCATCGCATCGGCCACCTGGTCACCGCAACGGCTCCAGGCGTCGATCACCTTGTTGTACTTTTCCTGGCTGGTGATCAGCCCGTCCTGGTACTGCTGTTCGTAGTCGGCCACGAGCGCCTTGGTCTCGTCGACCAGGGCATCCTTCTCGTGCGGGATGATCATGTCGTCCTTGCCGAACGAGATGCCCGCCTTGAATGCGTGGCGGAAGCCCAGCGCCATGATCGCGTCGGCGAACAACACCGTGTCCTTTTGGCCGGTGTGGCGATAGACTTCATCGATCACATCGCCGATGTCCTTCTTGGTCAGAAGGCGATTGACGACGTCGAACGGCACCTTGTGGCTTTTGGGCAGGCATTCGCCCAGCAGCATCCGGCCCGGGGTGGTGACGAAGCGCTGCATGGAAATCTTGCCGCTCTCGTCGGCTTGCGGCACGCGCGCGATGATGCGCGTGTGCAGGGTGACCGCCTTGGTCTCCAGCGCCTGGTGCACTTCGGCCATGTCGGAGAAGCGCGGCAGTTTCTCGATCTTTTCGCCGCCCTTTTCCTCGATGAATTCGGGCGTCTTCTCCTGCCGTTCCATCGACAGATAGTAGAGGCCCAGGACCATGTCCTGCGAAGGCACGATGATCGGCTTGCCGTTGGCGGGGCTGAGGATGTTGTTGGTGCTCATCATCAGCACGCGCGCTTCCAGCTGCGCCTCGAGGCTCAGCGGGACGTGGACGGCCATCTGGTCGCCGTCGAAGTCGGCGTTGAACGCGGCGCAGACCAGCGGGTGGAGCTGGATCGCCTTGCCCTCGATCAGTACCGGCTCGAACGCCTGGATGCCGAGGCGGTGAAGCGTGGGGGCGCGGTTCAGCAGCACCGGGTGTTCGCGGATGACTTCATCCAGGATGTCCCAGACTTCCTTGCGCTCCTTCTCGACCCACTTCTTCGCCTGCTTGAGGGTCATGGAGAGGCCCTTGGCGTCGAGGCGGGCGTAGATGAACGGCTTGAACAGCTCGAGCGCCATCTTCTTCGGCAGGCCGCACTGGTGCAGCTTGAGTTCCGGACCGGTCACGATGACCGAACGGCCCGAATAGTCGACGCGCTTGCCGAGCAGGTTCTGACGGAAGCGGCCCTGCTTGCCCTTGAGCATGTCGGAAAGCGACTTGAGCGGACGCTTGTTCGCGCCGGTGATCACGCGGCCGCGGCGGCCGTTGTCGAACAGGGCGTCGACAGCTTCCTGCAGCATGCGCTTTTCGTTGCGCACGATGATGTCGGGCGCGCGCAATTCGATCAGGCGCTTCA
>CAZEWN010000031.1:0-17330 GCA_964516135.1 uncultured Erythrobacter sp. | reverse complement strand
CAATCATCATCGCGGCCATCGTCATATGGTGGCTCTAATGAGTCCTGACCCTAGGCTTGGGTGCCTGGTACGGATGGGCGAGCACCGGCACCGTTACTGGCACGTTGGCGCTCTTGTGGATCATCGTGGTGCTGTCGGTGCTCGAAGTATCGCTCAGCTTCGACAACGCGGTAGTCAACGCTGCCGTGCTCAAGGACATGGACGAGGTGTGGCAAAAGCGGTTCCTCACCTGGGGTATCGCGTTTGCCGTGTTCGGAATGCGGATCGTGTTCCCTCTCGCCATCGTCGCCATTGCGGCGGGGTTAGGCCCGATCGAGACGATCAACCTCTCGCTTAACGACCCCGAGCGCTACGAAGAGATCGTCAGCGGCGCCCACGTCGGCATCGCAGGGTTTGGCGGCGCGTTCCTGGCAATGGTCGGCCTGAAGTTCTTTTTCGACCTCGACAAAGACGTGCACTGGATTGCCGTGGTCGAGCGCCAGCTAGCCAAGTTCGCTGCACTTCCTGCCGCCGAGATCGCGCTTCTCCTGCTGGTCATGTGGGGCATTTCGACCATGCTGCCCGACGAGGATGCGCTGACCTTCCTTGTCGCGGGAATGCTCGGGCTGATCACCTTCATCGCAGTCGAAGGGATCAATAAGATCCTCGAGCTGAAGGAAGAGGCCGCCCGGACGCACGGCGCGGTGGTTCGCACGGGCCTGGGCGGATTCCTTTACCTCAACGTGCTCGACGCCAGCTTCAGCTTCGATGGCGTGATCGGCGCCTTCGCGCTGTCGAACAACATGGTGGTGATTGCACTGGGCCTGTCTATCGGCGCGATGTTCGTGCGCTCAATGACCATCCACCTGGTCAGGCAGGGCACGTTGGCGCAGTATCGCTTTCTTGAGAACGGCGCGTTCTGGGCGATCATTGTGCTGGGCGGCATCATGCTGTTTTCGGCCGTGGCGCACATCCCCGAAACGATCACGGGCCTGATCGGAGCGATCCTTATCTTCCTGTCATTGTGGTGGTCGGTCCGCCACAATCGGCGGGAGCGGGCGCTCAGCCCCGAAGCCGGGTTAATCGAGTAGCAATCGGCGCCGCGATCACGAGTTGGATCAAGTGGTATAGCAACAGCGGGACAAGCACGAGCCCCGCAACACCAGGTTCGAACAGGATCGCTCCGAGTGGAACGCCGATCGCCACGCTCTTTTGCGCGCCGGAAAACAGGAATGCGATCCTGTCGGGCAGCGGCAGGCGCGCCAGGCCGCCTGTCAACCAGGCACCAAAATGACCGAACGACAGCATGATCGCCAGCGCACCAAGGATCGCGACCCAATCCGAGGCGCCAAGGCGCTGCCAGACGTCCTGCTCCACGGCGCCGGAGAACGCGACATACACCGCCAGCGCGATGACGAAGCGATCGATCCATACGATGCGCGCCTTCTGATCGACCACCCAGCGCCGCAGCCATCCTTGGGTCGCCTGCCCGATTGCAAAGGGCAGGACCAGAATCAGCATGATCCGTCCGATCACATCCCACCCCAGGCTTACCTGGTTACTGCCCGCGATCAGCGCGAACAGGGGTGCGCTGATCAAAACGCCCAGAATATTGAGCACGGCGGCAGCGATGACCGCCAGTGCCACGTTGCCACTGGCCAGAGAGGTATACGAGGTTGCCGATTGCACCGTCGACGGCAGGACGCCCAGGAACACGAAGCCCAGCGCGACCTCCGGAGCGAGCCATGGGCCCGCGGCCGTGGCAATCGCCCACCCGGCGAGCGCCATGGCGCCGAAGACCCAAGCAGTGAGCGTCACCAGGAAGCGCGAATTGGCGAGACCGCGCAGCACGTCACGGCGGTCGATCCGTAATCCGTTGAGCAGGAACAGCACGAAGATCGCGCCATTGGAGACGAACTGCGCCGTTTCACGGGCCTCGCCCGCCGCCGGAACGAGGAACGCGAGCGCCATTGCCACGACGAGCAATCGGATCATCAAATCGATTCGGCCGAATAGACGCGCGATCATTCCCGGGCGACTGCACCGTGCGCGCGCGGGTGTCGAGCCTGCTCAGCTTGCTGCGCGATGGCGTTCGCACATCAGCAGCGGTCCGCTGCGCATCGGCTGCAGCGCATGTGCGTAAGCGCTGGCCTGAGACGCCAGTTCGAAATCGCCCAGTTCGCGCGCAGCCAGCGAGCGCAGGTTCCAGGCAACGGGATCGCGCCCCGCCCCATGATCAATCGCCTGGTCGAGCCACATGGCTGCCAGCTTCCAATCTCGCGTTTCCGCCGCAAATCGCCCTAATTCCACCGCCGCATCCCCATTATGCGGCTTGGCCCGGGCAAACCGGGTGATCATCCGGCTTGCATCGGCCGGCCGACCGGCGGCACGGTAAGCGGCTGCCATCCGCTGCGTCACAGGCCAGGTCCAACGGATCGATGCCGCCCTGCGATAATGGGAAAGCGCGTTCGTGGTGTCGCCGTTGGCAAGATAGGCATCCCCGGCCAGCGCGGCCGCGTCGGCAGAGCCCGGAGAACCCTGGAGAAACGCATGCGCGGCAGTGATCGCTTCCACCGGCGCGCCCGCATCGATCCTGGAGCGCACCACCGACGGCGCTTCGCCACCTTTCGCTGGATTTCCTTGCGCGCCGGTTCGCGCAGCCAGGACCGCCAGACGCGTGCCGCATGTTGATGCGGCAGCGTCAAGCAACGGGGCCGCGGCGGCACGATCGTCTAGCGCCTCCAGCCCGCGGGCCAATGCGGTCTTGAAATAGGGAGATGCTGACTTCGAGCGGGCGTGTTGACCAAACCGGTACACCAGTTCGCGCTCATTTAGACCCATTGCGATGGCCCGCGCGAGCAAATCGCGCACCCGGCTGTTGTCAGGCTGGAGGGTCGCAAGCCGGTCGAACGTCTGGGCCGCGCTTTCGTGGTTACCGTTTTCCAGGTCGACTATGCCCGAAAGCAGCATGACCGCGGGTACATCCGCCATGTTCTGGCCAAGATGGCCCAGCAGCGTGCGTGCGAGGTCGAAACGGTCCGCCCGGGCTGCCAGCACGGCCTGGAGATAGAATACGCGCGGATTGTGATCTTCGAGTTCAGCCATCCTGCGCACCACAGCCAGCATTTCGCTGGCGTGGCCCAAGTCTCCAAGCGTCGCCGCGTAGTCCCCCAGCAATTCCACGTCGTTAGGATTGCGTTCGACCGCTGCTTCGAACCAAGGTAGCGCAGCGGTCAGCCCTTGCGCTTCCCGCACCAGCTGCGCGCGAAACTGCAGTACGCGCGCATCATCGGGGTCCAACTCCACCGCTCGCCTGCTCGCCTCGAAGGCCTGCGCCTGCTCGCCGCCCCGAAAACGCAGTCGGCCGATATCGACCCACAGCGCCGCGCTGTCCGGAAAGGCGCGCCACGAGCGATCGAATGCCTGGCCCGCGGCGGCAAGATTGCCTGCCTGCATCTCCAGCCGCCCCAGCATGTGGTATCCGTGAGCCTCGGTCGGGGGCGTGAAACCGCCCGCGCCAAGCCAGCGCCTGGCTTCGACGAGCTGTCCCTGAAGCAGTTCCGCCTCGCCAAGATATGCGGCGACTTCCACGGCCGGCGTGCCGTCATCGACCATCTTGCGTAGGGCGATTTCGGCGCCGAAGCCATCGCCTGAGGCAAGGGCGTGGCGCGCGGCATCAAGCGGTGGCAGGGGCGGCGGCGGCTCCGCGCATGCGAGCAGCGTCATGCACGCGGCTAGGCCCGCCCATGCGCGCAATGATCGCCTAAGCGTGCAGATCATACTGCTTGAGCAGGTCGTAAAGCGTTGGTCGGCTGATCCCCAGCAACCGGGCGCTGCTGGAGATATTCCCTTCCGAGCGCGCGAGCGCATGGCGGATCACTTTGCGATCTGCCTGTTCGCGCGCACTCTTGAGGTTGAGCGGATGCCCCTCGTCCTCGTCGATCTGCCCAAGATCCAGATCCTCGGCGCCGACCAGCTTCCCATCGGCCATTATCACGGCGCGTTTGACCCGGTTTTCGAGTTCGCGCACGTTCCCCGGCCACGGCCAGCCATCGATCGCCGCCAGCGCATCGGGAGCGAAGCCCGTCACTCGCGGATTCATTTCATCGGAAAAGCGCTTGAGAAACGCCTTGGCGAGCAAGACTGCGTCGCCAGGGCGCTCCGCCAGCGCCGGGATTTTCACCACGATTTCCGCGAGCCGGTAAAAGAGGTCCTCACGGAATGTCCCCGCCCCGATCATCGCCTCCAGGTCCTGATGCGTGGCGCATACGATCCGCGTGTCGACTTCGATTGCCTTGCGGCCTCCGATCCGCTCAATCGTCCGCTCCTGCAGGAACCTTAGCAGTTTGACCTGAAGGGGCAGCGGAATGTCGCCAACCTCGTCAAGGAACAGCGTACCGCCATGGGCCTGCTCGATCTTGCCCTCCGTGGTCTTGACCGCGCCGGTGAAGGCGCCTTTTTCATGCCCGAACAGTTCGCTCTCGAGCAGGTTCTCGGGGATCGCGGCGCAGTTGATCGCGACGAAAGGCCGGTGGTGACGGTTGCTAGAAAGATGCAGGCCGCGCGCGAGCAGTTCCTTTCCGGTCCCGCTGGCGCCCAGTAGCATCACGGAAACGCCGGTGTCGGCGACACGCTCTATCATCCGGGCGACCTTGGTCATCTCCGGTGCCCCCGTGATCAGCCCGCCCAATACACGATTATCTTCACCGGCCCGAGCGGCCAGCCGCCGGTTTTCTTGTTCAATCCGGTGAAGGTTGAGGGCGCGCCGAACGATCAGACCCAGCGCATCGATATCGACCGGCTTCTGGTAGAAATCATATGCGCCGCGCTCGATCGCGGTCAACGCGCTCTCGCGCGCGCCATGACCGGAGGCGACGATCACCTTGGTATCCGGCTTCAGCGCCATGATTTCGTCAAGGACGGCGAAGCCCTCGCTCGTACCATCGGGGTCGGGCGGCAGGCCGAGATCGAGGGTCACGACGTCCGGCGCTTCGGCCCGCAGAGCCGCAAGGGCGCTGGTGCGATCGCCCACGATGACGACATCAAAATCGTCATATGCCCATTTCAGCTGGGCCTGTAGCCCCTCATCGTCCTCGACGATCAGTAGTTTGGGTCGGTCGTGCGACATCATGCGACTCCAGTTTTCTCGTTCGATTCTTCTGCTGCGTTGAGCAGCGCGGTCGTGATTGCGAGCGGCAGGCGGATCATGAACCTTGTCCCCAGCCCCTCGCGCGAATCCACGTCGAGCCGGCCACCCATCGCGCGCACGAGTTCGCGCGCCTCGAACGCGCCGATGCCGAAGCCGTTGGTCTTGGATGAAACGAATGGCTTGAACAGGCCACTGCGAACGAATTCGGGCGACATGCCTGTCCCCGCGTCGATGACCTGGAGTTGCGCCACCCCGCCCGCCCGCGTGATTTCAAGAAACACGGCCGCGTCGGGCGCGCTGGCCTCGATCGCATTCTGGAGCAGATGGCCGAGCGCCTGCTCGATGGCCTCGGGATCAGCTTCAACGACCACGGGGCCTTCGGCAATCAGATCAACCGGATGATCGAGCGCAAAGCGCGCCACCATTCGGGCGCCAAGCGCGGTCAGCTCGACCGGCTCGCGCCGTTCCTTCCCCGCTGCGCCATATCGTCCGAGACGAGCCAAGAGGCCTGTCAGCTTCTCGGAACTCTTACGCAGGGTCACCAGCATGTCCGCGCGGAAGTCAGGGTTGTCGGCGTGCCGTTCGGCATTGCGCGCCAGCAGTCCCAGCTGGCTTGCAAGGTTCTTTATGTCGTGCATGACGAACGCCATGCGCCGATTGAATTCGTCGAACCGGGCAGCCTCCATCAGGGCACGCTGTACATTCTGTTCAGCCAGATAGCTGGCAAGTTGCTGACCAGCGACACGCAGAAGATCAAGATCCTCCCAGTCCAGCCTGCGAGGCATGGCGGGGCGCGCGAGCACCACGATGCCAGTCAACCGATCAAAGTGGAGGAGCGGGACCATCGCCCAAGCGCCGGTCGTTTCGAGCAGCCATTCGGGCACGAGCGCGCGTTCGCCGCGATAATCGATTCCCCTGCGCACCTCGTCGAGGTCGAGGATGAACTTCTCACGCTCCAGCAAAGTTGCGAGTTCGGCCGGCATCGCGATCGCCGGAACCGCGAGCGCACCCCATTGCCAATGCGCCGCCAGAGCCATGCGTCCGTCGTCGTCGGGAAGGAGCAGGAGGCCCGACGGGCTTTCGGTCATGTCAGCCATCGCGCGCACCACCCGCTCGCCGAAAGCGCCCGCTCCGGTATGTCCAATGGTCTGCGTGAACCGCAGCCATTCGGAGCGGTAATCGTAGCGATGCTGGAACAGGTGCTTGACCAACGTAACGCGCATCCACCCGCGCAGGCGCTTCGACGGCAGCCAGTAAAGCGCGCCGAGAAGCGCGAGGAACAGGAATCCTACCTGGGTCAATCGCACGAAATCGGCGCCCAGCAAGTCCAGCGATTGAGCGATCCCGAACATGAGCGCGAGGTAAGCGCCGATCAGGATGAGCGAGAGCCCCCGAAACGCAACCGTACGTGACGGGCGGACCCTTACCGGAGCGCCGACCTCGATCAGCCCCACCGCCACCCCGAAAGCCACGAAAAGATGAACCAGCCCGCTCATGGTGAGCAATTCCACCGGTGCGCGGCCCGAAAGCCAGGCGACCGTCGCGGTGTTGAGATCGAAACACCACATCCCGGCAAGCGTCGCCGCGCTCCAGCGCAGCGCCTGCCGCGTTTCGGCCGATGCACCGACGTAAAGGTTGTGCAGCAGCACCAGTGCGCCGGTCGCGAACAGAACGTCGAACATTGCACGGGCCTGGAACACCAGCCCTTGCTGTTCGGCAGAAACGGCCACCCGCATATCAAGATACAACAACACCGGCTGCAGGCATTCGACCAGCACCAGGGCACCGATCACGGGGCGCACCATGCGGACACTTTCGTGCCGTCCGTCTGCCGCGAACAGGTTGTGCAGGACCCAAAGCCAGGCAAGATCGCGCGCAGTTTGGGCGAACAGCGCAAGGCTGGAATCCAGTCCCAGCGCCGCCACGACGATACTCCACACCGCCGTCGCTGCGAGTGCGGTTATCGTGGCCGTTCGGTCGGGCCGCGCATGATCCCCTTTCCGCATGATCCACACCGCCGCCGCGACACAGGCCAGCGCGCCGGCCAGATGCAGCGCGAAACTGGCCAGGTGCAGCCCGGCGAAGGCCATCGCGCTCATCGCGCGCCCTCCGGCCACAATATCACCCGCAGCGTCTGCAACAGGATCAGCAGGTCGAGGAATGGCGTGTAGTTCTTGGCGTAGTAGAGATCGTATTCCAGCTTGTGCCGGGCGTCCTCAATGCTGGCGCCATAGGGATAATTGATCTGCGCCCAACCCGTGATGCCGGGTTTTACCATGTGCCTTTCGGCATAATACGGGAGCTGCTGTTCGAGATCGTCGACGAATCGCGGCACTTCCGGACGTGGGCCGACAAAGCTCATCTGTCCCTTCAGCACGCTCCACGTCTGCGGCAATTCGTCGATCCTGACCTTGCGGATGAAGCGGCCCAGCCGCGTAACGCGCGGATCGTCCTTCTCCGCCCACTTCGCGCCGTTCTTTTCCGCGTCGGTTCGCATCGAGCGCAGCTTGATGACCTGGAACGGCTGGCCATAAAGCCCGACGCGCGTCTGGCGGAAGAACGCCGGCCCCCGGCTGTCCAGCTTCACCAGCACGGCAAAAACCGCGATCACCGGGAAGGTAATGGCCAACAGCACGCCACTGGCGAAAATATCGAACAGCCGCTTGGCAGCGCTCGAGATCATTCGACCCGACGAAAATCCGTCGGAGAATATCAGCCAGCTTGGGTTGACGGAATCGAGATCGACCCGGCCAGTCTCACGCTCCATGAAACTGCTGAAATCATTGACGTGGACCCCCATGGTCTTGACCCGCAGAAGGTCATTGAGCGGCAGGGCGTTGCGCCGCTCCTCCAGCGCGAGCACGACTTCGCCGACGCCCAGATGATCCACGAACTTGCCAAGATCATGCACTGCGGACCGCGGGATTGCTTCATCCACCGCGAAATTGCCATCCTTCATCCCGAGGAAGGCAACCACCGCGAACCCCGATTCCGCGCGTTCGGACAGTGCCTTGATGCGCCGCGCTCGCTCGCCCGCGCCCAGCACCAGAACCCGGCGCCGAAACGCGGATGTGCCGATTACGGCGCCAGCAATCAGTCGGTTGAGCATGAGCGCGACTGTCGCCAGCACCATGGCGTAGAGCAGCGTCGAGCGCCAGAACGTCGATCCAGGCGCGAAGAAATCGAGCACCGATAGCGCGATGATGCCCAGACTGACCGCAACCAGCATGCGCGCGCCAGCGTATCGCAGCGAACGCAGCGCCTCGCTCCCGTAAACCCCGACCGCGATCATCGCCGTCAAGACCACGAAAGCGAAGCCAAGCAGCGAAATTGCCCTTTCGCCGATTGGCCCAAGCGAGCTTTCGACCTGGGCTGCACGCAATTGCCATGCCGCCTCGCCAGCCACGAGCAGCAACAGGAAATCGCACAGCCCCAGCAGCAGGACCGCGTGCGGAATATAATGCTTGAATAGGCGGATCATCCGTGTCGGTCCGATGTCGCAAGCGCGACACCGGACTAACGGGCAGAGATGAAATGTCGGTAAACTTTACACCGCCCGCGGCGGCGCAAAGCGATACCGTCCAGTTACTGGTTGTTGGTCACGTCGTCCGCAACGTCCTGCGCCGCATCGCCGACTTGTTGCGCGGCATCGCCGACCTGGCTCGCCGCATCGGCGATCGCAGTGTCTCGCGCCATTTCCGAATTGCCCATCTGAGTGAACAGGACAAAGCCGATCACCAGGGCGACAAGGATGAGCAGGGCGATGACCCAGCCCGATCCGCCGCCACGGCGCGGCTCATCATGCACAACGGTCGTGTGGGTATGCGTGTTGCCTTCCGGCGTACGGGTTTCGGTAATGCGTTCTTCCGTCATGAGTGCTCCCCTTGAATTGTGCCCAAACGTGTGGACTCTCAGCCGGTTCCGGGTTCACCGAACTGGAATGGCGTGATGCCGCGCATCGATCGGTCGAAACGCAGCGCTGCGCCCCGCGGCGGCAAGGAACGCTGGAGGCATCCCTGCCGGAAGCAACGCGCGCAACCTAAACCGACTGGCATCGCATCCTCCCGCCGCAGCGAAATTCCGCGCGCGTGGATCAACGGCTCAGCAAGTCGCGCCTCCAGCCCCAGCACGACGGCAAACCGCGCGGTGCCCGTGGCACCGGTGCCAGCCACCGCGGCGGTAATTGTGACCCAGTGATCCGGGCCGCTATCGAGGCCATCCACCAGGATTGCCTGGACTTCATACCCCTCACCGCGCTCGAACGCGCGGTGAACCGACCACAACGGGCAGCTGGCATCGCTTTCCAGCATAGTGGCGCCGCTCGCACCGGCGAAGCGTTTGGAGATCTGCCCGGCGCGATCGAACCGGGCCATGAAGAAAGGCAGTCCGCGCTGGCCAACGCGCTGCAGCGTCGTCATGCGGTGCGCGACCTGCTCGAACCCGGCGCCGAAGCGGCGCATCAGCAGCAACATGTCGTAACCCGACGCCTCGCAAGCCCGCAGGAAACGGCCATAGGGCATGACCAGCGCCGCGGCAAAATAGGCGGTGAGGTGGCGTTCAAACATGTGGCGCGCCGCGCTGTCGGAAAACTGCGCGCCGCCCGCGATATTGGCGATCGTGTCACCGTGTTCGAGCTGCGCGAGCTGGACTGCGAGGTTAAAGGTGCGCGATGCCGGGTCGAGCATCTCCGATAGCTGAAGTTGCCGGGCGTGGAGGTCGAGCCGTCGGACCGCATTGCCCATCACGTCACGCGGCAAAATTCTGATGGCGAGCTGATGGCGGTCGCGCAACCGCTCCGCCATTGCAGGTCCGATCTCGGCCCGTGACATGCGCATCTCATCGGCCAGCCGTTCCGCAGCCTCGTCGAGGTCGGCGAAGTGGTTGCGCCACCGCTCGATTTCGCGACGGGTGGCGCGCAGCGGATCGACACCGTTGGTTCGTTCGGCACCCGCGCTGTCGAACATCCGCGCGAAGGCCGCAGCCGCATTAGGTGCCGCCGACAACAACTCGGCAGCCTCGTCGCGCCCGATCGACAGATCGGCGAACCGTTCGTCGGCAAACCGCCGCAACAGGCCGTCGATACCGCCGATCGCCTCGTCCTCTTTCAGGGCGCGCGGGTCGAAATCAAACTGCTCGACCACCTGTACGATGACACGGGCCGATAGCGGTCGCTGATTACGTTCCAACAGGTTCAGGTAGCTTGCCGAAATGGACAAGCGCGCCGCCATTGCCGCCTGGGTCAGCTCCTCACGCTTGCGCAAACGGCGCAAGGCAGGTCCGGCGTAGATCGCTCTCTCGGTCATACCATTGTAAATATCATTACAAATTGACTCATGTAAACCGTATTGACCGCTCCCGCATACACCAAATTCTGTAATTTTTGCTATCTCTCCTCGCGCTGTTGGGCGATGAATGATGCAACGCAGCAAAATCGCACTTCAGGAGAATAACCGTGACCTACCAGAGCCAGATCGGCCAGTTCCGCCAGACCATCGAGGGACAAGGCTCGCCCTGGAGCGCAATCGACGCCGAGAGCGCCGCGCGGATGCGGGCACAGAACCGCTTCCCAACGGGCCTCGACATCGCCCGATACACCGCCGCGATCATGCGTGCCGACATGGCGGCTTACGATGCCGATCCGGCGAATTACACGCAGTCGCTCGGCTGCTGGCACGGCTTCATCGCGCAGCAGAAGATGATCGCGATCAAGAAGCATTTCGGCACCACTAAGCGGCGATACCTCTACCTCTCGGGCTGGATGATCGCGGCGCTGCGGAGTGAATTCGGGCCACTGCCCGATCAGTCGATGCACGAGAAGACCAGCGTTCCGGCGCTGATCGAGGAGCTCTATACCTTCCTGCGCCAGGCCGATGCGCGCGAATTGGGCGGCCTGTTCCGCGATCTCGACTCCGCCCGCGAGCGCGGCGACGAGATCGAAGCCAAACGCATCGAAAAGGCGATCGACGAGCACGAAACGCACATCGTTCCCATCATCGCGGACATCGACGCCGGTTTCGGCAATGCCGAGGCGACCTATCTGCTTGCCAAGAAGATGATCGAGGCCGGCGCCTGCGCCATCCAGATCGAAAACCAGGTGTCCGACGAGAAGCAGTGCGGCCACCAGGACGGCAAGGTTACCGTGCCGCACGAGGACTTCCTCGCGAAGATCCGCGCGGTCCGTTACGCCTTTTTGGAACTGGGCGTGGAGGATGGCATCATCGTCGCGCGCACCGACAGCCTTGGTGCAGGGTTGACCAAGCAAATCGCCTTCAGTCGCGAGCCAGGCGATCTCGGTGACCAGTACAATGCATTCCTCGATTGCGACGAGGTCGATCCGGCCGCAATCGCCAACGGACAGGTTTTCATCAGCCGCCAGGGCAAACTGCTGGCACCCCGCCGGCTCCCCTCGAACCTCTATCAGTTCCGCGCCGGGACGGGTGAGGATCGCTGTGTGCTCGATTGCATCACCTCGCTCCGGAACGGCGCCGACCTGCTCTGGATCGAAACGGAGAAACCTCACATCGAACAGATCGGGGGGATGGTCGATCGTATCCGCGAGGTAATTCCGAATGCGAAGCTCGTTTACAACAACTCGCCCAGCTTCAACTGGACGCTGAACTTTCGCCAACAGGTCTATGACGCCTGGGCGGCGGATGGCCGTGACCTTGCTGCCTATGATCGCGCAAAACTGATGAGCGTCGATTACGATGGCACCGAACTTGCCGCCGAGGCCGACGAACGCATCCGCACCTTCCAGCGCGACGCGGCGCAGCGGGCTGGCATCTTCCATCACCTGATCACGCTGCCGACCTATCACACGGCCGCGCTGAGCACCGATAACCTGGCGCGTGAGTATTTTGGCGAAGCGGGGATGCTCGGTTACGTCAAGAACGTACAGCGCGAGGAAATCCGTCAGGGGATCGCGTGCGTGAAGCACCAGAACATGGCCGGATCCGACATCGGCGATGATCACAAGGAATACTTCGCCGGCGAGGCCGCGCTCAAGGCTGGCGGACAGCACAACACGATGGGCCAATTCGAGGCTGCATAAGGAGGCTACGATGACCACCGATACCCAGACCAAGGAGCCGGGCCGCGCGCGCGCGCTTTTCTCCACGGCCGACTTCCGCCTGCTCCGCGCGGCGCTGGCGAGCCATGCGCGCCAGACCGACGATCGCGAGGAATTGGCCCGGATCAACGCGCTGCACCATCGCTTGGGCACATACGTTTCGTCCGACGGCTGACCGGCGCTTACCGATCTCCTGGGGAGGAGAGACGGCCGTCGGGGTGCCCCCTCGCCCCGGCGGTCGTCAACCGTTTGGCAACCCGGCCCGGGTAAGGCCGCGCGGGTGGTACGCAAGGCGAAACAACAGGCGACGAGCGCCAGGATGTACCGGCATTTCGCCGCTGTGACCGTTATGATCACCGCCGGTCTCGCCATCGCCACATCCGACGATCCGCGCCCCGCCGAAATTGGCCCGGTCAGGGCAGCGACGGGTTCGGAAGCCAGGCCACCGGCCAAGGCCTATGGAGAGCCGACGCTTCGCCAACGATCTGCCGCAACGGGCCATTCGGCCGCGCATGGCTGGGGGCCGGAGGACAATTTCCAGGAACCGCCCGAAACCGGTCTCGCGTTCGGCGACGGGTTCGTTACCGCTCCTGGCGCCGGTATCCCGCCCGGCGAACTGGACGAGGACGCCCTTGCCCTGCTTTCCCCCGAGGAACGCGAGAGGTTGGCGCGGCAGCAGGCGGCACTTGGCCAGCCGCGGGTGAGCGCGGAGGAGCGGCGGGCGCAAGCGCGCCGAATTGCGGAAGCATCGCAGCGTCGCTCTGGCGGCAGCGAGTTCTAGCCTCCGCTCGCGGGCATCAATTCCAGCGAGGCGGCGGCCAGCCCTTCGGCGGCGGTTGCAATCACTTTCTCGGCGTCCGGCGCCCAGAACGGGCTATGCAGCGAAGGCAGAGTGATTTCGCCGCGCTGCGCCCGGTCATACTGATCCTGCGGCACGCCACCGACCCAGAAGATCAGGGATTTCACATCGTCCGGGCTGGCGCGCAGGAACTGGCCGAAATCCTCGCCCCCCATCACCGATGGAACCTGCATCACGCGGTCCGGGCCGAAGCGTGCGCGAAAGCTGGCAGCGACCTGTTCGGTGAAGTCCACGGTATTGAACGTCGACGGCGTGTACGGATCGGCAACCGTCACTGTAGGCATCCGGTCTTCGGGCATCCCCGCCGCGATCGCCTCGCCCCGCGCAATGCGCGCAATGCCATCCAGCAAGCGCTGACGGTTCTCGTCCGAATAACTGCGAACGGTAATCTGCAACTTCGCCTCGTCGGGGATGATGTTATGCTTGGACCCGGCCAGGAAGCTGCCGACGGTGACCACGGCCGGTTCGAGCGGTGAGTTTTCGCGGCTGACCAGCGTTTGCAGCTTCATGACGATCGCGCTCGCGAGCACGATCGGATCGCGCGTGGTATGGGGATAGGCGCCATGCCCGCCCACGCCGGGGACGACCACGTCCACGCTGTCGACATTGGCCAAGGCATAGCCCGGTGAATAGCCAATCATTCCGGCGGGGAACTGCGCCGCATCGTGGAACGCGAGCACATAATCCGGCTTGGGAAACCGGGTGTAGAGCCCATCAGCGAGCATCGCGAGCGCGCCCTCGCCGATCTCCTCGGCCGGCTGGCCAACCATTACCAGTGTCCCGCGCCACTGGTCCTTGCGTTCGGCGAGAAGCTGCGCCGCGCCGATCCATCCGGCCATATGCGTATCGTGACCGCAGGCGTGCATCACCCCCGTCTCGACCCCGCTTGCAGGCGTCGCAGTGCGTTTCGAGGCATATGGCAGGCCCGTCTGCTCGACCACCGGCAACCCGTCCATATCGGCGCGCAGCATGACCACCGGGCCATCGCCATTACGCATCACGCCCACGACGCCGGTCTTGCCTACCCCCTCGGTCACCTCGAACCCGAGCGCACGCAGGCGCGCGGCAAGCTTGGCCGCGGTCTCGATCTCCTCGAAGCTCAATTCGGGATTGGCGTGGAGATCGCGGTAAAGCTCCATCAGCGCGGGCATGTCGGCGGCGACTGCGGCGCGCAGGTCTTCGGCCTGTGCGGGCACCGCCATGACGGCGGCTAAAGCCACGGCCAGATGGCACGCTCCTCGCGGTTTGAAGAATCTGGAAGCACCTGTTTTCATGACCATATCTCCCGAACCGTGTGGCTTTCGCAAATCGCCCGGTCACACGCACTGTCAGCGTTCGCGGCGTGACCATCGCGGCAAGCCCCCGCCTGCCGATCCGAGCCGCGACAATTGCAGATCGCCGCACCGTAGGAAAGCGGTTCAGTCGCCACCGGCCGCGAAACGTTCACATCAACAGGCTGATGGCAATGCACGTCGCCAGGCCGACGACAATGTTCATCGGCAGGCCGATCTTCACGAAGTCCATGAACCGGAAGTTGGCGGCACCATAGACCAGTGTGTTGGTCTGATAGCCGATCGGCGTTGCGAAGCTCGCACTGGCGCCGAACATGACCGCGACCACCAGTTGCCGTGCATCCAGCCCCAGCACTTCGGCAAGGCCGATCGTGATCGGCGTCATGATGACGGCCACTGCGTTGTTGGTAACGGTTTCGGTGAGAACACTGGTGACAGCGTATACGACGACCAACAGCAACAGCGGCGGCAATGCTGTGAGATAGGGCTGGATCGACTGCACGATCAGGGCGACGGTCCCGGCGTTCTCCAGCCCCTTGCCGACAGCGAGCATCCCGAAAATCAGCACCAGGGTGCTGCCGTCGATCGAGCTCCAGGCCTCCTCGGGCTCGATGCACCGCGTCAGCAGGACCACGCCGACGCCCGCCAGCGCCAGTCCTTCGATCGGGAAACCCGCCAATGCCGCCAGCAGCACGACGCCCGCCAATGTCGCCACCGCGATCGGCGCGCGAACCCGCCTGAACGCCCGCACGGGCGCTTCGCCAACGTCGGACAGGCCGACATTTGCGCGCAATGCCTGCGCTGCGTCGCTGCCTGCCGCGATGAGCAGGCGATCGCCTGCGCGAACCCGGGCGTTGGCGAGGTCGGGCCCGGCCAGATGGCGCGGTCGCGACAGGCCCAGCACACGCACGCGCAGCCGCGACAAGAGCGGGATGTCCGCCAGTCGCCGCCCGATGATGGGATGCGAGGGAGAAATGACCGCCTGGACGAGCGTCAGGTCGGCAGGACGCCCGGGGCCGGCGGTTTGGATGCCGCCGCCGACGCCGGTCAGACCGGTACGAAAATCGTGCGCCTCGGCCAGCGAAGCAAGTTCGGCGGGGCTGGCGGCGACCACCAGTTGATCCCCGGCTTCCAGTTCCCACGCGTCGTAATCGCGCCGCTGGACGGTTGCGCCCCGCTGCACGCCCAGCAATTTGAGGCCCGGCCGGCGGAGCAGCGCGGTGTCGCTCAACCTTTTGCCGACCAGCGGGCTGTCGTCCATCAGCGTGAGTTGCGAAAGATAGCTGTCGCTTTCCCCCTGTTCGTCGATCCCGTGCTCCGCCCGGTCGGGCAGCAGGAACCGACCCGTCGCGAGCAGCATCGCCAAGCCGGCGGCGGCGGTGACCAGGCCGACCGCGGTGATCTCGAATATGCCGAACGCCGCCATCCCGTTGGACTGCGCCACGCCATCGACCAAGAGGTTGGTGGACGTGCCGATCAGCGTCAGCGTGCCTCCCAGGATCGACACATAGGACAGCGGTATGAGAAGTCGGGTCGCCGCGATGCCGAGCACGCGGGCTAGCCGCTTCACTATCGGAATCATCACGATCACCACGGGCGTGTTGTTCATGAACGCGGACGCGAAGATCGTCCCCGCG
The DNA here is from genome assembly GCA_964516135.1 of uncultured Erythrobacter sp. Lineage (GTDB taxonomy): Bacteria > Pseudomonadota > Alphaproteobacteria > Sphingomonadales > Sphingomonadaceae > 34-65-8. The sequence goes on along the minus strand of CAZEWN010000031.1, from coordinate 1,345 downwards.
CCGATCTCCGCCACGGCCAGTTTCGGTCGGCGCAAGGTCCGGCGAACCACCCAGCCCGACACCTCTTCCAGTGCGCCGGTCCGCAACAGGGCACCCGAAAGGATGAACATGGCCGCGATCGTGATCGGGGCGGGATTACCGAACACGGCGAGAAGTTCCCCCACCGGCAGGAAGCCGAGCACCATCATGGCGAGCCCGCCCAATACCGCGATCACCACCGGCGGGCGTCGCTCCAGCATGAAGGCGGTGAAGATCACGAACAGCAGGACCAGCCCTATCACGGCGGAATTCTGCTCGAGGAAAATTGCGACTGCTGCGGGCATTTGCCGCCTATGCCCGTCAGGTGCCGCATGTGCCACCCCCGGCTCGCTACGCAAAACCCTACTTAACACATCTGTTTAAAGCGCAGCTTTGCCTAGCTATCGGATTTCCATTTTCCGAAGCAAGCGTTCGCACGCCGTATTTCACCTACCACGTTCTCCATCGCGTCATATTTCTGCCTCATATTTCCCCATCTATCCAGTAGGGTTTAACCGAAGAAATCGCGAATTGAGCGCATGTAGACGAAGGGATGACGCAGACATTCAAGGGCACCAACGCAGCGCCGAAGCTCCTCACGGTGCCCGGGATCGACAACAGCGGCCCACGCCATTGGCAGACGCTTTGGGAAGATGATCTGGACGATTGCGAACGGGTCGATCTGGGCATGTGGGACCGGCCGCACCGTAACACCTGGGTGAACAAGCTCAACGCCGCCATCGCGGCGGCACGGCGACCGGTCGTGCTTATCGCGCACAGCCTTGGCTGCCACGTGGTGGCATGGTGGAACCATCTCGAACGCGAAGCCGAAGGTAAAGTCCTGGGCGCATTGCTCGTAGCGCCCCCCAATCTGATCGACATACCCACCACCAGCCGCCTCGCCGCATTTGCGCCGTTGGTGCGTGAACGCCTCAGGTTTCCGGCGGTGCTGGCGGCCAGCCGCGACGATCACTACGCCTCGTTCGGCCAATCGCGCAAAATGGCCCGTGCCTGGGGATGCCACTTCGTCGACGCAGGTTGGATTGGCCATATCAATGTCGATTCGAACATCGGCGCCTGGCCATTCGGGCGGTACCTGCTCGATCGGTTGATGTTCAACTTGCAGCAGCCGCAATCGCGCTTCGCCGCGGCAACGGCGGGCGACCGGGGGCGAAACACACAGCTCCGCATGAGCCTCTACTGAGTTCCCGCGAATACGGGCGGGATGCCCGTGGTGCCCCTGGCCGGAGTCGAACCGGCACTTCCGAAGAAACTCGATTTTGAGCGGGGCGAGACTACCGTAAGTTATTGTAACTTATGCCATAAT
>CAZEWN010000030.1:0-18000 GCA_964516135.1 uncultured Erythrobacter sp. | reverse complement strand
CGAGCGAATAGGCGATGTCGTAGGCCTTCATGATCTCGGTGATCTCGTCGAAGCGTTCGTAGAGAAAGCTCTCCTTGTGGTGCGCCAGGCACCATTTCGCCATGATGCTGCCGCCGCGGCTGACGATCCCGGTGACGCGCTTGGCGGTCATCGGGATATAGGGCAGGCGCACGCCGGCGTGGATGGTGAAGTAGTCGACCCCCTGTTCGGCCTGTTCGATCAGCGTATCGCGGAAGATCTCCCACGTGAGGTCCTCCGCGATGCCGCCGACTTTCTCGAGCGCCTGGTAGATCGGCACGGTGCCGATGGGGACGGGGCTGTTGCGGATGATCCATTCGCGGGTGTCGTGGATGTTGCGCCCGGTGCTGAGGTCCATCACCGTGTCCGCGCCCCAGCGGATCGACCAGACCATCTTGTCGACCTCGGATGCGACATCGCTGGCGACGGCCGAGTTGCCGATGTTGGCATTGATCTTGACGAGGAAGTTGCGCCCGATCGCCATCGGCTCGCACTCGGGGTGGTTGACGTTGGAGGGGATGATGGCGCGGCCGCGCGCGACCTCGTCGCGGACGAATTCGGGGGTCACGTAATCGGGGATGCTGGCGCCCCAATCCTGACCATCCCGCTCGCGCGCGATTCTCTCACGGCCAAGGTTCTCGCGCTCGGCAACATATTCCATTTCGGGCGTGATGATGCCGCGGCGGGCGTAGTGCATCTGGCTGAGGTTGGCGCCCTGCTTTGCGCGCAGCACGCGGGCGTGGACGTTGGGGAACGCGGGGACGCCGCCACTGCGATCAGGGCCGAGCTGGCCATTATCCTCGGGCTTCACCTCGCGGGCATCGTATTCCTCGACGTCGCCGCGCGCGAGTTGCCACTCGCGGCGCAATTGCGGCAGGCCCTTGCGGATGTCGATCTGCGCTGCGGGGTCGGTGTAGGGGCCGGAGGTATCGTAGACGCGCACCGAGGGCTCGCCGCTTGAGGGTTCGAGGTCGATCTCGCGCATCGCGACTTGCAGGGGGCCAACGTGGATCTTGCGACTTCCCCGGATCGGCCCGGTCGTCACACCGATGTCGAACTTGCTGTTGATGTCGGCCATTTGCGTCTCCTCGTGGGAAGAGAGAGCGACGCATTCCGGATGACCGGCCCGCTCCCTCCGCCCGTGTTAACGGGTTCAGGTTCGACGGGTCGGAGGATGCAATCCCTCCCTCTCAGCGCAGGCGCGCTCCCCGGGGATGAGCAGGGTCTAGGCCTTGGCACGCGCCGCGTCCAGCCGACGAAGCCATTTTCGCTGGGAAATTGGCAGGGGTGACAGGATTCGAACCCGTGGCCCTCGGTTTTGGAGACCGATGCTCTACCAGCTGAGCTACACCCCTGCAGCGGCTGCGGCCCTTAAGGCAAAGGAGGCGCGGGGCGCAAGGCGAAATCGCCGCGCATGGCGGGACGGACCGTGCTATCACGGCTCCACCTCATGCACAGTCCGCATTCCCCGCTGATTCCCGTTGAGACACTGCTGCTCGCCTATCGCGCCGGGATTTTCCCGATGGCCGAGGCTCGCGACGATGAGAAGGTGTTCTGGGTGGAACCGCACTTGCGCGGCATCCTACCGCTCGAGGGCTTCCACTGCTCCGCTTCGCTGCGCAAGGTATTGCGGCAGGAACGATTCAATGTGACAGTGGACGCGGCGTTTTCCCGAGTAATCGCCGCCTGTGCCGCATCTCGGCCCGAAGGGGGCGATTGCTGGATAAGCCACAGGATCGAGGCAAGTTACCGCGCCCTGCATGCGGCGGGACATGCTCATTCGATCGAATGCTGGCGCGGCGAGGAATTGGTCGGCGGGCTCTATGGGGTCGCGTTCGACCGGGTATTCTGCGGCGAAAGCATGTTCAGCCGCGCCGATAACGCCAGCAAGGTGGCGCTCGCCTGGCTTGTCGTATTGATGCGAATGGCAGGTTACCGGCTGCTGGACTGCCAGTTCCTGACCAGCCATCTCGCGTCGTTGGGAGCCGTGGAGATTCCCCAGGCCGATTATCTCGCGCTGGTGGCCGATGCGCGGGGAGACCCACCCCAGACACTGCCGCGTGCCTATTCCTCGTTACTGTCGGTGTCCGCGGCGGCCGGTGATTCGACCGGCTCCGGAGCGGGCGTGGCGGCCGGCGGTGGCGCGGGCGCTGCCGCCGCGCGCGTGGGCGCCGCCGCACCATCAGCATCGCTGGACCGACGGGTGCCACCCTCTTCGCCCGGGAAACTCATCGCGCAGTCCTTCACCCAGACATCGTAGATCGGGTGCTCCACCACATTCAGCGAGGGCGAGCGCTGGAACATCCAGCCGGAAAAGATTCGGTTCCACTCTCCATCGTCCTGGCGGCGGTCGCGCACGAACACCTGGACGAAGGCGCCGGTTTCCGCGGGCATTTCCCAGGGGGCTGTCCGTTCGCAGGCAGATAGGCGGACGATCACGTCACCCACGCGGCGCGCCTCGCCCGGCTTCAATTCGATGTCCAGGGTCAGGTTGTTACGCTTGTTGAGCAAGCCGAGCGTCGCCACTCGCTCCGCCATCGGGGTGCCCAGCCCCGCCTCGGCAGCCGGCTGTGGCGGCGCGACGGTGCGGCGCAGTTCCTCGGGAATGTCGGTCTCGACCGCCTCGGGCGCTGGCGGACCCTGATCGCATCCCGCGACCATCGCAAACAACACAAGGGGCGCGAGCGCGCGCATCGTCACGCGTCAGGCGACCAGGCTTCGTAATCGCCACTGGCGCGCGCGCGGCGACCGCCCATCTCCAGCGCGCCGGCCGGGCGATAAGCAACGGCGGTGCCAGTCGCGTTGGGCGTATAGTCCGCTTCCCAGATGTGCGCGGGCGGCAGGTTGCTTTCGGGCACGTCATCAAACGATCCGTGGAGCCAACCATGCCACTCCGCCGGCACGCGGCTGGCATCATTGGCGCCCTGGTAGATCACCCAACGGCGCTCGCGACCATCTCCGGTCTTCTTCTTGGAACGGAAATAGCGGTTGCCTTGCGCATCGGTGCCTACTTCCACGCCGTTGCGCCAGCTCCAGAACAGCGTACCGATGGTCGCGCCGTTCCACCAGGTGAAGATCTTGCCGAGGAATTTCATGGCCGCGCGCCTAGCCGATTCCCTGCGCCCGGCCAAGCGCCAAACCCTACCATTCGACCCGGTCGCCAGTGGCGATGCCGAGTTCCGCCGCACGGCCGCCAGGAATCTCCAGCACTGCCACCGCCGGACCTACGGAAGGAACCGAATCGAGCGAATAAGGCGTCGTCATCGCGGCCACGTTGATGATGCGACCATCGGACCCGACGAAAATGATATCCAGCGGCAGTGGCGTGTTCTTCATCCAGAAGCTGAGCATCTGTGGCGCAGCATAGGGAAACACCATTCCTTCGTTCGGACCAAGTTCGGTCCGGAACATCAGCCCGCGTTCCTGCGCCTGAGCGGTATCGGCGACTTCGACCTTGAAGGCATGCCGCTTGGTCCCGCTCGTAACGGTCAGCGGAATGACCGTCAGGCCCGAAACCGGATGGCGTACAGGCGTGGTCGCGGCGGCGGCCGGCGCGGGCTCCGCCGCCCCCTGCGGCGAACATGCAAGGCATGCCGCAGTCAGCAACAGGGCCAGGGCACGCAAGCTAACTGATCTGGTCATCATCGGTTTCCGCAACCCACTGCTCAAGCGCAGTTTCACTTGGTGCATCCACTACCGCAGCGGCGTGGTCGAATCCATGCCCCGCACGCACCAGTGCGGCCAGTTGCTTCTCGCGCAGCGGCCGGTCGAGCGGCGTGGCGTGGAAGGGTCCAAGCCGCCGCCGACGGGCGAGCGCGAATGCGGCACGGCGTGCCGCACCTTCGCCCGGGGCCATTTCCCGGCGCAGGTGTTCCGCGATGCCCGCCTCACCCAGTGCCTGCATCACGCGCCGCTCGCCATAGCCACGTCGCAACAGATCGCTACCCCGCGCGCGCGCGTAGGCCGCGTCGTCAAGGTAACCCAGTTCGGCAAAGCGCGCGGAAATCGCGGCTGGATCAGGCGTGCCTTCCCCTGCCCATCCGCGCTCGCGCAGCTTGCGGGCCAAATAACGCTCCAGCTTGCCCGCGCTGGTCGCGAAGCGCGCGACGTAGGACAGCGCCAGTTCATGCAACCGCGTCGAATCCAGTGGTCGGGGCGCGCCTCGCCCTTGCCTACGCTCTTGTCCTTCGCGCTTCATGGTCATAATCGTGCCACAGTCTTTGCGAAATGAACAAGGTTTAGGGGCGGCGCCGGGGACCCAGCGCCGTGAAGGGAACATTAGGGAGCGCGACGGTGTGGAACTTTTCGCGCTATAATAACGGGTTCTTTCTCCACACATGAACGATTCTGTCCATTCTCCAACCCCGAATGACTGCGCGTTGCCGCGCATCCGGGCGGATTTCGCTACCTTCGCCGATGCGCTCGATTACGCCGCGCGCAGCGAAAAGGGATTCAACTTCCACGACATGCGGGGGGAGCTGGAGTTCGTCTATCCCTACCGCGTGCTGCGCGAAGATGCCCTCGCGATGGCGCGCCGCCTGGTCGCGGCGGGCATTGCCAAGGATGATCGGGTCGCACTGATTGCCGAGACCGGCCCTGACTTCGCCGCGCTCTTCTGCGCCTGCGTTTATACTGGCGCCTGGCCCGTACCTCTGCCGCTGCCGACGAGCTTCGGCGGCAGGGAAGGCTATATTGATCAACTCGCGGTACAGCTCGAGAGCTCGGACCCGAAAATGCTGATCTATCCGCCCGAAATCGCCGAGATGGCGCAGGCGGCGGCCGACCGGCAAGGTTGCGAAGGCGTGGACTGGACGAGCTTCGCGGAGCGCGAGGCGCCCGAATGCGCGTTGCCAACCGCGCGGCCCGACGACATCTGTTACCTCCAGTATTCCAGCGGTTCGACCCGTTTTCCCACCGGCGTGGCGGTGACGCACGAGGCGCTGCTCCACAACCTCTATGGCCATGCCACAGGTGTCGAACTCGGGGTGAACGACCGGGTGGTTAGTTGGCTGCCGTGGTATCACGACATGGGGCTGGTGGGCTGCTTCCTGTCCCCAATCGCCAACCAGGCTTCGGTCGATTACCTGAAAACCGAGCATTTTGCCCGCCGCCCGCTCGCATGGCTCGACCTTATCAGCCGCAATCAGGGCAACACGCTCAGCTATTCGCCAACCTTCGGCTACGACATTTGCGCGCGCCGCATTTCCAGTCAGAGCCATGTTTCGGAGCGGTTCGACCTGTCGCGCTGGCGCACGGCGGGGAACGGAGCGGATATGATCCGGCCCGACGTGATGCAGAATTTCGTCAATGCCTTCGCCGAAGCGGGTTTCCGCGCCAGTGCGTTCACCCCCAGCTATGGCCTTGCCGAAGCGACGCTTGCAGTCACGGTGATGCCGCCGGGCGAAGGTATCCGGGTCGAACTGGTCGAGGAGGAACGCCTGTCAGGCCGTCCGCGCGACCTGACCCGCCCTGCCCGCTATCGCGCGATAGTGAACTGCGGCAAGCCGCTGCCCGGCATGGAGGTTGAGGTTCGCGACGAGCATGGCGGGGTCCGCGGCGACCGCCAGATCGGCAAGGTCTGGTGCCGCGGCAAGAGCGTGATGCATTCCTATTTCCGCAACGAGGAAGCAACGAACGATTGCCTCGTTGCCAAGGAGAACGGCGAGGTCTGGCTCGACACCGGCGACATGGGATACCAGGCTGACGGTTATCTGTTCATCGTCGGCCGGGCGAAGGACATGATCATCATCAACGGCAAGAACCATTGGCCCCAGGACATCGAATGGGCGGTCGAGCAGCTCCCTGGCTTCAACCATGGCGATGTCGCCGCATTCAGTTACGAGATGGAGAACGGCGAGGAAGCGCCCGCCGTGCTGGTGCATTGCCGTGTATCAGACCCGGCAGAGCGGCTGAAGTTGCACGAGGCGATCCGCGACAAGGTCCGCTCCGTCACCGGCATGAACTGCGTGGTCGAACTGGTCCCCCCGCGCACGTTGCCTCGCACCAGCTCGGGAAAGCTCTCTCGCGCCAAGGCGAAACGCCTCTATCTCGCGGGCGAGATCGAGCCGATCAAGCTGCTCGAAGCGGCCTAGACGGGCCTACTCGCCGGGCGTCCCCCAGCTCGGCTGGACCGGGCCGTTTCCTGCGCGGCTCTCCACGCCGCTAATGCCTGCCTCCGCCAGAATCGCCACGGCGCGCTGCGTGTCCGTTGCCGGGCCGGTCAGCACGAGCGGAGTGCCCACGCGGCGCGTGGCCCAGCCGGCCAGCGCCAGCGCGCGGGCACCCGCCTCGGTCGGCTCGCCATCCGCAAACGCAATCGGCGGGAGCGGCCCGGCGGGTGGGACCAGCTCGATCCGCCAGTCTGGCTCGGTCGCGGCGAGGCGCAGCTCGAGCGCGCGCCAGGTGGCAAGGCTCGCGCCTTCGAGCGATCCCGCCCGCACCAGCGCGCGGCGCCGCTCGCGATCGACCAACACTTCACCTTCCTCGACCCCAGCGATCAGCGCAAGCCGCGCGGCGAGTTCGTCAGCACGTTGGCTCGCGCGGCGCTCGCTGTCGCGCGCGGCCGATAGCTGCGCCTCTTCTGCGGCGCTGGTGGCGGTGCCGACCTGATATTGCGTCAGCGACAGCTCCACCGGCTGGCCCAGCGCCCGCTCGATCGAGCGCCGCGCAAGGCCTTCGGCGTTGGCAGTGATCTGCGGGGTCATGACCGCCGCAGCAACGTCGATCGGATCGGCTTCGAAATCGATCACGATCTCCGACAGGCGCGAGGTACGCGGGAAGGGATCCATCACTTCCGCGCGGATCGTCCGTTGCGCCTGTGTTTCCCACCCGATCCGGATCAGTGAAAGCCCCAGCGGCACCGTCAACGCCACCAGCACGGCGAACATCGCCACATTCTGAAACATGGTATGGCGGCCGGACAGGTAGGTTGTGAAACGGTAGAGCCGGGCGATGAAGGCGGCAAACAACGCAATCGCCACGAAGTTGGTGATGTAGAGCAGCAATGCCCCGGAAAAGACGGTCCAGTTACCAGTCGCAAGGCCGAACCCGACCGTCGCCAGAGGGGGCATCAGCGCGGTCGCGATGGCCACGCCCACGATCGCTGCGCCCTTTCCCCGGATCATCGCATACGCGCCCGCCAAGGCGGAAAAGACGGCCACCAGCAGATCGAACAGGTTGGGCCGGGTACGCGCGGCAATCTCGCTGGTCACTTCCTTGAGCGGAGAAGCAAGCACGATCAGGGCGCATAGCAGCACTGCGAGGGCGGAGCCCCAAGCGAGCGAAATCGCCGACTGGCGCATCCAACGATAATCCGCGGTGGCGAGCGCGAAGCCCAACCCCATGATCGGGCCCATCAGCGGCGAGAGCAGCATCGCGCCGATCACCACCGCCGGTGACGACAGCAGGAGCCCGAGAATGGCGATTCCAGCGGACATGGCAGTGAGGAACAGATAACGCGCTGAAAGCGCTCCCTCCTCACGCCGCTGCTCGATCACCTCGGCATGGTTGACGGTACCGACCACATCCTCGCGCCACCACTTGCGGAAGCTGACGATCATCCGGGCCAGATTTAGCTGTCTTTCGGGCCGGGCCTCGCTCGCCATGGTTTCCTGTCCTTGCTGCGCCTTGCCCCGCCTCTAGCCAGCCATCGCAGGCATGGAAAGGATGGACGTGGCGGGGCGCATGCGGCACATCCATCTTGGCATTCTTGAACTTCGTGTCTTAGGCACTTAATACAGTGTCCAGAGGAGTAACCAGCGCATCATGGCTACCAATGAGACGCAGACCGCCACCGCGGTAGATTTCGAGCTGACCCCGCCCAGCCCCGTGCCCCAGGTCGCACCCGAAAAGGCGGCTGGCCTCGTGCCAGTAGGCCAGGACGTGAAGAGCAAGCTCGACGAAAAGGTCGAAGGTTTTGTCAACGACCTCGTCTCTGCGGATGCCAATTCGCCCGAATTCGGCAAGAAGGTCGATCAGCTGACCAACATGGGCCGCAAGGAAATCCTTGCCGCGGCGGGCATGTCCAACCGGTTCCTCGACCGCCCGGTGCGCGCGATGGACAAGGACGAGGGCGTCGGCGCGAACCTGGCGGAACTGCGCCGCGTGGTCGAGGATCTCGATCCCGGCAAGCGCGGCGCGCTGTCGACCCCGCGCAAGATCCTGGGCATCATCCCGTTCGGCAACAAGCTGACCAATTATTTCCGCAGTTATCAGAGCGCGCAGACGCACATCCAGTCGATCCTGGGCAGCCTTGCCAGCGGCAAGGACGAACTGATCATGGACAATGCCGCGATTGACGTCGAACGGCAGAAGCTGTGGGAGGCGATGGGCAACCTCGAGCAGATGATCCACATCTCGAGGAAGCTCGACGAGCGGCTCGAGGAAAAGGCGCTGGAACTCGATTCCAGCGACCCGGCCAAGGCCAAGGCGATCCGTGAAACCGCGTTGTTCTATGTCCGCCAGCGCACGCAGGATCTTTTGACGCAGATGGCGGTCAGCGTGCAGGGCTACCTCGCGCTGGACCTCGTGAAGAAGAACAACGTCGAACTGGTCAAGGGCGTCGACCGCGCCAGCACCACAACCGTCGGCGCGCTGCGTACCGCGGTGACGGTGGCCGAGGCGATGACCAACCAGCGGCTGGTGCTGAACCAGATCACCGCGCTCAACACCACCACCGCCAATATCATCGACAGCACTTCGACGATGCTGCGCGAGCAAACTGGCAAGATCCACGAGCAGGCCGCGTCGAGCACAATCCCCTTGGAAACGCTCCAGCGTGCGTTCCAGAACATCTACGACACGATGGACGAGGTCGATGCGTTCAAGCTGCGCGCGCTCGACAGCATGAAGCAGACGGTGACGCTGCTGTCGGATGAAGTCGAGAAGTCGAAGGGCTATATTGCCCGTGCCGAAGGCCAGGCGCAGGCCGCGCGGCAGGTTAACGAAAGCGCGCTGCTGACCATCGAGGGCTGACCGACCTTGAACGATCTCACCACCAACAGCGACCGCCTGATCGAGGAAGGGCGCCGTCTGCGCGACGACAATCGCGCCGGGGGGCGGCACCGCCGGTCGATCGGCCAGCGCTCGGCTGATCTGAAGCGCGGACACTACATGCGGAAGCTGGTGCGGGTGCTGCTGGCGACCTTCGCCATTCTCGTGGGCGCGAGCATCGCTGGAATGATCATCGGCGGGATTGGCTTCGTCGGCGTGATGCTGACGATTTTCGCGATCGCCGCCGCCGTCATTTCCCTCAGCGTCTTTCCCAAGATGAACGTGCCGAAGCGCGCGGACCTGACCAAGGGTGATGTTCGGACGATGGTCGGGCGCACGGAGTTGTGGCTGGAGCACCAGCGCGCCGCCCTGCCCCCGCCCGCCGCGGCGCTGATCAGCGACATGGGGGTGCAGCTCGACGCGCTTGGCCTCCAGCTCGAAAATCTCGATCCCGCGCATCCGGTCGCGCACGAGGTTCGCAGCCTGGTTGGTGACGTCTTGCCCGAAACGATCGACGCCTATCGCCGCATTCCGCCGCATCTGCGCCGCGAGAAGAGCGCGGGCGCGACCACGCCCGATGACCAGTTGACCGAAAGCCTCGGCAAGATCAGTCGCGAGATCGACCACGTGACGCGGCAACTGGCGCAGGGTTCGCTCGACGACCTTGCCATCCGCACTCGCTACCTCGACTACAAATACGGCGAGAACGCCGCAACCACCAGGGAATCCAATTGATGCGCGTCGCCATACCCCACCAGCTCGAACGCGAGGTCGTGCGCCAGCGGCTCAAGAACCGCAGCCACGAGATCGCCGATCACGTGCCTGGCGGCATGGCAGAAGTCGAAACAGCCTGGACCAGCGAGGACCGGCTGGCGTTGACGATCAAGGCGATGGGGCAACAACTCAACGGCGGGATCGAGATCGAGGAAAACCAGCTGGTAATCGACCTCGACCTGCCGCCCGCGCTAAGCTTTGTCGAGCCGATGATCGCCGGGGCGATCCGCCAACAGACGCAGAAGCTGCTGACCTAATTCGCCGCGCCCAGCGGCTGGGCCACGAGCACACGTCCGTTCTCGGGGAATACGACTTCGGCCAGATCGCCAACCTGGATGCAGGTTCCGGCAGCGTATTCCTCGCCCGCAACATTCACCGCACCTTCGACCGGGATCACCAGCGCGCGCCCCGCGAAAGCGCGCAGAACATCGTCCGAAGGGGCGCCGCCGACCTGCTGGAGCCGGAATTTCGGCCCCTCGACCAACGCCGCGTTTTCGCGCGGGCCGACATGGCGGCGCAGGTTGGCCGGATGTGCCCCTGGCCAAGCCACCGCGATGCCGTCTTCCAGGTGGAGCTCGCGCGGGCGACCATAGTCGAAGAGGCGATAGGTCGTGTCCGAATTCTGCTGGATTTCGATCAGGCTCAGCCCCGGTCCGATCGCATGGACCGTGCCAGCGGGGAGGTAGAAGAAGTCGCCGGGCCTGGCTGGATGCCACTCGAGCAGTTCCTCGATCGAACCGTCGAGCGCGGCCGCGCGGATGTCTTCTGGCTCCAACTCACCACGAAAACCGATTGCGAGACCGGCCCCGGGCTCCGCATCCAACACCAGCCAGCACTCTTCCTTGCCGCGCTGGCCCGGCGGGGCATTGTCGTCGGACGGGTGGACTTGCACCGACAGCTTTTCACTGGTGAACAGGTACTTGACCAGCAGGTCGGGGAACGCGGGATCGGGTTCGAACCAGATTTCGCCGATCCGTTCGCCCGACTGGCCCACGAATGGCGCGGGCAGCCGCTCGCGGCCCCAGACCTTCTCGACCGTCCGGGTCGGCAGCGCCACGGCAGCGGTCATTGCCCGCTGGCCCCGGCCAGCTTTCCGACCTGTTGCACGCCCGCCGCGCTCGTCACCACGACCTCGTCGCCATCAACCACCACGATCACGTCCTCAAGCCCGATCACCGAAATGCGCGGGCCGTCGCTCTGGGTCATGACATTGCGGCAATCGACCAGTTCGGCCCGCCCGACCGACAGGTTGCCCGCCTCATCGCCGCCGCACGCCTCGTGCAATGCCTGCCAGTTGCCAATGTCCGACCAGCCGAATGCGGCCGGCACGACGGCCGCGCGTGCGGTATTTTCCATGACCGCGTAATCGATCGATTCGCCCTCGATCGCACGCCAGGCCTGTTCGTCGGGGTGAAACTGGCGGCCGTCCCAGTGGCCGCGTGCGACCGCATCAGCCACACCGCGCGCCATGTCCGGGCGATGGCGGGCCAGTTCATCAAGCAGCGCCCCCGCGCGAAACGCGAAGATGCCACCGTTCCAGTCGTAACCACCATGCGCCAGAAATGCCTCGGCGCGGGCCCGGTCGGGTTTTTCCACAAAGCTATCGACCGCAAAGCCGCCCTCGATCGCCGCGCCGCGGCGGATGTAACCATAGCCTGTCTCGGGGCGGGTCGCGCCAATGCCGAACGACACCATCATGTCCGCCCGGGCCAGCCGCGCGGCGGCCTCCGCCACGCGGGCGAAGGTATCGGGATCAGCGATGTGGTGGTCGCTAGGGCAAACGAGCAGTATGTCGCGGGGATCGACCAGCGATGCGGCCAGCGCGATCGCGGGGGCGGTGTTGCGCCCCACTGGCTCCACCGCGACGCGGACATCGACGCTGGCCTGCCCCGCGATGTGCGGCAGGTGCGCGGCGCCGGCCACAATCAGCGGGGCCGCGAACAACTCCGCGTCGGCGCAGCGGTCGAGCGCCTGCTGAAACAGGGTGCGTTCGCCGACCAGCGGCAGAAAGGGTTTGGGGCGGTCAGGTCGGCTGCGCGGCCACAGCCGGGTGCCGTTGCCACCACTCAGGATTACGGGGACAATCGTGCTCATGCCCGCAAAACGCCTTTCCTATCAATTGGGTCCATTACCATTACGGGGCCTGTTCAGTTGAAGAAATCCTGCCGCCAGCCGAATTCCGAAACCACCGGATTGCCGTCGCGATCGGTAGCGGGGCGGAAACGGAAACGTTGCATGGCAAGCTCGCAGGTCCGCAGGTTTGTCTCCGCAAATGGACCGGGGCGAAGGATTCGGCATGCACTTGGTTGCCCGTCCACCCCGACGGTCACGGCGATCGTCACCGAAGTGCCGATCCGCGCCCCCCGCCCTTCATCCGGCACCGGATAATCGCGCGCGTTGCTGATGTCACCCGCGATCTTGACGGCCTTGACGGCGATGCCACCACCCGCGCCCGAGCCGCCGCGACCGCTGCCGGTTCCGCTTCCCTGCCCCGCCGCCCCCGTACCCGCGCCGGTTTCGCGCGCTCCCGAAGTGTCGGCGGCTCCGGTCGAGGCCGTGCGCGGCACAGGCGTCGACCGGGTCACGGGCGTCGGCGGTTCAGGCGCGCTTTCCTGGCGCGCGGTCGCCTCCCGGCCTGGCGCGCCGGCGGAACCGGCGTCGGGTTCTGGCTCGGGTGGATCTTCGGGCGATGTCACGATCACGGTAAATGCCTCGACCATGCTTTCTTCTACGCCAGCGACCACATCGGGTGCGAGCGCGCGCGTCAGGCCGTACAATGCCAGCACATGCAAGCCGACGATCAGCGCCACCAATCCGGGGCGTGGCCGCCGCCGTTCGCTGGTGAAGCCGCCCGGTTCCGTCATTATTCGCCTCATTCAGCGCCGTTTCGCGCCGCTGCGTATTTGCGCGTAGCGCGTCCTAACCAGAACGCGAGAGTTTGGCGCTTTCCTTGATGGACGCAAGAGGGTGATCAATCACATGCGGACTTCGGACAGATCGGCGCGGGCGGATCGGGCCTGGCAGTGCCCGGCGGCGATTGCCGTGACGCTGGCGACCGGCGCGCTTTATGCTCTGGTCGCCTTCGTCAGCATTGAGCTGACCCGCGATGGCGGACGTCTGGCAGCCGTATGGTTACCTAACGCGCTGGCGCTCGCGGTCCTGCTACGCGGCCCGGCCGGTCGCGAGGGTGCATTGCTGGGGTCGGTCCTGCTGGGCAATATCGCAGCCGCAGTGATCGTCGGCGATGGCCTGGTCAAAGCCCTGACCCTCGCGGCATGCAATGTCCTGGAACTCGCGGTCGCGCTCATTCTCATCCGGCGCGCCTGCCGCCCCTTCGCGGTTATGAAACGGATCGACCACCTGACACGCTTCGTGGCCAGCGCTGGCCTTGCGGCGCCCGCGGTATCGGCAACGCTCGCTACGCTTGCGCTCGGGCTGGAGGACCAACTGGTGCCGGCGTTGTGGGGTCACTGGTTCGTCGCCCATTCCTTGGGAATGATCGTGGTCACGCCGGCGGCGCTGATCATCTTCGATGCGATTTCAGCGCCCCGCCTCCCGACGCGCCGCGAGGTGGCCCGATGGGCGGCTTTGACCGTGGGCGGCGCGGGGGTCGCGGCGGGGGTGTTCATCCAGGACGGCTATCCGCTGCTGTTCCTGATCGCCCCGGTGGTTGTGCTGCACGCTTTCGTGCTGGGAAGCCTGGGCACGGCAATTTCCGTGCTGATGATCGCGGCGGTGGCAACCGTGTGCACCTGGCAAGGTAGCGGCCCCATCAATCTGGTCGCGGGGCCACTCGCGGAACGCCTCATGGTGCTGCAGGCGTTCATCGCGTCAGCATTCGCAATCGGGCTGCCGGTCGCCGCGGTGCTTTCGGGCAAGCGCCGGGTGGTCGCACTGTTGGAAAAGCGGTCGGCGCGCCTGCGGCTGCTGTCGCAAGCGATCTCTGACGCGGTCTTGCGGTTCGACGCGCAGGGCCAGTGCACGTATGCCTCGCCCTCGGTGCGTGCGGTGCTGGGGCTGGCGCCCGAATTGCTCCTTGGCCGACGCGCCTCCGAACGCGCACATCCGCAAGCCCGCATGGCGATTGCCCAGGCCGAGGCACGGCTGCTCGGCGGGGTCAGCGAACGGGAGCGGATAACTTACCGCCGGTTCGCCGATGACGAGCATGGCAACGCGGTTTTCATCGTGGCGGACGCGGTGCTGGTTCGTGACGAGCCCGGTGGCGCGATCGACGGGATCGTGGTGTGCCTGCGCGATGCGACAGAACGCGTAGCGCTGGAGCGCGCGCTTGCCTGGACCGAGCGCCGCCTGGCCGAAGCCGGTGCGAACCGCGCCGATTTCGTTGCCGGAATGGGCAGTGCGATCAGGGCCCGCGTGGAACAGATGCAAGTTGCCGCATTGCAGCTCGCCCACGCGGAAAGGAATGCGCCGGGACGACGGGAAACCGAAGAGATCGCGGCGGCGGGTGGTCGGTTATTGAGACTTATCAGCGCGATCGACGATCTCGCGACTATCGAGGCGGGGCGGCGGCCAACCCGTCCCGTACCGGTGGGCCTGCGGCAACTGCTGGAGGCCTGCGTCGGCGCCCATCACCCGCAGGCCGGCGACCGCGCGCTGTCGCTGAACCTGTTCTGCGCTCCTGAGATCCCGGCGACGATCGTCACTGACGGGGCGCACCTGCGCCAGATCCTGCTGATCCTGATCGCCAATGCGGTGCAGCATACCGAACACGGCCGCATCAGCGTGACGGCTTGGGTCGAGGGTCGGACGATCGCGTTCGCCGTCGAAGATAGCGGGCCGGGGATTGGCTCCGACCGTCGCGAGACGATCTTCCAGCCGTTCGCGGACAGCGGGCCACCGCAATTGGGAACCGGGCTCAGCCTGGCAATCGCCCGACGCCTGGCGGGTATGCTGGAGGGCACTCTGACGGTCGAAAGTGGTTCCGACGGGGGCGCGCGTTTTGTCCTGCGGCTGCCGCGCCAACTGCCCGGAGTGCGGCTCGAACGGCGCGAGACACATGATGACCCGGGGCTGCGGCGCAAGCAATGGCTGGAGCGGCGTGGCGAGGCGCTGATGGCCGTCGATCTGGCCTTGCGCATGGGTGCGTTCAACGGCGCCGAGGTAGAAGACCTGGCGGACATGGCGCGCGCCTTGGCGCGTGGTGCACCGGGGTTCGGAGAAGACGAACTGGGCCGCCGCGCCGCCGCGCTCGAACAGGGGCTGCGCGCCGGAAACACGCCCGCCAGCGCCGCAAGACTGGCGCAGGATCTGCTGCAAGCTGCCGCCTGAGCCACGTACGAAAACGGCGGCGCCCATGGAGGACGCCGCCGTAATCGAACCGTGAAGCGGGATCAGAACTTGTAGCTCAGGCCCACCTTGACCCGCCACAGCGACGAGCTCGACTGGATGCGCGCGACATCGTCGGGCGCGAAGCTGTTGATGATGTAGCGGCCCTGGGCATCCACCGGCGCGGCAACCGGGTTGGTGGTGATATTGAAGCCCGGGGGTGAAACGA
This sequence comes from uncultured Erythrobacter sp., assembly GCA_964516135.1. Classification (GTDB taxonomy): domain Bacteria; phylum Pseudomonadota; class Alphaproteobacteria; order Sphingomonadales; family Sphingomonadaceae; genus 34-65-8. Next base: position 2,702 of record CAZEWN010000030.1, on the reverse strand, counting down.
TATTCACCAGCCCCTCGAAATCGCGGCGGCGGAACACGTTCCACTCATCGTTCAGGAAGTTCAGGAAATTGTCGACCGTCACCGACAACCGGAAGCTGTCGCGCGCAAGCGGTCCCGGGAACTCCTGCCCAAAGTTGAGGTCAAGATCGAAGAACCAGTCGTTTTCGCACGTGTTGCGCGGGATCGACCGGCCCGCGAATTTGCGCGCGCAGGGCAGGTCGTTGACGTAGTCGACCAGGCTCTGCACCGCGGCCGCGTTCGACGAGGGCGACAGGTTCGGATCGTTGATGCCTGTCGGAATGTAGAGCAGCGCGTTGTCGAAACCAGTGGCCGCGTCATAGAAACCGCCGCTGCCGCCGAACGTCAGGCTGTAGGGACGACCCGACCGTGCGATAGCGGTGAAGCCGAAGCTGGTGTCGTAATCGCCGAAGAACTTCTCCTTGAACTGCGTGGTCAGGGTGAAGTTGTGCTTCGATGCGAAGAACGCGCGGGCCGGCGTCGGGTTCTGACGATCGAACAGAGCGCTGCCATCATAGTTGGAACCTGCCGTAGAGCGGTACATCGAACGGATGTCCTGCGAATCGGTGAAGGCGTAGCCGAAGTTCACAAACGTCGATCCGCCTTCGGTGAACACACCGCCACGGAAATTCTTCGACAGGATGATCGATGCGATCTGCGAACGATAGTTCTGACCATTGGTCAGTTGCAGTTCGTCGTCACGTTCCGTGTTGAAGCACGCGCCGGTGACGCCGGTGTACGTCAGGTTGATGCCATCATCCACAAGACGCGCCGAACAGCCCGGGGCGGTCGGATCGAGCGAACGGTTGATCGGACGCCCGTCGATGGTGAACCCGTTCAGGCCGATCGCCCCGCCATTCGGGTTGGCCGGGCGGCCCGGGGCCGAAGGCACGAACGTGACGGTGGCGGGCACCTGCGACAGGTCGACCAGCGTGAGCGGGTTGCGGAACCGGCTGTAGATGTAGTCGAGGTTGAGGTTCCAGCCCGAGAAGAAACTGCCGCCCTCGCCCAGCTGCGCGGACAGGCCGATATTGGCGCGCAGCACGGTCGGCATCCGCAGATCGGGGTCGATCGACTGGGTATCGCCTAGACCGCGCTCGGCCTGCTGCGAAGCGGCATTGGTGACGCACGCCGGGACGCCGGTGAACGTCGTGCCGTTGAATACGCTGATCGTGGTCGAACCGCAGTTCGCGGCCGACGACCGCGCCGTCGCGGTCAGGAAGCCGTTGTTCTGGAAGGCATTGCCGAACCAGACCACCGGGTCGCCGCCCGAGAAAATGCCAACGCCGCCCTTGACCCTCACGCCGTAGATCGGACCAAAGTCACCCGCGTCGTAATCAAACGACGCGCGCGGCTGAACGATCAGCGGAAGGCTGGAGAACCCGGAGTCGTTGCCGAAACCGTACCGTGCGACGAAGGCCTCGTTGCGGGTCGGGCGATCGCCGTCGTACCAGTCGACGCGGACGCCCGCATTGACGTTGAGGCGGTCGGTGGCTTCCCACTCGTCCTGGATATAGGCGGAATAGACCGTCCGACGGAAAGCAGCAGCCGCGCTATTGATGTCGCCATCTGCGCTCGCCGCGATTTCCGCGCCAAACGTGCTCCCCGCAATCACGTCGCGCGCCGAGGTGAACGTCGTGCTGGTGCCGCTGTTCGGTGTCCCGGCGATGAGTGCATCGATGCCACTGAAATACACGGTTCCGGTGCCGTTCTGTACGAACAGATTGTCCAGGTCCGCCTGGTTCCATTCGACGCCCATCAGGATCGAGTGCGCGCCTGCCGCGATGCGACCCTTCAGCTTGACCTGGTTGACCAGCGTTTCAAGGCGGTTGGCCGAACGCGAGAAACCCGGCCCGGCAATGAACAGGCCCTGCGACGCGCCATTCTGGAGACCCACGACAACGCGGGTGATGGGGTTTTCGTCCTGCGCTTCGCCGCCGCCGAGCGGGCTTTGAATGTCGGTAACTTCCGAGCGGGCATAGCTCAGCTCGGTCGAAAATACGTCCGACCAGTTCGAGTAGAGGCGCGCCGAGTAATAGTTCGACATCGATCCCGATGCCTGGAAGCTATTGAGGCCGGTGAAATTGTTGAATGAGCCGGCATCGTCGGCCGTCGTGCGCGCTTCCTCCACGCGCTGGTAAGTCAGCTCGACGCGGTGATCATCGGTAAGATAGGCATCAGCGCGCGCAAAATAGCGGTCGGAGGTGAAGGGCAATGTGCGGGCCAGGCCGCCGGTGTCGATCCCGTACTGCGTCTGCAAAACGTCCGAAATGCGGTCGAACTGTTCCTGCGTGATGTAGGCGCGCTCGTTGGTGAAGCCGGCGCCCACAGGGCCATCATCCTGCGTATCGCGCACCTCGACCCGCTCATACGCGCCGAAGAAGAACAACCGGTCGCGAATGATCGGGCCACCCAGCGTGGCACCGTAGCGAATGTCGCGATCGGCCGCGCTGGCAGGTTCGCCGGCAACCGAGTCGCCCGCCATCCCGGCATCCCCGTAGGTGATGAACGCACTGCCGCTGAAATCATTGGTGCCTGACTTGGTCACCGCGTTGATCGCGCAGCCCGTAAACGCTCCGTACTCCACGCTGAAAGGCGCAAACTCGACTGTGGTTTCGCGGATAGCGTCATACGGAACCGGGGTACCGGTACGGGTCGAAAACGGCGTGTCGTTGAGACCGTAG
>CAZEWN010000029.1:0-18226 GCA_964516135.1 uncultured Erythrobacter sp. | reverse complement strand
AAGCCGCCGTAAGACCCGCCGGACCCGCGCCAACAATAACCACGTCAACTTCGCGCTCGTTCTTGTGCTGCCCCTCTACGCGCATGATGCGGATGCCCCTCCGTCCGGTGATATCCCCGGAAGTGGCCGAAAATGGTTAGCGGGCGGTTAATTCGATGTCGTTTGGCGCGGGCATCAGCCGATCGCCAGCGACGGATTCTGCAATAGCGCGGCTAGTTGCGCGAACTCGGTGAGCTGGAACGTATCCTCGAACACCAGGCCATAGTTGTTGTCGCGGCGCCATCGCACCTTCGCCCGCACTTCCAGTCGGCTGCCCGATCGCAGACGCACCACCTGGTCAATCGCTATGCGTTGCTGGCATTCGATCCGCGCGCCCTGCTGCGACAGGTTGTGAATCACCGCGTGGTGTTCCTGCCCGAGCAGCAACAATGTGACCGGCAACTCGATCGCCAAGCGCAGCTTGCGCTTGGGAAAACGGCTTTCCTCGCTGACCAGCGCGGCAACGTCGATCGGTTCGAGGAACCGGAAGCCCATGTCCTTGCCGCTGGCCCAGACCCGCTCCATCGCAATGGTCTGGCCCGATTCGGTCTCCAGGCTGGCCCGCTGACCCATGGGTGGGGCATGAAACAGCCGCAAGCTGACCCCGGTGGACGATACGTCGCGGATCACACACACGAACTCGCCTTCCACCGTAGCGATCTTCGCAGGGCGGATAAGCAGGGTTACACGCGGCGCGGAGCGCTGGTCGGCGTGGTCGCCGGACCCATCATCCATGTCCGAAGCCGAAGCCGCGCTTGTCATCGTTAACCACCTCGATCGTCGCCCTCACCGGGCTGTGGCGGTGCGCTAACACCGTCCCGCTTTCGGAGCCATTTCTGACGATTAAGGGTAAATACCGAGCTAACACCGCGCACGAATCGCACGGTCCGGCAACCATCCACTGGTGCGGGCGGTGGGACTCGAACCCACACGATCGAGGATCAGGGGATTTTAAGTCCCCGGCGTCTACCATTCCGCCACGCCCGCACGGCGAAGTGGCGCTGCTCTAACGGCTGCGATGCAAAAGGAAAATCGCGCCGGCGGGAAAAATCGTGTTCAGACGGTATTGAGCCGCTCGCGCATTTCCTTGCCCGGTTTGAAATAGGGCACGCGCTTGGCCGGAACGGGCACGGCGTCGCCGGTGCGCGGATTGCGCCCGGTGCGCGCATCGCGGGCACGCGTGGAAAATGCCCCGAACCCACGCAGTTCGACCCGACCGCCATCGGCGAGCCTGTTGGAAATTTCATCGAAGAAGATGTCGACCACTTTTTCGACCTCGTCGACGCGCAGGTCAGGATTGTCCTTCGACAGGGCCTGCACCAATTCCGATCTGATCATCACGATCTCCCGGCTGCTCGCGGCAGCCATTTTCCGGACCTCCGCCCCCCGACGGTTACGTCCAACGCTTCCCTGCCAGGCTCATGCCATGCACCTTGCCGCAGCGCAATCGCCCAACCGGACCTGTGTTAAACCGGGAAAGCGAAGCGCCGGAAAGCGCGGGTGAAGTCAGGCCCGTTCGAGCAGGTCGGTAAGATCGATCCCCAGGCGATCCATGCGCGCGCGGATTTCGGGCCATTCGCTTTCGACGAACCGCGTGCGCTCCGCCGCGCGCAAGCGTTCGGCCGCCCCCGCGACGACATACATGCCGACCCCACGCTGCACCTCGACCAGGCCATCGGATTGAAACTGCTGGTAAGCCTTGGCCACTGTCAGTGGGTTGGCCCCTTCGCGCGCGGCATAGGCGCGTACCGATGGCAACATCACGCCTTCCGGATATTCGCCCTCAATGATCGCCGCCGCGATCTTGTCGCGCAGCTTCAGGTAGACGGGGCGGCTCTGGCTCGACATCACACTCCTCCGGACCTGGTGCATCAGTGCCATAATACAGCGTGGCGCGTCAAGGTTACCTAGGGGAAAGCCAGGCTGTTGCCGCTGTAACTATTGCTTCACATAATAAAATTGCGCGCTAGGGTGCGGCCGGTCCGGGCGGCCCGACCGCCCCAAGGGTTTGCGGGGAGCATTTCGTGACCATCCAAGAAATCATCGTCACCATCGCGGCGACGTTCCTGGTGCTGTTGCTTATCGGCGGCGGCACCATTGTAACATCGGCTAAGCGTGAATTCGCCGGGCACCCCAAGGGCCTCTATGTCCTGTTCTTCGCCGAAATGTGGGAGCGTTTCTCCTACTATGGCATGCGCGCGCTGCTGATTTTCTACCTGACGCAGCACTGGCTGTTCAACGACGAGAAGGCATCGGTCATCTACGGCGCGTACACCGCGCTGGTCTATATCGCCCCTGTTCTGGGCGGCTATCTCGCCGACAGATATCTTGGGCAGCGCAAGGCCGTGCTGTTCGGCGCGGTGCTGCTGACCGTGGGCCACTTCTTCATGGCGTTCGAGGGGATGCAGGGGGTCACCGATCCGCTGGTCAAGCAGGCCGATCCGGCGATCGACGTGTTCTGGCTCGCGCTTGCCTTCATCATCGTCGGCTCGGGCTTCCTGAAAGCGAACATCTCGGTGATCGTCGGCCAGCTCTACCCGCGCACCGACGTGCGCCGCGATGGCGCCTACACGATCTTCTACATGGGCATAAACGTGGGCGCGGCAGTCGGCACGATCATCGCCGGCTACCTCGGCCAGACTTACGGCTGGGCCTACGGCTTCGGCGCGGCGGGCATCGGGATGCTGCTGGGCCTGATCGTGTTCGTCGTGTTCAAGCCACTGCTGGAAGGCAAGGGTGAGAGCACCGTGCCCGAAAAGCTGGCCGCGCCCTACATGGGCATCCGCTTCGAATGGGTTCTCTACATCGTCGGCCTGATCGCCGTGGCGGTAACCTGGTGGCTGGTGCAGAACCAGGACGTGGTGGGCGGCATTCTCGGCGTGTTCGGCGGCCTCCTGGTGCTCTACGTGCTGTGGCAGGCAATCAAGATGGGCGGGCACGACCGCGACCGGATTTTCGCGGCGATCTTCCTGATCGTCGGTTCGGTCCTGTTCTGGGCGCTGTTCGAACAGGCAGGCTCGTCGCTCAACTTGTTCACCGATCGCTATGTCGACCGGGCCGGCGTGGAGGCGTCGATCTTCCAGTCGATCAACCCGATCTACATCATCATGCTCGCGCCACTGTTCGCGGGGCTGTGGACCTGGCTGGGGCGCAAGGGGCTGGAACCCTCCACCCCTGCAAAGTTCGGCCTTGCCATAATCCAGCTCGGCGCCGGATTCCTCGTGCTGGTCTGGGGCGCGAGCGCTGTGGGGATGGAGAACATGACCCCCGTCGTGTTCATCTTCCTCATCTACCTGCTCCATACCACGGGCGAGCTCTGCCTGAGCCCGGTCGGCCTGTCGGCGATGAACCGGCTTGCCCCCGCGCACATGGCATCTCTGATCATGGGCACCTGGTTCTTCGCATCGGCCACCGGCAATTTCGTCGCCGGCCTGATCGCGGCGGCAACCGGATCGGAGGCCGCATCGGGCGAAGGCGCGGCGAAGGAAACCGTGCTCGCCGTCTACAGCCAGATCGGCTGGATCGCGGTGGGCGTGGGCGTGGCGGTGATCGTCATCAGCCCGCTGATCAAGCGCCTGATGCATCTCGACACCCTGCGTGACGACGATGCACTCGCGGGCGAGGCGGAACTCGCCGAACCGCAGGCAGCCGGGATCAAGCCCGCCGTCCGTCCGCAGGGCTGATGCCGACCATACAGGGGATTTCCATGCGCTATCGTACCTTTGCCGCAATGGGGGGTGCGATAGCGCTCGCCGCTTGCTCGACCACTGATAGCGGGGCCGATAGGGTCGCCTCCACCCCCGGAGGCAGCGCTGCCCAAGCACCCTACGCCTCGACCTACACCCCTTATCCCGGCACCCCGACCGCGCTGGTGGGCGCAACCGTGTATGATGGCGCTGGCGGGCGCATCGACGAAGGCACTGTACTGTTCGCGGATGGCAAGGTCTTGGGCATAGGGGGCCCTGACCTGGCAATTCCGGCGGGCTATAGCCGGGTCGACGGGACCGGGAAGTTCGTCACCCCAGGCCTCATCGACATCCATTCGCATCTCGGCGACTATCCCAGCCCGTCGGTCGACGCACATTCCGACGGCAACGAGGCGACCGCGCCCGCCACCCCCGAAGTCTGGGCCGAACATTCGGTCTGGCCGCAGGATCCCGGCTTCAGCCGCGCGCTCGCCAACGGCGGTGTGACCTCGCTTCAGATCCTGCCGGGTTCGGCCAACCTGTTCGGCGGGCGCACCGTCACGCTGAAGAACGTGCCCGCGCGCACCGTGCAGGGGATGAAGTTCCCCGGCGCCCCGCACGGGCTGAAGATGGCGTGCGGGGAAAACCCCAAGCGCGTCTATGGCGGACGCGGGCGCATGCCGTCCACGCGCATGGGCAACATGGCGGTCAACCGCCAGACCTGGTTCGATGCAAAGGTTTATGCCGAGGGCGACCGCGAGAAACGCGATCTCGCCAAGGAGACGCTCGCTGGCGTGCTCGACGGGGATATCCTAGTTCACAACCACTGCTACCGCGCCGACGAGATGGCGCTGGTACTCGATATGGCCGAGGAGATGGGCTACAAGGTAAGCGCATTCCACCATGCGGTCGAAAGTTACAAGATTGGCGACCTGTTGCGCGAGAACGACGTGTGCAGCGCCATCTGGTCGGACTGGTACGGCTTCAAGATGGAAAGCTACGACGGTATCCCCGAAAACGGGGCGCTGCTGCACCAGGCGGGCGCCTGCGTGGTGATCCATTCAGACGACGCCAATGGCATCCAGCGCCTGAACCAGGACGCCGCCAAGGCGCAGGCGGCCGGGGCGCGCATGGGCATCGCGATTCCCGACGCCGAGGTGATCCGGTGGATCACGCTCAATGCCGCCAAGGCGATGGGCATCGACACGATGACTGGCAGCCTGGCCGCGGGCAAGATGGCCGACGTGGTGCTGTGGAACGGCGATCCGCTGAGCGTCTATTCGCGGCCGGAAAAGGTCTGGATCGATGGCGCGCTGATGTACGACGCGACGGATCCCAAACGCCGACCGGTCAGCGATTTCGAACTCGGGCAGGTGGGTGAAGGAGACGTGAAATGATCGCCCGCACGCTTCTCGCCGCGAGTGCGCTTGCCACGCTCGCCGCACCGCTGGCCGCGCAGGACTTCGCCATCACGGGCGCAACCGTCGCCATCGGCGATGGCAGCGATCCGATTGAGAACGCAACGGTCGTGGTGCGCGGTGGGCGGGTGGTCGCTGCGGGCGCCGGGATCGCTGTGCCGCCTGGCGTGCCCACTTCGGATGGTGCGGGCACCTGGGTTACACCGGGAATATTCGCGACCGTCACCAATCTCGGCCTGCTCGACGTCGACGCTGTGACGCAGAGCAACGACACCGCCGCGCGCAATTCGCCTTTCAGTGCCGCGCTCGACGTTTCGGTGGCGGTCAACCCGGCCTCGCAGAACGTCGCGGTTAGCCGTGCCGCCGGCATCACGCGCGCGGCAGTGGCGCCGAGTTCGACCGGATCGATCTTTGCCGGCCAAGGTGCGATGATCGACCTTGGCGCCGATGGCAACGCGGTTCGCAGGGCGCGCGCTTTCCAGTATGTCGAACTTGGCGAAGCAGGTGGGCGGATCGCGGGCGGCAGCCGCCTCGCCGCGCATACACTGCTTCGCAACGCGCTACGCGAAGCGGGTCGCTTCGGCGCGGACTCGGGCATCGTTTCGCGGGGCAACCAGCCGCCGCCGGTCGAAACCGGTGACGACGTGCCGGTCGATCCGCGCCTGACGGAAAGTGGCGCCGAGCGGGCCGGGGACGTGCTCCTGACACGGTTCGATGCCGCCGCGCTGGTCCCCGTCGTGACCGGGCGTCAGCCGCTTTACGTCCGGGTCGAGCGGGGTGCCGACATCCGCGCCGCGCTGGCGCTAACACGCGAGTTCCCGCGCCTCCGGATGGTGCTGGTCGGGGTGGCCGAAGGCTGGACCGTGGCCGAGGAAATCGCCGCCGCGAACGTGCCGGTAATCGCCGATGGCCTTACCGACCTGCCGGACAGCTTCGAAACGCTGGCCGCGACCCAAAGCAACATCGGCCGCATGCGCGCCGCGGGCGTGCGCGTGGCGATCAACGCCTCTGCCATGCAGCAGCCCCGCTATCTCCCGCATTTCGCCGGCAACCTGGTCGCGCTGACGCGGGTTCCAGGCGCGGCTGGTCTCGCCTGGGGCGAAGCGTTCGCTTCGATCACTTCGGTCCCGGCATCGATCAGCGGCTATTCCGGGCAGCTGGGCGTGCTTGCACCCGGGGCGATCGCCGACGTGGTGGTGTGGGACGGCGACCCGCTCGAGGTATCGTCCGCCCCGGTGCGGGTCTATATCGATGGGATCGAGCAACCGACGGACAACCACCAGACGCGATTGCGCGACCGGTATCGCGACCTGGACGAGAGCGATCTTCCCAAAGCCTATGACTGGTAAACCGGCCACCCCGCCGCCAGCAGCGGGCGCAAGCGCCACCTTGGGGGCACTGGGGGCCGCCATGCTGGCGGTCGGCGCGCTCGCGCTCGTCCCCGCGCTGGCACAGCAGCCCGACCCCGCGCAGGATGCCGCCTGGCATAACGCGCAACAAGCCGCGCTGGCCGGGTTGAAGCCCGAGGATGGCTGGCGCCCGCTCGAACGCGGGCTACAGTGGCGCCGTACCGCCGGCCCCGGAACGGGCGCCAGGCCTACGGTTGCCGACACGGTGACAGTGCATTACCAGGGCACACTGGTCGACGGGACCAAATTCGACAGTTCGTGGGACCGGGGCGAGCCTGCCACTTTCCCCCTCGCCCGGCTGGTGAAGGCCTGGCAACTCGCGATCCCTCAGGCCGGGGTTGGCGACACGATCGAGATCGCGGTTCCCGCTGATCTCGGCTATGGTCCGCGCGGCAAGGGACCGATTCCGGGCAACGCCACGCTGATGTTCCGGATCGAACTGATCGCCATCGAGGGGCGCACCTGATCGCATCACGGGAGGCAAGCCGATGGAACCGCTCGTATCGCTGGCCGCCGCCAGCCTGGCACTGGTCGGAACCCATTTCGCGCTATCCCACCCACTGCGCGCGCCCCTCGTCAGGAGGTTGGGCGCGATGGGGTTCCAGGGCTTCTACAGTCTCGTCGCGTTGGGCTGCGTTGCCTGGATGACGCTGGCGTTCCGCGCTGCCCCCGCCGCCGACCTGTCCGGTTCTGGCGAGGTTGGATGGATCGTGGCGACGGTGCTTACCCTACCCGCACTCGTCCTGTTTACCGGCTCGCTGCGCGGCAATCCGGCGATGCCCGACCCCCGCGCCGACCGTCACGCGCTGCAAGAACCTTCCGGCATATTCCGCGTGACCCGTCACCCGATGATGTGGGGCTTCGCACTCTGGGCGTTGTCGCATGTGGTTCTTTGGTGGAGCGTGCGGACACTGATCGTGGCCGGGTCGGTGCTGGTGCTCGCGCTGGTCGGGGCGCACCTGCAGGACCACAAGAAATCGGAATTGATGGGCGATGCCTGGGCGCGGTGGTCCGCCCGCACGAGCTATTGGCCGCGCTGGTCAGCGTTGGGACGGGCTGGCGCGACGGTATGGCTGGTCGGTTCGGCCCTGTGGTTGGCGCTTAGCTGGGCCCATCTTCCGGCTGCTTCCATTCCTGCGGGGGTATGGCGCTGGCTTTAGCGGCCGGTGAACACGGGCGCGCGCTTGCCAATCAGCGCCGCGACGCCTTCGGCGTGATCTTCGGTGTGGTGCATGTGCGCCTGCGTGGTCGCCGCCAGTTCCAGCGCGGTGTCATAAGTCACGGAGCGGCCCTGGCGCAGCAGAACTTTCGTAGCCCGCAGCGCCGCTGGCGGCATCGCGACGATCTTCCCGGCGATCGCCTGTGCCTCGCCCATCAGAGCTTCGGGGGCGACGACCCGGCTGACCAGGCCCCAGTCGAGCGCGGTGGCGGCGTCGATCACGTCGCCGGTATAGAACAGTTCCGCCGCGCGCGAATGGCCGATCACCCGGGGCAGGATCCAGGTGCCGCCATCGCCGGGGACAAGGCCGAGCTTGAGAAAGGTCACCCCGAACTTGGCGGTGCTGGAGGCGATCCGTATGTCCGCGAGGCAGGCGAGGTCACATCCAAGGCCGATTGCCGGACCATTCACCGCAGCGATCAGCGGCACCTTCAGCCCGTCAAGCGCGCGTAGGGCGCGGTGAATATTGGTGCGGTATCCCTCCGCTATCTGGTCCGGATTGCCGGCGAAATTGCCAGTACGGTCGCGCATCGCCTTAATGTCGCCGCCGGCCGAAAACGCGCGCCCGGCCCCGGTCAGGATCGCGCAGCGCACCGCCGGGTCATCATTGATTGCCGCACAGGCCGCCTCGACTTCCGCCCCGTCGCCATGGGCGCCCAGCGGGTTCATCGTTTCCGCGCGGTCGAAGGTGAGCGTTGTGACGGCCCTATCCCTGGTAATGGCGAGCAGCGACATCCGGACAAATCCTTTCGCGCGGCACCCTATCCCAGCCGCGCATGGGCACAAGCGAGATGCGGCCAGCCTTACAGATCAGGCCTGAACAATGTCGCACATGGCGGAGAAATGAGTCCCAGCCCGCGCGGCACCGCGATGGCCGGTAAGTACGCCGACGAATCAAGCGCGAGCGTATCGGCGGAAAACGCGTCATCGCGCGGATCGAGGGCGGCCGGATGATGATCGCCCCCCGCGCGATCAGCCATCGCCGTGAGCGCTATCGCGGATCAGCCGCCAGCGCGCCAAGGAAACGCGCGATCCGTTCCTCGGCCACCTGATGCCAGGCGAGGTCGTGGCCATGCCCGCGCAGCACTGCCAGCTCGGCCGACGGGTTTGCGCTGGCGAGCGCGTGGGCGTGCGACACCGGGATCAGGGTATCGGCGTCGCCATGCAGGATCAGAACGGGCGCCGTGACGGCTGCGATCTTGCTTTCGTTCTCGAACCGGTCGCGCAGCAGTATCCGCGTCGGCAGCCAGCGAATTTTCTCCGCGACCAAGTCCGACAGGCTGGTGAACGGCGAGATCAGAACCAGCGCGCGGGGGGCGATCTCGGTTGCCATCTGCGTGGCGACGCCTGAACCGATCGAGTTGCCGACGAGCACGATCTGGTCCGGCGCGACCCCATTCTCGCGCAGGAAGGCAATCGCGGCACGGCCATCGTGGTAAAGCCCGTGCTCGCTCGGCTGCCCAGGATTGCCGCGATAGCCACGATACTCCGCCGCCAGAACACCATATCCAGCGGGCACCAGCCGACCGGTGGCGACCACGCTCGATTGCCAGTCGGCGCCGTTGCCATGGAAATAGACAATCGTGGGCCGGTTGCCGCGCGCCGCCCGGTACCCGGCGTGGAGCGTCAGCCCATCGGCGGTGAGGTAGCCGACGCGCGCGATCCCGGCGGGCGCTGCCCCCGATCCGCGCGGCGCAGGGTAGATGAAGCTACGCTGGGTTACGAACAGCAGCGCCGCCAGGGCGACGTAGAGCGCGGCAAGCGTGGCGAGGGCGATCAGCACCAGGCGAGGCGCTCGGCGCATTTGCCCCGCGCCGCGTTCAGGCGCGGGCCTCTTCCACGCCCGCCGAATTGTGCCGCAGTGCCTTGAGTACCGTATCGACGATGTGCGGGGCATTCAGACCAGCCTCGTCGTACTGCTTCATCGGGTCGTCCTGATCCTGGAAAGTATCAGGCAGGCGCATTGTGCGGACTTTGAGGCCGCCATCGGTCAGCCCCGCGTCGCTGGCAAAGGTGAGGACGTGCGCGCCCAGGCCGCCGATCGCGGCTTCCTCGACCGTTACCACGACTTCGTGGGTGCGCATCAGCCGTTCGATCAGGTCGGTGTCGAGCGGCTTGGCGAAACGCATGTCCGCCACAGTGGTCGACAGCCCCTTCGCCTCGAGCTGGTCCGCCGCCTTAAGCGCTTCGGCCAGCCGTGTCCCGAGCGACAGGATCGCGACCTTGCTGCCTTCACGCACCACGCGGCCCTTGCCGATTTCGAGCTTCTGCGGGACTTCGGGCAGCGGCACGCCGATGCCATTGCCGCGCGGATAGCGGAACGCGATCGGCCCGTCGTCGTATTCGGCGGCGGTGTAGGTCATGTGGACCAGCTCCGCCTCGTCCGCCGCGGCCATGACCACCAGGTTGGGCAGGGTGGCCAGATAGGTGATGTCGAAGCTGCCCGCATGGGTGGAACCGTCGGCGCCGACCAGTCCCGCGCGGTCGATCGCGAAGCGCACCGGCAGGTTCTGGATCGCCACGTCGTGCACGACCTGATCGTAGGCCCGCTGGAGGAAGGTCGAATAGATCGCCGCGAAAGGCCGCATCCCCTGCGCCGCGAGACCGGCCGCGAAGGTCACGCCGTGCTGTTCGGCGATGCCGACGTCGAAGGCCCGCGTGGGGTGCGCCATGGCAAACTTGTCGACGCCGGTGCCGCTGGGCATGGCGGCGGTGATGGCGCAGATGCGCGGGTCGGTTTCAGCGAGCTTCGCCAGCGTCTCGCCGAACACGTTCTGATAGGCGGGCGGGCCGCCCGCGCTCTTCTTCTGCTCGCCGGTGATGACGTCGAACTTGGCGACGCCGTGGTACTTGTCGGCGCTGTTTTCCGCCGGGGCATAACCCTTGCCCTTCTTGGTGACGACGTGGATCAGCACCGGGCCTTGCTCGCTGTCGCGCACGTTCTCTAGCACCGGGACAAGGTGGTCCAGGTTATGTCCGTCAATCGGGCCGACGTAATAGAATCCCAGCTCCTCGAACAGCGTGCCGCCGGTCACCATGCCGCGCGCATATTCCTCGGCCTTTTCCAGACCATGGTGGACCTTGCGGCTGAGCTTGCGCGTGATCCGCGAGGCGAGGCTACGCAGACCGAGATATTCGCTCGAGGAAACCATCCGCGCCAGATAGGCCGACAGCCCCCCTACTGGTGGCGCGATCGACATGTCGTTATCGTTGAGGATCACCACCAGCCGGTTTCCGGCGGCTTCGGCATTGTTCATCGCCTCGTAGGCCATCCCCGCGCTCATCGCGCCGTCGCCGATCACCGCGATCCCCCGCCCGGGTTCGCCCTTGAGCTTGCTGGCGATGGCGAAGCCGAGCGCCGCGCTGATCGAGGTCGAGGAATGCGCGGCGCCGAAGGGATCGTATTCGCTTTCACTGCGCTTCGTGAAGCCGGACAGGCCGCCCCCCTGGCGCAACGTGCGGATGCGGTCGCGCCGCCCGGTTATGATCTTGTGGGGGTAGCACTGGTGACCCACGTCCCACACCAGCTTGTCGCGCGGCGTATCGAAGACATAATGGATGGCGACGGTCAGCTCGACCACGCCCAGTCCCGAGCCAAGGTGACCGCCCGAGGTGCTGACGGCGGAAATCATTTCCTCGCGCAGCTCGTCGGCCAGCTGGCGCAAGTCGGCCTTGTCAAGTTTGCGCAGGTCGGCGGGATATTCGACAGTGTCGAGAAGGGGGGTAATCGGGCGTTCGCTCATCGCATCGCTTTAGGCGCGCAAACTTGCGCTGTCGATGAACCGTTTACGGTCGGCGCGCTTCGGCCAAGCTGAAAAAGCCTTACCCGGCGCACCCCTCGCACAGGCCGCGCACCTCAAGCACTGGACGGCGCGTGGCGAACCCGCGCGCCTGGGCGACACCGCGCACTTCGCGCGACACGCCTTCGTGATCGACATGGGCGGCCTCGCCGCATTCATCGCAGACCAGGAAGATACAATCATGCGCGCATCCCGGGTGGGTGTTGGCAAGATAGGCATTGGCGCTTTCCACGCGCATTGCCAGGTTGTTGCTGACGAACAAGTCGAGGATGCGATAGACGCTGTTGGGCGCGACCCGCTTTCCCCGGGCGCGCGAGAGGTTGTCCGCGATGTCATAGGCGGAGGCGGGGCGTTCATGCCGCGCGAGTTCCTCGAACACCGATTGGCGCATTCCGGTCCACTGCTCGCCGGCGGCGGTCAGCGCCGCCTCGGCAGCCGCGACGAGTTCCAACCCGCGATGCTCGCGATGCGAATGGCTGTTCATCGCGGCAATATACGACACGACGTGCCGATTGGCCACTAGTCGCGCTGGAAGGCTGCGCGGAAACGATCGGGGTAAAGGCGTTTCAATGCGGCCACTTTGGGAGCGTCCCACCGCACAATGTACCCGTGGCGGGGGTTCTTCGCCATGAAATCCTGATGATAGGTCTCGGCCGGATAGAACTTCCGGTGGCTCTCCACCCGCGTAACAATCGGGCGCGGCCACACGCCCGATGTCTGCATCTGCGCCAGATAAGCCGCCGCGACCGCGCGTTGCTCCGCGCCGATTGGCACCAACGCGGCACGGTAGTGCGCGCCGATATCGGGGCCCTGGCGATTACGCAGGGTAGGGTCCGCGATCACCGAGAAAAAGATACGCAGCAATTCGTCATAGCGGACCACCGCCGGATCATAGACCACCCGCACCGCTTCGGCATGCTCGGTGGACCCGGACGAGACAGTTTCGTAGTCGGCGGTCGCGGCGCTGCCGCCGTGATAGCCGGAAACGGCGCTGGATACTCCCCTGACATGGCTGAAAACGCCCTCAACGCCCCAGAAACAGCCGCCCGCGAAAATCGCCACCTTACGCCCTGGTGCCTCCTTGGCAACGCGCTTCGCGGCGGGTGCGTCTACTGGCTCCTCGGCAGCGTGGGCGACCGGTTGGCACGCAGCGAGCACCAATCCCGCAGCGGCGATCAGTGCGGCGGTGCGCTTCATTCGGTGGTGGCGGCCTGAGCCGCCGGAACGATTTCCTGCCATAGATCCGGCCCCATCTGCGCCATCACTATAAGTCCGCCGATCAGGAAGCCGATGGCAAAGTTGCGGGTGAGGTCGGTCTTGAGGATCTTCATGACGGTTCTGCTTGTTCTGCGTTTCTTTCGCCACCGTGGTAGGCGGCGCGCCGTTGCGTGCCCCTGAATGGGAAGTCGGGCTGCGTTCATCAAGGAGAGTGCGGCTGGGCCGGGTGTAGATTAGCTTTAGCGCCGCCCCCGGGCATCCGCGCGCTAGTGCCGGAAATGCCGCATCCCGGTGAACACCATGGCCAGTCCGGCGCGATTCGCGGCCGCTATCACCTCGTCATCGCGGATCGAGCCGCCCGGCTGGATTACCGCCGTCGCGCCCGCTTCCGCCGCCGCCAGCAGTCCATCGGCGAAGGGAAAGAACGCATCGGACGCGACCGCGCTGCCGACGGCGCGCGATTGCGGCCAGCCATGTTTCTCCGCCGCCTCGGCGGCCTTCATCGCGGCGATGCGCGACGAATCGCGCCGGTTCATCTGCCCCGCGCCAATCCCGGCGGTGGCGCCGTTCCTGGCATAGACGATCGCGTTCGATTTGACGTGGCGGGCCACAGTCCATGCGAACAAGCAGTCCTTCAGTTCCTGATCGGTCGGAGCGCGCTCGGTAACCACTTTCAGGTCGCCTGCCGCGATCGCGCCATTGTCACGGCCCTGGACCAGCAGGCCACCGGTGATGGGTTTGACCATCAGGCCGCCGCGGCGCGGATCGGGCAGGTCTCCCGTCACAAGCAGGCGCAGGTTCTTCTTGCGCGCGAAGGCCGCCCGCGCCGCCTCGCTGACCGCGGGTGCGATGACGACTTCGGTGAAGATGTCGCAGATCGCCTCCGCCGTCGGCCCGTCGAGCTCGGAGTTGACACACACGATCCCGCCGAATGCCGATACGCTGTCGCATGCGAGCGCTTCTTCCCATGCCTCCAGCAGCGTGCCACGCTGCGCCACGCCGCACGGGTTGGCGTGCTTGACGATCACCACCGCCGGATCCTGCGCCGCAAATTCAGCCGCCAGTTCGAGCGCTGCGTCGGCATCGTTGTAATTGTTGTAGGACAGTTCCTTGCCCTGAAGCTGTTCGGCCTGCGCGATCCCGCGCCCGTGCGGGCCGGCGGGGGTATAGAGCGCTGCTTGCTGATGCGGGTTTTCGCCATAGCGCAACACGGTGGGCGCGACGCCGTTGACTGCCAGGAATTCGGGAAACAACTGCTGCTGGTCGGCGAACGCGAACCATTGGCTGATCATGGAATCATACGCTGCAGTCGCAGCGAACGCCTTGGCCGCCATCTGGCGCCGGAAATCGAGCGTCGTCGTGCCTTCGCCCACGTCGAGTTCCGCCATGAGCGGCGCGTAATCGGACGGATCGGTCACGATGGCCACGAACTGGTGGTTCTTTGCCGCAGAACGGACCATGCTCGGCCCGCCAATGTCGATATTTTCGATGATCTCCGGTCGCGCCGCGCCGCGCATCACGGTCGCTTCGAACGGATAGAGATTGACCACCACAAGGTCGATCGCGCCGATCGCATGGCTTTCCATCGCGGCGGCATGGTCCGGATCGTCGCGTACCGCCAGCAGCCCGCCATGGACCTTGGGGTGGAGCGTCTTGACGCGGCCATCCATCATTTCGGGGAAGCCGGTAAGGTCGGAAATGTCGCGTACGTCGAGGCCGGCGTCGCGTAACGTCCTGGCGGTGCCGCCAGTCGAAACCAGCTCGACCCCGCGTGCCGCCAGCGCTTGGCCCAGTTCCACCAATCCGGTCTTGTCGGACACTGACAGCAGTGCCCGCCCGATTTTCACCTCAGTCACGTGAGACTATCCCATTTTCTTGAACAGCCAGGAGAACGTTCCCCCGCTGCGCGGCGCCAGTCCTTCGACGACCAGTTGCTGGATCGGCTGCGGGCGGCCCTGGCCATCGACCCACATGCTTTCCTCGACCGCCAGCTTGGCGGCATTGGCATCGCCCGCCATGCGGAACTGCCAGTAACTGCCATCGGGCAGGGCGAGGCCCGCGCCCTTGCCATCTTCCGAAAGGCCCAGTTCGACCCCGGGGCCGATATGGAACCGGATCGCATAGCCCACCTTGCCACGCTTACCCTTGCGATTGGCGGGGACCAGCAGGTCCTCGCCGCGCAGCTCGCTGCCGTCGTCGCGCATGATCAGGATGCGGCGGTGGATCAGGTTGTAACGGGCGGCGTAGCCATCGTGGCTCGCCTCGAGCCGGGTCGCCTTGCCACTGCCAAGCTCGAGTGCGCGGCGGTCGACCTCGACCTCGTCGACCCCGGCGCCCAGCTTGCCATTGATCAGCACCGCGGTCGAATTGGCATTGTCGAGCACCAGGGTGGAATGCGCGGCCGTGGCGCGCAGGCCCTGGTCGATCCGTGCCGGGACTTGCCCCCCGGCAAAGGCCGCGCCTCCGCAGTTCACGACGATACGCTGCCCGCGGGTGGAAAATTCGAATGCCAGTGTCGAGGCACAACCCCAGCGGGCATGGCGCGCGGGCGGCGGAGGCGCGGCGTCGAACTGCAACACCGACTTGCCCCCGGTAGCGCGTTGGTAGCCCCAATGGCGCACATCCTTCAGCGGGCGGGCACGCACTCCGCTGGCATCGATCAGCGCAGCGACACGCGATGCGTCGATCGCGCCCGCACCCTGCCACGAGCCAAGCCCGCCATCGCCATGCTGCAGCGCCAGCAACGGGGGGACGAGCAGGTGGAGCATAGCCGCGAGTGCCGCCGGGATTTCACGCCCCGCGGCCCGGTAACAGGCGGCCAGATCGACCAGCAGCGCGATCGCGTCCATCTGGGCGAGTGGGCTGCGCGAGAGCACGCCGCCATCGTCGGCAACCAGATCGCCCATCGCGCGCACCAGCCCCGCCTCGCCAAAAAGTCGGCGCGGCTTGCCCTCGGGCAGGAGCAGCCCGGCGGCCACGATCGCGCACCAGCCGGCCACCTCGCCCAACCGGTCCTGAGCCTTGCCGACATTCCGGTCGAGCCAGCGGGCATGCGTGCCGATCGCCGCCAGCACCCGAGGACGCAGCTTCGGACTGGCGCCCGACAGCACCAGCGGCGCGTGGACCAACCATGCCAGCAGCCGGTGCCCGACATGCTCCACATTCCACGCCGGCGCCTTGATCGGTTTGGGGTTGGCGGCGAGCCAGGCCGCGATCACTCGTTCGGCCGTCACCACGCATTGTTCGCGCGGGCCGCATTCGGCCAGGTCGCGCAGCCACGCGAAGCCGTGGACCACGCGCTCGAATGGCGGTGTGAGACGCGCGGCGGGGGCGAAATCCATCTGCGCGATCGGCGCCTTGACCCCGTGCACCAGGAAATGCCCGGCGCGCAGCGCCATACCCGCTGCCCGTTCGCCGGTCAGCGGGCTTTCGACGGTCGCCAGCAGGCGCAGCTTGGCGGGCTTGCCAAATGGCGCGGCAAGCGTCGACCCCGGCACACCCAGCCGATAAGCGAGGCGCATCAGACGCTCCCCCGGCCCCAGCGCGGGCGGTGCAAAATTGCCGAGCGCCAGCGAGCGGCCCGGTTCGAGCACCTTGCCTTCAGGCACGGTGGGTAGCGCATGATCATGGCTCACCAACGGTTCCGCCGCCGTGCCCGCGAGCGGCAACGCGGTCGCGCCCTCCTCGGCGATCCGCTTTTCCTCGGCACGGGTGCGGGTCGCCAGGTCCATCGTCAATCCTCGCCCCGCAGTGCCGCGATGTTGGCGGCGTAGCAGTCTGGCCCGCCCTTGAATGTCGCCGATCCAGCGACGAGCACATCGGCCCCGGCCTCAACGCAGCGCCGCGCCGTGGCGGCGTCGACCCCGCCATCGACCTGGAGCCGGATCGGTTTGCCCGCCGTGTCGATCTGGCGCCGGATCGCCTCGATCTTGCGGAGCTGGCTGTCGATGAAGCTTTGTCCGCCGAAGCCGGGATTGACGCTCATCACCAGAACCAGGTCGACGAGGTCGAGCAGGTAGTCGAGCATCTTGGCCGGCGTGCCGGGGTTGAGCACGACGCCCGCCTTCTTGCCCAGCGCATCGATCGCCTGGAGCGTGCGATGAATGTGCGGCCCCGCCTCAGGATGGACGGTAATAATATCGGCACCAGCCTCGGCGAAAGCTTCGAGGTACGGGTCGACCGGGGCGATCATCAGGTGGACATCGAATGGCTTTGCCGAGTGCGGGCGCAAGGCCTTGATCACCGCGGGGCCGATCGTGATATTGGGCACGTAATGCCCGTCCATTACATCGATATGGATCCAGTCCGCCCCCGCCGCGTCGATCGCGCGCACCTCTTCGCCCAGCCGCGCGAAGTCGGCCGACAGGATCGAAGGGGAAATCAACGGGCTCGGCATCGTCGCATGGCCTGCTGGGAGGTGAGGCATCCGGCCTAGATGCGCCTCCCTGGGCGAACAAGGACCGCCAAGGCGCTTTTCCACATCGGTCAGCGCCGCTACGCTTGACGATGAAAAAGTGCAATTCAGCGCAAATTCAGGGCGCGCGGACTATTCGCAGATCCAATCAGGGCTTCACATTCGCGCCGGGATCCCGCGCAACTGCGCCGCCATCGTGCCCGATCGACCCGGCGAAACATCATCCGAGGATAGGACATTGACCAACAGCCTTCGCTTCGCGACGATTCTCATTGCCACCGGCGCCCTTGCGATCGGAGGTGCGGCGCATGCGAAATACAATCAGCGGATCGCGCACAACCCGGCCGCTTGCAATTCTGGCGGCCCGGCAATCAAGGTGACAGTGAACGGCATCAGGTCGGGCGGCGGCACGATGCGCGTGCAGAGCTATTTCGGCACAAAGTCCGATTGGCTGGAAAAAGGCAAGTGGCTGACCCGGACCGAAACCGCCGCGCGCGCCGGCACGATGACGTTCTGCGTCCCCATCTCGGCACCGGGAACGTATGCAATTGCCGTGCGCCATGATGTCAATGGCAACGGCCGCACGGATCTGAGGCAGGACGGCGGGGGGATGTCGAACAACCCCAGCATCAATCTTTTCAATTTGGGTCGACCAAGCCATACCCGAACGGCCTTCGCGGCCGGCAATGGCATTACGCCCATCACCATCAACATGCGCTACATGTAGCGCGCTTGGGCGGATCAGGTTCGCCGGGCCCGCAGGACTGTCGCCACCACGCCCGGCGCCGCGAGCAGAGGGTGCCGCTCGCGCCAGGGCGTAACCTCGATCGCGACGCCGGTGTGACGTTCGATCTTCCACGCGGCATAGCGCGCCGCGCCTTCGAACGTCGTCGTCGCCTTGGCCAACCGCAGCAGGTTGAGCGGCTTGCCGAGCCTTCGGCGACGGCGCCACCAGCGCAGGATCGCACGGCGCCGATCGCCGCTGACATGCGGCTCCAGCACGCCGTCGCGGTCTGTGAACCC
>CAZEWN010000028.1:0-21459 GCA_964516135.1 uncultured Erythrobacter sp. | reverse complement strand
GGCATGCCGCCAGCGTTCGTTCTGAGCCAGGATCAAACTCTCAAGTTTGTGTCACACACCAGACAAGCACGGGGATAACCCCGTCAACCTGCTTGGCATGAGCTTCAAGGAGCCGATACCTGCACTGTCAAACGTAATGGATACGAATGAACATGCTTCATCACATCCAGGCTGTGGAGCCCAGAAGGATGTGGCAATCGGCTTAGGTTAACCGGTATCCGGAGCCTTAAACTCCCCGGACCGGGCGCCGTCGCCCACATGTCCCTTCATCAAAAACCAACGATGTCAAAGAGCCGCCGAGACATTAAGAGGCGGACAGCGATGGCATCCCCGATTTACACCGGGGGACCGGCTATCCGTCTATGTTGGCGACCGAAGCGTTGGAGGCGGTGGAAACCGTCAGCGCCGCGTCGGTGAGGGGCATCTAGGCGTGCTTCCGGATTCGGTCAACGGCTTTTTGCAATTTTGTTGCGCTCTCCAATTAAATAATTGAAAACAATGCGATATTTGAGGATCGTTCGACGCCGCGCGGTGGGCTCCGATCGAATCATCGCGTCGGTCGGCGGCGTTTTTCCTCTGCGCGGCGCCATTTCGGTCGCTCGATTGTCATGGAGGCGCACAGCTGGAGACGGGAATCGGCATTTCTTCATCATTCCCGGCTATCGGGGTGGAGATGACCGATCTTGCCAGCCCCCTCGCGAGCGCAGCCGCGCCGGTCGGCTTCGCCACGCGTGTACGCAACGCGCTCGCGTGGCGCTGGGGCACCCAGGTGCTGGCTCAGGTGATCACCTGGAGTTCGACGATAGCCGTGGTCCGTCTGCTTGACCCGCACGATTACGGTCTGTTTGCCATGTCGCAGGTGGTCGTGATCGCGCTCGCGTTTCTCAATGGCCAGGGGTTCGCCACCTCGCTGATTCAGGCCTCGCATGTGGACGGGCGGCGAATCGGCCAGGTGTTCGCTCTGCTTCTTCTGCTCAACGCGGCCTTGGCGAGCGTCCAGTATCTCGCGGCCCCTTACGCCGCCGACTATTTCACTGAGCCGCTGATCGAAGACATGCTGCGTACGCAGGCCCTGCTGTTCCTCGCGATTCCCTTCATCGCCTTGCCCCAGGAGTTGCTCGCGCGCCGGCTCGAGTTCCGCAAGCAGGGCATCGTTAACGTACTCTGCGCGGTCGCGGGGGCGAGCACGGCGCTGATCCTGGCTTGGCGCGGGCACGGCGTATGGGCGTTGGTGTACGCTCCGATCGCCATGTACGCGACGCGCGCGATCGGCCTTACGCTGGCGGCGCGCGTGCATGTCTGGCCGGTATTCGATTTTCGCGGCGCACGCGAGCTGTTCACTTTCGGAGGCGCGCTGACGCTGTGCCAGCTGTTGTGGATCGTGCAGAGCCAAAGCGATATTGTTATCGCTGGGCGCACCTTCGATCCGCATGACCTCGGCCTTTACACTGAGGCATTATTCCTGACCCTGATCGTTACCGGCCGGTTCCTGCCGCCGGTCAACGAAGTGGCGTTTCCGGCCTATGCCGAACTGCACAAAAACGGGCGCCCGCTGGCGCCGTATTTCCTGCGGACGCTTCGCACTGTGCTGTTGGTTACTGCACCGCTCTACATCGGCGCATCGCTCGTGGCCGAGCCTGCCATTCTGCTGCTGTTCGGGGAAAAGTGGGTCGAGATGGCACCGATCGTCGCCGGGCTGGCGCTGGCCATGCCGTTTTTCGCACTCCAGATCGTGTGTTCGCCCGCAACCAATGCGATGGGCTTGCCTCGCGTTTACCTGACGACGAGCCTGATCGGCGCCATCGTGTTCCCTTGTCTGTTCTTGCTTGGGATCCGATTCGGACCGATGGGGCTGGTCCACGCCTGGTGGATCGCGGCCCCCACACTGCTGACAGCCACCTTGCTGCTCACGCTACCTCATGTCGGCCTTGCGCGCAGGGCGCTGCTACGGGAACTCGCGCCGATCGCGCTCGCATGCGCGGCGATGGCGATCGCGGTGTTCGGCTTGCGCACCAGCGTGGCAGGGTGGCCGCCCATGCTGCAACTGTGCGGCCTCGTCCCGATCGGTATCGCGACCTACCTCGCCGCGCTCTGGGCAATCCGCCCTGCATATCTAACCGAAACGTGGGCAATGGCCCGGGATCGGGAAATGGCGCCAACTCGCTTGGCGTGACGTCCATCAAGGTGCCGGTCGCGGCAGTTGGCCGCACGCGCCCGCCGTGATACCATCGCGCCGCTGCTCGATGCGGCAGCGCGGGAGGTGTTCATGCCTATCGGCAAGATGATCGCGAAACTGGCGGCCTTTGCGCTACTGGCAAAAACGGCAGTGGCGGTCGCAAGCGATCCCTCCATACCGAGCCCGCTGGCGGCGCCCGGCCCGCCTGAATTGGGGCCACAGGCGGAGCTGCTCGATACCACCACCGATCGACACGAGCGCCTCACTGTTCCGGTCACGATCGAGGGGCAAGGCCCGTTTCATTTCATGATCGATACCGGCGCCCAGGTGACCGTCGTTTCCCGTCAACTCGGCGCGCGTCTTGGCCTGGCGCCCGCCGGACGGGCCGTGGTGATAGGCATGGCCAGCCGCGCGCCAGTCGACCTCGTGAAGCTCGACGGGCTGGGCTTCGCGGCGCGGGTGATCGACAATCTCTCTGTCCCGACGCTTGAGGCGCAGCATGTTGGTGCGGATGGCATCCTCGGCCTCGACACGCTGCAGGATCTGCGGGTGATGATTGATTTTCGCGAGGATACGATCGCGGTCGATACCGCCAAGGCGCTGGGCGGCAACCGCGGTTACGAGATTATCGTGCGTGCGCGCCACCGGCTCGGCCGACTGATCATCACCCAGGCAACCATCGATGGCGTGCGCACAGCCGTGATCGTCGATACTGGCGCACAGGGCAGCATCGGCAACATGGCGCTTATGCGCCGGCTGCGGGCGAAACAGCGCGAGACAGGCCAGACAACCGATGTTCACGGGCAGCAGTTGAGCGGCGCGGTCGATTTCGCGCGGAGTCTGCGGATCAAGGACATGCAGCTGAACAACCTGGTGATCATGTTCGCCGAAAGTCCCGCATTCGAGGCGCTTGGCCTCGCCGACGAGCCGGCATTGGTACTCGGCATGCGGGAAATGCGCGTGTTCGACCGGGTCGCGATCGATTTCGAGGCACGAACCGTGCTGTTCGATACGCCCGCCTCATCCGGCTTCGGTTCTTCGCCGATTTCCGGCCGGACGCCTTCGCGGCTCTGATCCAGGCTCCCACCGGGCGCCCCATTGCGCCCGCCCGCGGCGCACGCCACATGGGGCGCGATGCCGCCCGAAACCGCTGCCCCGCACCTGCATGACCATGACGGCTGGGCAACGCTCAGGCGATTCATCCCCTACCTCTGGCCCCGCGACCACCCCGCACTGAAACGCCGTATCGTGGGCGCGATGATGCTGGTCATGCTGGCCAAGGCAACGACGCTCGCCCTGCCCTACGCCTATAAGCGCGCGGTCGACGCGATGACCACGCCTGCCAACGAAGGCGCGATGGTGGCGATCGCGTTCGTGATCGCTTATTCCGCCGGGCGGCTCGCCTCGGTAGCGTTCGACAACGCCCGCAACGCGGTGTTCGAGCGCGTGGGGCAGGAGGCGACCCGTTCGCTGGCCGAAGATGTCTTCGCACGGCTGCACCGGCTGTCCCTGCGCTTCCACCTCGCGCGTCGCACCGGTGAAGTGACGAAAACGATTGAGCGCGGAACCAAGAGCATCGACGTGATGCTCTATTTCCTGCTGTTCAACATCGCGCCGACCGTGGTCGAACTGATCGCCGTCGGGGTGATTTTCTATTTCAGTTTCGGCTGGGGGCTTGTGGTCGCAACGGCCTTGGCGGTGGCCGCCTACGTCGGGGTGACGCGCTGGATCACCGAATGGCGCAATGAACTCAGGCGCCAGATGAACGACCTTGATGGGCAAGCGCTGTCGCGGGCCGTCGATTCGCTGCTCAACTACGAAACGGTGAAGTATTTCGGCGCCGAGGGCCGTGAGCAGGCGCGCTATGGCCAGGCAGCGCGCTCCTACGCCGAGGCCGCGATCCGCAGCGAAAACTCGCTGGCCCTGCTCAATGTCGCGCAGGCCGTCATTACGAACGCCCTGCTGGGCGGCGCGATGGCGTGGACGGTGTGGGGCTGGAGCCGCGGATCGCTGACCACGGGCGACCTGGTGTTCGTGAACACTTACCTGATCCAGCTGTTCCGCCCGCTCGACCTGCTGGGGATGGTTTACCGCACCGTGCGGCAGGGGATCGTCGACATGGCGGCGATGTTCGCGCTGATCGATACCGAGGTCGAAGTGCGCGATGCCGAGGGCGCGCCGGCGCTGATAGTACGCCACCCGTCGGTTGTGTTCGAAGACGTGATGTTTGGATACGAGCCCGATCGGACCATCCTTCACGGCCTCAGCTTCGAAGTGCCGGCAGGGGCGCAAGTCGCCGTGGTCGGCCCCTCGGGTGCGGGAAAGAGCACAATCGCGCGCCTGCTGTTCCGGTTCTACGACCCTTGGCAAGGCCGCATCCTGATCGACGGGCAGGACATCCGTTCCGTAACGCAGCAATCCTTGCGCGCGGCGATCGGAATCGTCCCGCAGGACAGCGTGCTGTTCAACGACACCATCGGCTACAACATCGGTTACGGGCGCGCAGGCACGGAGCACGAAGGCGTCGTCGCGGCCGCGCGCGACGCGGCGATCCTGCCATTCATCGAACGCCTTCCAGCGGGGTTCGACACCGAGGTCGGAGAGCGGGGATTGAAGTTGTCCGGTGGCGAGAAGCAGCGCGTCGCGATCGCCCGAACGCTGGTGAAGAACCCGCCGATCCTTTTGCTGGACGAGGCCACCAGCGCACTCGATTCGCGCACCGAACAGGAAATCCTTGCGACGCTGCACCGCGTCAGCGCGAATCGCACCTCGATCTCGATCGCGCACCGGCTCTCGACCGTGGCCGATGCCGACACCATTTTGGTGCTCGATCATGGCAAGCTGGCGGAGCAGGGCCGACACGCCGAACTGCTGCGCCGCGACGGACTTTATGCGGAAATGTGGGCGCGCCAGCAGGCCGAGCGCGAGACGCTGGGCGAGCCGACGGAGTAAACGCTAGCCGCTCGGATAGCGGTCAAACTTCCGAAGTTGGTCGAGTCTCGATTCCCAATTGATCGCATCCGCCATCTGAACATGGATTTGCGGCGGAAACGCTTCGGGATCGTCCAAGGTCGCAACCTGGATGTCAACCAGCCCAGGCAAGGTGTTTTCGTTGACGTAGTAGAGCCCGGTGCCGCAATCACCGCAGAACCACCGTTCGGCATCGGGCGATGACCGATATAGCTTTGGCTGGCCTTGCTCAATCGCGAAGTCATCGCTCGCGACCGCCATCCAGGCAACGCTCGGCGCGCCGGAACACTTTCGGCAGTCCTCGCAATGACAGACGGAACAATGGCGTATGCCGCCCTGAAAGGCGTAGGCGACTCTACCGCAGTGGCAGCGACCAGTCGGCATGGCAGTTCTCCTCTCGGAGAACATGCCATGCGCCAATACTGCTACAAGATGTATTTGCTCAGGTCGGCGTCGCCAGCCAGTTCGCTCAGGCGCTCGCGCACGTAAGCGGCGTCGATCGTCACGGTTTCTCCCTGATGATCCTCCGCGGCGAAGCTGAGTTCCTCGAGCAGTTTCTCCATGACCGT
Organism: uncultured Erythrobacter sp.; assembly: GCA_964516135.1. Taxonomy (GTDB): domain Bacteria; phylum Pseudomonadota; class Alphaproteobacteria; order Sphingomonadales; family Sphingomonadaceae; genus 34-65-8. The sequence goes on along the minus strand of CAZEWN010000028.1, from coordinate 15,744 downwards.
CTGCAGGCGGCGCGCGCCGATGTTCTCGACGCTCTGGTTGACCTGTGCCGCGATCCTCGCGACCTCGGCGACAGCATCGTCGGTGATTTCCAGCGTCACCCGCTCGGTCCCCAACAGCGCGCGATATTGCGCGACCAGATTGGCGCGGGTTTCGCTCAGGATGCGAACGAAGTCCTCCTCCGTCAGCGCGCGCAGTTCGACCCTGATGGGAAGCCGGCCCTGCAGTTCGGGCAGCATGTCGCTTGGCTTGGCCACGTGAAATGCGCCGCTGGCGATGAACAGCACGTGGTCCGTCTTCATCGGACCGTACTTGGTGGAAACGGTCGTCCCCTCGATCAGCGGCAGCAGGTCGCGCTGCACGCCCTCGCGGCTGACGCTGCCGCCGCGCACGTCGCTGACGGCGATCTTGTCGATTTCGTCGAGGAATACGATGCCGTTCGTCTCGGCGTTTTCCAGCGCTACGCGCGCGACGTCGTCCTGGTCCATGCGCCGCTCGGCTTCTTCCTCGACCAGCTTGTCCCAGGCGTCGGGCACCTTGAGCTTGCGCCGCTTGAGGTTTTGCTTGCCCATCGCCTTGCCCAGCATGTCGGACAGGTTGATCATGCCCACATTGCCGCCCATGCCGGGCAACTCGAACGGCATCTGGGGCGTGTCCTCGACCTCGATCTCGACTTCGGTATCGTTCATCGCATTTTCGACGATCCGGGCGCGGAACGATTCGCGCGTCGCCTCGCTGGCGTTCTCGCCGACCAAGGCCTTCAAGAGGCGGTCCATCGCCGCCTTGCTCGCCGCCTCGCGCACCGCCTCGCGGCGGCGGTCCTTTTCCAACCGGATCGCTTCCTCGACCAGGTCGCGCGCGATCTGTTCGACATCGCGGCCGACATAACCGACTTCGGTAAACTTGGTCGCCTCGACCTTCACGAAGGGGGCGTCCGCGAGCTTCGCCAGGCGGCGGCTGATTTCGGTCTTGCCGCAGCCCGTGGGGCCGATCATCAGGATGTTCTTGGGCGTCACCTCGTCGCGCAGTTCGGGACCCAACTGCTGCCGTCGCCAGCGATTTCGCAACGCTACGGCGACCGCGCGCTTGGCGTCTTTCTGGCCGATGATGTGTTCATCAAGCGCGGCGACAATCGCCTTGGGGGTGAGTGACTGGGTCATTTTCTTCCTATCGGTCGAAGTTGAGAGGGCTGCCGCGCTGCCCACGCTCCCAACTGTCTCCCCTGAGGGACGACGGCTTAGACGGTTTCCACCGTCACATTGTCATTGGTGAACACGCAGATTTCAGCCGCGACCGCCATCGCCTTGCGAGCGATCGTTTCGGCATCGTCTTCGTAGTGGTCGATCGCGCGCGCGGCAGCGAGCGCGTAATTGCCGCCCGAACCGATCGCAGCGATCCCGCCTTCGGGCTCCAGGACGTCGCCATTGCCGGTCAGGACCAACAGAGTGGTGTCGTCCGCGACGATCATCAGCGCCTCCAGATTCCGCAGGTACTTGTCGGTCCGCCAGTCCTTGGCCAATTCCACCGCGGCGCGCATCAGTTGGCCGGAATACTGCTCCAGCTTCTTCTCCAACCGTTCGAACAGCGTAAAGGCATCGGCCGTGGCACCGGCGAAACCGGCCACCACTTTCCCCCCGCCAATGCGCCGTACCTTGCGGGCGTTCGGCTTCATCACCGTATTGCCCATGGAAACCTGGCCATCGCCCGCGATCGCGGTCGTGCCGTTCTTGCTGACGCCGATGATGGTGGTGCCGTGCCACTGGACCAGGCCGTGGCTCCTCGCATGTTCGTTCATGCGGCGCGATATGGTGCGCGCAAAGCGCCGGTCAAGTCAGCCGCCGGGCCCAGCCCCGCCAGCGGGGCCACCACCCGCGCCGACCTGGCCGATGTTGCCGAACAGATCCTCGAAGAAACTGCGCTCGCGCCCGAGCGTCGGCGTCTTGTCGCCGTCGGGTTGCAGCGCCACCACGCGTTCCATCCCCGTGGTTTCCGCCGACACGACATTACCCGCCTCATCGAACTGCACGGCCAGAACCGAATGCACCTTGATCTGCGGCTGGGTGAACGCACTGCGCCCCGTGATGCTCGAAACGTAGTACCAGGTAGGCGTGCCATACTGGCTGGTGAAGCTGGGCCGCCCAAGCGTAGCCGTGACCGACTGCCGGTTGTCGATGCCGGGCTGCACGCTCGTCATCAAGGTGGCGTCCTGAATATAGCCGCGGCTCTCGCGGATCGAACTGCACCCGCTCACGGCAAACGCTGCCAGCGTCATCGCGGTCGCGCCCAGAGCCTTGCCTACCTGCATGGAAACTCGCTTCCCTCGCGTGGATGCCTTCCGGCGTAGCCGCCCACGGCATGTTGAATGTTCGCGCCGAGCCTTAGGGCGCCCGGCTCGACCTTGCAACGGGGCACCACCGGCAAGCCACGGCGAGGTGCGCGACGCGGCTTGAATTGCCGCTGAACGATTGGGCGCCTACATGCCGCGCATGAGTCTCATGAAACGCCTGTTCGCCCGCGATCCCGATCCGAAGGACGCGCTGCGCCCGCTGTGGCGTCGCATCGTCGAACTGTCGCGCGCGCCTGCTTGGTATGCTGACCACGGCATGGCCGACACGGTGCAAGGTCGGTTTGACATGATCACCCTTGTGCTGGCCATGGTCCTGCTCCGGATGGAACGGGAGGATCGGCTCAAACCGGGCAGCGTTTATCTGACCGAGCTGTTCGTCGACGACATGGACGGGCAGCTGCGTGAAACCGGCATGGGCGATCCCACACTCGGCAAGCAAGTCGGGCGGCTCGTTTCCGTCCTTGGCGGACGGCTTGGCGCTTTACGCGAGGCAGGGCGCGATGTTGGAGCAGTAGGGGATGTGGTCGCGCGCAACTGCGCGGTCGATGATCGCGGTCGTGCACTGGCGGCGCACTTGGTGGCGCTTGCCCAAAAGCTTGATGCCGATGACGCGGATGCGATCCTGGCGGGGGCGATAGCGCGGTGACAGCTCTTGAATTGTCCCGCCCGGTCCGTGTCCGTCCATTGCCACAGGCACCGATCGTGATCGAAGCAAGTGCCGGGGAACGCGCTGCGCTTGCGCTGCGGTTTGGCGTGATCGCGATCGACCGATTGATCGCCACCGTCATCCTGAGCGAACATACCCGCGCGATCCTCGCCGAGGGTAACCTGGAGGTCGACCTGACCCAGGCATGCGCGGTATCGGGCGAAGACCTGCCTCAACACATCGCGGAACCGCTGGCGATGCGGTTTGTCGCTGCCGGAGGGAACCCCGCAAGCGAGGAAATCGACCTCGAAATCGATTCGAGCGAGATCGACGAGATCGAGTATGAAGGCGACAGCTTCGATCTGGGCGAAGCCGTGGCGCAGACCCTCGCGCTGGCGATTGATCCGTATGCGGTGGGTCCGCAAGCCGAGGCGGCGCGCCGCGATGCGGGGATCACCGGCGACGACACGCCCACCGGACCGCTTGCCGATGCGCTGAGGGCCTTGCGCGGCAACTGATCAGAAAGGAATGTCGTCGTCCAGATCGTCGTAATTCGATCCGCCACCCTGACTGCCGCCCGATCCGCCGCCGCCCCCGCCGCGCCAGTCATTGCCGCCCCCACTCTGCTGTGATCCGCCGCCCTGGTCCCAAGATCCGCCGCCGCTACGCTGGCCACCACTGCCCGCGCCACCGCCTGGCCCATCGAGCATGGTCAACGAGCCATTCATTCCGCGGATGACCACCTCGGTCGAATAACGATCGTTACCCGACTGATCCTGCCATTTGCGCGTCTGCAGCTGACCCTCGATGTACACCTTGCTGCCTTTCCGCAGATAGCGCTCCACCACGCCAATCAGGCCTTCGGAAAAGATCGCCACCGTATGCCATTCGGTCCGTTCCTGCCGCTCGCCCGAATTGCGATCCTTCCACGTCTCGCTGGTCGCGATCCGCAGGTTCGCGACCTTGCCGCCGTTCTGGAAACTGCGGATCTCAGGATCGGCGCCGAGGTTCCCGATCAGCATTACCTTGTTGAGAGACCCGGCCATTCCTTCATCCTTCGCTATAAGCCGATCGCGGTTGCGACCCGGTAGGTGATTCCCGCGAAGACATAGGCCGGTGCCGGACGGGTCGCCAGCCTGCCATGAACAATTCTTCCTATTCCGCCGCTAAAGGCCCGCCACGACCGCCAACCAGTATGTCAGTCCCGCAAAAACGTAGGCAAGGCCGAACAGGTAGGCCAACATGAACCCCGGCCATTTCCACCCGTTTGTCTCGCGCCGGGCGACCGCGATCGTGGACAGGCATTGCGGCGCGAACACGAACCAGGCGAGGAAAGCAAGCGCGGTGGGCAGGCTCCAGCGCGCGGCGACCTGCGCCTCCAGCGCCGCCATCGTCGCGTCCTCGTCGTCCGCGGCAACCGCATAGGTCGTCGCGAGGCTGGCAACCGCGACTTCGCGCGCGGCCATCGCCGGGACCAGGGCCAGGGTCATTTCACGGTTAAAGCCGATTGGCTCGAATGCGGGCTGCATCGCACTCGCCACTTGCCCGGCGTAGGACACATCGAGCTGGTTCTCGCCCTGGCCCGCGCGCGGGAACGTGAGCAGCAGCCACAGCACCACCGTCACTGCGAAGATGATCGTCCCCGCACGGCGCAGGAACACCCAGGCGCGCTGCCACAGCCCGATCAGTAGATCGCCCAGACGCGGCCACTGATAGCGCGGCATTTCCATGATGAAGCCCGACGCCGCGCCCTTGGTCACACTGGCGCGCAGCACGAGCGCGGCGGCCATCGCGCCGGCGATCCCCGCGATATACAGCGCGAACAGGACAAGTCCCTGCAACCCGATCCCTGGCCCAACTGTCGTGGCTGGAATGACGGCCCCGATGATGACCGCATAGACCGGCAGCCGGGCGGAACAGGTCATCAGCGGGGCAATCAGGATCGTGGTCAGCCGGTCCTTTGGGTCCGCGATGCTGCGGGTCGCCATGATGCCTGGAATGGCGCAGGCGAAGCTCGACAGCAGCGGAATGAAGCTGCGCCCAGACAGGCCGACGCCCGCCATCAGCCGGTCCATCAGGAAGGCAGCGCGCGCCATGTATCCCGATGCCTCCATCAACAGGATGAACGCGAACAGGATCATGATCTGCGGCAGGAAGACCACCACCGATCCAACCCCGGCGATCACCCCCTCCGTGATGAAGTCCCGCAGGAACCCGGCTGCGAACGTGGCCTTTATCCAGTCGGACGCCAAGACCCCCCCGGCCTCGATGGCGTCGGCGAACGGTGTCGCCCAGGCGAATACCGCCTGGAACATCACAAACAGCAGCGCGCACAGGATCAGCGGCCCGATCCACGGATGAAGCAGCACGCGGTCGAGCCCGGCGTGAACCATGTGCGCCTTGGTCCGCGACAGGATCGCCGCGCGCGCGACGTTCCTTGCCGCAAGGCGTCGCTCGGTCAGCGTCAGATGCCGCGAGGTTGGCCGCGCGCCATCGACGGAGGCGCGAGAAATCGCGGCGACTAGGTCTTCGAGCCCGCGCCGGCGCACGGCGACAGTGGCGACGACTGGCACCCCGAGCGCGCTCGATAGCGCGGCCGGGTCGATCACCAATCCGTCGCGTTCGGCCAGGTCCATCATGTTCAACGCGACGACCACCGGGCGGCCGACCGCAATAACTTCCTGCGCGAACACAAGATGCTGTTCCAGATTGGCCGCATCGACGACGGCGATCAGAACTTCGGGCTGCGCTTCGCCCACCAACTCGCCATGCACGACCTTGCGGGTTACATCCTCGTCAGGGCTGGTCGGATCGAAGGAATAGGCGCCGGGCAAATCAATCAGCGTGACGGGCTCGCCATTCGGAAGGATCAATCGCCCCGATTTGCGCTCGACCGTCACGCCAGGGTAATTGGCGATCTTCTGTCGCGCGCCGGTCAGCGCGTTGAACAGGGCGCTCTTCCCCGCATTGGGGTTACCGACCAGTGCGGCGGTGCGCGGCGACCTCATGCCGCCTCGATCCGCATCGCCGCCGCATGGACGCGCCGCAGGGCCACCGTCATCGCGCCAACGCGGATCGCCAGCGGGTCGCGCGTCGCGAACACGCCGCGATGCGCGACTTCGACCTGGGCGCCTTCGTCAATTCCGAGCAGGCGCAGACGCTTGCCCTCGTCCACCGGAAGCATGGTCCAGTCGACGGTGGTAATTCGTGCGCGCCGCCCGCGCGCGAGTTCATCAAGCGTCATCCCTGCCGCCTATGGCAGCTGACAGCTAATTGCAACTCATTATCAATAAGCGCTAGCGGACGGGGTAACGCAGTCGGCCGAGAAAGCGCGGCAGGCTGAACCCTTCGCGGTTTGAACCGAGCAGTCTCGCTTTCGCTTTCTCGATCCGCATCACGCCCTCTATTCGCCGCTCCAGGAATGCGCGCGTATCCGCCTTCCTCTCGCTTTCATCACTGACGAACACCGCCAGTGTCGCGGCGTAGATCGAACCCAGCATCGCGCGCTTGGTATAGTGGTTGTAATCAGTCGCGGTGTCGCCGGCGAGACGCCACATGCTATCCGCGCTGCGCCAACCGAGTGCCGCCGCTCGCGCGGCGTTCTGCGGCATCGCCATGATCGCGAGCGCACGGCGCAGCGCCTCCTCCTCGGGCAGCGCCGCGTCGAGGCGGTATTGAACCAGTCGCCGGATACGCTCGCGGATCGGCATAGTGGCCAACGTTGGCATGGGCAGGTCGCGCGCCATCGCGGCATCGATCGCCCCGGCCCAACCATCGATCATGTCCATCGCGCCACCTGGATAGGCCAGCAGGGCAACGTCCGGATCTGCGCCCGCCGCAATGGCGGCATTGTGCACCGCGCGATTGCTCCAGCCATCGAACACCGCCGCGCGCGCGATCTCTGGCGCAAGCGCGATTCGCAGCTCGTCCAGCGTCAGTTCGGCCATTGCCGTCATAGTCAGCCTCTCGGGCCATAGGATTGGTCGGCGCCAGCCCCGCCCCGTTCGGCGTCGGCACGCGCGAATTCCGCCATCAGCGGTCCATTGGCATTCATGAGACTGGCATAATCGCGCGCAGAGCGGCCGGAATTGTCGGTCCGATCTGCATTCGCCCCTTTCGCAAGCAGCAGCCGCACCAGCGCGGTGTCGCGCCGGTGCACGGCGGCGATCAGCGGCGTTTCGCCCGCTGCATTGGTGACGTCGATGCGGGCGCCGCCATCGACCAGCGCCTCGACCCCGTCATTGAAACCGAGATTGGTGGCAAGGACCAGGGGAGTGACCCCGTTCTTTGCCGCAATGTTGGGATTGGCGCCCTTCTGCAGCAGGAACCGCAACCAGACCAGGTCGCGCCGCTGGACCACGATGTGCAGCGCCGTCTCTCCCGAAGCGATGTCGCGCGCGTTGACCAGGACCGAGCCGGGCTGATTGAGGGCATTGGTGGCAGCGGTGCCGTCGCGATCCTTTACCGCCTTCAGAAACTCGTAACCTTCGGAAAACATCTGCGCCGCCGCGGGCACGGCCAGCGCACTCGCGGCCAATGCTGCCCACCAGCCGGCCTTGCGGATCGTTGCGCGCGCCATGTTCCATTCCCTGTCTTGCCAACGTCTGCGTGACGGACGTCACTCGTCACTTGCGATAATGCGGTTAGCAGAGCATGAACCGCCGCGCCATGCTTCCAACCCCCCGAAATCTCGTCTTGCCGCTATTGGCAGCGCTTGCCGCCTGCTCCGCTTCACCTGCCCAGCCTCCGCTCGACCAGGCGCCGCTGGCCGGCGCTGCGATCGGGGGCGATTTCGCACTGTCGGGGCCAGACGGCGGCACCGTTAGGTGGGGCGATTTCGCGGGCAAGTGGCGGATCGTCTATTTCGGTTTTACGTTTTGCCCTGATATTTGCCCCACCGACATGTCTCGCATCGCGCAAGGCCTCAAGCTTTACACGCAGCGGGAACCGGAACTGGCAGCGAACATCGTACCGATCTTCATTTCGATCGACCCGGAGCGTGACACGCCCGCAAAGGTCGGCGAGTTCGTCGCCGCTTTTTCCGACAAGGCAATAGGGCTGACCGGCACACCCGAATCGATCAAGGCGGCCGCCGATCGCTTCGGCGTCTATTTCAGCAAGGGCGAAACAACGGGGGACGGCGCCTATCTCATGAACCATTCGAACATCGTCTATCTGTTCGATCCGCAGGGCGAGCCGGTCGCGATGTTGCCGACGGACCAGGGTGGCGAAGCGGTGGCCGCGGAATTGGCGAAATGGGTGCGTTGAGGCAGCGCTTCTGGGAACTGCCACTGGCCGAGCTTTCCCGCGCCGAATGGGAATCACTTTGCGACGGGTGCGGACAATGTTGCCTGCACAAACTGGAAGACGAGGACACTGGCGAAATCGCGCACACCAATGTCGCATGCAAGCTGCTCGATACCCAGACCGCGCGCTGCCGCGACTATCGCCATCGCCGGGCATTCGTGCCCGATTGCCTGCGACTGACCTTGCGGATCGTCGACCAGGTGCCGTGGCTGCCAGCAACGTGCGCCTATCGCCTGCGCGCCGATGGCGAGCCGCTGCCTACCTGGCATCATCTCCTCACCGGAGACAGCGCGGCAATGGAGCGGGCAGGCGTGTCGGTTGGGGGGCGCGTGGTGAGCGAGCAGGATGCCGGACCACTCGAACATCACGTCGTGGAATGGATCGCGCCGCGATGATCGACTGGCTTCGCCGCCCCGCGGGGGACAGCACGATCGAGGTTGCCGGGCGCGCCCTGCCGATCGCCATCCGGCGGCATCCGACCGCTCGCAGAATGACGATGCGTTTGGCCCCTGATGGCAGCGAGATACGCCTGTCGATCCCGCGTTGGGGCCGCACTATGGATGCGGTCTCGTTTGCACGCGAGCGTAGCGACTGGCTCGCGGCGCAGTTGGAATCACTGGCGCCGCGGGTCGTGATACACGATGGCGCTTGCTTCCCCTATCGCGGCGCACCGGTGCGGATCGCGTGGTCCGCGGGCTATCCGCGCGCTCCTGAACTGGATGGCACGATATTGCGCGTAGGCGGCGCCGACCGCGCTCTGGAGAGCAGGGTGCGCCGCTGGCTGGAGGCGCGCGCCGTCGAACTTCTGACGCGCGATCTGGCTGATTATTGTCACGCTGCCGGTGTCGTGGTTCCCTCGCTGCGGCTCTCGCGTGCAAACCGACGCTGGGGTAGCTGCGCGAGCGATGGGACGGTCAGGATCAACTGGCGATTGATCATGGCCCCCGACCCGGTTCGCCAGTCGGTTGTCGCGCACGAAGTGGCCCATCTCGTGCATTTCGATCATGGTCGCGCGTTCCACGCCTTGCTCGCGCGGCTTTACGGCCCGAAGCTGGCCGAGGCTGAACGATGGCTCAAATCCAATGGCCGCGCGCTATATGCCGCATTCTGAGCGCGCCACTGGCGCGCGCTCACGCAAGGCCCTATCTATCGCCGCATGGGTTATCTGAGCAAATTCAACCCCAGGGGTGGAATCGCCGATTTCTGGCACGAATTTCGTCGCCCTAATCCGTACCGATGGCCGATCCTGGCCGCCTCTTTTCTGATCACCGGTGGCATCCTTTCGACAATCATCTGGCAGGAGGCGTACATTCCCCCCGCCCGGCCCGAGGTGACCTATATCACTACGTTCGACCCGGCGCGCACCGAGGCCGAGATCATTGCCTCCAACCGGGCGAACCAGGCGTTGCAGGATGAGCGCCGCGCGGCGCGCGAAGCCCGCGATGAACGGCGCCGCGAGATTTACCGCGATCTCGGCCGGGCCACGGGCATGGACGTCGACGCGATCGACGCAAGGATCGCCCGCGAACGCGCGGCTGAAGCTGCCGCGCGCGAAGCGCAGCGGCGTGAACTGATGGGCGAACCCATTGCCGATCAGCCCGACTGACGACGACTGGCTGGCGGCGACCGCACGCCTTGCCGCGCGTGGACGACCGCTCAGCCGCCCGAATCCCGCCGTTGGCTGCCTGATCGTCAGTCAGGGCCGGATCGTGGGCCGTGGGTGGACCCAGCCTGGCGGGCGCCCCCATGCCGAGGCGACCGCGCTTGCAGAGGCAGGTGCTCGCACGCGCGACGCTACGGTGTACGTCACGCTCGAACCCTGCGCGCATGCTTCAGCACGGGGCCCAACATGTGCCGAACTGCTGGCCGAGGCAGCCCCGGCGCGGGTCGTGGTCGGGGCCGCCGATCCTGATCCGCGAACGGCGGGTGCCGGGCTCGCACGCCTTCGGGCAGCGGGGATAAAGGCCGATGTCATGCCATGCGCGGCCGCCGCGGCGAGCCTGCGGGGTTATCATGCCATGCGTACGCTCGGGCGCCCGCATGTCACGCTCAAGCTCGCGGTTTCGGCGGATGGCTTCATCTCTCCTGGCCATGGCGAAACACGCTGGCTCACCAGCATGGCAGCGCGAGCGCACGTCCACGCCCATCGTGCCTTCGCCGACGCGATCCTGGTCGGAGGCGCAACGTGGCGAACTGATTCGCCGCGACTTGACGTCCGGTTGAGGGGTCTGGCGGAGCGCAGCCCGCGCCGACTGGTTTTGACGCAGCGTGACTTGCCGCCCGGCGTGACCCCCCTCCGCGCGCCGCGCGACATTTTCGCGCTTGATGGGGTGCAGTACCTCTATCTCGAAGGTGGGGCGTCCGCGGCGGCGGTGTTCATGGCCGAACGGTTGGTCGACCGCCTCGAAATATACCGCGCGCCGGTGATGCTCGGCGCCGGCATCGCGGCGCCTGACGAAATCGCGCCGTTGTCGCTTGCCGATGCGGAGGCACGCTGGCATCTGGCCGAGCGGCGGATGCTGGGACCTGATAGTTTCGAGGCCTGGGACTGCGTACAATCCGACCGGCACGAGGGATGGGAAAGCGCATGTTCACCGGAATCGTAACCGCCATCGGAACGATAACTTCCGTCGAAAACCCCGGCGACCTGCGCGTCCGCATCGCTTGCCCCTATGACCCGGCGAGCATCGCGATCGGAGCCTCTATCGCGTGCTCGGGCGTTTGCCTGACGGTGGTGAACAGGGGCGGCATGCGGGGCGACGCGTGGTTCGCGGTCGATGTTTCGGGCGAAACGGTCGATCGGACAGTCCCAGGAATGTGGGAGAACGGGCGGCGGCTGAACCTGGAGACCGCGCTGCGGTTAGGTGACGAGCTTGGCGGGCATATCGTTACAGGCCATGTGGATACGGTGGGCGAGGTCGTGATGATCAAGGAAGACGGCGGATCACGCCGCATCGCCATTCGCGCCCGCGCCGATTTTGCGCCGTACATCGCGGCCAAAGGGTCAATCACGGTTGACGGCGTATCGCTTACCGTCAACGACGTGCGCGACCGTGCCGATCGTGCCTGCGATTTCGCCCTGAACCTGATCCCGCATACGGGTGAAGTGACCACCCTTGGCACCCTCGCGGAGGGCGACCGCGTCAACCTGGAGATCGACGTGTTGGCCCGCTACCTGCAACGGATGCAGAGTCTTCGCGGCGGATAACCGCGATGTCGCATTTGTACAATAATCCATTATTTTCGGTCCCTTATCCGAATTGCGTTTACGCATTCTTGGCGATTTGACCGTAGTTCCCCCGATCCGAAGGGGGTTGGCATGCTGCGACGTATCGACGCATCCGAAGTCGAATTGGGAATGTTCATCCAGCGCCTTGAGGGGAACTGGTTCTCCCATCCATTCTGGCGGCGCCGGTTCGTGCTGACCGATGCCGGCGACCTGGAAGTGCTACGTGGCAGCGGCGTCGCCGGGGTCATCATCGATGAGAGCCGAAGCCAGCGGGTCGAGCCCAAACCGCAGCGCAAGGTCTCATTGCCGCCGGCACCTCCGCCACCTTCCCCAAGCGCGCCGCTTCACCGTGGGGTGCCACGTGCCATCGGGTCGCTGCGAGGGCCACGGGGCGGGAGCGAGACTCCGCTGCCGATCGCGCGCGAATTCGGCGCGGCACAGGCAGCTGCCAACCGCTCTCGCCGCCTGATCTCGCAAGCGTTTCTCAAGGCACGACTGGGCAAGGGTGTCGCGGTCGGCGATGTCGAGCCGGTCGTTGAGGAAATCTACACCTCGGTGCAGCGCAACATCCACGCCTTTGCCGGCTTGTTGCGGTGCCAACGCGACAAACAGGAAACCTATCGCCACGCGCTTTCCGTTTGCGCGCTGATGATCGCGCTCGCGCGTAAGTTGCGCCTGTCACCGGCCGAAACATACGAGGCTGGAATGGCCGGTCTGCTGATGGATGTCGGCGTTGGCAGGCTGCCCGACTCGCTCGACCATGTCGAAGGCGATTACCGCGCCCTGCGTCAGCAGTTGCTCGACCAGCATATCCTGTTCGGTCACGATATGCTGTGTGTCGCCGGCGGCATTCCGGAAAGCGTGCTGGCGGTAGCGCGCAACCATCATGAGCGGATGGACGGCAGCGGCTATCCCAATGGCCTTCGCGGGCCCGAGATTGACCTGTTATCCCGCATGGCCGCGATTTGCGACGAGTTCGATTATCTGGTCGGCGGCGGATTCGGCCGCCCTCCGATAGATCCGGCCGCGGCGATCGAGGTACTGGTCGCGGAAAGCGACAAGTACGATCCCGAAATCATGCGCGCGTTCATCGAAAGCGTCGGCGTCTACCCGATCGGCACCTTCGTGGCCTTGCGCTCCGGCAAACTGGCCATGGTGGTCGATATCGACCACGACGATGCCGCGCGCCCGGTCGTGCGGACGTTCCAGTCGCTCAAGACTGGAAAGGGCGTGCAAGGGGAAACGATCCGCCTCGCACAATGCTGGGGAGCAGACGGGATCGAAGGGATCGCCGATCTGTCCGGGGTCGAGATCCCCGATTTCGGAGCATTGCAGGAACGTCTGCTAAAGGCCGCCTGCAAGATTGGATGACGGCTCGCCGCCGCTGCTGGCGAGCGGCCCCTTGGCGAACTGTTCGCGGGTAATGGCATAGACCACGTGGACGGTCGCTTCGTCGCGATAGCTGCCACGCTCGACCTCGTCCGTCAGCACCCCGCCAATCCGCTCGCAAGCCACCCGTGAACGTACGTTGCGCTCACCGATCCGGAAGACAACACGATCGACCCAAGCGAAGGCATGGGCAAGCATCAGCCGCTTCATCTCGTGATTGGCGCCCGTCCCCCACAGGTTTCGCACCAGGAAAGTCCAGCCGATTTCGAGCGGACCATTCACGAGCAGCGGCTGGAACACGAACCGCGACGAGCCGACGATTACCCCGCTGCGGCGCTCGATCGCGGCCAATGCGCCGCCGCTGCCGATCGCCTCGTCAAAGAACACGTCGAACACCGGGCGTTGCCAGCGATCATGACAGGGATGCTGCTGCCAGATCAGCGGATCGGCGGCAACCGCGTGGAGTGCCTCGCGGTCATCATCCCGCAACGGCCGCAGCAGCAGTCTCTCACCTTCGAGAACCGGCTGCCGGTCCATGTGTCAGCTGGTCACCTCGGTCAACGCCGCGATGAACCGGTCGATATTGCCGTCGTGCAGACCGGCGACGTTGATGCGGCCCGAGCCGGCCATGTAAACGGCATGTTCGGTTCGCATGCGTTCGACCTGCCCCTTGTCGAGCGGCAGGATCGAGAACAGGCCGTTCTGCGTGCCGAGCGGCCGCAGGTCCACCGCACCCGCGCTGCCAGCCGTGGCCAAACGCGCGCGCACCGCACGCATCCGGGCGCGCATCGTATCAAGCTCGTCCAGCCAGCGCGCGGTAAGAGCGGGATCACGCAGGATGACCCGAACCACGGCGCCACCATGATCAGGCGGCATCGACCACGATGCCCGGGCCAGCGCATTGAGGTTCGAACAGACAGCGCCCAACTCCGCACCCGGCGCGACCATCGCGTAGAGCGCACCCACCCGATCGCGATAGACTCCGAAGTTCTTGTCGCAGCTGTAGGCGATCAGCGCCTCGGGGACTGCGGCAAGGACCATGCGAAGGCCAGCAGCATCCTCTTCCATCCCATGGCCGAGGCCGTGATAGGCAAGATCAATGACCGGGAAGATTGGGCTATCAGCCAGCGCCGCGGCGATCGCAACCCATTGATCCGACGTGTAATCAATGCCGGTGGGGTTATGGCAGCAACCATGCAGCAGCACCACATCGCCCGCCACTGCGCCGCGGATCACCTCGAGCAACGCGTCCAGATTGGCGATGCCATCGGGCAGCGCATGATCGAAGCCGGCCAGTTCCAGCCCGATATCGGCGAGTATCTGGGCGTGGTTGGGCCAGCTTGGCGCACCCAGGTAGACCCGGCTGGCGCCCGCGCGCTGCAGCACTGACAATGCCAGCCGCACCGCGCCTGTGCCGCCAGGTGTTTGCATACCTTCGATCCGGCCGCCCATCGTCGCATCCGCGCCAAAGATATACGGCATCAGCGCATGGACGAACCCGAGATCGCCCTCCGGCCCGAGGTAGGCCTTGCTATCCTGTTCCTCGACCAGCCAGGCCTCTGCCGCCTTCACCGCGTCGAATACCGGCGTATCGCCTTGCCCGGTGCGATAGACCCCGACGCCGAGATCAATCTTGTCGGTCCGTTCGTCGGACGCGTGGAGCTTGATCAGCGCGAGCAGCGCGTCGGGAGCCTGGGGAGCAAGTTGGTCGAGCATGCACGGGCCATGCCGCGACGCGGAAAGGGCCGCAACAGGATTTCCCCTTGCGGCCCTCAAAAGTATGCTTCGTGCGACTTTCCGAAGGGTTCAGAACGGCAGCCAGCGCTGCTCTTTTGAAAATTTCATGTAGCCCGCGTTCACCCCCAGGCGCAGGCCGGCGCCCATGCGAATCGGAATGAGCACCGTGTCGCCCTTGCGAAGGTAGCTCGCGGTCACGCCGCCGATGACATAGGCCTGCCCCTCGCCAGCCGGGTAACGCTCGTAGAGTTCCTCACTGTCGTAAAGGTTATAGACCAGCACGAAGGTATTGCCTGCGTTGGCACCCGCGTCGAAACCGATCGAAGGGCCGGTCCAGTAAACCTTGCGCTGTCCCTCCACCTTGTGATGCAGCGTGCCCGAACCATAGCGCGCGCCCACGATGAAAGCCCCGCCGGCCTCGCGGCCAACGATATAGGCGTTCGGCTGCCCCTGTTCCTTGAGCAGGTCCTGGATCATCCGCGCGAGGCCTTCGGCGCCCTTGCCGAACAGTCCCTCGGCGGCTCCGATCAGGTCATCCTCGCCGTAGGTCGATCCATCCACATTGCTGACGGCCTGTTCCGCCGGAACCGCCCCCGGCTCGGCCCAGGTGGGGGCGACGGCCTGGTCGCCGACCACCGGTTCGGCAGCGGTGTTCGGCTGCGGGTAGGTCGCCTGGTCGCCCGGCTGTTCGACAAGATCGCCGTCGATTGCGAAGTCGTTGGGATCCGTGGTCTCGATAGACTGCGCCGCCACGGGTGCAGCGACCAGCGAGCCCGCCGCGAGCAGCGCGGTGATCGCGAGGCGGAAAGTCACGGTAATGCTCATCATCCCTCCTCGGCGGTCAGCAGATGTCTGTCCAACCCGCAAAAGAGTCCTTCACACGTGAAGCGGCAATGAACCGGCGACGAGACGAATCCAAAACGCGCCGAAGCGAGTCCGATTGCGGAGTAAGCCAATTCGGCGGCACGCCTAGCATCATGGCTTGCGGCAGCATCGCGACCCCGTTATAGGCCGCGCCTCGCAAGCATCTTGCGTCGTGCGGAGACGTGGGTGAGTGGCTGAAACCAACGGTTTGCTAAACCGTCGTACTG
>CAZEWN010000027.1:0-24174 GCA_964516135.1 uncultured Erythrobacter sp. | reverse complement strand
GTGGCAGAGCGGTTGAATGCACCGGTCTTGAAAACCGGCGAGGGTGCAAGCCCTCCGTGGGTTCGAATCCCACCCTGTCCGCCACACCATCCGGGAGAAACGCGCGATGTCAGCAGCCGACGAATGGGTCAAGAAGCCTGCTTTCGGCGCGGAGGGGACGCATTGCACCAATCAACAATATGCCGCCATGTACGCGCGAAGCCTGTCCGAACCCGATGCCTTCTGGCGTGAACAGGCCGCACGCCTCGACTGGTTTGAACAACCGGGCACGATTGCCAATTGGAGCTTCGACCCGGTCGAGATTCGCTGGTTCGAGGGAGGCAAGCTGAATATCTGTCACAACGCCGTCGATCGCCATGTCAAGGCTGGCAATGGCGAACGCGTCGCCTTGATATTCGAACCTGACGATCCCGGCGGAGAGGTCCGGCACATCACATATTCCGACCTTCAGCGCGAGGTCGTGCAAATGGCAAATACCTTGCGAAAAATGGGTGTTGCCAAGGGTGACAGGGTTACGATCTACCTCCCGATGATTCCGGAAGGGGCGTTCGCAATGCTCGCCTGTGCGCGCATCGGGGCGGTTCACTCAGTAGTTTTCGGCGGCTTTTCGCCTGAAGCGATCGCCGGACGGATCAAGGATTGCGCGAGCGACTGGGTGATCACAGCCGACGAGGGTTTGCGAGGATCGAAAAGAATTCCGCTCAAGGCCAATGTCGATGCCGCCCTTTCAAGGGTCGCCGTCAAGGCTGTGCTGGTGGTACGTCACACCGGCGCGGAGGTCGCGATGACCGGCGGGCGCGATCACTGGTATCATGTGCTTTCCGCCGATGTCGCGGCGGATTGTCCGTGCGAGCCGATGGACGCTGAGGATCCCCTGTTCATCCTTTACACCTCGGGCTCCACCGGGAAGCCGAAGGGCGTGCTTCACACCACGGGCGGCTATGCGGTGTGGACCGAAACCACGTTTCGTTATGTGTTCGATTACCGACCTGGCGAAATCTACTGGTGCACTGCTGATATCGGCTGGGTCACGGGGCACAGTTACATCGTCTATGGCCCGCTCCAGAATGGCGCGACCGCGCTTATTTTCGAAGGCGTGCCGAACTGGCCCGATCATGACCGCTTCTGGCGGATCTGCGCCAGGCACCACGTCAATATCTTCTACACCGCCCCGACCGCGATCCGTGCATTGATGCGCGAGGGCGAAGAGCATGTGGCGCGGCACGATCTTTCAAGCCTGCGTCTGCTCGGCAGCGTGGGCGAGCCGATCAATCCCGAAGCGTGGCGGTGGTATCACGATAATGTCGGGTACGGCCGGACGCCGGTGGTCGATACCTGGTGGCAGACGGAGACGGGCGGCGTGATGATCACCACCTTGCCCGGCGCGCACGACATGAAGCCGGGAAGCGCCGGTCTGCCGTTTTTCGGCGTCCAGCCGGAAATCGTCGACGCGGAAGGCGCGGTGCTGGAGGGGGCGGCATCGGGTAACCTGTGTCTCGGCCGCTCCTGGCCAGGTCAGGCGCGCACGGTGTATGGCGACCACGAACGGTTCGTGCAGACGTACTTCAGCGCCTATCGAGGCAAATATTTCACCGGCGATGGCTGTCGGCGCGACAGGGACGGCTATTACTGGATCACGGGCCGCGTCGATGATGTGATCAACGTATCGGGCCACCGCCTGGGTACGGCGGAGGTGGAAAGCGCGCTCGTGCTGCACTCCAAGGTCGCGGAAGCGGCGGTCGTCGGTTTCCCGCACGACGTGAAGGGCCAGGGTATCTACTGCTACGTCACGCTAAAGGCTGGCGAAACGCCGTCCGACCCGCTGGTCGATGAGCTGCGCGCCCACGTGCGAAGTGAGATCGGACCGATCGCTACACCTGACCATATCCACTTCACTCCGGCGCTGCCGAAGACGCGTTCGGGCAAGATCATGCGTCGAATCCTGCGCAAGATCGCCGAAAACGATTTCGGCGCCCTGGGTGATACATCCACACTTGCCGACCCCAGCCTGGTCGATGGACTGATCGAAGGGCGCCTGAATCGCTAGCGTGTGATTGGAACCGCCCCGTCACCCACGATCGCGAAAGCTGACCAATAAAACGGGTGCGATGTCTCCGCATCATTCATCAGGGCCAGCTGTGAACGGCGCAAGGCTTCGCCCGTGCCCAGGTTCGCCGCATCGAACAGACCGCTGATGAGGCGTCGGGTCGCGTCGTAATCGTCCGGCACCGGCCAGTGGCTCGCGAGCACGGTCCGCCCGCCCGCGCCGACAAATGCGCGCACCAGGCCATCCAGCGCGAATTCCCCGCCCGAAACGACTCCCGCCTCGCGCGCGGCCCCGACGGTGGCGCTGCCGGCGGTGTCGCACGCGGAAAGGATAACCAGGTCGGCATCAAGGCGCAGCGCGAAGATTTCGGCGAACGTCAAAAGCCCATCGGAATCGCCATCTCCGAACGACGTGAGCAATGCAGGGCGCGGCGGGCAGTCAGGTGCAGGGGCGGTCACCAGTCCGTGTGTGGCGAAATGGAGGATCCGGTATTCGGCGAGGTCTGGCAATGCCTTGACCGCGCTATCCGAAAATGCCTCGCGGGTTAGGATCGTCGCGCCTGCGAAGCCAGTTTCGCCGAGCCGACCCGCGGCGGTACGCAACTCGTCGGATGCGATCGGGTTGCCCCAGATCATGGGCGACCACTGGCATTTGTCACCTTCGCCGAAGACCGCGCGCGTGCTGCTGCCCTCGCCCACGATGCCCGCGATCGGCATGTTTTCGCCGAGGCCGAGATAGCTTTTCTCGCCGTCGGAACGACGTGAATTGCGCACGTCGCGAAACGCCGCAGCCGCGACCGCTGTTGTTATGCGGGTGGTTCGGCCGAGCCAGGCGGTGTCGCGAAAGTCGTACTCATCCCCGCCGCGCGCGATCCGCATTTCATAGCGCTCGACGCTCGCGTCGTCAGTGACCAGCAGATTGGCCGGTAAGCGCAACAGGGCGCCATCGGGCTCAAACACGAGATGCGCGAGCGCGGTCAGACGCGCCCCCAATGGGCCGAACAATTTCCGATAGAGATCGCGCGAAGCAGCGACATCGAACGGGAACGTCAGCACCTCGTTCCCTTCGGTGACCGCAATGCTGGCGCGCAGGCCATCCACGGCGTTGTCGAGTTCGGCCGGGCTCGCCTTGGCACGATAGGCGACCGCCCCGGCCCGGTCGACATATACGACATATGCGTCGCGATCGAGCACGATGAGTTTGAGATAGCCTTCGTCATCGCTCAGCAGTTGCTGAAGTTCGCCAAGGTCAATCGCGGTATCCGTGACCGCCCGGTATCGTGGATAGGCAGCCAGCTGCTGCTGTGTTTCGACTTGCTGAAGGGTCAGCTGTTGGAGCGTCGCGGTGCGTTCGGCCAGGATCCTTGCGGTTTCAGCCGACGCGTCCGGACCGACCGGTAGCTGCTGGATCGAAGCGCGCACCTGCTCGATGCCGCGTCCAAGATTGATTGCCCGGCGAAACAGTTGCGCCGCTTCGTCGCTGCCGCCGGAAAGTTCGCGGGCCAGCACGGCCTGGGTCTGGGCGAGGCCGGGGCGCTGCAAGAGCTGGCTCGCCGCGAAAATTTCGGCGGCTGCGCCGACGTCACTCTGCTCGCGCAACAAGAGCGCGAAATAGGGCGCAAGGAGATTTCGAAGGGCCGGTGTCGCCCGACCATGGGCATCAGCTACGATCTGCCGATAGAGCGCAAGCGCATCCGCCGCCCGGCCTGTGCGAGCGAGCATCCCGGCCAGCTGTGCCTGCGCGCTCTGGAGCACCGGCGTTCCCGGATACGATTGCTCGAGCAGCGCGATACCGCGCCGGTGAAGCGTTTCTGCGTAGGCGATGTCGCCGCGCTGTTCGGCCAGCTCGGCCAGTTCGCTCATGACCTGCGCCCGCAACCACGCGATCGACATGACGCGCCCGCCGCGCACTTCGGCCAAGGTTGCTTCTGCTGCGGTGAGCGGACCAACCGCGTCAGTACCGCGTCCGAGCATGCGTAGCGCCGCCGCCCGCAGGTAACCGGCTTGCCCGTCGAGCAGTTGAATCCGTTCGAGCGGCGTCAACGCAGTGGCATATCCGGCCAACACCTGCGCGTTTTCGGCCGCAAGCCGGTTGGCCAGCGGCGCGCTAATCGTCGGAACGTCGGCGGCGTCAATCGCCGTAAGTCCGTTGGACAAGGGTGTGTCGAGCGTCGCGATAGCCTCCGCCGCATTGCGCCGATTGAGTGCATCAAGTGCCTCGTAGTTACGCAGCATGCTTCCAAGCACAGGATCGCCAGCAGCCTCGGCGCGAACCGCGTTGAACATTCGCAGCGCTTCGGCATGGTTGCCCAGGTTCGACTGTTGCAGCGCGGCGTTCAACTCCGCCTCGATCGCGTCACCATTTTCCATTGCCTGCGCGGAGGACGCGAAAAATTCGGCAGCTTCGGCGAAACTTCCTTCGTTGCCGCGTCGGTAAGCTTCGGCCAAGGCACGATCGGCCGAAATCGCTTCGGCCTGTGCGCGCGCAAAAGCTTGCGCGTCGGCGGCCTGGGTCAGCGGGATGGCAACCTCGCCGCCTACAGGGCGGTCCGCAAGCAACGCCGCCATTCCGAGCTCGAGCGCATCGTCGTAAGCCTCAAAGCCGCTCGCGGCGTAAATGCGATCGTTGCGCCGGTGGATGAGCAGCGTTTCGCGCAGCGTACCGCCGTCTCTGATGCAGCTCAGCGTCCGGATGCCGCGACGTGTATCCGCCACTTCAGCAGTGCTCCGCGCCTGGCATCGGGAGCCGTCCTCCGCGAATCGTTGCTCCACCGGGCCATCAACTTGGTCGCGCACAACCCACAGCGTTCCGATTGGCGCGGCGGCGTCACGGCACACCACGGCATAGCGCCGGTCGAACAACCCGCCCCCTGCCTGCGGGGCCATGATCTGCGCTTCGCACAACCCGTCCGATCCGATCGGAAAACTGTCGCGCAGACTGATCGACGACCGCTGCTGCGCCCCGGCCGGCGCGACCATCAAGGCGGCGGCGGCCGCGATTGCTGCGGTGCCGAGCAATCGCATCGGATCAATCCTCATCGCCATTCCCTCCGGCATCTTCGTCATCTGACGCATACAGCGCGCTGTCCCCGCCGCTTGTTACGGGGTCTTGCACCAACGGATCCTGCGAGAGCAGCGGGGCTTCGATCATGCCGGGGAAATCAAACCCGAAACTGGTGTTGGTTTCATCCTCCGTTGGCGGGATGGTATCGACTGATTCGATGGGACCCGCCACCACGACCGGATTGTTGACCGGCGGCGCAGCTTCGATCAGCTCTTCGCTGAAGCCGCGGCATTCGCCGGTGTTGATAATACACTCGTTCAGCTCCGCGCTATCGAGATAATCGGTCGCCGCATCACCGACCCGGTTGAAATTGACCAGCTCGTAAAATGCCTGCCCCAGCACAAACCCTCCTTGTGCGGTCTGCTGACGGCCGAACGCGAAGACGTCCAACGCCGGGGAATCGCCGATCTCGAATCGCCCATTGATCGACAGACCCCCCTCGCCCACCAGGATGCCGCCAGGCTGGCGCTCGCTTCCCGTGTTACGAACCAGCAGCGATTGGCCCACCGCGATTTGCATCTGCCCGGCGCGCAGGTAACCGAGCGGGTCCGCGCTGTCAGCCGCCGTTGACAGGAGCAGGTCGTCACGACCCGCGAAATTCGGATCCACCCGCAAGGCAGCGATTGTCGCCGCGTCCGCGACCCACACGTCACGCGCCCGCAGCGACAGCGCGCCACCCGGCTCGTCACCCGAACCCACCGCGGCTATCCCCCCCGGGGTGACGATCTCGATCCTCCGGCCTGCCTCCATCGACAGGCGATCCCCAGGCTGGCTATCCGTATAGGCCACCAGGCCTTCGACCCGGATCGTTCCGGGTGTCGTAAGCAGGATGTCGCTGGTGCCATCGTCAAGCGACCCAGTGAGGACCAGGTCTCGTAGCAGCACGTCGACATCGCCCTCATTCACGATCGGAGCGGAAAGTTCGACAGTGCCAGCTTCGATACGAGCAATTTCGGCGGCAGTCAGCGTGTAGCCCGCGCCTTGCGTCGTGCCGCCCAACACCGCCGTGTTGGAGATATTGGTCGACTCAATCGTCATCACGGTGGCGCCAATGCGCGAGCCCGCACCGATGTCGAGATTTGACGAGGCCAGCCTGACCCGGTCGCCTCCGAATGAGATTGAATTGTCGTTATTGCCGATGAACCGGATCGTCGCAGGGGTGGAAATGTCAATCCGGGCAGTCGGCGCCGCTATCGTGGGGCCGCCAATCAACCCACCGTTGACCGCCTCCACCGTCACATCGCCCACGGCAAGTACGTCGGCGGTGCCAGTTACCGCGATACGACCGTTATCGGCAGTGATGGAAACTGCACCGCCGGTCGGGCCGCCAGCGGCCTGTGCGGTCAGCGATCCTGTCGTCATGTCACCTGCGTCGGCATCGATCGCGATCGAGCCCGCGACATTGGCCGCGCTTCCGCTCGCGATGGTTTCGAGCGCGACGGTCGTGGCATCGATCGTGGCACCGGCTCGGGAAGAAAGTTCGGTCGTGCCGCCTTGCGCCGACTGTCCGCCCGTCGAATTCGCGCTGGCGCGCAACCGAAGATCAGGAGTGGTGACGGCCGCGTCGAACGCATCCACTTTTGCCGTACCAGCGTTCGCGTCGCCGCTCGACAGCGCGACCGCGCCGGCATCCGCCAGGATGCCACCAACCTGAACCGTCGCTCCGCCCTCGAA
This sequence comes from uncultured Erythrobacter sp., assembly GCA_964516135.1. Classification (GTDB taxonomy): domain Bacteria; phylum Pseudomonadota; class Alphaproteobacteria; order Sphingomonadales; family Sphingomonadaceae; genus 34-65-8. The sequence continues at coordinate 17,390 of CAZEWN010000027.1, read as the reverse complement.
TGCCATGGAGGCATCGCCGCCCGTCGCCGTGCCGCCAGTTGCCGAGGTCGGAGTGGCGGCGCCGGAAGTGGCCACGGCGAACGTCGTGATCGCGCCGGTCACGACCAGTTCGGCACCCGACACAACCTGCGCGGCTCCGGCACCGGCGTTGCCGTGCGTGCCGGTTTGGCCGACTCCGCCGCGTGCGTCGGCGCTGACCCGGATGGTCCCAGCGGCGATCGTCCCATCGGTCGCCGCGAAGATTGCGGTTCCGCCCGTCGCCGCGCCAGCCATGCCGGTGGTGCTGGCACCGCCAGTCGCGTCCGCCACGACTTCGATCGAACCGCCATTGATCGAGCCGTTGGTCATGATGATCCGTGCCACCTGCGAGGCCGCGTCGCCGCCGTCGCCCGTCGTGCCTGCCCCACCGGTAGAGAGGGAGCCGACGACCATGCGGCCAGGACCGAAGGGGCCGTCGACCAGGTTGAGAACCCCTCCGTTGTCGATCAACACGGTTGCGGTTCCCATCGCGGCATCGCCGCCTGTCGCACCATTGCCGCCAGTGTTTTGCGCGGAAACCACCGAGGTTCCGGTCAGGTTGGCCGTGCCGCCGTCCACCTCGAGGCTGACAACGCCGCCCGAACCGTCGCCGCCCCTGCCTGATCCCGACGCCGAGCCCCCGGCGCCGCCCGCCACACCGCTGGGGAAGGATGCGGTCAATACGCCGCCGCCGCTGACCCTGATGGTTCGCTCGCCGCCAGCTCCGCTGCCACCCCCGATATCCAGGCCAGCGTTCGCACTGGACCCGCCCTGGGCAAACACGCTGAGGTGGACCCTGGCTGCCGTTAGCGTGCCCCCGTCGGCAGCGACTGTTCCGGTTCCACCGACGGCCGATCCACCGGCACCGCCCGCCACGCTGGAAGATCCGCCCTCGCCGCGCGCGAACATCCGCGCCTGCCCCTCGACGCCGCCATCTTGAGGGAGTGCCACCGTACCGCCGTTGAGGGCCAGCGCCGTCACTACTCCGCCAGTCCCGGTTCCGCCGATGCCCAGCCCGCCAGTGGTGTTTCCGCCAATACCGTTCGCGGCGAGTACGCTGCCCTGATCGAGCGCGTTGCCGCCCATGATCGGTGCACTTGTGATCGTGACGCGGCTACCGCTTCCGCGCGCTTCGATAAAGGCCAGCCCGCCCGTGCCATCGCCGCCGGTGGCTGCGGGGCCCGTGCCGCCCTGGCCGCTTGCGATCACTTGAGCGAGCCCGATCTGCACCACCGCTCCGGCTTGCGTCAGGATGTAGGCTTGGCCTCCAACTCCAGGGCCGCCGTTAGATCCGGCGGTCAATGCGTCGCCGCCAATCCCGTTCGCGAAAATTTCGGCTCGGCCGGCGATGACCGCCGCTCCGGGTGTGGCTGTGGCGGTCGCGATGTTGGCCACGCCGCCGACGCCGGCACCGCCATTGCCGCCAGTGCCATCTCCGCCCGTGCCGGCTGCGTTCAAATTGGCGTTGCCCGCAATCTGTACCGTGCCGCCAGCGAAGTCGATCCCGGCGGTTCCCCCGGTCCCGGCACCCCCTGAGAGTCCCGATCCGCCTACGCCCTGCGCGCGCGCATCGACCACCCCCGTAACGGTTATCGTGCCATTCAGCGCGGACATCCGTGAGCGACCACCGATGCCGCTGCCCCCTAGCCCAACCGCGTTGACGCTGCCCTCGCCATTGGCGCCCAGGGCGACCGAGCCGACGATTGCGATGCTCGCGCCGGGGGCGTCCGCGGTGACCGCTGCCTCGCCCGCGACGCCATTGGCGCCGGGCGCAGAACCGTTGCCCGGTCCGGCGGTCGCATCGGCGTTCAGTTCAGCTCCCCCGCCGATACTTATCGCGCCCCCACCAGAAAACACGCTCAACAGCGCAAGGCCGCCGGTTGCCGCCGCGCCAGACTGGCTGGACGAGGCGCTCACGTCGGCGCCGAGTGCGCCCGCAAAAGCAGCGAAATCCTGATCGACAGTGACCTGCCCACCCAATGTGGCGATCATCCGCGCGGTCCCGCCCGTAGCGGTGCCTGCTGAAATCAGTGCGGCGTTGGCCGGTCCACGTGCGAATGCGCTAACGGTCGCCGATCCCCCGATGCCAATCCCGCCGCCCATGCCGTGGATCGACGCGGTTCCCGCCACCGCGTTGCCCGCGACGTCGAACACTTGGTCGAACCCGGCGATCGCGTCGGCACTGGCAAGGACATCGCCCGCCACCACGATCTGGCCGCCGGTGCTCGCAATGATCTCGGCCCGGCCACCCGCGGCATTCGCGAGCGGGGGCGAGAAGTTGCCTTCGCTTTGCAGCCCATAGTCGGTCGCGGTGACCAGCACATCGCCGTCGACGAGGAAGTCGTTGCCATTCGCCACCGTCAGCAGCGCCTGTTCGCCGCCAGCAAGCAGCAGGTTACCTGCAACGGCACTCGATCCCGCTTCCGCCGAAGCCCGGGTGGCATGTGTTCCAACCGCCATCAAATCGCTCGTGGCGGCGAAGGCATCGATCGCGATGTCGGCCCGTACCGCGCTGGTCTGGGCATTATCCGGAAAGATGGCCGCGAGGCCCTGATCGACCGAACCGCCATTCACCGATCGCCCGAACACGTCGAAATTCGCCGCCAGGATGATGTCGCCATTGTCGATCCCCGCGACCGCCGCCGGAGCAAAGCCGAGATTGCCGCCGAACAGCATCTGGATCGGATTGGTTTCGGCCCTCGCCACGGCATAGACCACGTGGTTGTCGCCCAGGCCGGTGCTTGAGGGCCCTCCGGTCGCGCCGTTATGATCGATAGCGGTCGCGACGCCGGTTCCGATGGGAATTACAATGTCGAAAAGCCCGTCGGAAAAGGTCAGGTCAACCCGTTCACCCGCGACATATGCGGTGGAGCCGTTGATGTCGGCCACGCCGTTCATGATGACCTGGGGTGCCGCGACGATGAAGAAGCTGCCGTCGCCCGATGCGACGATGCGCGCGCCCGAGTCGATCTGAACGCGCGACGCCGAGCCTGCTGCCCCGATCAGGTTCAGTGTGCCACCGCCGCTGCCGAAGTTCGCAAAGCTGCCAATGTCCGGATCGAGTGTCGTCAACATCAACCCGGCGAGATCGAAGCTCGCGTTCGAGCCGACTAGGATGCCCGTCGGCGAGTAAAACGCCACGAATCCGCCGGGAATGAAGCCATTGCCGGGATCTACGCGCGAGATAACCCGGCCGTCGATTACGGCGATATTGCCGTTCTGCGAAGGCAGTATCCGATTGAGAACGGCGAAGTCGGGAATGAGGTCGATGTTGTTTTGATAGATCGCGGTCGTGTTGGTTGGCAGGAAATCGAGCGCGTTTCCACCCAATTCGTCCGGGGTCCAGTCGATGACGACGGTCCGGGTATTGGCGGTGATCGTGTCAAGGCCGGTGATCGAACGGTCGATGTCGGCATTGCCGAACACGACCTCGGGCGAGGCTTGAAACGCTTGCGCGAAAGCCAGGCCGGGCGCAGTCGCCAGGCCCAGCGCGAGCGCCAGCGAAGCGCTGCCGACCAGCAGGTTCGAACGGTTCATGGTCTGCGATGCCACGTTAGTATCTCCATGGAAGCAGGCGCGCGGTAAGCGAGAACATCACCCGGATGTCGCCTCGGTCGACCGCGAGATCGGGCCGTGCGAGCGGGACCGACAGAGTGAGATCACCTTGCAAGCGCGATCCCCATGCGGCACGGATTCCGCCGCCCGCCGACCAAAGGCGATCCGGATTGAGCGATCGCCGGCTCGGGTCGCGGTTCCATGCCCAGGCAGCGTCCGAAAACACATAGGGCTGCCAGGCGATCGCGGTCGCGGTCCTCGGGGCGAGGCTCCCGATGCGAGCTTCGAGCGAAAGCCCGATTCCATTGTCGCCAAGTACCGCGCCCGGATCGTAACCGCGCCCTATCGAGTAATTGCCCGCGGCGAATTCCTCGAACGCAGGCAAGGCGTCGCCGGTGGCTTGCGCCTCGGCGTGGGCCACGAGCGCGAGTGCTGGGACGGGACGAAGCTCCAGGCCCGCGGCCCCGCGCAGCAAGATTGGGGTGGGATCTGCCTCGATGCGGCTGGGCGGCGCCGCACCCCCTGCTACACACCCAAGTGGATTGGCCCGACAATCGGGACTGGCCGCAAATACGTCAATGCCCTGCCGCGCTTCCAGCAGGAAGGTGAACCGCCGCCTTGGCTCATACTCCGTGAAGCCGCCGACCCGGGAAACGCTGCCCGCGTCGGTCATTTCGCCCGAGACGCGCGCGTACACCATTCGGACCCTGTCGCGGGTCAGGAGCACCTCGTTTACGTCGAGGTTCTGGTCGACATAGTCAAATCCGGCCTCCGCGATCAGGGTATCTTGCCGGGTACGGCGCAGCGGATAGCTGGCGCGCACGCTTGCGAGGATTGTCTGCGATTCAATTGCGAACCCGGGCAGGTCGAGTGTGGGGTTGGTGACGCTGTAGGTCACGCCGCCGCCAAGGCGCAGTCCTTCCCGCCCCACGCGGAAATCATGCGCGAATTGCGCGGTGTGTTGCTCGGAGAAATCGAGCGTGCTGAACAGCGCCAGCGAGGTACGATCACCCATGCCGGTGAGGTTGTACACCTCACCGCGAACGAGACCTCCGAACCGCCCGATCGCTCTCGATCCGTGATTCTGGAAATTGACGTCGAGGAACCCGCGCTGGCGGACCACTGCGATCTCGCCCACCAGATCACCGGGGGCTCCGCCGACGGCAGGACGCAGCGAAAGACGAACGTTCAGCCCTGGCACATCGTCTGCAATCAGCAGATACCGCTCCGCCTCCGTGATGTTGAAAACCGGCTGATCCGTCAGACGCTCCAGATAGCGCGCGATCAACGCTTCGGAACGCCCCGCGTCGCCGCGCACCCGCAACGCGGTCAACCGGCCGAACACGACCCGAAATTCCGCATTGCCCGCGGACAGGCGCTGTTCTGGAATTTCCACCGAAGCGAGATAACCGGCGTCGCGCAAGGCAGCGTTTGCCCGGGCGCGAACGTCGCACAATACCGAGAGCGGCAATTCGCGACCAAGATAATCCTGATAGGTATCGGACAGCGACAGACCGGGCGCCTTGTCCAGCCCGGTGAAGGTCACGCTGGAAAGGGTCAGTTTGATGTCGGCGAAATCGGCTCGGTCCAACGCGCAGGGCGCCCGTTCGAGACCGCCATCGATTGTCAGGGTTGCTGCCTCGCGCACCCGGCGATTTTCGGCTGGAAGCAGTTCATCGCGCGACGGTGGATCGATTTGCGCCGCGGGCGGGGCGGTTTGCGCGATTGCTGCTTGGGCGGAACAGGCTAGCGAAACAGTCAGCACGGCGCGGGCGGCCACGCCGGCGCCCCCGCGCGCGAGATGCCTGTCTAACACGATGTCTGCGTGCGGCAATTCTTCCCCCTCATCGAGAACCGGCCGCGTCTGCGGCATAAATCCCGGTTCGCGCGACCCCGGATCGTGTGTTCTCGTTCAAGGGCGGAGCGGTTTCATGCCGACCATCCATGCCGCCTTCGAACGGGCGACCCCTAAGTATTATCGCGCTGGAATACTCGCGCCCCGTCCGATTGCAAGTGCCTGCGCTGGCGCAAACGGCTATCTTCCACGGTGGACGATCTCGTCGATCATCTCGCGCAGCTTGGGATCCCATTCGGCGCGAAGTTCGCGAATTTTGGCGAGCAGTGGTTCGTTTTCCCAGCTCGGAATGTCATTGCGGTAAAGGTCGGCGACTTCGCGCATCGACGTGCGGTCGCGCTCCTCCCAAGCATCGGCCATCGCCTGCGCGGTCTGCCGGTCAGCGCCCAAGGCCTCGTAGGCGGAGCGACCCATTCGCAACGAGCTGTCGTAGGTTTCTCGGATCACGTCGCGCGCACCCATCGCCCAAAGGTGATAGACATGGTCGCGGTCCTTGGCCCGCACGATCACGTGCAGGTTCGGGTAGTTGCCGATCGCATAGCGGGTCAGCTTGTCGATCTGGTCGCGTTCGTCGAGCGCCACGATCAGCAGTTTTGCCCGCGCAATCCCGGCGCTGGCGAGCAGGTCGGGCCGGGTCGCATCGCCAAAGAAGCTGCGAACGCCAAATTTCTTCAGCTGCTCGATGTGCTCGCTGTCATAGTCGATCACGGTGGCACGGTGGCCCGCCGCATCGAGCATCCGGTCGACGATCCCGCCCACGCGCCCGCGCCCGGCGATGATGATCGGGTTCTCTTCCTCGATCGCGTCCGGCTCGCGTTCGTCGCCCTTGCAGTATGTCGCTTCGATCAGCCTGTCGTAAATGATGAACAGCAGCGGCGTGACCAGCATGGTCAGCGCAACGACCAGCAGCAGCAGGTCGGCGGTGTCCGGCGGCAGGACCGCATTGGCAAGCGCAAAGGCGATCAGAACGAATGCGAACTCGCCCGCCTGCGGCAATGACAGCGAGAACAGCCACGCCGATTGCTGTCGCAGCCCAGCCAGCCATCCGATCAGCGCCAGCACGGCGATTTTCAGCCCGATGACGATCGCCGCCCATGACAGCACCGTCTGCCATTCCCGCGCCGCGAGGGTGAAGTCGATCCCGGCGCCGACGGTGATGAAGAACAGGCCCAGCAACAGGCCCTTGAAGGGGTCGATGTCGCTTTCGAGCTCGTGCCGGTATTCGCTGGTCGCCAGCACGACGCCTGCGATGAACGTGCCCAGCGCAGGGCTGAGGCCGACCATGCTCATCAGCAGCGCGATGCCGATTACGAACACCAGCGCGGCAGCGGTGAACAGTTCGCGCAGGTTCGCCCGCGCGATGTAGCGGAACACCGGGCGCGTCAGGAACACCCCGATCAGCACCACCGCAGCGACCGCACCCACGGTCACGATGCCCGAGAGCCAGGCAGGCATTCCGGAAGTCACGTCGATTCCATGGCCATGCCCCCCATGCCCGCCCTCGCCGGCCAGCGCGGCATATTCGGGCATTGCCAGCAGCGGCAGCAGCGCCAGGATCGGGATAACCGCCACATCCTGGAACAGCAGGACGGAGAAGCTCGCCTCGCCCCCGGTGCTGCGCAGCAGGCCCTTCTCGGTCAGCGACTGGACCACGATCGCGGTGGAGGACAGCGCCAGGATCATCCCGATCGCCAGCGCAGTCTGCCACACCTCGCCATAGGCCAGCGCCACCGCGGCGAGCGCGAAGGTGCTCAGCACCACCTGCCCGCCGCCCATGCCGAGCAGCCGCCCGCGCATGGCCCACAGTGCCTTGGGCTCCAGTTCCAGCCCGACGATGAACAGCATCATCACGACGCCGAATTCGGCAAAGACCTGCAAGCCTTCGACATCGACATTGAGCGCACCCAGCAAGGGCGCGAGCGCCATCCCCGCCAGCAAGTAGCCGAGCACCGACCCCAGCCCGAACCGCGTTGCCAGGGGCACCGCGACAACGCCCGCCATCAGGATGACGAAGGCGAGGATCAGGAAATCGGTCATCTCGCCCTCCCCGGTTCAGCGGCTAGATGTGCAGCGCCCTTCCATAAGCCGCAAGCACGCTTTCATGCATCATCTCGCTGAGCGTCGGGTGCGGGAAGACGGTCTGCATCAGCTCGGCCTCGGTGGTCTCAAGCTGTTTGCCGACGGTGTAGCCCTGGATCAGTTCGGTCACCTCGGCGCCGATCATGTGCGCGCCGAGCAGTTCGCCGGTCTGCGCGTCGAACACGGTCTTGATGAAGCCCTCCGCCTCGCCCAGCGCGATCGCCTTGCCGTTCCCGATGAAGGGGAAGGTGCCGGCCTTGACCTCGTGGCCCGCTTCCTTGGCCTTCGCCTCGGTCATGCCGACGCTGGCCACCTGGGGGTGGCAATAGGTGCAACCCGGGATGTTGCCCTTGTCGAGCGCGTGGGGGTGGACGTCCTTGTTGCCCAGTTCCTGTGCGATCGCTTCGGCGGCGGTGACGCCCTCGTGGCTCGCCTTGTGCGCCAGCCACGGGCCGGGGGTGCAGTCGCCGATGGCCCACAAACCCTTCGACTTCGTGCGGCCATAGGGATCGATCTGGATGAAGCCGCGGTCCAGCTCGGCGAGCTTCTCCAGCCCGATGTTCTCGGTATTGGGCACGATGCCGACCGCGACGATCACGTGGCTGAACTCGGTTTCGCTGACCTTGCCATCCTTGCCCTTGATTTTCGCCTTCACGCCGCTGGCGGAGACCTTGAGATCCTCCACCCCCGCGCCGGTCATGATCGTCATGCCCTGCTTGGTCAGGCTCTTCTCGAGGAAGGCCGAGACGTCGGCATCCTCGACCGGTACGATCCGGTCGAGCATCTCGACCACGGTCACATCGCTGCCCATGTCGTTGTAGAAGCTGGCGAACTCGATCCCGATCGCGCCGCTGCCGATCACCAGCAGATTCTTCGGCATCTCGTCCGGCACCATCGCGTGGCGATAGGTCCACACGCGCTTGCCGTCGGACTTGGCGAAGGGCAGTTCGCGGGCGCGGGCGCCGGTGGCGACGATGACGTGCTTGGCGGTGAGCTTCTCCTCGCCCTTCTCGCCTTTGACCGTCAGCGAAGTCGCGCCGGTCAGCACGCCCTCGCCCATATGCACCGCAATCTTGTTCTTCTTCATCAGGTGCGTGACGCCCTGGTTCAATTGCTTGGCCACGCCCCGGCTGCGCTTGACGATCGCGGCAAGATCGGCCTCGATCCCCTGGACCTTGAGGCCGTAATCGCCCGCGTGCTGCATATAGTGGAAGATCTCGGCCGATCGCAGCAGCGCCTTGGTCGGGATGCAGCCCCAGTTGAGGCAGATGCCGCCCAGGTTCTCGCGCTCCACGATCGCGGTCTTGAGGCCGAGCTGCGCGCAGCGGATCGCCGCGACATAGCCGCCGGGGCCGCTGCCGAGCACGATGACGTCGTATTGGGTATCAGCCATTTCGGGTCCTGATTTGATGGGGTGATGTCACACTTGTCACAGTGTCCAGGGAAAGGATTGTCGCCTTGTGGGCGAAGGCGTTTCCCTGGCGGAATGTGGCAAAGCAGGTGGAAGCGAAGGCCATACCAGCGGCCATGGCACATTGGGGGGCGAGTAGGAAAACGCCAATCGCCAACCTCTGTGCGCCCTGAGCTTGTCCGAAGCTAAGCTGGGACGTACGCCCAACGGCCTGACACAGGTGCTTCGACAAGCTCAGCACGAACGGGTGTCGGTATTGGCCGCCTCCACCCCGCTATAAGGATTAGTGTCCGCCGGCATGGCGGTAACGCGGATGAAGGAATCGCGATCAGGCATATCAGCCAGCCACTATTTCCAAGGACGTCGCGGAAACCCATCCCGACCGGCATGGGCCACGATAGACCTGCGGTGCGGCAACCGGTTCCGATACCCTGCAATCTTCGGGTGCCGAAGGTCCGTCGCCCCGATAGACGACACCAACCCAGTTCTCTTTGGTATCGCAAATCCAAACCCGCGCTCCCACGGGCAAGCGATCAAGCCGGTTGCGCCAGCCTTGGGTCGAATTAAACACGTCGGCGGTTTGGGACGACGCTGCGGAACCTATGATAACTCCGTGCGTGACACATGCGTCCAGATCGGGGCCTTCCTTGCCGATCATGACATCTGGTGCTGGCACATCGATCATGATTTGCGGCGTTGCTGGTGCAGCGAGCGACAGGACGGCAAACACTACCGGCAGCAGGTGGCGCGCACTCCTCAAGCCACCAGCCCCAGCGGTGCCTCCACCAGTGCCTTGAACGCGGCCATCAGCGCGGCGCCGTCGGCGCCGTCGATGGCGCGGTGGTCGAAGCTGCCGGTGGCGCTCATCACGGTGGCGATCGCGAGCGCGTCGTCGATCACCCACGGGCGCTTCTCGCCCGCGCCGACCGCCAGGATCATCGCCTGCGGCGGGTTGATCACCGCGTCGAACTGCTTCGTGCCGAACATGCCGAGGTTGGAGAGGCTGGCTGTGCCGCCCTGATATTCGTGCGGCTGCAACTTGCCTTCGCGCGCCTTGTCGGCGAGCGCCTTCATCTCGGTGCTGATCGCGCTGACCGACTTGGACCCGGCATCGACGATGATCGGGGTGATGAGGCCCGAAGGCGCTGCGACCGCGACCGAAATGTCCGCGCGCGAATACTTGCGCAGTTCCTCGCCCGCGAAGCTGACGTTGCACTTGGGCACCTGGATCAGCGCCTTGGCCAGCGCCTTGATCAGGAGGTCGTTGACCGAAAGCTTGACGCCCTGCGGCTCGAGCGCGGCGTTGAGCTCGCCGCGCAGCTTGAGCAGCTTGTCGAGCTGGACATCGACCGTCAGGTAAATATGCGGAATGGTCTGCTTCGCCTCGGTCAGGCGACGCGCGATGACCTTGCGCACGTTGTTGAGCTTCTCCGCTTCGTAGGGGATGCCGAAATCGGGGGTCTGGACGGCTGCAGGCGCGGGCGCGGGTGCGCGGGTGGGCGCCTCGACAGGCTCGGCACGAGCGGGAGCGGGGATCGTGGCCGGCTGCGCATCCGTAACGTCAGCCTTGACGATCCGCCCGTTGGGGCCGGAGCCGGTCACAGTCGCGAGATCGATGCCCTTTTGCTCCGCGATGCGCTTTGCCAGCGGGGATGCGATGATCCGGTCGCCCGTCGCGCCAGCCCTGTCACCACCCTCCGTTCGTCCGGAGCTTGTCGAAGGACTGGGCGAGGGGTTTGCGGCGGGCGTTGGCGCAGGTGGTTGAGCCTTCGGCTCGGCTTCGCTTCCGACAGGCTCAGCATCAACGGATTGAGGGGCGGCTTGCGGAGCTTTCTCAGCAACCGAATCCCCCGCATCCTCGCCGTCCACCGCCAGCAGCGCGATCACCGTGCCGACCTTCACGCCTTCGGTGCCCTCGGCCACCTCGATCTTCGCGATCACGCCTTCATCGACCGCCTCGAACTCCATTGTTGCCTTGTCGGTTTCGATTTCGGCCATCACGTCGCCGGAGCTGACCGTGTCGCCTTCCTTGACCAGCCAGCGGGCCAGCGTGCCCTCCTCCATCGTGGGCGAAAGGGCGGGCATCTTGATCGGTGTTGGCATGACTTTGCGTGACATCCTTCGGCTGACGTAGCGGCACCCTGTGGCCAATTTGACCGGCCCGGGCAAGGTTCTTGCGCGGATCGCGATTTGAGCGGATACCCGCATCGGTCAGCGGTGGGGATATAGAAAAACGATGCGGGTCTATCTCGTAATCATGGACGAGAGCGATGAATCCCAGACGGCCTTGCGCTTCGCCTCGCGCCGCGCATCCGCCAGCGGGGGTGCGGTGCATATCCTCGCATTGGTCGAACCGCAGAATTTCAGCGCGTTCGGCGGGGTTCAGGCCACGATCGAGCAGGAAGCGAAGGACCGCGCCGAGGTCATGGCATCGAGCGCGGCGGGCAATCTTTTTTCGGAGAGTGGAAAAATGCCCACGATCTCGGTCCGGGTTGGCGAAGGCCAGGCCATCATCAAGGAGTACCTGCGCGACCATCCGGAAGTCGCGGCACTGGTCCTAGGCGCCGCGCCGGGCAGCAACCCCGGACCGTTGGTGATGCACTTCTCGAGCCACGCGGGCGACCTGCCCTGCCCGCTCTATGTCATTCCGGGCAGCGCCACGAGTGCGGACATCGACCGGCTCGCCTAGCGTTTCTTGGGCTTGCCTTGATGTCGTATGTTGGCGGGGCGGCCGCGCTTGCCCTGCCCAGGTCTATCAGTCACCCGGCGGTCCCTTCCGCGCGCGCTTGCGCCTTTCGCCTCGGGCCGCGAACCGCGCGGTTCGATCCGGCTGGCGCCGCCTTCGGGCAGCTCGAATTTCAGCGCGCCGGTAAGCGGGTTTGCCTCCCCCAGCCGCAACTTGAGCCGGTCGCCGACGCCGTAGCGGGTCTTGCTGTCCGCGCCGACCAGCGCACGCGCCGCTTCGTCGTAGCGGAAATGTTCGTCGCCTAGCGTCGAGACGGGGACGAGACCGTCTCCGCCCAGTTGCTCGATCGTGGCAAAGAAGCCGAAGCTCTGGACGCCGGTGATGCGGGTCTCGAACACCTCGCCGACGCGGCCCGCGAGCCAGGCGGCGACGTAGCGGTCGATGGTGTCGCGCTCCGCTTCCATCGCACGGCGTTCGGCGGCGCTGATCGCTTCGGAGACACGGGAGAGGTCGGCGCGGTCGCGGTCGGATAGCCCGCTCGTTTCGGGCAGCCTGCCCTTCGGTGCCGGTTGTTCAAGCTTGAACGCATCCACCAGCGCGCGATGAACCAGCAGATCGGCATAGCGGCGGATCGGCGAGGTAAAATGGGCGTAAGAGCCGAGCGCCAGGCCGAAATGCCCGGCATTGCCCGGCCCGTAGTAGGCTTGCGTCTGGCTGCGGAGAACCGCCTCCATCACTTGCGCCTTTTCCGCTTCGTCGGTCACGTCCTTCAGCATGCGGTTGAACAGACCCGGCGTGATGACCTGGCCGAGCGCCATTGTGCGGCCGAAGGTGGCGAGGTATTCCTTGAGCGCGACCAGCTTCTCGCGGCTTGGCGGCTCGTGAACGCGGTACACGACGGGCGCGGTCTTGCTTTCGAGCGCCTGCGCAGCGGCGACGTTGGCCGCGATCATGAAGTCTTCGACCACGCGGTGCGCATCCAGCCGCTCGCGCACGGCGACCGATTCGATCCGGCCCTGATCGTCAAGGATCACGCGCCGTTCCGGCAGTTCCAGTTCCAGCGGGTCGCGCTTGGCGCGTGCATCGGCGAGGAGCTTCCACGCGGCCCAGAGATGCTGGAGATTGTCGCCCGCGCTGCCATCGTCGATGCGGCCCTGCGCGTCTTCATACGCGATCACCTCCGCGATCCGCACCAGTGCGCGGGTGAAGCGGAAGCTGGTCACCTTGCCCTCGGGCGAGATTCGCAGGTGGCACGCCATCGCGGCGCGGTCGGCGCCTTCCTTCAGCGAGCATACGTCCGCGCTCAGCACCTCGGGCAGCATGGGCACGACGCGGTCGGGGAAATAGACCGAATTGCCGCGCTTGCGCGCCTCGCGATCAAGATCGCCGCCCGGCCTTACATAGAAACTGACATCGGCGATCGCGACGACTGCGCGGAACCCACCCTGGCCATCAGGTTCCGCCCAGATCGCGTCATCGTGGTCGCGTGCGTCGGCGGGGTCGATGGCGACGATCGGCAGGTCGCGCAGATCCTCGCGGTGGTCCTGGCTGAGCGGCAGTTTCGCCGCCAGTTCCGCCTCGGCCAGCGTTTCCTCCGAGAAAACGTGGGGGATCCCGTGCTTGGCAATGGCGATCACCGAGAAGCTCTTGGGCGCAAGCGGATCGCCCAGCACCTCGGTCACCTTCACGCCCGCGCGCGGGCTTTTGCCCGCCGGTTCCGCGACGACAAGTTGACCCGCCTCCGCCCCGCCGAGGTCGGCGATGGGCGATGACGAGCGCACCCGCTTGTCCACCGGCGCAAGCCAACCCTTGCCGCTCCTGTCGATCTCGACCACGCCCATCAGCCCGTCGGTTCGCGCGGGCAATTTCTTCATCGGATGCGCGAGCCAGCCCTTGCCCGCTTCCTCGGTACGCGCGAGAACGCGGTCGCCCACCTTGAGCGCGGCGATGCGACCCGGCCCTTTCTTCTTCTCGATCACGCGGAGGCGCGGCGGCGGGGTCCGGTCATCGGGCGACCAGGCGTCGGGGATGGCAAAAGCCTCGCCTTCGTCGATCTCCATCACACGCAACACGGTGACCTTGGGCACGCCGCCCATGCGGTGATAGGCGGTCTTCTTGCCATCGATCAGGCCTTCTTCGGCCATGTCGCGCAGACGTTTCTTGAGCGCGATTTTTTCCTGCCCCTTCAGGCCGAACGCCTTGGAAATCTCGCGCTTGCCCGCTGGGGTTTCGCTCGACTGGATAAACTCGATGATCTGCTCGCGCGAGGGCAAGCCGGTGTGCTTCATGCGCGGCATGGCCCGCATATGGGCGATCGGCGCGCGCGTCTCAATAGTAGGCGATCAGCCGGCCCACGGTTGCGATCGCCACCCACAGCGACAGCGAGAACATGGCAGACCAGCGCGCCAGGGGCGGCGGGGCATAGAAATCGCGTCCGGTCGCACCGCGCCAATGCCACCTGAAAAGGGCCGCATTACCCAGCGCAATGGCGAGCAGCGCGAGTTTCGCGGTAAAGGTCGCCGAATTGGCAAGTGCCTCACCATCAGCGGCGAACAGGATTACCCCTGACAGAGCCTGGAGCACGAGCCCAGCCACCGCGACCGGGGTGAGTGCTTCGGACAGCGGCACGAGCGGCAAGCGGCGCCACAGACCGATGACGCGCAGATCGACCACTCCGATCCCGCCAACCAGCATGATCGCACCGAGCACATGCAACACGTTGGCAATCGGATAGACCGTGGCGCTGCCGCGCGCCCAGTCGACCAGCCCGATGGCGTCGAGCCAGCCGTTGAACGCCAGCAGCAGACCTTCCACGATATCAGCGCAGTTCGACGGTCTTGTCGCCGATCATGATCCGCTCGACGCGCATTTCCGGCGTGCCGTCGCGCCGGACATAGCCGGTCAGCCTGATCCGCTGCCGGTTATTGATTTCCTCCAGCGAAAGCCCGCGCGCGGTCATCCGGCTCACGGGCGCGAGGATCACGTCCCATTCGCCGCCGCGCCAGTTCATTTTCGCGGTGCCGTGCGGATTACCCCAAACGACATCCTTTAGCGGACCGCGCAGGGTAATGGGTTCGTCCTCGACATATGAGCTCCACCCGTGATGGGCGAGTGCGGCGACTGGCAGCGCGGCAAGAGCGCCGGCCAGCGCAACCTTGGCGAATGGTGACATGGCAGTCATTCCTTTCCGTTCACCCCACCTCGAAAAGCAGTCTAACCCATTGAAGGAACGATTGCACCCCTTCGGTCACGGGCGGGCCGATGTGTTGACCGGTGCAAACGCGCCCGCCGGAACGGCGCTTGCAACCGGGCTGCACGCACCATGGGCCGAACAAGCGCTGACGCCGAAAATCCAATCGTCGCCGCGCACACCTTCCAGCCGTGCACTGGTTGCCACGACATTGGCGATGACCGGCTCGTCGCGCCAATAGGGCTCATCGGTGCGGCGATGCCAGACAGTGTAGCCGGTGGCGCCGGGGACTTCGGCCCATGCCAGGGTGGTGAATGTCTGGACCGCTGCCGCGGCCGTGGGCGCTGGCGGCATCGTGGCGCGGGCCAGCGCGCTCGCCACGGCGACGTTCAGTTGGGTCACGCGCGCGAGATAAGCGAAGTCCATTTCGCCTATGGTGTCGCCATACGCGGTGCCATCCTGCGTGCGAACGTCCTGGTGCTGGTGGTCGTAATCCTCGACCGCGACCGAGAACCGGATGGCGGGGTAGCCTTTTTCCAGGAAAGGAATCTGATCGCCGCCCCGGCCCATCCGGTCGGTGCGCCAGATCTGCCGCACGGCCAGCCCGCCTTCGCGCCCATCTGCGAGATCGGCGATGAAGCGCGAGAGGTTGCGTCCGGGGCTGTCGTTTTCGCCCCCATCGCGGCGCTGGTCGGCGCGCAGGGCGTCGGTCAGGTCGGCGCGTGGTCCTTCGGAGAAAACCCGGACATGGTCGGGATCGCAGTAGCCGTCGGAGCCGCACGAATTGCCGACGATGTCGTTGTTGAGCACCGCCTTGACCGTCCAGCCCTGTTCCGCCGCATAGTCGGCCATGAGCTGACCACCATAGAGCCCCTGCTCCTCGCCCGAGAGCAGCGCGTAGACGATGGTGGTCGGAAACGTATGCTGCGACAGGACCCGTGCCGCCTCGATCGCCAGCGCGGTGCCCGATCCATCGTCGTTGGCGCCGGGGGCGTCGCTGGTGAAGTCCATCACGTCAGTAACACGGCTGTCGATGTGACCTTGGATGATGACGACCTCGTTCGGTCGCTCGGTCCCGCGCTGGATCGCCACCACGTTACGCAGGCGCGTGGGTGTGGGGATGCGCCGCCCCTCGACCATGCGTTCGGGCAAGATGACCTCGAGGCAACTGCCGCACTGCGCCGAGATTGCCCGAAAGGTGTCAGCGCCCCAATCAACCGCGGCGCCGATGCCGCGCGTCGGATGGTCCTGTTCCGACAGGGTATGCCGTGTGCCGAAGGCCACCAGTCGCTCGACATCCGCCCTGAGCCTGTCCGCGGAAACATCGGCAGCGGGATCGGCGGCCGGTGCGGGCTGGGCGGCGAGCGGCGCGGCGATGAATGCGGCGAGGAGCGTGGCGACCGGTGCGCGTTTTCTCATGGCGCGCACCTTCGCTCGCAACCCGGGCAATATCAATAGCGTCAGTATGCCCGCGCGACGTAGATGCGCTCGACCGCGGGCTTTCCGGTGAAAAGGCAGGTCCCATCGACAGGTGCGGCATCTTTCGGGACGTTTCGCACGGTCAGCTTGAGCGCCTTGAGCTTCTCCACCACTTGGTCGAGTTCAGCGCCAGTCGGGCGCGACCATTGAACCTCGACCCAGCCGGGATAGCGGCCTTTGCTGTCGTAGAACGCGGCCAGGGCATCGACGCTGCCGATCCCACGATGGATGTTGGCGTCGCGCCGATCGCGCGCTTCGGCGAACAGCGCGTGCTGCATTTCCTCGAGCAGCGCGGGGATCGTCGCGGCGGCATCGTCGCGCGTGGGCGTAGCGAAAGCGGGCTTGCCGGTCGTAGTGTCCCACAGCCGGTCGCGGCGCAGCATGCTGATCACGCCGTTCTCCATGTCGCGCCCGCCGACTTCGACGATCAGCGGCGCGCCCTTGCGGACCCAGTCCCAGCGCTTGGCCGCGGCCTTGCCCGGCTTGATGTCGAGCAGCACGCGGACTTTCTCGCCCAGCGTCGATTGCGCGGCCAGCGCATCGCGCAGTTCCTCACAATAGGCGACCAGCTTCTCGTCCTCGGGCCCATCGCGCAGCATCGGCACGATCACCACCTGCCACGGCGCGATGCGCGGCGGCACGCGCAGGCCGTCGTCGTCGCCGTGGGTCATGATGACGCCGCCCACGAGCCGCGTCGAGGTGCCCCAACTCGTCGTGTGGCAATACTGCTGCCCGCCCTCGCGGTCCTGATACTGGATGCCGGCGGCGTGCGCGAAGTTGGTGCCGAGGTAGTGGCTGGTCCCGGCCTGCAATGCCTTGCCATCCTGCATCATCGCCTCGATCGACCAGGTCTCGACCGCGCCGGGGAAGCGTTCATGCTCCGGTTTCTCGCCCGCGATCACCGGCATGGCGAGGTCTTCTTCGGCGCAGGCGCGGTACATTTCGAGCGCGCGGTGCGTTTCATGAAGCGCATCCTCGCATGTGGCGTGGGCGGTATGCCCTTCCTGCCACAGGAACTCGCTGGTGCGCAGGAACATGCGGGTACGCATTTCCCAGCGCACGACGTTGGCCCACTGGTTGGTCAGCAGCGGCAGGTCGCGCCACGACTGGACCCAGC
>CAZEWN010000026.1:0-28620 GCA_964516135.1 uncultured Erythrobacter sp. | reverse complement strand
ACGACAACTGCCCGTCGCAAGACTCGAAGACGGCACCATGTGGAACTGGTGATGGGGCGATGGCGGCGCCTAGCGTGCCCGTCAGCTTGCCAGCTTGTCGACCCGACGGCGGCGTTCGTGCAACATCGCCTTCACCCGTTCCAGCTCTTCGGTCTCGGTCGCCTCGAGAAGGGAATCCAGCACTTTGGTGAGGTGCGCGCGCATCGCCGACCTGGCCGCGGCTGAATCGCGCTTTCGCATGGCTTCAAGCACGGCTCTGTGCTCGTCCACGCCTGGCATCGTGCCCTTGTCACGCGATTTGCCGAAAATGCGAAGGCATTGCGGGCTACGGTTGCGGACTTCCCAGAAGTAATCGACCATCGCGATCATCACGCTGTTTCGCGTCACCTGGGCGATTGCCAGATGGAATTCGCGGTCAATCTGTTCGGCACCTTCGTTGTCGCCCGCCTCGACCGCGAGTTCCATCTGACCCAGCAGGGCGTCGATCTCCGCAAGCTGCTCGTCGGTCACGACGCGCGCGGCAAGCCCGGCGACCTCACCTTCGAACAGGAACCGCGCCTCGGTGAGTTCGAATGCGCCGACATCGAGGTCGAGCTTCGCGCGGTTCGACTGCGGCCTGGTCACCGCGAATACCCCGGCCCCCAGTCGAACCTCGACCAGCCCTTCCATTTCGAGCGCGATGATCGCCTCGCGGATTGTCGGGCGGCTGACGGCGTGCTCCACCGCGAGCTCCCGCTCGGCCGGAAGCCGCTTGCCCAGTGGGTAGATTCCTTCCGCGATCCGACGAGCGATCTGCTCGGCGACCTGTTGATAGAGACGC
The DNA here is from genome assembly GCA_964516135.1 of uncultured Erythrobacter sp. Classification (GTDB taxonomy): domain Bacteria; phylum Pseudomonadota; class Alphaproteobacteria; order Sphingomonadales; family Sphingomonadaceae; genus 34-65-8. The sequence continues at coordinate 27,800 of CAZEWN010000026.1, read as the reverse complement.
AGCGGCTTCGGAATAATCCTTCTCCATGCAGGCGCGGACGGCCGCTCGCCCAACTACCCCTCCCCGGCACGAAAGGCCAGCATTCTTCGGATTGAAAACGGGGGCAATCGCGCAACTTTCCCCGCTCTTTTTCCCTTTTCACGCAAAAATTGGTCAGGCAAAACCTCGTCTTTCCTTGACAAGGCGCGCGGGAGTGGACAGACCAATATTGCAAGGCCAATAATGCCTGGGGTGGGAGAGTGACATGACAGCTGGGGTTTACGCATCGCGAATTCGTCGTCGTTCGGCACGGCATTGCTCGCTCGGGGCCATAGCGGCCTGCCTCGCCCTCGGCACGATTTCGCCGCTGGCACCCGCCACGATAGCGGCAGCCCAGGCGGATTCAGGCGTCCTTGACGGGACCGTAACCGAAGCCGCAAGCGGCCGGGCGCTTTCCGGTGCAATTGTCACCATCGCAGAAACGGGTACCACCCAGCGCACCGACGCGACCGGTCGGTATCGGTTCGCCGCGCTACCTGATGGCACGTATACGATCGAGGTGTCGTTCATCGGGCTGGAACGCGCGGCCCAAACCGTTCAGGTCGTCGCGGGCACGCCTTCGCGTACCGACTTCCAACTCGAACCCTCGGCCGAGATCGTCGTGACCGGCGCGCGGGGCGCGCAGGCCGCCGCTCTCAACGAACAGCGATCGCTCGACAACAGCGCGACCGTCGTGTCATCCGATCTGACCGGTCGCTTCCCCGACAACACGGCAGCCGAGGCCATGCGGCGCCTGCCGGGCGTTTCATTCGAACGGCAGGAGGGGTCGGGCGAGGGTCAGTTCATCTCCATCCGCGGCCTCGATTCAGGGCTCAACAACGTCAAGATCAACGGCGTGAATTCCGCCGAGGCCAACGCAGGCAATCGCCGCGTGCCGATCGACGCCTTCCAGTCGGATTCGATTTCAAAGATCGTTGTCAACAAAACGCTGCTGCCCAATCATGAGGGTGTTGGGCTCGGCGGCGCGGTCGAGCTGTCCACCTCGACCGCGTTCGAATTGCGCCGACCATTGCGGCAGCTTTCAGCCGAAGGCACGCATAACGACTTCAGCGGGCGCGAAGGTTATCGCATCGCTGGCACAGTGTCGCAGATTTTCGGTGCGGACGAACAATTCGGGATCCTGCTCTCGGCCGCCTATCGCAAGCGCTACACGACTTCCTATCAGTTGCAGATCGACACTTCGCCGCGCCCGATCGAACTGCCCGCGCTAACCTCGCGGAATGGCGCGATCTATAGCGGGACCGGCACGCCGTTCTTCCCAACCAGCGATGGCGACCTGCCATCGAACTTCGTCTTCGACCTGTCCGCACCCGAACTTTTCCGCCTGCGCACGCTGCGTACGCAGCGGTTCGATATCGACCGCGACAACCTATCGTTGACGGGCGCACTCGACTGGAGGCTTTCGGACACCACGACGATCGCGCTGATCGGCAGCTTCAACGAAACCAAGTTCGACCGCAGCGAATCGCGCACCGAGTACCGGATGGGGAACCGCTTCATAACGCGGCTCGGCAACGCCAGCGGCGCGCCGTTCATCTCGCCCTTCGATGCCAACGGTGATGGCGTGGCGGAGGGCGGCCTCGCGAACTGGGTGCCGAGCAATCCCGAAATCCGCACGCGCGGCGCGATCCAGGATTTCAAGTCGACCAACAACACGTTCGTCGTGCGCGGTGAAACCGAGGTCGATCGCTGGACGTTCAACTATCAGGCCGGATATGCCCAGGCCAATACCCGCAGTGCCACATCGGAGGTGGAGTTCGCGGCGCAGCGTCTCCAGAACTCGGCGACACCGATCATCGAGGTGGATGGCCGCAGCGGCGTTCGGTTCTTCAATATCAATTTCCTCGACAACCCCGCCGCGCCCTACATCGACAACCTGACACCCGCGGGCCAGGCAGCGCTGACCGATCCGTCCTTCTTCCGTTTTCTGTCCAACGACAGCGAATTCACCGAAACCCGCGACCGGCGCTGGTCGGGCCGCTTCGATGCGGCATATGAAGTCGGCGGTTGGCTCGAAACGATCACGGTTGGCGGCAAGTTCGAGACGTCCAAGCGAACCCAGACCTTCCTGGAGTTCATGGACACCAACCTCGTTGACCCGGATGGCACCGTTCGCCCGGGCGCAGCGGGCACTTTCACCCTCGCCGATACCGATCTGCTGACAGGGGGCACCTTCAGCTTCGCGCCGCTGAACATCGCTGAGTACGCGAACTACGAGATACTGCGGTTCGACCCGGCCCGGGTCGCCGCGTTCATCGATCGCGGGCTCGGCTCCGTTGACGCCGCCCGCGCAGCCAATCCCGCCGGTGCGTTCGGCGGACAGCTGTCGGACGAGCTGATCGAAGAGGACGTCTTCGCCGGCTACGCAATGGGCAAGGCTGCATGGGGCGACTGGAGCCTGATCGCCGGCGCGCGCGTGGAACACGGCCGCATCAACACACTGGTCGATCAATCAATCGACATTGAGGCGGATGCCGGATCGAGCCTGCCGGACATCAGCACCACCATCGCCGGCACCCCGGTGGGAAGCACTTACACCGAAGTTCTCCCACGCTTCCAACTCAATTACCGTCCGGACGAGAACTTGGTGTTCCGCGGCGCGTTCTATACCGCGATCGCCCGTCCGGAGTATCAGTTCCTCTCGGCGGCTCAAAGCATCAGTCGTGACGCGGGCGACGACTTCTCGGTGGACCTGGGCAATCCCGACCTGGACAATGCCTACGGGTACAATTTCGATCTCGGCGTCGAATTGTATCAGGGATCGGTCGGGTTCATCGGAGTCAACCTGTTTTACAAGCATATCAAGAACTTCATCTTCGATAATTCCGACGGTGTATTCGACGGCGGCGTGGCCGGCCTACAGGCAGCGCTGGACGCGCAAGGTATCGACATCGACCTTGCGGCATATGGCGCGACCGACGGCAATATCGACGTGAGCCAGCCGCAAAACGGACGCACAGCGGATGTTTACGGCGTGGAGTTCTCGGTCGTCCGGCAATTCAACCAGCTGCCCGGCGCACTCGGTGGGCTGGGGTTCTACGGAAACCTCACCCTTCAACGAAGCTCCGCCAGCATTGATGTGAAGACCGATGCCCTGACCGGTGAGATCATCCAGCTGGACGTGCCGTTCTTCAACGCCCCGAATTATGTCGGCACCGCAGCATTGACCTACACCAAGTACGGCATCGATGCGACATTGTCCTACTCGTTCCAGGACAAGTCGAACGCTGAAATAGCATCAACCGGATTGTACGAGGTGTACGATCGTCCTTACGAATCGCTCGATCTGACCGTCAATTACACCTTCGATGTCGGCGCGAGCAGCGAACTGACACTGTTTGTCGCGGTGACCGACCTGCTGGATAACGGAAGCAGCCCGATCAATTATGAAAGCTTCGGATCGAGCGGCCTTGTCCCGAGGATCGTCGAGTACGATGGCCGCTCGTTCCGCGCGGGGGCCAGGGTAAAGTTCTGATCTCCGCGCGCCCTGGCGGCGATGCGCGGCTTGCCCGATCTCCGGTGCGGCGGAGCCACGCGCCCGGTTGCTGGAACGGTAGGTGGGTTCAAAAACGTTCGGGCCTGATCACGTCGACACGCGAGCGCAGCACGATGAGCCCATGGCTTTCGAGGAGCGGCGCGATGAGTTCCATGAACCGGTCCGCCCGATCCTGATTGGCGATAGCCAGGAAGATGTATTTGGCGGTGGCGCCACTGACGAGGTCCTCCGACCATTCGCCATGGCGCCCCCGCCCGCTTTCGGTACGGATGAGGGTGTGGCCGCTTATTCCCGCCGTTTCGGACAACCGGACCAGCCGGGGGGCGAGCGGCGCGTCGACAAGCACCTCGATGCGTTCGCGGGGAGTGGTTTCGATCACAACACAGCCCTCGTCGTTTCGGCCATCCACCGGAACAGCGGTATTCCGATGACGATATTGAACGGGAAAGTAACACCCAATGACATCGCCAGGTAAAGCCCCGCATCGGCCTGTGGCAACGACAGGCGCATGGCCGCGGGCACAGCGATATACGATGCGCTTGCGGCGAGAATACCCAGCGCGGCGGTCGATGGCGTGTCGAGGCCGATCAGGGTCCCTCCGATGATGCCGAGCGATCCGTTGACCAACGGAAACACGACCGCCAGCATGGCAAGGCGCAGGGTCAGCGATCGCGACTGGAGTATCCGCCGCATCGCGATCAGGCCCATGTCCAGCAGGAACAGGCACAGCACGCCTGTAAAACCGGCCTGGAACAGCGGCGCGATCGGCTGAAAACCCTGTTCCCCGATGACAATGCCAATCAGGAAACTGCCGAGCAGAAGCACGACCGAACCATTGAATGCAACCTCGCGAACCAGTTCGCGCGACAGGAACGCCCCGCTCTCCCGACGCGCGATGAACAGGCCGGAAAGGATGGCTGGGGTTTCCATCATGGCCAGGACCGCGACCATGAAACCGGCAATGGCAAATCCCGCCTCGCCATAGACCTGGCTCGCGGTCACGAACGTCACGACGCTGACCGAGCCGTAATGGGCCGCGACCGCGCCGCTGTTCAGCCGATCGAGCCCGCCGACGCGTGCCAGCATGGGCGCAACCCAGAAGGGGATGGCAGCGCTCAACGCGAAGCCCACGGCAAGCGCGGCCAGAAGGTCAGGCCCAATGCCGGCCTTGGCGACTTCGACCCCGCCCTTCAGCCCGATTGCCGCCATCAGGTAGAGCGACATTCCCTTCGCCAGCGTCTCCGGCACGGACAAGTCCGAGCGCGCCGCCGCCGCCAACGCGCCAAGCACGAAGAAGAGGATCGGCGCGGACAGGAGCGTGGTGGTTAGCTGATCCATGATCTTGTCTCAGAAAGCATACTCGATCCCGATGATCGGCGCGTGCCCGACTGTATCGGGCCCCCCGTCGGCAAAATCCTGCTGCCTCAGGTACGCCACACCGAGCGAAAGTCGATCGGATATTTCGTAGGCAAATCCGGCTTGCGTGCGGATGCCGGTCCAGCCCCCCTGACCGCCAACATTGTTGCTGCGCAAGGTCAGGAACAGTTCAGCGTCGGCTTTAACCGACCAGCGGCCATTTTCATCGAGCGGGGCCGCTACGCCAAGGCGGGGACGGATCCGCAAGCCCATCCGGTCGGCGCCATCGACCAGTCGCTGCTCAAGCCGCAACCTGGTGCGGATTATCCCGTGGCGCGACGAAAGTTGCTGGATGAACCTCGTCTCGTCCGAACCGCCATCGTTAATCCGGCGCTCGAGCGCCGCGCTGATGGTCAACTGTTCGGAGAAGTCCTGATTGACCCAGGCACGCGTGAAGTACGTGTCGGAACGCCCATCGGCGGCGCTCCGCAAGCGTTGCGCAGTTTCAATTTCGAGGCTGGTATTCTCGTCCACAGCAACGCTTGCCGATGGATTCAGCCATAGCTCGAAGCCGTCGTCATTCGCGGCCGCCAGTGTTGGCAAACAGATCGCCACGACAAAGGCGGTCGCGATGAGCGCGTATCGCATGATTGGCCCCCTGGCTGGAAGACGGAGGGAGAGTCGCAAACCGCTCTCCCTCGCTCATGGAACAACGGTCAGAACCGATACGACAACCCGGCGCTTACCACCCACGGGTCAAGCTCATGCTCGCTCCGCAGCGCAACCGCATTGCCCGCACGAAATGTCGCGGTCGTGCCCACGAAATACCGCTTGGCGTCGAGCGAGAGCCCGAGACCGCGATCGTTCAAGGCTACGTCGACCCCGGCTTGGAGGAGGAAACCCAGTTCATCGGAAAGATCGACCGAGGTGGCACCAAGTCCTGCCGCGTCGCCGCCAACGTCTTCCCCGAAGATGAAGAAGTAGGTTACTCCGCCGCCTACATAGGGCTTGAAGCCGGTGCCCAGCGGCACATGGTACTTTGCCGTTACGCTGGCCGGGAGGATGATGGCATCGTCGATCAATTCGGCGCCCGCGAGCGCGCCGGCACCGCGGACATCATGCGGGGTCACGCAGCAGATCGTTTCAACCGAAAGGTTGGGCGAAAGGAAATACTCGACCGCCACTGTCGGGACAATCGCATCCGTTGCCCGTGTCTGCGATCCGGCAGGCAAGCCGATCTGGTCGGTTTCGACATTTTCAATCGCGCCATCGGGAAGTACGCCGGTCAGGAAGGCCTTGACCTGGATATCGCCCGCGTCCTGGGCGGAAACAGGCGTGGCAAAGGGCAGCGCCATCGCCGAGCAGGCGAGCGCCAACTTGAAACTGTTCATCGATGTGTCTTTCGCGTGACCGCTATCAGCGATCAGGTCAGGAAGGGGGGCGAGCCCGGCCATTCACCGCGCGATCGCGGCAAACTTGGCGGGCTCGCCGGACAGCCAGGTCAGCTGGCCGAGTAGGGCAGCGACGAGTGGTGGAGCACAATCCGCAGCTTGCCGTCGGGTCCGCGGACATAACCCCAGGTCTTGTCGACCGTCGTGCGGTTGCCCTGGGCATCGATCACGGTCACGTTGCCCATCGATGTCGCGGTGTTGCCGTGCAGCAGGATCGCTGCGTTCGCGATTTCGAAGCCGCGCCAGCCCTTGAGCGCAAACCCGGTGTCGCTCTTGTACCGATCGTTCCCGCCGACGAAATAGGCGATTGCGCCTTCGCGGTCGGTGCGGAATGTCTGCGGGGACGCGGCCAGGGTCGGTTTGAACAGCACCGGACCCATTTGATAGCCATAGGCGGTGTCGACCACCTGTTCGGCGAGGCGCTTCGCCGCTTTCGCGCCGTTGCGGTCGTATTCGGTAGCAATGGCAACCAGGGCATTGCCCCAGGCCTGCTGCGCGGCCTCGACCTCGGCCTGGGTGATCGGGGTCGCGACTGCCGCTGGGGCGACGCTTGCCGTCACCGTTCCGGCCGAGCCTTGCGCCGAAGCCGGCATTGCCACAGCGGCGAGTGGTATGCTGGCTGCAAGGGCCAGCGTCGCATATCGCAGGTTCCGCATCTCGATTCTCCTGTTGCGGCGCGCTTGCTTGGGCGCCTGGGTCGGGCCATCGCCCGGTGACTTCGACCTAAGCGATGATGAAGCCGCGCAAATCGGCCAGGCGGCCCGCTGCGCGGCGTAGGCCGGATGGCCTATGCGCTTCGCGAAGCGCCAGTTAAGAGGAGGCGGATGTTCGACCCATTGTCGCCAGAGCCAGAAATCGAGACAATCGCAGGCCTGCGGGAACTTTATCGTGCCGCCGAGGCGCGCGCGGCTCGGCTGCGCTTGCTGTCGATGACTGGCAGCGCGCTCGCCAATGCCAGCCCCGACAATCTGAACGAGGTGGTACGGGAAAGCGCCACGCGCCTTGCCTATTTCGTCGGTGGTCGGCGCGCGGACGTGGCGCTGGGCGATCAGGGCGGGGGCATGCCCATCCGCGCGCCGGGCCCGGCGCGCCGCGTGGTGGCGCGCATCAAGGTCGATGGGCTTGCATCCATCGACGCGATTCCGGACGGCGAGGATCGCGAAGCGGTGCGGCTGCATTGTGAAAACGGCAGGGGCTGAAGCAGATTGTCCAGCTGGCCGGTCGCGAAAACCCTGCATTGGATACTGGCGCGCTCCAGCTCTCGCTGGATGCCAACAAGCGTGTCCTTGATGCAATGCGCGGGCAGATTGACGATATCCAACGCCGCGAAGCGATCCTGCTGGCACGGCGCAGCGCGCGGGTAGACGCCGTCCGCACTCGTTACCTGGTTCTTACGGCGATCAGCGCGGTGGTTGGGTTGCTGGGCAGCCTGGCAGCGGTTTACCTCTTTTCGACCGGTATCGTCCGGCGCGTGGGCGCGCTCGAAGCAAACGCAGAGAGCCTTGCGCGGGGCGAACCGCTGGAAGAGCTGCCCGACGAAGCAGACGAGGTGGGCCGCCTGGCGCAGCGGCTGGCGCGGGCGAGCAGCCTGCTTCGCGCGCGCGAACAGGCGCTGCGCGAGAGCGAGGAACGGTTCCGCCTCGTTGTCGATCGCGTGCGCGATTACGGCATCTTCGCGCTGGACCGGGAGGGCAAGGTCACAAGTTGGAACCTGGGCGCGGAACGGATCAAGGGATGGAAGGCCGAAGAGATACTCGGTCGACATTTCGGCCTGTTCTATCCACCCGAAACCCGGGACGACCTTCCCGCGAAAATGCTCGAGCGCGCCATGCGCGATGGATCGGCCGAGGATGAAGGCTGGCGTCTACGCAAGGACGGCTCGCGGTTTTGGGCCAACGTGATCATAACCGCTCTGCGCGACGAAAACGAAACTTTGCAGGGCTTTGCCAAGGTCACGCGCGACATCACCGAACGGCGGCGAACGGAGGAAGCGCTGCGCCTCGCCCGGGAAGAGGCGATCGCGGCAAACCGGGCCAAGAGCGAATTTCTCTCGCGCACCAGCCACGAACTACGCACTCCGCTGAACGCCATCCTGGGCTTTGGCCAGCTGCTCGAAATCGACGAGGAGGAGTTCCACGAGCGGCATCGCGCCGCCGTCCACCAGATCGCCAAGGCCGGTCGCCATCTCCTGTCCTTGATCAACGACTTGTTGGACATTTCCAGTATTGAGGCAGGCGGCGCGGAGCTCGACCTCGCCGCAATCGGTGTGGCCGACCTGATCGGGGATGCACATGCGCTCGCCGCCCCGATCGTCGCGGCCGCGGAACTTGACTTCAAGCTCGACATAGCGGCGGACGCGAACATGGTGATGGCCGATCGCCGTCGCGCCATCCAGGTGATGCTCAATCTGATCGGTAACGCGGCAAAGTACAGCCAGGGCGGTTCGTACGTGACGCTCTCGTCGCGAACGGACGGCGCTTTCGTCCGGATCGAGGTTGCCGATGATGGCCCAGGGATAGCGCCGCCCGACGCGGCGCGCCTGTTTACGGCGTTCGACCGGCTCGGCCAGCAGAACCGGGCGAAGGTCGAGGGTACCGGCCTTGGCCTGGCCGTGTCGAAGGGGCTGGTCGAATCGATGGGGGGCCAGATTGGATATAGACCCGGAAAGCCGGGCTCGTGCTTCTGGTTCACGCTTCCGCTCGCGGACCCCGGCAAACCCGCTCACCACATCTGATCGGAAGGACGCCAGCATGCCCACCCGCCTCGTCGACCACGATGAGATGCTTTCGCGCCGCATCCTGGCGATTGACGACGAGACGGCGAATGTGCTGCTGCTCCGCAGCTTGCTGGAGAGGGAGGGATATCACGACATCCATTGCCTGACCGATCCCGCCCACGCCCTGGCGGCCTACGTCGAACTTCAGCCGGACCTGGTGCTGCTCGACCTGATGATGCCGGTGGTCGATGGTTTTCAGTTACTCGAAGCATTCGGCCGCCACGACCGGGCCGACGAATTCAGGCCGATCCTGGTCCTGACCGCCGATACCACGATCCACGCCCGTCGCCGTGCCCTGGCGCTCGGCGCCAAGGACTTCGTCTCGAAGCCGTTCGACGTGATCGAGATCGCGCTGCGTATTTCCAACCTGCTCGAAACCCGCATTCTGTACCAGAAGCTCAGAACAGAGCGAGCAGCCCCCGCCGGATAGCGGGCACGGCATGGAACGCCGATCAGAAAGCAGGTGGATGGCTGCCCCCCGGCTATTGAACCGCTATACCGAGCAATTCCCCGAGCATGCCCGCAGTTAGCCCGGGCGCGCGCCGCGTGACCCGCGGTCGGCATCCGGGCGTGAGCATGAAGTCCGCATGGTCAGTAAACAGGCGCGTAACCACCCGCGCCGCTGTAACGGGCGCGCGCAATTGCGGGACGAGCTTGCAACCGCCGCCACGATCCAGCAGGTTCATCATCACAAAGACCTCGCGTGCCCCAACCGCCAGGTCCATCGCTCCGCCTACCGCCGGTATCGCCGTGGGTGAGCCATCGTTCCAGTTGGCCAGGTCGCCATCGATCGACACTTCGAAGGCCCCCATCACGCATAGACCGATATGGCCGCCACGGATCATCGCGAAACTGTCGGCGTGATGAAAGAACGCTCCGCCCTGGACCAGTGTGACAGGTTTCTTGCCGGCATTGATCAAGTCCCAGTCACGCTCCTCTGCCGTTGGGGTCGGGCCCATGCCGAGAATACCATTCTCGCTGTGCAGGAAGACGCCGGCGTTTGGAGGCAGGTAATCCGCGACGAGTTCGGGAAGTCCGATCCCCAGGTTGACAAAGCTCCCCGGTGCGATCGCCTGGGCCACGCTGCGAGCCATGTCGGCCTTGGTGAAGCGCTGGACGGTCATTGTGCATCGCTCAGCAGGAATTCGTGTTCCCTGACGGGGTCGGCGATCCGCACCACGCAATCGACGTAGATACCTGGTGTGACGATCAGTTCCGGGTCCAGTGGCTCGTGGAGCAGCTCCTGCACCTGCACCACCGTCCGCTCCGCCGCCGTGCACATCACCGGATTGAAGTTGCGCGCAGCCTTGTTGAAAACAAGGTTGCCGAAGCAATCACCGCGCGCTGCCTTGATCAGGGCAAGGTCGCCCCGGATGGCGGTTTCGAGCACGTGGAGATGGCCATTGAACTCGCGCGTTTCCTTGTCCGCCGCCAACATGGTTCCGGCGGCGGTCCGGGTAAAGAATGCCGCGACCCCAGCCCCGCCGGCCCGGATGCGCTCGGCCAGCGTTCCCTGCGGAACAAGCTCCAGCGCGATCTTGCCGGCACGATAGAGATCGTCGAACACCTGGCTGTGCGAGCCGCGCGGGTAGGAACAAATGATCTTGTCGACCTGCCCTGTGGCCAGCAATGCCGCGAGGCCCCGCCGACCGTTTCCCGCGTTGTTGTTGACCACAGTGAGGTGACGGGCACGGGTATCGATCAGGGCGTGTACGAGTTCGGTCGGATTGCCTGCCTCCCCGAACCCGCCGATCAGCACCACGGCCCCGTCGGGAACAGGGCCGACCGCTTCCGCGGAGGACGTGGCAATCATGGTCACGCGGGAGTGCCCACCGCAGCGGCAAGAACAGTGCCATCGTCCGTTCCGACTTCGACCCCGATGAGATCGTTGAGCTGGCGATTGAGGGCTTCGACTCGACCGGAATGCGCGGCATCATCCGCCAAGTTGATCAGTTCGTCGGGGTCCGCCTTGACGTCGTACAGTTCGAGGTCGTTGCGTTCCCGAAGTTCGGACCGGGATTGGGGAAGGTGATGCTCGTCCGGGCGAAAATAACGCGCGAATTTATAATTGCCGGTGTGGATGCCCCGCATGAGTATCCGATCCGGGGGGCTGCCATCAGGTAAAGGTTTCCCGGTCAGGCGCGCGCGCGCCTCGGACATGCTGTCCCGCATGCGGACCTCGTAATTGAAGAGGATGCCGCGATGGTCTCGCGCCGTCTTGCTTGCCGCCCTGCCCACAACTGGGGCGAGCGAGACGCCCGGAAACGCATGATCGCTGCGGTCCCAACCGCCCGCAAACGCGGCGATCGTAGGGACGATGTCGAGACTGGAGGCAAGGCTCGTGGTTTCCGCCCCGCGGGCACCATCAGGATGCGAGACCAGCAACGGTACACGCAGGTTCTCCCGGTACATGTCGCCGCCTTTCTGGCGCAGGCCATGTGCGCCGCCCCGCTCGCCGTGATCGGAGGTGTAGATGACCATTGTCCGGTCGATCATCCGATGTCGAGTGAGGGCATCGAGCACGATTCCCAGGTTTGCGTCGAGATGGGTCAGGCAATTCAGATAGTAATCCTGAAAACGTTGCCACGCCTGCTCATTCGAAAGCGGCATGTGGCCATAGACCAGGTCCAGGTATTCCATCTCCAGTCGTTGGGTTTCAGGCTTGTTCGCGAGGTCATCTCGGCCAAAACTCGCCGGCAATGGAAGATTCCACCGTCGATCGAATGGCGGCGCCGAGGGAGCGCCGCGCATGGGCGAAATCAGATTTCGCACCGCCCGTGTCGCATGCTGCTCGCCGGTCGCGTCGAAAAACATGATATCGTGGGGATTCACAAAGTTGACCGCCACGAACCAGGGGGCGTCGGATATTGCCAGTCGGCCGATCAGGTCGGCGGCTTCGCATGCGATGGCGTAATCCTCGCGCAATCCGCTCCAGGCGTGGCCGGTGGGATCGCCGTGATAGTTGAACTGCGAAAACCCATAGGGCTCCAGCGCGTCTTCCGCGGTTCGATAAAGCGGCCCTTCGCGCGACGCGGCGATGTGCGAAAGGTGCCATTTGCCCTTGTAGAAAGTACGGTAGCCTGCACTGCGGAGGTATGAGCCGAGCGTCGGGATGCGCGGATCAAGATCACGTGTCAGGCCTGATCCGGGGTTGGCAACGATGCCGTTTTTCTGCGTATGCAAACCGGTATAAAGCACGGCCCGGGCCGGCGCGCACGGCGCAGTGGGCGTGTGGTACTGCGTAAACGACACCGCGCGTTCGCGCAGCCGATCGAAGTGCCGACGGGTAAACCCTGTTGGCAGGTCGCCGGGAGAACGTTCCTGGTCCGACACAATCAGAACGATGTTCGGTTGCTTTCGGGCCGAGGCGGCCAGACCGGGCGTGCCCTCTACCAGGCTCGATGCCCCTACTGCACCAACCCCCTTGAGCAAGCTGCGGCGATCGATTGCGGGCAAGGGTCTGCGCTCCTCGGTAGGCCGAAACAGCATTTCGCCGGTCGGCTTTTCAGGCAATGTCGTTCGTGCGCCTCAAGTATGCAGAGCTGACATAGGCCGACCGTCCAAGTGGTGCATAGCTGCGCGCCTTTTCGGAATATCCGGCGCGGCGATCGCGTCCCTACCCTCGGAAAAGGAGAGCGGGATCATGGTTCGACCGGAAGTGCTGGACGCGCAGTCGCTGGATTGGCCAGGTGTCCAGATGAATCCTGTCGCCCGCGCGGATGGCTTGCTCGGCATCGTCGCCGAACATCCCGATCCCGCGCGGCTTGCGGCATTCCTCGTCGATTTCGGCCTGGACCACTGCGCCGATGCTTTGCCGACGAAACCCATTCTGCTCAGGGCGACCGACGGCGGCGATTGGTGTTATTCAATACAACCCGGCGCGTCACCAAAGATCGTCGGCTTGGCATTTCGGATGCGCGACACGCCTTCGGCGCGTGACGTTGCCGCCGTGCTTCAATCGCCGATCACCGACAGTCCGTTCCCCGGCGGAGGGATTTGCATTTCGTGTGTCGATCCGCTCGGCACTCGCGTATTTCTGGTCTGGGATTGCAAATGGTCCACCATCGGTTCGGCAGATCAACAACCCGACAACTCAGCCGGGCGAAGCGGACGGATCAACCAACCGCGCCCATCCCAGCCCGCGCGAGCGATCATCCGGCGGGCGGGGCACTGCGTTTGGCGAACACCTGACCTGCGCGGCGCGGTCACATGGTATGCACGCCATCTCGGCCTGATCGCGAGTGACGTGCAGACCTTGCCATCGGGGGAGCCGGCGCTGGTGTTTCTTCGCTGTGATCGCGGCGAAATGGCGAGCGATCACCACACAATGGTGTTTTCGCTGTCCCCCAGCATAATGTTTGGCCACGTCGCTTTCGAAGTCGATGACATCGACACGCTGGCCCTGGGGCAGCAGTTCCTGCGGTCAGCCGGGTGGCAACATCGTTGGGGATTGGGTCGTCACGCAAAGGGCAGCCAAGTTTTCGACTACTGGATCGCCCCCGGCGGCATCGAACACGAACACTATGCCGATGGCGACCTTCTGACCGCCGACTTCCCGACCCGGTATTCGCCGTTCACACTGGCCAGCCTGTGGTCGTGGGGACACGATCTTCCGCCACCACCGCCGGTGGCCATTCCCGATCGACTACAATGGCCAGTGGGCGTGGCGGCCGAGTTGTCGGCCGCGCTCGGCACCCCTGGACGCGCGTGGCAGACACGAGGTGAACCGACATGAAACTGGCGCGCTATAGAACCGCATCAGGTGTGAACGTCGCTTTGGTCGAAGATGACCGGCTGGTTGACCTGGGCCCATCAAACGGCCTGGCGGGCGAGCTCCCCGCGTTGATGCACGATCGCGAGGCCGTGGCGAAGCGGCGCGGGTCCGAGGTTCCGATCGCCAGGCACGCGATCCTTGCCCCCATCGCGGCCCCGCGCAAATTCCTCGCCATCGGGATGAACTACGCCGCCCATCGGCGCGAGATCATCGAGAACTCGACCAACCCGGAACTCGGCCGGGATCGGCCGGTGCAGGTCTGGTTCAACAAGCAGGTCAGTTGCGTCAATGACCCCTTCGCGCCGATCGTGCGGCCGACGGTCAGCACATATCTGGATTACGAAGGCGAGCTGGCTTTCGTGATTGGCCGCGCCGCGCGGCATGTGCGCCCCCAGGATGCGCTCGGCCATATCGCGGGCTACATGATCTGCAACGATGTTTCGGTACGCGATTGGCAGCGCGCCTCGCCAACCATGACAATGGGCAAGTCGTTCGACACGCATGGGCCGATCGGGCCATGGCTGGTCGGCGCCGATCACATTCCGGACCCTCAACGCCTAGAGGTGGTCACCACCGTGAACGGCGTGGAGCGACAACGCTTCTCCACCGCCGACATGGTCGCGTCCTGCGCGGAAATGGTAGCCCATCTTTCCACCGCGTTCACGCTGGAGCCGGGCGATATCATCGCAACGGGCACCGGCGCGGGTGTGGGTGCCCTCTCGAACCCGCCGAGTTTCCTCGCCGCTGGCGATGTCGTGAAGGTTGCCATTGAGGAGATCGGTTCGATTGAGGCGACGGTGGTGGACGAGGTCGAACCGTGAGGCGAAGTGACGATGCGCGACCCAATGTCCTGCTGATCATCACGGATCAACAACGCGCCGATCATCTCGGATGTTACGGAAATCCCGTTCTGCGCACACCCAACATCGACACGTTGGCAGCCCAGGGGCGTCGCTTTTCCCGGTGCTACGTCGCCAATCCCATTTGCATGCCAAACCGGGCCAGCTTGATGACGGGGCGCATGCCATCGCTGCATGGCGTGCGGCACAACGGCATTCCGCTTTCCCACGAGCACGTGACATTCGTCGAACTGCTGGCGGCGGCGGGGTATCGCACGGCATTGGTTGGCAAGTCGCACTTGCAGAATTTCGGCCACGACGGCCCGCATCGACTGCGTTTCCGTAACGACACCCCCTTCCCGGACCCGCCGGTCGCGCTGCGTGACGCCGTGAAGGATCACCGCATCGGACGCGCCTATGACAATGAGTGGACACCGCTGTGGGAACGCGACCCTGACCACCGCGTGACGGTGCCGTTCTATGGTTTTCAAGACGTCACGCTATGCACTTATCATGGTGATGTGGTCGGCGGCGATTACGCACGCTGGCTTGCCGACAGGGCGCCGGAACTGGCCGCAAGCCGGGGCCCGGAACACGCTCTGCCAGATGCGCGCTATGTCGCCCCGCAAGCTTGGAAAACGCCGATCCCGGAAGAACTCTATCCGACTGCATACATACGCGAACGCACCATCGAGACGATCCACACCATGGTCGACAGCGGCAAACCGTGGATGGTCCAGTGTTCCTTTACCGATCCACATCATCCCTTCACGCCGCCGGGTCGGTTCTGGGATCTGTACGATCCCGCCGACATTGCGCTGCCCGTGTCGTTCGGGAGCGCGCGGGTACCGGCAGTCGTCGAACGATTCCGGCATGCGGTCAGGGATGTCGAGCGCACCGGTGTGATGCCCTTTACGGTCGACGAGCGCGAATGCCGCGAAATGATCGCGCTGACTTACGGAATGATCGCGATGATTGACGAAGCCGTTGGCATGATCATGGCCGAGTTGAAGCGTCTGGAAGTCGATCGGGAAACACTGGTCATTTTCACGAGCGATCATGGCGACTGGATGGGCGAACATTCGCTCATGTTAAAGGGCCCGTATCATTATCAGGGCTTGATCCGAACCCCGCTAGTCTGGCGCGATCCCGCGGAAGTCGAGCCGGGGCGGTGTGAAGATGGATTGCTGAGCACGATCGATATCCCCGCGAGCATTCTCGACCGATGCGGTGTTGCCCCCTATCACGGTATCCAAGGTCGCCCCATCGCCAATGGCGCGCCATCCCGCGCTCAGCTGATTGTCGAAAACGACACGCAGATGCTGCGCGATCCGCAGGCGCCACTGCCACGCGTGCGTACCCTGATTACCGAGGACCGGTGGCGGTTCAGCATCTATGGGCACCTCAACGCAGGTGAGCTGTACGACCTCGGATCCGATCCGGGGGAATTGTGTGATCTGTTCGAGGAGCCGGTCCACCGCCATCAACGGCTGGCTATGGCAGAACGGATGCTGTTCGAAATGATCGCGCTGCAGGATACGAGCCCCCTGCCTTCGGCGCAGGCGTGAATGGAGCCGGGCATGATCACTTTCTACGATAACGACCTGTCGACCTGCGCGCAGAAAGTACGCCTGCTGCTCAACGAAAAGGAGGCCGACTGGGAAACGATCTGGCTCGATTTGCGGGCGGGCGACCAGAAGACCCCTGACTATATGGCGCTCAATCCCAAGGGGGTCGTCCCGACTATCGTCGATGATGGCAAGGTCATCGTCGAATCAAACAACATCTTGTTTTATCTCGACGAAAAGCTCGGCGAGACTCGCCTGATCGGCGATGACCCGTTGGAACGGCATCGCACACGGTCCTGGCTCCTCGATCTCGACGTTGAAATGCACGCCGCCATTGGCGCGCTCAGTGTCGGCATTGCGTTCAGGCACGATTACATCGAGCGCGGTCCCGAGGTGATTGCGCGACACCTCGCGGGCACGCCCGACCCGGCCCGGCGCGAACGCTGGAAAGAGGCAATCGAAAAAGGCACTGCGACACCCCAGTTCGAACACGCGCTGGGCCGGTGGCTGAAAACCCTGGACCGGATGGACGAACTACTGGCCGAGCGGCCGTGGCTGAACGGGGATCGGCTTGGACTGATCGACATTGCCTACGCCCCTTACGCCACTCGGCTGGAGCAACTTGGGATCATTGCGCTGCGCCAACCCGCCGTCAGCCGGGTAGTGGATTGGTTGGCTCGGTTGCAGTCTCGTCCGGCCTATCGCGCCGCGATAACCGACGTTGTGGCGCCGGAAAAGATTGCCAGGCTGCACCGGTTCGCGGCGCTTGAACGCGCAAACCTGGCTGACCTGATTAACCGGTACGGATCAGCGTAGCGCTTCCGCTGCCAACGCGATCAGTTCCCGGGCGGCCGGGGGAAGCGTGCTTCGTGCGCGGGTTGCGTAACCTATGTTCGTGGGGGCCGGTGAAAAATCGCTGTTCAGCTCGACGATCCGGCCCCTGATCGCCGGGGCCTGGAGCATTGCCCGTGGCATGATGGAAAGGTACTCGCCTGCGGCGATCATTTCCCGCGCCAGAAAGACGTTGTTGGTCTGGATGGGAAACCGGGGCGGCTTGAGACCAGCCGACAGAAAAGCATCGACCAATTCGCGCTCGTGATGTGCGGGGAAAGCCGGCAGGATCCAGGGATACTTCCCGAGATGCTTGAGAGCGATGCCCGTCGCCGCGCACAGTGCATGGCCGGCGCGGGAAACCACCGCCTGCTCGGACGACCGGATCACCGTGAACCGGATGTCGTCCCGCTCCGCTTCAGCCGGCAAGGCCGAAAACAAGACATCCGTCTCACCCGAGAGCAGTGCGCGCAAAAGATCGGGATAGGTGCCGCTTTGCACGCGCACGCCGATACCCGGGCGTCGGCAAAGCAGCCGCGCGATCAGCGGCGGCATCATGTAATCACCAAGATAAGGGCTCACCCCGACCGCGACGATCCCCTGTTCGAGACCCCGCAGCGCTTCGAGTTCCCAGCGCAAGGTTCGTTCCTGGTCGGCCAGCAGCCGGGCATTGCGATAGAGGATATCGCCATATCGCGTCGGCGTGACGCCGCGCGGACCGCGATCGAGGAGGACAACGCCAAGATCGCTTTCCAGGCGGTGAATCAGGCGGCTGAGTGCGGGCTGCGAGATGTTGAGCTCGTTAGACGCAGCCTTGATGCTGCCGGCATCCACGACTTCGACAAAACAGTCGAGCAATCGCAATTCGATCTGCCGGATCTGCATTATCGGCGATTACCACGCACGGCCGGGCTTGCCTATGCGCTGCTCGCTCGGGGCGGGTTTGGCACTTCCGCCGACCCGTCGGTGCGACGAAACCACCAGGCCAGCACCAGCAGCGGCGGGATGCACATGGCCGCGTAGATGGATGGCGCCACGCTTAGCTCCGCGCGCTGCAACACATTGATCGCGAGCACATTGGCCAGCGCGACGTTGTGGACGCCAACCTCCGCGGCGACAGTGAAACGATCGAGCCTGGGTAGGTTGGCAATCCGCCCGGCAACCCACCCGATCAGCACCGTCAGCGAAGCCAGCCCCAGCAGCGCGGGCGTGCCGATCGCGGCATTCTCGCGGATCAATGGCCAGAACTTCACCATCAACAGCACCACCAGCACCGCGAACACGATGGTCGATGCCCGTCGCAGCACGGGATCGACACGGGCCGCGAATTCCGGACGAACCGCGCGCAAGATCATCGCCAAAGTAATCGGCGCGATGACCATGACCAGGACATGCCCGATCGTTTGCCCTAGGGGCACCGAGATCGCCCCTGCCCGTTCACCGATGGCGGCAAAGCCCAGCGTCAGCAGCAATGGCACACTGATCAAGGCGACCAAATTGGTGGCCGCGGTCAGCGCGATCGACAAGGCAACGTTGGCCCGCGCGAGGTAGCTGAAAAAATTCGAAAACGCGCCGCTGGGACACGATACGAGCACGACCATTCCAGCCGCGAGGAACGGCGACAGGTTCGCGATGAACGCGGCCATGGCGACGCCAACCACCGGGATGATCCCGAAAATGCAGCCGAACGCGACCACTGCCGCGCGCGGGTGCAGGATGATCTGGCGGAAATCCGCCAGCGAAAGGCCGATGCCCATCGCAAACATCATGAACACCAGCGCGAACGGATTGAGATAATAGAGGATCGCTTCCAGCATGATGGTCGCGCCGGACTAGAAGCGCGCGCCGACGCGCACGCCCCAGGTGCGAGGTTCGGCGTAGTTTGCCTGGTAGAGGGTGCCGGTCGTGCCGGACCCGTTGACGACATAGTTCCGTGTCGCCTTGTCGGTCAGGTTGTTGACGAAAATTTCGCCCGACAGCGCGTCGTTCGCGCTCAACCAACTCAGCGAGAGGTTGACCTTGGCAAACGAGCCTTGCCGCTCGATGTCGGAATTGAACGGAGTGAAATACGTCTCCGACTGCCAGCTGACGCGCGCCTGGGGCGTGATCGTCGTGCCATCCGCGAAACGCCAGCGGTAGTTCACCCCGACATTTGCGCTCCATTCGGGCGACTGCGGCAGGCGATTGCCCGCGACGTTGACGGGAAAGCCGGTCCCGGGATTTATGTTGGCCGGGTTGTTGATGTCCGGATTGGCTGGATTCACCGCCCCGAAGCGCGGGTTGGGCCCGATGTATTCGTCGATCTCGGCATTGAGATATCCGCCTGACAGGTCGATTCCGATACCGATGGGTGTGCGATAGGCGAATTCGATCTCCGCGCCCCAGATCGTCGCGGCGCCGATATTGGCCACGATTTGCTGCTGATCCCGGATTTCGAGAAACTGGAGGTCGGTATAATCGTAATAGAATCCTGCGAGGTTGAGGGTCAGCCGACGGTCGGCAAACTGGTTCTTGCTCCCCACTTCGATCGCTTTGACGAACTCGGGCTCGTACGTTCCATCGGGATCGTTCGCGCCGACGGTGGGCAGGAAGCGGAAACCGCCCGCCTTGTAACCGCGTGAGAACGAAGCGAACAGCAGGTTGTCGGGGCTGACCTGAAGCTCCGCGCCGAGCCGATAGGTCGGCTCCTCCCATGTGCCGGATTCGCTGCCGGTGCGCGTCGATCCGTTGAAATCCCGCCCGAATTGGTCACCGGACTTTTCATCACGCGTGTAACGCGCACCCGCCGTCAGCGACAGGCTGTCGGTTACGCGCAAGGTTCCCTGGCCGAACGCGGCATAGGATTTACCCTCGAAGGTATCGTCGCGGATTAGCGTTATCGCGGTTGGCGAAGGGTTGTTGGCAGAGACCAGGAACTGGTCGACGCTGTCGTCGAGGTAGAATGCGCCAACGATCCATTGGAACGGTCCGCTCCCGGTCGAACTGACATTCAGTTCGAGCGACTTCTGTGTGTAGCGCCGGTCGATCGTGCGCGTGGCGATGAACAGCTCGGTCCGGTCGCTGTCGTCTTCGGTAAACTCGTCGCCGTCCTGATATGCGCCCAGCACCTTGACCGCCACTCCCCCTAGATCGAGGGTGTATTCGAGGTTGGCAAGATAGGTCTTTGTGTCGATGCTGGTCGGACTGTTCGATCGGACCTGGTACGGGTCGGTCAGAGACACGTTCGGCAGCGCCAGTCGGTAGCGGTTGATCAAGGCTCTCGATGAATTCTGGACGGCTGCCACCGTCCCACCGCCACCGATGATTGGGCTGCCGGCACGATTATCCGTTGGTTCGATAAGCACCAGCGACGGCCCAACCCCCTTGCGCTGTCCGTAAACGCCGCGCAGCACGACATCGTGCGCCGGCCCCGGCTGGAAACGTATCTGCCCGCGCAGATGAAGGTTGTCGCGATCCGCCAGATCCTTGCCGATGAGGTTGTCGACATATCCCTCGGCACGGTCGTATTCGGCGGTAAGCCGCGTCGCTACGCCCTCGGCCAACGGAAGGTTGAGGTAACCGCGGAATCGGGTCCGCTCGTAGGAGCCGAACAGCACCTCGCCATAACCGCCGAATTCGTCGCTTGGACGCGCGCTGATCACGTTGATCGCGCCACCGGTCGAATTGCGCCCGTAAAGTGTGCCCTGTGGCCCACGCAGGACCTCCACCCGCTCGACGTCGAAGAATGCCGCCCCGGCAGGACCCGAGGTTCGGGTCTGGTATACGCCGTCGATGTGGAAGGCGACCCCTGGATCGGCCGCGAAATTTGTGTCGGTTGCACCGATTCCGCGGATCGAAACGCGGGCATTGGCATCGGTCGTGCCGAACTGCAGGTTGGGAATGACCGAAGCGAGATCGTCGGCGTCCTGAATGCCCAGCCGGGCGAGATCCTGCTCGGCAAAGGCACTGACCGCGATGGGAACGTCTTGCAGGCGTTCCTCGCGCTTCTGCGCTGTCACGATAATGACCCCGGTTTCGTCGCTGCTCGCGGCGATTTGCTCCTGGGCCAGCCCCGCGTCGGAAAACGCGGTCATGAGAGTCAATGCCGTCAACGCGGAACCGACGCGGATGTGATTGACCATTATCCCTCCCTCGGGCTCATTATCGCTCGGCCCCAGTGCGAAGATAGCGCGTGCGGATTTCCTGGGTTATGTCGCTCCGGCGCCGATGAATGCCCCCACGGCATACCGTACGATGGAGGGGGAACAGCGGCCGGGATCATCCAAATGCCCGCAGGGCTGCGGTCGCGACCGGCCCCCCCCATTCCTGCACGAAATGACCCGCTTCCGGGATGACCAGCGGTTCGGGACAGTCCCTGATCTGGTCGCGAAGGTGCTCCATGGCCTTGGGTGTTATGACCTGGTCCGCAGCCCCGATCGCCATGAAGCTTTGCCCGGTCCATTCGTCGCGAAACCAGTCACGCGCGCGCCGGCTGGTCGCGGCCCCGGGGGCGTCGGTGCTTGACGGCACCAGCTCGGGAAACCGTCGCACCCCCGCCTTGTAGCGCACATCCGGAAACGGCGCGCCATAAGCCGCCGCTTCCGCATCCGACAGGACCGGCGTCCCACGCTTGAATAGTGCGACGACATCGAGGTCGGGTTGCGACCGGTTGAACGCCTTCCATGCCTCAAACCCGGGACCAAGTGGTCGCTCGCCGGTGGCAAACGACGTGTTCATCACGATCAAGCGCTCGAACCGGTCGACCCGATCGACGGGAAGTGTGAGGCCAAGCAGGCCTCCCCAATCCTGGCAGACCAGTGTGATTTGCCTCAGATCGAGGGCATCGATGAACGCCAGCAGGGAATCGCGATGGAAATCGAAGGTGTAGACGTCATCTTTCACCGGCTTGTCGGACTTGCCGAAGCCGAACAGGTCCGGAGCCACCACTCGTCCCGCCTCGGCGAAGATCGGGATCATCTTGCGGTAGAGGTAGGACCAGCTCGGCTGGCCGTGGAGACACAGGAAAACGGGGCCATCCCGATCCGCGTTCACGTCGACGAAGTGCATTCGCAGGCCATTGGCATGTTCGAGGTAATGGGCGGGAAAGTCATATCCCGGCAGATTTTCAAACCGGCTGTCCGGCGTTCTCAGGGCCTCTATGCTCATCGCGGTTCGTCCTTCCAGGTTGATCATTCAGGTTGTGGTCGCGTTGCACTGTTCGCCCAGATCGAGTGTCGTCCATTCGCGCCACGCGCAGGGTCGTCTATCGCACTCCCATTAAAGGCGCCGATCATTTCAGCCACGGACGCGGGGCGTCCTTCATTGATGCCAACACCAGCTTGAGGCGGAACAGTTTGATCCGACCGGACAGCAAGTTGCGAAGCATGAGCCATATGGCGCCCGGATTGACGCCCTCGAAATCGCCTGGCTGATCCTGCCCCCACATCCACGTGCTCCCTCGCGAAAAGCGTGAATAGCGCGTCGGCACGGAGGCATCATAGAGATCGCCGTCGGTGTAATGCTCCATCAGCATGCCGTCGGGATCGCGCCAGTAATCGAAGATCTGGCTGCCATAGTAATGACGCCCAATGCCCCAGCCGTGTTTCCAGCCCCCGGCTTTGAGTGCTTGCTGCCCCTGCCCGACCGCCTCCATGTCACGGACTTGGTAGGCGCTGTGCATATACAGCGCTCCGATACCGCCGGCGATCGCGATCGCGTGGTGATCGGTCGGGGTGTCGCCGCGATCGAAACGGCAGAAGGCAAGGTTAGGGCTTCCATCGCTTAGGACCTGAACGTCACTTGGAACCAGCCCGGCATGACGCATCCACCATTCGAGCGTCGCGTCGAAATCGGTGACCTGCAGTACGACATGCCCCAGCCCGGCAACCATGGCCGGCTCGAACGGGGGGCGCACCGGAGCATTCAGGCGGCGGCGCGCACCGACACAGTTGGCCACTGCTGGCGCGCGCTGCGCGGGGCGTTGATCGCAGCAGCGCCGGCCGTAAACATATTCGACGGCGAAACCGTTGGGATCGTGCAGGGTGACGCACCTTCCGCCGCCAGGGCCCTCCACATCGCGGATGGGCGTCGCGCCCGGGAGCTCGGCGGCCCGCTCCAGTTCCTCGGCGCTGTCAAGCACCAGTCCGACCCCAACGAACCGCGATCGCCGCCCCCGCCGCGCGTGATAGCAGAACGGCGAGCCATCGGTGCCACGCGCGTAAAGATCGCTTTCCGTCTGCTCAGCGATGGCCAACCCGAAATCGCGCAGGAACCGCCCCTGCCGGGCAAGGTCGCGCTTCTCGAACCGGACCCAGGCCAGCGCGGAGGGGCGCAACAACGGCGCAGGCCGGGCGATCGGGCTTATCCCATCTGGCCCAACCTCTTGGAACAGCGCTTCGATCGCATCGAGCGGGGCGGTTTGCGAGCCCGTCACGGGCTAGACTTTCGCGAACAATGGGAGGAAGCTGCCATCGTCCTTACCGACTTCGGCGGCGATGAGCGTGTTCAACCTACGGTTGAGATCACCCAGTTCCGTCATCCACCGGCCAGGGTCGCGCGCCAGATTGTCGACCTCCCCCGGATCGGTGGCCAAATCGTAAAGTTCAAGATCGTGGCTCGCGAGCAGCTCCTCGACCGTTTGGGGCTGGCTAATTTCCAGCGGTGAGCAATAGCGAGCAAACTTCCAGCGACCGGAATGCAGGCCGCGCATCTGCCCACGCTTCACGATCGCCGCATCCATGATCTCCTTCATGCCGAGCATCCGCGCGGCGAGCCCTTTCTCGCGAACGGCGTCGAATGCGCGGACCGCTTCGTGGCTTTGAAAGGCAATCGGGGTCCAATGCAGCAAGACGCCGTCCGCATGGCGCGGCCCCTGGGCTGATGGGTCGAACGCCAAGGCCGAAAAATCGCGGCCGACGACCATTGGGAGTTGCTCGGCCAGGACATTGCGCGGCACACCGGCCATCGCGAGCAGGGTCGGCGCCAGGTCGACATGCGAAAGTGCGGATCTGTGCGTGACGCCCCGCTCGCCCGCCGGATGCACGATGACCGCGGGAACACTTGAAGCCTCTCGATAGGGCGCCGTCCCCTTGCCCCGCAGGCCATGAACGCCGAGCAGCTCGCCATGGTCGGACGTGAAAACGATTATCGTGTCACGCGTCGCACCCGACGCCCTGAGCCCGTTGATCAATCGCTGCAGATGGCGATCGGAATCGCGGGTACAGTTCCAGTAATAGTTCTGCATCTCGCGCCCTGCGACGGGGTCGTCGTAAGGCATGTGCCCCATGGCTTCCGAGAACGTCAGGCCATATTCCGCGACCGCGGCAGGCCGCCCGGCCAGCGTTGCCGGACCATAGTTTTCGGTGAGGTCATAACCGAGATCCTCTGCATATAGTGGATCTTCGAACGGTGGCCGCACGCTCGCGTCGGGGAACTGCGACGCCCGGCTGGCGGTCATCTCCTCGCCAGCGGTGTAGTACATGATGTCGTGCGGATTGAGCAGGTTGACTGCCAGGAACCAGGGATGCCCGTCCGCCTGGCGACGCTCGATGAACCGGAGGGCGCGCGCGACCGTCCGCGCATCTTTCTGCCATCCGAAATGCGGCCCGTCGGTTTCTTCGCGATTGTCGGTTTCATCGAAACCGTAGGATCGGATTGTCGCGTTGATCTCCCGCGCCATCGCGGGGGTGGTGTCGCGCTCGTCCGGCATCTTGGAAAGATGCCACTTGCCGCTGTAGCCTGTGCGGTAACCTGCGTCCTGGAACATGGTCCCAAGCGTGGGCACATCCCGATGCAGCGCATCGACATACATGAGCGGTGCATTGTCGAAGACCCCGTTGTTCTGCGAATGCACGCCTGAGTAAATGATCCCGCGCGCCGGCGAACACAGCGTGCTGTTGGACTGGAAGCGGGTGAATTCCACCCCGTTCTCACGCAGCCACTGGCGGGCGGGGGCATGCCGTTCGATAAACCCTGGGGGAAACAGGTCCCATGCGCGTTCCTGGTCCGATACGACCAGCAAGACGTTTAGCTTGCGGCTCGATGCAGGCGGCAGGCGGAGCCGAGGTGTGGACGGTTCGCGCCGGGCGTACCAAGTCGTGCCGGCGGCGGTGGCGGCGAATCCGGCCGCGATGATGGCGTTGCGGCGCGACAACCTCATGCCGCGGCCTCCAGGTGATCGGGGGAGCCGCCGATATCAATAACTACCTTGCCGGTGGCCGCGCCGCTTTCCATGCGCTGCATCGCTTCGCCCACCCGCTCTAGCGGGAAAATTGAATCGATCACCGGGCGCAGCTGCCCTTGGGCAAGGAGTTCGCCGAAGTCGGCCAGCGCCCGGGCATGGGGTTGGAACAGCACCCATTCCGCCCGCTGACCGTACCGGGCGATCTTGCGATTGAGCGCAGCGCGTTGACGCTTCGCAGCGAACAGCCCCCTGATCAGTCCGAGTTCGTCAACAAGCGACAGTGTGGGGTGGATCACCGTCACATATCGCGCATTCGCATGGTGCTTGAGGATCGCCGTCATCCGCGCCTCCTCGCGCGTGTCGGCGGTGCACAGCGCGATATCGTAATCTGACAGCAACGCGGCGAAGTCGTCTGCGGTGTAGTCGATCGCGCGATCGACCCCAAAGCCCCTGACGATGTCCACGTGATGGGGGCCACACGTGGCCGACACCTCCGCGCCCCACGCCTTGGCAATCTGCACCGCCATCGCGCCGACGCCGCCTGCCCCGCCCTGCACGAACACGCGCTTCCCCGGTGCGTTGGTCTTGGTCAGGCCGCCGTGGGATACCAGCCCGCACCAGGCGGTCACGAAGGTGTAGGGCAGCGCCGCGGCGGCGTGGAAATCCAGCTTTTGCGGCTTTTTGATGAGTTGCCGCCCTGGAACCACCACCAGATCACCAAAGGCGCCATCGCTCGAGGGCTTCCGCACGCCCAGCACTTCATCGCCGGGCTCGACGCCTACGATGCCCGCCCCCACGGCTGTCACGACCCCCGCGATATCATTGCCGAGCCGCACTGGAAAATCGAGCGCACCCTGCATCCGCATTGCCCGGCGTCCGTAACCGCGCAAACGATGGCAATCGATCATGTTCACGGAAGAGGCAATCTGACGCACCACGACTTCGCCCGTGCGGGGAACGGGACGCGCGGCATCGTGAGCGATGATGATATGATCTTCCGGCGATCCGAAGCGCAAAAAATGTGCACTCCGCATCAATGTTTCGGGCTTTGCTTCGAGAATGCGCCTGATGTTGGCAAATGCCCGATCCAGCCGTGGCCGCAGCACCAGCGGCATGATGATGCGCCCCACCCGCGCCCGGGCACCCTTGCCCCGCGCGCGGCAAAGCCAGCGGAAACGGGTGCGCCCGTTGGCCAGCGCCATCACGAAATAATCGAACCGCGGCAGGACCGGCTCGAGATCAGCCTCGATCGCGAGATGGCGGGCCTCGTCGTCGCCAGCCACGACCGTCACCGCAATCGACTTTTCCCTGCCGCCAGGCATGATCGCCGTTTCGGCGTATCGTGTCCCAACCTTAGTCGGAGTGGCGCCCGCCTCGCCCTCCATCTGGACGATGTAGGGAAACCAGCGCGGATAGTTTTCCATGTCACGCACGAACGACCAGGCAGCGGCGGGCGAACAGTCAATATCGATCGAACGATCGAGAAGCACCGGCAGACAAAGATCGTCCGTCCAGGCTTCAGGCATCCCGGTCGACATTGCACTCTCCCAAGCACGTTATGAGAATACTCTCATTACTTGCAGGAGGTGTCAATCCGGCAGTGCAGCCCGCTTTGCGCTAGGGAAAGAACATCCGTGCGCGCAGGTCGGTCAGCTGGTCTATCAACGCCGCCTTGGTACAGCGGGTCCGATCGGCCAGCCACCATTCGACCAGTTCACCGGTCACTCCAAGATCGGCAACCGCGGCGATGTGAGGAACGAGTTCGTCCCGGAACGTTCCCTTGGCCTGCCCGTCCGCGATCACACCGCTGCGCTGGGCAACCAGCAGGTCGGCGAAAGTCTCATGAGCGATCGCATACGCCCCCCGCTCGCGCCAAGCGAGCTGGAACAGTTCCTCTTGTTCCTCGGCGAAGTCGACAATGATCGCCACCTCTACCCGGTCCAGTTCGCGAACATCGGATCCGGCACGGTGCGCCGCACTGAGCCGCCTCGCCAGATCGGCGGCAGCGCGCGCGATCAGTTCGCGATAGACGTCATCCTTGGTGCGGAAATGCAGGTAGAATGTCCCGTTGGCGAGCTTGGCGCGGCGGCATATCGAGGCGATCTTGCTCGCGCGCAGACCGTTTTCGGTGAATTCAGCAAGAGCCGCGTCGAGCAGCCGTTCGCGCGTTCCCGTGGTCGCGGGATCATCGGCATAGGCGTGTTTCGGTTTGCGCGGCATCTTGCGACCTGGCTCGACGACATCTTGTCGTGCCCATTTCGCAAACCGGGGAGTGCCTGACAAGCAACCGCGTGGGCCCGGAGGCACGGTATCAAGGGTTTGGTCCCACGGCTGTCTCGATTTGATACCTCGATCAAAGTGGACTGGTTCGCAAGGCGGACATATGACCGAAGGCGACATCGGGTCGCCCTGATGTTTGGGCGGATGAATATGTTGCACGCAGCGGTCGAGGTCCGCGAAGTTGACGTGGTTATTGTTGGCGCGGGTCCGGCGGGTCTTACGGCGGCTT
>CAZEWN010000025.1:0-29469 GCA_964516135.1 uncultured Erythrobacter sp. | reverse complement strand
AACCGTCGTACTGGTAAATCCGGTACCGAGGGTTCGAATCCCTCCGTCTCCGCCATTTCATCCTAACGAGATTTCGCATGTGGGCGTTCACGGCGCGAGGTTTTGTGCGTGTGAGCTTTGCCTTGTCCCTGTGAACTATGCAGGTCGCGGGCAGTCGACGCGAAACGACCCGCGCGGCAAGCCGCGCGGGTCGCCTCGGTGATCAGTGCAATCAGGCGTAGCTGACGCTGGTTTTCACCTTCTGGCGGCGGCGAAGGCCGTAGCCCATCAACCCGAAGCCGAGGATCATAAGCGCCCAAGTTGAAGGTTCGGGCACTGCGCCCTGGGCGTCAAACGTAGCAGAGAAACGCGCATTCCCCGGATTGAAGAAATAATCCCACGACGAATCGCCGGCCGGATTCACGGAGTTGTTCCACACGAAATAACCGAGGTCCGGATTCGCTCCGCCCAGGTCAAAGCTTACGGTGCCGGAGGGGCCCGGATTACCGAATACGGTCAGGTAAGCCACGTAAAGCTGCCCGGCGGTGACATTCACCCCCGGCAATACAGTGGTGGCACCGCTGGCATTGGTGGGGGCGCCGAGAAAGAGATTGGTCGGCGAGCCATTACCGGCATTCCACGTGAGGTCGGTATCGTTCCAGGTGCCAACGCCACCGCTGACACCCTGAACGGACCCATTCATCCAGAACGTGAAGCTGCTCAACACGCCGGTAATAGGAGCGCGAAACACCTGCCCGTAAGTCTGGCTATCGGGGCGGCCAAAGCTGCTGACATCGTTTCCGGAATCGCTATTGGCGATTGTCGTCGAGGCCAAAGCGGGGGATGCGGCGATCATCGCCGATGCTGCCAGGGCAATCTTGAGAATTCTTTGGGTCATCTAACCCCCTCCATTGAAAGATTTCAAGCTGTTGGCGAAACACTGCAAAAGCGTCACACCGCCGAATAACCTTGTTTTCCGCAACCCGACCGGCGCCCTCAATACCAGCCTACGATGGCCACGCCAACGATGATTAACCGCCGTTAAACAAACAGGGTAAGGCGTATGTTGACGTTTGCGCTAACACGTTGATGAACAACACTTTTCCTGGGCAGGTGCCAACCAGTCCAAGCATCCCCCTGGATTTTCTGTCCTGTAGTGGGACAACTCCTCGAGCCGGTCGCATCCGTCTTTCGCGCGCGCCCTTCCGGAGCCGACGGGACAAGCGCGTTGAGGGGCAATCATATGGCGCCCTCCTGTCGCTCAAAACTTCACCATGAGCCAACAAACCCGTACTGAAACGCGACATCCATGCCGATCGGCTTGCGGTCGCGCACGCTGGCGTGGCATCACGATGCAACACTTGATGATTTGGATTTGCACGCATGGCTACGGCATTATCGAGACCGCGGGTCGTGCTTGCCGTATGCACCTTCAACCGGAACGAAGAGCTTGCGGTGCTGCTCGAATGCGTCGCGAGCATCGCTGAGCGCAATGCCCGCGCATTTGCCATCGGCGCGGTAGTGGTCGACGATAGCGCCGACGCCAAAGCGCGCGCTGTTGCGGAAAAGTTTGCCAAGCGGTTCGAATTGGGCACGCACTATCGTCATTCGGGCGCACGCAACATCTCGGTCGCGCGCAACATGGCGCTCGAAACCGCAATGGAACTTGGCGACTGGATCGCCATGACCGACGACGATTGCGAGCCGGGCGAGGATTGGTTGTCCGAGCTTCTTCGCGTTCAGCGCGAAACAGGGGCGGACGTTGTGACTGGTCCGCTGTTCAGGCGCGCTCATGCCGGTGCGCCGGCGTGGATATCGGACCAACCCTTCCTCAACGCCAGCCGTTTCGATGCCGCCGACGGAGCACGGCTACACACCGCCTTCACCAATAATTGCCTGATTGCATCAGCGATCCTGCGCCACGATCCGAAGCTGCGTTTCCGGCCTGAATTCGGCCGCATCGGTGGCGAGGACACCGTGTTTTTCCATGGCATCGCCGATGCCGGGCACACGATGCATTTCGCCCGGCACGCAGTGATGTTCGAAAACGAGGTGGAGGAGCGGCTCACGCTTTCCTACCAGCTGCGGCGCTTCTTCTGGTACGGGAACACGTCGGTGCAGACATCGCGCGCAAAGGGTGTGGGCGCAGCGAGGCTGGCAAAGCACGGCGTCGGCACGATCGTGCGAGCGTTGGGCCGCCCGATCGGGCGGGTGCTGCGCGGCGAGCGTCCGCACATGCTTTATGCCCTGGCCGAGGTCTGCAATGGCGCGGGGAAGCTGGCCGGTGTCATGGGCGTGAAGGTCAATCACAAGTAACGCGCCCCATGATGGGCCGGATCGATGGGGGAACATGGAATATCGCGTCGTCCAGTGGAATGAGCGGGAACGGGCGCGCGAGCTGCACCCGCAACTGATGCATGCCAGGCCCGAGCTGCTTGAGCCGCCGTTCGTCGCCAATCCGGTGCCGATGCCCGACGATTTTCCGTTCTTCTTCTACATTCTCGATGGCGATGCGATAGCGGGATATCGCCGGGCGGTGCCCGACGTGGCCGTCATCAACGGCGAAGATACCGCCTGGGCCTGGAATTTCGACCTGTTCATCGAGCCGGAATATCGTGGCAAAGGGATAGGCAAACGGCTTGTCGTCCAGCAGGTGGAGGAATTCTCCCGTCGTTCGATCGTAAGCGGCGCGGCGTTTTCCGCCCCGGCAACGTTGCGAATTTATGAGCGGCTGGGCTTCCGCGTGCTGGGTCACGCGCCGCGGCTCGCGCTGGTCAGGAACGTGCGCCCCTTCCTCGCAAGCCGACCGCGCGGTCGCGGAGGGTGGCCGGAACTTGCCCCACTCGGCAATGCGGCATTGTGGGTGATCAGGCGGCTGCGGGCCGTGGCGAACGCAACCCAGCCGGTGCTGGTCAAGGCGATTGATCGGGAACGGTTTGCGCGGGAATTCACGCGTATGGGCGGACACCGGATGACGCGGCATTGGGCGCGGAGCGTCGATTGGCTGTTCGCCCGCATGGGTGATGACGATCGCCTTCTCGCCATTACCACGGCGCAATCCGATACACCTCTCGGCGTTCTCGTGATCCGCGACCGGGTGGTGCGTGAAACGTCGGCTTCCGGCGTGGATTATTCGGTTCGACGCGCGACGGTGATGGATTTTGCGACGATTGATGACGGCGACGAAACCATGAAGGCGCTGGCCACCGCGCTGGAGTGCTATCTCGAGCAATCGGGCGCGGACATGGTGGATATGGTGACGTCGCGCCCCAGCTTGATCAGCGCGCTCCAATCATACGGGTTCGGCAAGCGCGGGGTGGGGATGAGCTTTGCCTACAAGACTCCGGTCGGGGGGGCGGACGACGGGAACGATGCCTTGTCCGACTGGCATCTGACTCACAATACCAGCGATGGCTTCCTGCTTGCCTGAGATGAATGCCTCCTATCATCCCACCGGCCCTGATTCCGGGTACATGAATCCATGACCGCGCCCCGCGCCGCGCCCGAGCCGTTCCTGGTCCGGCAGATCAGGTACAAGGCGTTCCGGCAACATTGGAACATCGGCGTGATTCACGCCGATGCCGCGACCGTTGCAGGCCTTAACGGCCTGGAGGCGCAGGATCGGGCATTGCGTTCAACCAACTGGATGCCCGAGCTAACCGGTCGGTTCCTCGCCGATCCCTTTCCCCGCGTGCACACCGATGGATCGGTCGAGATCCTGTGCGAGGACCTGACGTGGAATGTCGGACGGGGCGAAATCGCGGTGGTTCCCTATCGGGAAGGACGGTTCGGGCGGCCCGCACCCCTGCTGCGAACGCCTTTTCACCTGTCCTATCCCTTTATCTACGAACACGCCGAACCCGCCACATTCTTCCCGGAACATTCCGCTGCTGGCGACCTGTCGATTTATCACGCGCCGCCCGATGGGACCGCGCGTAGATTACGGACAATCTTTAACGGCCTTCCAGTCATCGACCCGACATTTCTGTGGCACGCGGGGGAGCACTGGCTGTTCTGCACACACCCCGGCGCGGGCGAGAACCGGGATCTGCACATCTATCGCGCCGCCACGATCGACGGGCCGTGGCACGCGCATTCCGCCAATCCGGTGAAGCGCGATTTCATGGGGGCCCGGCCCGCCGGACAGTTCATCGAGCATGCGGGCGCAACCTATCGCGTGGGGCAGGATTGCGCTGATTCCTACGGGCGCGGCATCATCGTGTTCAGGGTCGTGGAACTGGGTGCCGACCGTTATGTCGAGGAACGTGTGGCGGAGATATATCCACCTGCCAGCTCACCCTACCCCTACGGCCTGCATACGTTGGCCTCGGCCGGCGCCATCTGCACGATCGATGGCGCGCGGCCGGATCAACGGTTTCCCCTGGCAAATGCCTTGCTTGGTCGCTTTCTGCGGGCCTGACGACAACCTCTGACCTATCCGGGCATGATCAGGGCCCGAACTTCGGATCGCTCGGTATGGACACCAGCGACGGGTAAGCCCTTGTGAACGGTTCGGAATACGCGATCTGCGTGCCGTTCCCGAGATCGCCGCCCGAACAACTCAGGTGCTTCTCGATGCAATTGTCGACCCACGTGGCGAGGACATCATCGTCCCACGCGCCGTACCAGTCAGCGTGGAAGGTTGCCC
The DNA here is from genome assembly GCA_964516135.1 of uncultured Erythrobacter sp. GTDB lineage: Bacteria > Pseudomonadota > Alphaproteobacteria > Sphingomonadales > Sphingomonadaceae > 34-65-8. The sequence goes on along the minus strand of CAZEWN010000025.1, from coordinate 24,842 downwards.
CCGATGTTTGCGCGGGCATTCCACGCATCCGATCGGAACTGAAGTACCAGGTCGACGCGTCAGGCGACATGTTCCCGGTGCGATCAAGCGTCTCGTCCACCTTGTACCACACGCCGAGCTGGAACGTGGGAATGCGATAGGGATGCGTCGTGGGGCACCGGGGTTTGCCGTCTGAGGGGTGATAGTAGATGTCGGACATGTGGGACCGGTGGTCGGGCGTATCCAAATGCTTCCCATCCCAGCAACTGCCGGCAATCGCCACCGCCCCGACCTTGCCGCCGACCGGACATCCCTTCGCAGCTTCGGCGAGGGTCGCGTGATGCTTTGGGTCGACACCCTCGGCCGAACACACGAAGTACGTGGACATCCCGCCCTTGCCGTCCATTGTCCGGCCAAAGACATAGCGCAAGCCGCGCGGAATGCCGATGCATTGGGTGTTGTCCACCTTGCAGTAAGGGTGTGAAGAGGGCCAGCGCTTGTAATAGATTGAAATAAGCTCAGGCATGATCACCTGACCCCGGCCATTCAACAATGCCGGCACCCAATAGGCCGAGCGATTGAGCTTGTTGTTGCAAGTGCTCTCGCCGGTGGTGCGCAGGGACCGGTAATCGGAATTGGCATCGGCGAGCGTGTTGCCGAAGAACATGTGCAGGTGTGCCTTGCCCACTTGTCCTGGATAGACGATCGGATCGTCATACGACAGATGGCTGGGTGTGCACAGGAACCGGAATGCGCCTACGGAGTCGCTTTCCTTCCCAGGGATCGCGCCTGTTCCCCACGATGCTTGCAGCAGGCCAGCGGTGGAAAAATTCGTCGGAATGGCGTCCAGCTGCGGGTAGCCTTCCCTGGTATTGGTGCCGACGACGAAACCCGTACTCGCCGTTGGCGGGCCGCTGGGCGCCACCGATGTTGGCGGGGTCGGGGTAGGCGTCGGCGCCGGTGCCGGCGCTGCGGCCGAGGTGTTGGGCACGGACGCAGTGCTTCCCCCGCCTCCGCCGCCGCACGAAGCGAGGGCAACGGACGCGATCAATGCGGTGAAGACGGATGCCGGCTTGTTCATCAAGACCCCCGAGTGAATTCTCAAGGCGTGCAATCCCATGGTAATGTTAAGGCGGATCAGACAGGCTTGGTGAGCGGCCGATTAACTATTTCACCCAAACACGATGAGCGGCTAGTCACGAGCGACGAGCCATTCGGGAATCCTTGCGATGCGCAAAATCCTGTTCGCGACGGTCGGTAGCCTGGTGCTCGTCACAGGGCTGGCGCAATCGGGGTTCGCGCCGAGCTGGCTTAGGCAGATGTGGGACGGCAACGGCCATCTCGCCCATGCAATGGTCGATTCTGCGCGCGCCCCCGTCGCGTCCAGTCCGCCGCATCACCACCAGTCGCACACCCCGCCTGCCCCCAAGCAGTGGGTGAAAGCGCGCGGAATTTCGGGAGGGGAGCCATTTGTCGCACCGTTCGCAGTTGGCGATGGGCTGTTGCCGGCATGGGGCAAGGGCACGATCCCTGGTCGTTACCACGAAAACACCGGCGCATTTCGTTTCGTGTGCGCCGGCGACGGCAAGCTCGCGCACGACGACCCTCTGGTCTATCCCGGGGAACCGGGCCGATCCCATCTCCACTTAGTGTGGGGGTCGGTGCGTTTCGACGCCTACACCACTACCGCCGATCTCGCCGCGGAACCCGAAAGCAATTGCAGCGCTGGAACGGCTGCGCTCAATCGCTCATCATACTGGATGCCGGCGTTACAGTTCATCGCCGGACCAGACGCGGGCAAAGTCATCCGGCCCGACTTGATCTCCAACTACTACAAGCGGCATCGCAGCGCTTCGCCGCAATGCACTGCTGGCTCTGGCAAGACCATGGGACAGTGCGTTGTCCTTCCCGATGAACTACGCATCGTCGCGGGATGGGATATGCGTAAACCTGAAAGGCTGGCGAAGCACATGAGCTGGTACTGCGGATCCGGGAATGGCACGCATTACTCCAACCTCGATGATCTGTTCGCGCAGGGCTGCACCGGCAATCTGGTCGCCAATGTGGTCCTGCCCAACTGCTGGGACGGCAAGCATCTGGATGCGCCCGATAACCGGGCGCACATGGCTTACCCCAGCTATGGGTCGTGGGGATATGCCCGTTGCCCGGCAAGCCACCCGTTCGTAATCCCTACCACCGAATACAAGGCGATCTGGGCCGTGCGCGGCGACATGATCACGCGCAACGCTCAAGGCCGTGTCCGGTCAAACGTTCAACTGTCGAGCGATCCGATGCGCCCGAATGGCAAGCCCGGTGAAACGCTGCATGCCGACTACATCGAAAAATGGGATCGCCGTGCCAAGGCGATGTGGCACGAACACTGCATCGACAGGGGACTGGACTGCAGCGGCGGCGACCTTGGAAACGGAATGCAACTGCGTGGCGCCTCTCAGCCACACTACGGCTGGCGCCACCCGGCCCCAGTGGTAGCGGCACCAGCAGGATAAGCGATGCCCGGCTTTCACAGCCCGGCCAATGGCCAACAAAACCTGCCAGAAATCATCGTAGCTGGCTGAAATACTCGATCGTGCGCCTCAGGCCTTCCTCAAGATCGACCTGCGGTTGCCAGCTGAGCCGATCCTGGGCCAACGAGATGTCGGGCTTGCGCTGCATGGGATCGTCCTGTGGCAACGGCTGCGTCACGATCCGTGATGAAGACCCGGTCATCTCGATGACCTTTTCTGCCAGCTGACAGATGGTGAATTCGCCGGGATTGCCCAGGTTGACCGGGCCCGTGAAACCTGGCTCGCTTTCCATCAACGCGATGAAGCCGCTGATGAGATCGTCGACATAACAGAAGCTGCGGGTCTGCTGCCCCTCGCCGTAGATCGTGATTGGTTCGCCCGCGAGAGCCTGGACGATGAAGTTCGACACAACCCGCCCATCGGATGCATGCATGCGCGGGCCATAGGTGTTGAAGATGCGGGCAACCTTGATGTCCAGCCCGTGCTGGCGGTGGTAATCGAAAAACAGAGTTTCGGCGCAGCGCTTACCCTCGTCGTAACAGCTGCGTATCCCGATCGGGTTGACGTTGCCCCAATAGCCTTCGGTCTGCGGATGCACAGCCGGATCACCATAGACCTCGCTCGTGGAGGCCTGGAAGATTCGCACGCCCAGGCGCTTGGCCAGGCCAAGCATATTGATGGCGCCGTGCACGCTCGTCTTCGTCGTCTGCACCGGATCGTGCTGATAATGGATCGGGGACGCCGGGCACGCCAGATTCCAGATCTCGTCAGCCTCCACGTAGAGTGGGAAGCATACGTCGTGTCGCATGAATTCGAACCGGGGATTGCCGGCGAGATGGTCGAGATTGCGCTTGTCGCCGGTGAACAGGTTGTCGACGCACAATACCTCGTCGCCGCGCTCGAGCAGCCGGTCGATAAGGTGCGAGCCCAGGAAGCCCGCGCCGCCAGTCACCAGCGTCCGTTTACGACTGAACGTTTTGCGCATCGAAAATAGCCCTCACGGCAGCAATCCTGCCCAACGGCCAGCCGGTTAACGGACGACCCCCGATCAGTCAAACGGGCACGCCGCGCCGTTCCGGAGCGATACGACTTCGTTCGAAAATGTTCCAGGCGGCGCATCGCGCGACGCGATCACTGACGGGCGCCATGCGAATGTCCCGAAATGAAACGAAACTGAAATCTAACGAATTTCCTACCGCCAATCATTAACAACCGCTTTACCAAGCTTACGGCTTGCGTTAGTGAACGGTTAGCGAGTCGCTCCAGCGGGATCGCAGCGCTTGGGGGAACAGCCGCTTTAGCGGTCGGAATTTGCCCAAATATAATCAAGCCACGGTCGCACTCGTTTAAACGAAAAGGAATCGCGATATGAAGCGCGCACTACTCCCTGTTATCGTCGGAGCGGCCATGCTCAGCACTGCGGCTAACGCCGCGGTCTTGGTTTCTACCGAAGACGCCACCCGGCCCTATTCGGGCCCAACCCCCACTTATGATTTCGACAGTGCGCCTGCTCCTGTCGTTGGTGGGATTGTCACCTCCACGGAAGTTCAGGGGCGCATCCGCCCAACTGGCAGCACGGGTAACTTTTTGGCTGCTGGGCCCAACAATGGTGGCGCGGCAACCCTGGACATCTCGATGTTCGGTCCCGTTGCTCAGCTGAGCTTCCTCTGGGGTTCGATGGACTTTGCCAATACGTTCGAGCTGCTCGATGCGGCGAACAACGTGCTTTTCTCCATCAACGGCCAGGCCGTTAAGGATCTTGGCGCAGTTCCGCCCGCCAATGTGAACCGCATCGTGACCTTCAAGATCACCGATGCTGCCACGCAGGCTGCCGCCGTGGCTGCCCGGTTCAGCTCGAGCTCGGACTCGTTCGAGCTCGACAACGTTGCCATCCAGGCGGTTCCTGAACCCGCTACGTGGATGATGATGATCCTCGGGATGCTTGGCGTCGGCTTCGCGATGCGTCGTCGGCCTGCCGAACCCGCGATGCGGATCCGTTTTTCCTGAGCAGTTAGCTGCCAAGCGAAAACATCGAGTTAGGGGGTCGAGCAATCGGCCCCCTTTTCGTTGGGCGGAGCCCGTGCCGGCTTATTCCGATCGCCGTTATGCGACACAAACGACAGTAACCCTTGCCGAAATCGGTGCTCCGGAACAGGACGGTTCGCGTTTGACCCTTCCAACGGCGCAATCTCCAGCTAGAATACGCCCGACGATTTCCTGACAGGAGGGGTAATGGACAACGCAGTGCTCGGACGGCAGGGCAGCCTCGGCCGGGCGCACGAAGCGCGGTCCGATGCCGTGCCTGAAACCCCGTCGAAACCCCAATCAATGGTTTCGCCCCCGGCGCGGCGCGGCGTCCTGCCGAATTTTCGACTGCCCGATCTCGTATTCCTGCTGGGTCTTGCCGCCGTTGTCCTCCCGACGATGATCTTCGTGGCCAGCGAAACCTGGTCCGGAGAGGAAGGGGCGCACGCCCCCATCGTCCTGATGACCGGCATCTGGCTGGTCTGGGCCAAGTGGCCTTCGGTCCGGCAGTACGTCAGCACGCCGCCAGCCTGGCTGTCCGGCAGCGCGATCGCCGTCATGCTGGCCTTGTTCGTCTTCACGCGCATCACCCAGATCGTCGAGGTCGAAGGCTTCGTGATGTACGGCGCGGCGCTCGCATGCGTGTTCGCGCTGGTGGGCGGCAAGGTCATGCGGCTTCTGGCATTCCCGCTGATCTACCTGGCGTTCGTCTTTCCGCTGCCGGAAACGATCATCTACGCGATCACCATGCCGCTCAAGATCGCCATCAGCGAATCCGCGATCGCCCTGCTCAAGGCATTGGGCTATCCCATCGGCGGCACCGGCGTCACAATCCAGATCGGGCAGTACCAATTGCTGGTCGCGGCTGCCTGCTCGGGATTGAATTCGATTGTCTCGCTGTCGGCACTGACGACATTCTACATCTACGTCCGCCACTCCGACAACCTGCGCTACGCGGCGATCCTGCTGCTTGCCGTCCTGCCGGTGGCGATCGCCGCCAATTTCTTTCGGGTGCTGATCCTGATCTTGCTGACCTACCACGCTGGGGAGGCGACAGCGCAAGGCTTCATGCACGATCTCGCCGGCATCTTCATGTTTGCCAACGCGCTCTTGCTGATTTTCCTGCTCGACATGGTGCTACAGAAGATCGGAGCGCGGCGGAAGCGCGACGCAGCCGCGCAGGGAGCCACAGCATGAGCCAGGAACCGCATCCGCTGGCCGACACCCGCCTCAGCCGCCGAAAGATGTTGATCGGCCTGGGCATGGTCGCGGCCTCAGCCACGGCATATGCGCGCCAGCCGGTGCCCAACATGCCAAAAGTGGCGAAGAAGAATTTCGAGGACATGATGCCCGACAAGTTCGGGCAGTGGACCTTCGCCACCACCAGCGGCGTGGTCTTGCCGCCCCCCGACGCTCTGTCGGATCGACTGTACGACAACCTCGTCACCCGCATCTATACCAACCCGGAAGGGCAGCCGGTGATGTTCCTGACCGCCTACAACAACCGGCAGGACGGGGTACTGCAGATCCACCGCCCCGAGATCTGCTATCCCGCCGGCGGTTTCGCGCTGTCGCCCACCAGGCCGGCGGACATTGACCTGGCATCGGGGCAAAGCATTCCGGCCAATTCGTTTCTCGCGACCGCCCGCGATCGGGAAGAGACGGTGCTGTATTTCACCCGGCTGGGTTCCGCGTTTCCGCAACGGTGGGTCGAGCAGCGCATGGCTGTGGTCGAAGCCAACCTTGCCGGCATCATACCCGATGGCCTGCTGTTCCGGGTTTCCACCTTTGGCGGCGACGTGGAAAGGGAGCGCGCGCTACTCGAAGATTTCACGCGGCAATTCATCACGGCATCCCCCCCGCGCCTGCGCAAGCTGATGTTGGGTGATCGGGCGCAGACGGCTTAATCTGGAGACCGGGCGCGCTGCGCCTCCGGCACATGAGGAATGGTAGAGATGACCAATACTTCACGCATCGCAACGGGAATACTCGCGCTGGCCATGCTGGCCGGATGTGACAAAGCGCCAGAGGGCCAGGTCGTGGCGGTGGTCAATGGTGAAGAAATCACCATGCAGGAACTCAACGCCGAGCTTGGCAATGCCGAACTGCCCGAGGGGGCGGCACAGAATGAGATGAGAAATGCCGCGCTCGACAACGTCGTCAACCGCCGCCTCCTTGCCGAGGTTGCGCGGGAATCGGGGGTCGATTCGAGTCCTGAATACGTCGTCCGCAGGCGTCAGCTTGAAGAGGCGTTGCTGGTACAGATGCTGGCACAACAGACGGCACGCGATTTGAAACAGCCCACCGCGGCACAGATCAACGAATTCGTTTCGAGCAATCCGCAAATGTTTGCCAATCGCACGGTCTACGCCGTCGATCAGATCCGTTTCCGGACCCCGGCGAACAACAGTTACATTGCTGCCCTCGAACCCGCGAAGACAATGGCTGAAGTGGTCGCCACGCTCAATCGCCTCGGCATTCGCTTCGAACGCGGCAACGTGCAGATCGACAGCGCATCGCTTCCGGCCGACATGTATCGACAGGTGGCGTCGGTCGGAACGCGCGAACCGTTCGTGGTGCCTGGCTCCGGCGGGGTTACCGTGAGCCAGATTCTTGAAAGTCGCGCTGCCCCGGTTCCGCAGAACCAAGTCAACGCCGTCGCCACCAACATGCTGCAGCAGCTTGACGTCGCGAAGCAGCTCGATGCCCGAATCAAGGCCGCCAAGGCCGAAGCCGGCATCGACTATCAGAGCGGCTTCGCCGCCCCCAAAGCGGCGAGCACCGAGGGTGGCGCCGCAAAGGCGGCCATGCAGACCCCGGCCAAGGCAGCCGAATAGATTCAAGCAGATGTCGGGGGGACATCGCGGACGCCAGGCCAAGATCGAGGATCTTGGCCTGGCCGATAGAGGCGAGTTCGGTCCGGCAGGACCGCGCTCGCCCGCGCGTCCGCATGGCACCATTCCCGCACTCGACGGCTTTCGCGCGATGGCGATCATCATCGTCATGCTCTCGCACATGGGCCTTTCCGCGATCGTGCCCGGGCAATTCGGGGTGACGCTGTTCTTCTTTCTGAGCGGCTACCTGATCACCACACTGCTGCGGCGTGAGCTAATGGCTGACGGTCGCGTAAACTACAAAGCGTTCTATCTGCGCCGCGCGGTGCGTATCATACCGCCGATGTGGCTGGCGATCTGCATCGCGATACTTTTCTCGCTGGTTGGGCTGCACCCCAAGCTCAACCCGCAATGGCTGCTCACCGATTTCGTTTTTCTCAGCAACTATTTTCCCGGAAGCAGCGTCTATATCGGGTTGTGGTCGCTGTCGGTGGAGGAGCATTTCTATTTGCTTTTCCCGATTGTGGCGATGACGCTGATCGTGAGGATGGACGCCACGCGGTGCGCCGTCGCATGTGCGATGGCCTGTGCCGTCGTGCTGGCCTTGCGGGTGCTCGCATATCAAAGCCTCGAAGACACTGCGAACATCGCCGTCTACACCCACACCCGGATCGATTCGATCCTGTTCGGTTCGATTCTGGCGCTGTGGAACAATCCGGTGATCGATGCGGAGGATCGGCTGCCCCAGATCGTCCCGTCTTATCTCATTGGCGGGGCGCTCTTGCTGATCAGCTTCGCGCTGCGTGACGACATGTTCCGCTTCACGTTGCGCTACACCGTTCAGGGCATCGCGCTCATCTACATCTTCAACGCCGCCATTCGCGATACCGGCTGGGCGCACAGGCTGCTCGAAACGCGTCCGCTGAAGCTGATCGGTGCGCTGTCCTACCTGCTTTATCTTCTCCACGGAATTTTCATCAAGGCGACTGAGCCTTTCGCCCAAAGCCTCGGCGGTTTCGCCGCGGCGGCCATCGGCCTCACGTTGGCGTTTGCCCTGTCTTACGTGTTGCACAACCATATGGAAAAACCGCTCGCGCTATGGCGACGCCGACTTGAGACGAGTTGGCGCGAGCGTGACGAGCGTGCCGCCACTGACTTGCGGACATCACCGGCACCCAACACCGCTCCTGATGATAGGCTCAGCTAGGGCTACCACACTGGCATGAGCACAATGCACCATACCTATCGGCCGGAAATCGACGGCCTGCGCACGGTCGCGGTGGTGCCGGTCGTGCTGTTTCACGCGGGCGTCGGTGCGCTGTCCGGCGGTTACGTCGGCGTCGACATCTTTTTCGTGATTTCCGGATTCCTGATCACGCGTATCCTGCTCTCCAATCTCGAGAGCGGTTTCGACCTGTGGGATTTTTACAAACGCCGCATCCGTCGGATCCTGCCGGCACTGCTGGCCGTTCTGTTGTTCGCGACAATTGCCGGGATCGTGATCCTGACGCCCAGTGCGCTTGCCGAATATGGTAAAAGCATGATTGGCGTATCGCTATTCGGATCAAATTTCTTTTTCTGGAAATCCGTCGACTATTTTTCATCGCAAGCGCATGTTCAACCATTGTTGCACACGTGGTCTCTCGCTGTCGAAGAACAATACTATATTTTCTATCCCCTACTTCTATTCGTCCTGCATCGCTGGCGCGTGCCGCTTGTACCGGTGCTTGCAATACTTGGCCTTATGTCCTTCCTGGCGGCAGCCGTCCTTGTGTCGTCAATGCCCGGGGCTGTCTTCTACCTTCTGCCATTCCGGGCCTGGGAGCTGACCCTGGGCGGGCTGGTGGCCGTGATACCGGCGCTTGCCAGCCGCTCGTTGGTGGCGAGGATGGTTGCGCCGTTGGGCCTCGTACTGATCGCGCTGCCCTTCTTTCTCTACACCCCGGAAACCACGTTTCCCGGCCTTGCGGCCGCCCCACCGGTGCTTGGCACAGCACTGATAATCTGGGCAGGCGACAGACCGGGCACCTGGTTGTTCAGGATATTGGCCAGCCGCCCCTTTGTCGCCGTCGGCCAGGCGTCGTACTCCTTCTATTTGTGGCATTTTCCTCTGTTCGCATATGCGTCATATCTGTTGGACCGGCCACTGGATGCCCTCACGGGCAGCGTTCTGTCAGTGGTCGCCCTTGCCGCTGCGTTCGCATCGCTCCGGTGGATCGAGACACCGGTCCGGCGATCCAATTCGGCAGCTTCGGTTTTCGTGCCGCTGGGCCTGCTGGTTGCAGCGCTCGGCATCGGAGCCGCTTTGGCGGCAAGCGCGGGATGGCCGCAGCGCCTGCCTGCAGAGGCGCGTCTCCTAGCGGACGCGCCGGGCGACAAATTTCGCCACCCCTACCACTGCATGAGCGTGAACCAGACCATCGTTGCACCTGAGCAGGCTTGTCGTCTCGGTGCCCCCGGCATGGAGCCGCGCGTGTTGTTGTGGGGCGATTCTCACGCGATGGTGACGGCCACGGCCATGAATGCCGCTGCTCGTCGCACCAACTCGGCCTTCCTGTTTGCGGCAACGGCCGATTGTCCGCCGGGCCTTGGCTTCAGCGTCAGTGAACGTTCCGAACCTGGGCTGACCCGCATGCCTTCCTATCGCTTTTGCGCCGATTACAACCGGCGCATGTACGAGCTGGCGATACACGATGATCAGATCGACACCGTGGTCATCTCGGCACGCTGGAGCAACTGGCGGATTGGTGAGCCCGGCAACCGGGTGGAGGCGCCGGCCGACATACGGTTGGAGGATGAGACCGGCATAGCGACGTCGGTCGAGGGCAATCGAGCCATCTTCGAGCGCGGTTTTCTCGCGCTGGTTCGCGCCCTGACTGGAAGCGGCAAGACCGTGTACCTCGTGGGTCCGATTCCGGAGCCACCGTTCGATGTGCCACAAAGCCTCTACGTTGCCCGCTGGGGCCTTGCCGAAGTGCCGGAGGCGCTCCGCGTCGATGATTTTCGTCGGCGCCATGCAGTCGCGTTTCAAATACTGGCCGAGGCGGCGCGAATACCGGGCGCACAATTGATAGAACCTCACGTTTCACTTTGTTCGCCCAGCTCATGCCCGATCGCTGACACTGACGGTTCGCCAACCTATTTCGACCACAATCATTTGTCAGTGCGCGCGGCGCGCAATCTGTCCCCCCTGTTTGTGCCGGTTTTTCGTGTGCGTGACGATCAGGCCGTCGATGCAAGGCCGGTCGCAGCGCAAACCGTGAGATAGACAAATGCCCGCGCCAATTTTCGATACCTGGAATCGCATCCGCATCGTCAACCTGCCACATCGCGCCGATCGTCGCCGCGAAATGATCCAGCAGTTGCGGCGCGTCGGACTGGAGGGTGACAACCGGGTGGAATTCCTGGCCGCGAGCGCTCCGCCCGATGCGGCCATGTTCACCTCACGCGGGGCGCATGGCTGCTTCCTCAGTCATCTGCGGGCACTGCAGGAGGCCGCCGCGGCAGGCGATTCACTGCTCGTTCTTGAGGACGATTGCGATTTTACCGATGCAGCGCTCAGCCATCAGATACCCCTCGGCACACATATCTTCTACGGCGGATACGAGGCACGCGACGCAAGCGATCTCGTCAACAGCGACATCATCGGTTCCCACTTCATGGGATTTTCGGCAGATGTCGTCCCGGTGCTGGTGCGCTATCTGGAAACCTTCCAGGAGGCGGATTTCGCTGCCGATCCCCGCGCGGCGGCCGAGCCGAGCTACGATCCCGCCATACGGCCTGGGATCGATGGGGCCTATGTCTGGTTTCGCCGCGCGCACCCGCAGTTTACGACCGTATTCGCGCCGATCAGTGTGCAGCGGCCCTCGCGCACCGACGTCGGTAGCCAGAAGTTCTTCGACCGGGTGCCTGGATTGCGTGAACTCGCCAACTTCGCCCGCCGCCTGCGAACGCGGCTGACCGGCCCTCGCGGGATGAAACGTGCCAACCTTACTTACGGCGGTGAAACGCGCGACAGATGATCTATCGTCGCGGTGTACGATTCCAGGTGGCCTGTGCGCCGCGCAGGAAACCAAGGTAGACTGGCAGTTTCCACACCAGATAGAGCGGGACACGCAGCAGCGACCGCCCCGACAGATAGGCGCGGCCGCCCACGAGCCAGGCCATCATCACGAGCACGAGCGCCACGGCCAGCACACCGCCCAAGGCAACGGCAGGAAGAAAGCTCGCGCCACCAAGCCACAGCAGGATGAGCATGGCGAAGATGGCGCCCGCCATCACCAGCAGCAGTGCCAGCGGCGGCACGGTCAGGTGCAGGCCCAGCAGAGTAAGCGCCAGCGACCGACGTGCCATTCCGCGGACGACCAAGGGCAGCGCCCGGCGCCGCAGCGTGTCGAGGAAGCCGTGTTCCCATCGCGTTTTCTGCGCCAGCGCATCGGCCATCGCCGCGGGCGCGCTGCGAACCCCTGCGGTCCCGACCAGCAGTGGGGCGTGCCCCGCCTCGGTCAGCTCGATGCCCAACGCGAGATCCTCGACGATGGACCCGGTGGCCAGCTTCGCTTCGGCAAGGAGCGGCCAGGGAAATGCCATGCCAGTGCCCGTCAGCAGTGCCGCACCGCCGATCCGCTCCATCCCGCGCGACCGGTAGAGGTTCTTGACCAGCATGGCGAAGCTGGAGACCTGGACCATCGGCGGCGCTGCCAGGTCCGCCTCGATCAAGTTGATGGCCTGCGCCGGTGCATTGGCCGCAAGCGCCGCCGCCGCCAGCGTCTCGATCGAGCCGGGCAAGAGACGGCAATCGGCATCCATCACCAGCACGACGTCGGGCGTCATTTCGCCGTCGCGAGCGAGATAATCACGCCCGGCGGCGAGCGCGAAGCCCTTGCCCCGGTTGGCCGTATCGTTGCGCTCCAGCACTGCGGCCCCGGCGGCCCGCGCGATGGAGGCCGTCTCGTCAGTGCAGTTGTCGGCCACCACCAGCACACGGGTTCCGGCGGGCACGACCGCGAACAGCGCGGCAAGCGTGGCGCCGATGCCGCCCGCCTCGTCATGCGCGGGGATGAGCACCGCGACGTGCGCCCCGATTGCCGGCACCGGTTTCGCGCGCGCTGGCCAAATTCCGGCGATCAGTTCAAGCGACAGCACCGCCAGCGGGGCCGCGACCATCACCGCGAGCAGCCATCCGATCGCCGTCAGCGCCGCCGTCATCGCCGCGCGGCGACCAGGCTGGCGGCGAAATCGCGATATTGCCCCGCGATCGACGACCATGCGAACGCCTGGGCCCGGGGATCGGGCGTGCCAAGCCCCTGGTCCAGTGCGCGGGCGATCGTCGCGGTCAGCATGGCGGCATCCTGCGTATCGCACAGCGTATCGCGGTCGCCCACGATCCAGCGCAGACGCGGGGTGTCGTGCCCTACTATGGGAAGCCCTGCTGCCATCGCCTCGACATAGACGTTGCCGAAGGATTCGCGCAGCGACATGTGCAGGAACGCGTCGGCGGAACGGTAAAGCGCCGGCATCCGATCGGCAGTGAGGGTGAGCTGGGTGAAGCGGCCAGCCAGCACGTCCTGTGCCAGCGCGAGGACTTCTTCACGCAGTGGCCCATCACCGGCGACCGCGAAGTGGACTCCGGGCAGCGCGGCGACCGCGCGCATCCCGTCGAGCACGCGCTTGGTTTCGATGAAGGCGCTGACCATCAGCACGACCGGCTTGTCAGCGGGCAAACCGAAACCCGCCCGGTCGCCCCCGACCCCGTCGAAGCGGGCCGGATCGATGCCATTGGGGATAAGCGCCGTGGACCAACGCGCCGCGTTGCGTTCGCGATAATCGGGGTTGGTGCAGATCAGCCCGTCACAGGAAAACAGGCGAAATTCGGCGGCATCGCTGAATGCGGGCCAATCGCCATTCTGGGTCACGAACAGGTGGAGGGGCGCCTGCCCCGGACCACCGCTGCGCCGCAAGGTCCAGTGGGAAAAGGGGAAATTACACGTGACGGTGACGTCGAAATCTCCCGGACGATAAGCCCGGCGCAGATTCCAGGCGAAAGTCGCATCCTCCCACGCGGTTTCGGAACGCAGCGTCGGCAGCGAGGGGAAGCCCTCGAAGCGGCGACGATTGACCGCGCCCACCCGGCGATACCCGTATGCGCGATCCGCCTGTTCCGGCCCCGTGCCGATAACGGTGACGTTATCCCCGCCAAGCGCAAGTTCATTGGCAACCGAAAGCAGCGCGACCTCGGCACCGCGATTTTCGGCATGGAAACCGGGCAGCGCGAACAGGAAACGCAACGGTTGAAGCGCGCGATTGTGGGCATCCGGTTGGCTGTTCTGCTCCATGTAATCGCCATTAGCGGCGCCCGCCTGCGCACGACAGCCCCGCTTTCGCATTCGTGCCATCGCGGGAAGCGTTGCCCCGCGGGCTTGGAGCATGGGATCATTGCGTTTATTCCGTCTAACCGGGCAACGGGGCGGGCGGCGCATGACGGGAATCATCTATCTCGCGTTCGTGGCGCTCATGCCGCTGGCGACTGCGCGACTGGCGCCGCAACGGGCGATCTGGCTCGCTTACTTCGCCGGTCTGATGTTCCTCCCACCGCTCCCCTATGGCGAGGTCGCCAGTGACGCGACGTTCGACTGGCGCGTGATTGGCAACGCACTGCCTGCTGGGGGGGCGGCGGGATCGGCGCTGGTAGCGGCTTTTGCCGCGCTGCTCGTCGCGGCAGTGCGCGATGGCCGTGAAATCGTGCGTTGGCGCCCCGGTTTGATTGACCTGCCGATGGCGCTGTTCTGCCTTTGGCCGGTCGCGCAGGAACGGCTGCTCGGCACGCCGTCCGCACCGTCCGGCGGGGCGGCCGCCGCTTGGCTGGCACTGGTCTGGGGCGTGCCGTGGATTCTGGGGAGAGTATACCTGACCCGGCCCGAAGGCCGGTCGATCTTCGTGGTGATGTTCGTTGCGGCCGCACTCGTGCTGGTTCCATTCGCCTATCTCGAGACGATCCTCGACTGGCGCGTGCACGAGGCGCTGCTCGGCCCACATCCTTTCGCGCACGACGGGGCGGCGCGCTATTTGGGTAATCGTCCTTTGCTCCTGTTCGAAAATGGCAACCAGTACGGGCTCTACATCTGCATGGCGGCGCTCTTCGCAATGGTCGGTGCGCTCGACCAGCCGCGCCATGCGCGCCAGCCATGGATCATCGTTGCGGCTGCGGTGCTTGGCATTTCGGCGCTGGCGAGCCAGTCGGTTGGCGCGATCGTGCTGACAGGCGCGGCAGGGCTGGCGATCCTGCTTGCCCGGCGCCTTGGCCGGGCGCGCTGGTTCCTCGCGGCGTGCGGCGCGGTGGCGGTACTATTGCTCGCCGCGTACAGTACCGGGCAAGTGCCTGTGCGCCAGATCGCCGAGGAGACCGGAATCGCCGGGCCGGCGAAAGCGCTGTTCGAGCTGACGGGGAGGCGCTCGCTCGCATGGCGTGCGAATCAGAATGACAAGACCGCCGACCTGCTCGCGGAACACCTCCCGCTCGGCAGTGGGCAGTGGGACTGGTTCGCTCCCGCCCAGACCCGCCCGTGGGGTTTGTGGTCGCTGCTGGCCGGGCAGTATGGCCTTGTTCCATTGGCAGCCCTCGCCATGGCCGTGCTGCCAGGATGGCTGTCGCGCCGCCGGAGCGATCCACGCCGTCCGGCCCGCGCTGCGCGAGGAGAATTCACACTTCGCCTGTTTCGTTTCGGGACACTGGCGGTTATCATTGATGCAGCGTTGAACAGCTTCATCTTCTATCCGCTTTCTGCGATAATGGCGGGGTGCGCACCGCTCGCGATGTGGCCGCCAGGGAAAGGCGGCGACGCGAATGACGAAGACCCCGGAATACATGTCGGCACATCGAATGCTGAAGCTGCGGCGGGGAACGAACAGGAGAATTCATGGAAACTGTCTGGGACTGGATCACAGTAATCGCCTTTGGCGGGCTGATTGTGCTCATGCTCAATCGCTCGATGCAGGAAGAACCGGTCGATCATCTGGCGGAATACCTCGTTCCAGCCGCCGGGTGCGCCATCGCCAACTGGATCGGTAACAACCATTCCGACCTGTTCGCCGCGGTTACACTGGGGCTGGTCGCGGCGTATGTCTACAAGGTGCTCAAGTGGCCCCCGGCGGGTTTTCTGCGCAACCTGACCGGCGATACGCGCCAGGACAAGTAAGGGCTTCGGCGCCTGCCCGCCGCACCGTTTCGCGATGATGCATCAACCGATCCCCACCACCGCGCCGCTTGCCTTGCGCCGTCGCCGCCGTACCGCCGCATTGCTGCTGGTGCTCGCGATCATGGTCGCCGGCGGGGTTGCGCTGTTCGTCACCCTGCAACAGCGGCCCGACCGCGCGCGGGGGGCGGCTGCTCCGCGCGACCTGGCACCCACCGCGGTGGCGGTCCCGGAAATCGCGCTCGATCCGCAGCTCATGCCCCTGTCGCGCGAAGAAGCGGAGCAGATCAACGCGCTGCGTCAGCCGGACCTGGTCGAAGTGGTCGCGGCGCAAGGCTTCACCGTGAGCGAACAATGGCGCGCAGATCCGCGCTTCGGCACCGCGGTCGATTGTCTGACGCAAGCGGTCTATTACGAGGCTGCTTCCGAGCCCGACGCGGGGCAGCGTGCCGTCGCCCAGGTGGTGCTGAATCGGGTGCGTCATCCCGGGTTCCCCAACAACGTGTGCGGCGTCGTTTACCAGGGATCGCACCTGCCGACCGGGTGCCAGTTTACTTTCACCTGTGACGGCAGCCTGGCGCGCCAGCCGTCGCGCGGCGGCTGGGCGCGCGCGCGCCGGGTCGCGCTCGCGGCGCTGTCGGGCTGGGTCGAGGCTCCCGTGGGACTGTCCACAAACTATCACGCCGACTATGTCGTGCCTTACTGGGCATCGTCGCTGCGCAAGGTACGCACGATCGGACGACACATCTTTTACACGATCGGTGGGCGTGGCGGCGCGGCGAGCGCATTTACGGCACGGTACGACTTCGCCGCCGAACTGCCCCCTGTTGTCACCACTTTGCAGGCTCAACCGCTCGACTTGACCGGCGACGATGCGGTAACACTGCCCATGACGATCATGCCAAGTCCGCTGCTGGCCGATGATCCTGCCAGGCGCGGTTTGCCGCAGGCGGATGCGGCGGTGACGCTGCGGACGGAGCCGTCACGGCTGCGCGCGGATCAGGAAGCGGGCGAATTGCAGGTGCCCGGCGCGGATTCGCAGTTGATCGTCGACTGACAAACCCGGGCCCGCGGCTCCAGCGGAGACCCGGCGACAAGGAGGTTCGCATGGAAGCATCGCCGGAACAAACCGAGCGGCCACCCACCAGCCAGATCGCGCGGCTGATCGCGGGGCCGGGCCTGTTCATCGCCATCGTCGCGCTGGTCGGGATATGGCTCGGTTGGAACTATGTCGGATTGATGCACTGGCTCGGCGAGCTGGAATTTCACCTGTTCGACCGCTGGCATCCGGCCATCACCGTGCTGTCACTTGCGGCGATCCCCGCGCTCATCTGGCGTGCCGTGGTCTGGTGGCGGCGACGCAAGCGCGCACGCTCGGGTGAAACCGAAACACCGGCGATGATCCGCGCACGCACGCTCCTCTACTTGCGAGCGCTGCAACTGGTCCTGCTTGCGGCCGCGGGCGTGGCCTTGGCGCTGGCTCTTGCCGCGTTCATCCAGTTCATCAGCTTGCCTGACGCCAACGAGCCGCCCCGGGCGCTCAACATCGAGCGGATCGATACGTTCAAGGAAGGGCCGGTCCAGCTCGAAGGCCTCCGCACGATCGGCCCCCTGTCCCGTTACGAAGAAGGCATTTTCGGCATCGGCCCGGATTACTGGTTCGTGCCCGTGGTCAGCCGGCGAACGCCGTTAGGGCCGGAGTATACGCTGTTTGCCGAAGTCGATGGCCGCCGCGATGCCCTGCTCACGACCAATCACACGGGCATCTTGCGCCACGACGCCCTGCCGCGCGAATTGATCGTCCTGTACCGGTCCAACGGCATGCGCGTGTCCGACACCGCGTCGGTGGTTTATCGCGATGCCCGCAGCATGCAGCGCGGCACGTTGTTTTTCCTGTTCGAGACGCTGCTGGCCGCGGTGATCGCGCTTATCTTTGCCGCGTTCGCGCGCCATCGCATACGCCGTCTGCGCCGGAATGACCGCACGGATGGATGACCGGTGCGTTAACCTTGCCGCTTAAGTAACTGGCATTGCCGGATCCCTTATCGGGATGGCATGATCGAGCGCATTCTCCTGGTGCCGGTAATGCTGTCAGCGCTGGGCTGCGGTACGATGCTGTTCGATCCGACCGGGCAATCCGGCCCGGCGCGCGTGATCGCGCGCGAACCCGTCGTTGCGGGTGAACCCATTGCAGCGGTCGAGCCAGTCGTGGTGCGACGATCGCCGGATGGCCTGTTCCGTGTGCCCGCCACGATCAATGGCACGGCGGTTCGGCTCATCGTCGACACCGGCGCCACGCTGAGCGTGATCGGACCGGCAACGCTGGCGCGCATCGATGACGCGGACGGCTCAAGCAAGACCACCGGCAAGCTGCTGACGTTTAGTGGCGAGGTTCCCTATCGCGTGGTCGGGGTGAAGCGCCTCGATATCGCGAACAAGGCGATCGATGACGCAGAACTGGCGGTGATAGACCAACCGGGAACGCCCGATGTCATTGGCCAGGACTTGATCCGGCTGCTCGGCAAGGTGTCAATCGAGGAGGATCGCCTGACGATCGGGTGACGGGTCACTCCTTTGCGGAGTATTCGCGCAGGCCGTAGGTATCCCCGTAACCGTAACCGTAATCGTCACCAAGGCCGCCCTGGTAGCGATTGAGCACGGTGCCCAGGCACTGCGCGGGTGCCAGTAGCGCCAGCGATTCCTCGATCTGCCGCGCCGTGGTGTGGCCGTGATCGACGATGTAGAGATAGGCGTCGAGATGAGCCATGCATAACATGGCATCGTCATTTGCGAACACGGGCGGCAGATCACATACGACCAGGTATTCAGGGCCCAGCCCGCGTAGATCGCGCATCAGGCTGTTGAAGCGGTCGCCGGTGATGATTTCAGTCGGATCGTACAGTTCTGCTTCGGTGGGCAGGACCAGGAAATGGTCGTTGTTGACCTTGAACAGCGCGTCGCGCCAGTCTTCGCATTCGCCGCGCAGGCAGTCGTCGAGCGTGACGTTCGCACCCACGCCCAGTTGCTTGAGTACCGAACCGCGCCGCATGTCGAGATCGCATAGCAGCACCTTGCGCTTTTCGGTGCGCGACAGGGCAGCGGCCAGGTTCACCGACGTGAAGGTCTTGCCGGCCCCCGGGGTGGCGCTGGTAACCCCGATCATGTTCCATTTCTTGGCGTCGAGGATTTTGGTCAGCTGTGTGCGCAACAGGTTGAACGCGCGCGAACGCGCGTCGAACCCGTCGAACCCCACGATCAACCGCTTGTCGAGCATTTCGCGCGGCATCTCGACCATGGGAATGTCATCGGGCAGGCGGGTCACCGGCACCGGTTCGTAACGGCCGTCCATGTCAGCCATGCTCCACCTGAGGCGTCATGCGCTCCTTGCGCCGAAAGGGCAGGAAGCGGAACCGCCGCTTGCCCTTACCGCCGCCGCGTTTGTCGCCACGGCCGCGGCCCACGCGCTGCGGCGATATGACCGGCACCATCGCCAGGGGACGCGCCCCGGTGATCGCCTTGATCGTCTTCGGATCGCGAACAGGGCGAAGAAAAATCTCGATCGCCAGCGCCAGGGCCATGCCGAGCCCGAACCCGGCGGCCAGGCCGATGGCGATGATCAAGGGGCGGTTCGGGGAAGCCGGCTTGTCCGGCACAACCGGCGGGTCGACCACGAGAAGGCGCTCACCCATCTGTTCCTGGTCGGCGCGTTCACCTGCGCGCGCGGCGAGCAGTCGCTGGGAAATCGCCTCGAACTGTTCGTAAAGGCCGCTCAGCCGCTGTTGCAACTGCGCTGCCTGCTGCTGGACCGCCGGAGCCCGCGAGCGTTCGGCGAGCACCGCGGCAATCTGCGCCGCATCGCCTGCCTTGGCCGAACGGAGCTGCGCGATCTGGCGATCGTTGATCGCGATCTGGGAATCGATGTTCTCGGTCGGCAGACGCGCGACGTTGCTCTTGGCGAACTGCTGCGCCTCAGCCAGCCGACGACGGGCCAGTTGCACATCGGGATGATTGTCGCTGTAAACTGCTCGTGCCGCGGCGAGCTGGGCTTCCGCCGAAACCACCGCGGGATCGCGGGTGTCGGCTGTCGCGAGCGATTGGCGCTGGGTTCGCAACATCGCGTTCTCGCGCTCGAGCGCGGCGATCTGCATGTCGAACCCGGTCGAACTGCCCCCCGACACCACGCTGCCGCCCGAGGCGAGCACGCCACCATACTGCACGTTCAGCGCCGAAATCTGGCCCTCCAGCTCGGCGATTTGCGTTTGCAGTTGATCCTGTTGTTCGGTGAGAAACGCGACAGTCTGCACCGCCTGCTCGGTGTTCGCGGTCGAGTTGACCTCTACGACCCGCTCCATCAGCGCCTGCGCGACTGTCTGCGCCTTGACCGGATCGTCGTAAACATAGGCCAGCCGGACCGAGATCGTGTTGTCCTGCTGCCGCGATGCGCCGAGGTCGATCTTTTCAGGTACGAGGGTGATTGCCTCGCGCATCGTCTCGATCACGGTCGACAGCGGCTTTGATCCCCGCTCCTCCACGTAAAGCTGGTTCTGCTCGATCATGCCCAGCAACGCCGGCCGATTGACGATCTGCTGACGGATCGCTTCGATACGGCGATCGATAACCTCGTTGGTGCCCGCGCCGATCACATCTTCCGGCAGACTGGGTGACTGCACCATCATGATGGCGGATGATTCGTACTGGGTCGGCAGAATGAATGCCGTCGCGGTGCCCCCCACCAGTCCGATGACAGTGGGAATGATAATGAACCAGCGGCGTTGCCACAGGATCGATGGCAGTTGCGCGAACATGGCGCCCATGCCGCCGCCTTCGTTTTCCTGCGCCGAAAGGTCCGTCATCGTCCGCGTCCGAAGGTGTAGCTTACGCCGACGCCGATCAGCTTGCGCGGCTCGATGGACTGATTCGCGCCTGAAATCCTGTCGACACTGGCTTCCGCATAGCCACTAAGACGCTCGGAAATACGCCGGGTGTAGCGGCCACGCACGCCAATGAAATCGGTCGGCCCGTCGATGATCGGTCCGATATCCCTGAGAGCGCTGCTACGCGAATAGATTCCGCCAAGTGTCACATTGTCACGCTCGGACAGACGATAGCTGTAATTTGCCGCAATCACCGTGGAATTGCGGACGCTGCCAGTCGCGGCGGGTTGCGGCTGGCGGCGCAAATCGACGCAAAAGGTTTCACGGCTGTCGCGGCGGCACAGGTTGACCCGCGTGGCCAGCGTGGTCCGCGTTTGCCGTGGCTGCACCGGACTTGCGTCGATCCGGGTCCGATTGACACCAACGGAGGCCGACAGGGACCAAGCCTCGCTCAGCCGATGCGCGATTGACGCAAGGCCGAGAACGCTTCCGGCGTCGGGTGACAAGGGATCGCCAAAATCGCTGACCTGATAGCCCGCGATCAGGCCAACGCTGGTTCGCTCGGTCAGGACGCGCGTGTACCGTGCCTCGCCCTGGTAGATGTTGTAATTGGATGTGTTGGGCTGATCGAACGAACTGCGCTGGAACGTGTGGTCGAAACTCAGCTGATTGCGCGCATCGACCGTCCAGTCGACACCCGTGCCCAACGACAGGGTCGTTGTCCGGCCACGCTGCCCGATGACCGTGATATCCTCGATCGGCAGGGGCGCGGGGGTTCCGGGAAGCGCCGGGCCGTCGGTCGGAAAGGCACCTCCCAAAAGGTCGGTGCCGCGCGCCACGTTCGATGTCAGCCCGCCCGTGGCGCGTAGCTGCATCCTGTCGGAAAAGCGATGGCGCAACGCGGTCGACACGGCATAGTTGTCTTCGAAATCATAGCTGTCCGCATAGGCCTTGCCCTGCGCCAGTGCGACCAGATCGACCCGCGTCACCGAGTTGTCGTAAGTCAGGCGGGGTTGAACCTGGAGGTTGGCACCGGCGGTAACGCCAGCATCATTGGTTTCCAGATAGGGGTTGTCGACGATAACGGCCCCCGCCGACACCGTTACCTCGCCGCGCAGTTCCTGGGCCGACGCGGCCGGGCATGCGATAAGGCCGCAAGCCGCCGCGGCGACCGCTCCGGCCTGCATGACTGATGGATCGATCTTGTGCATGGCCGCCCTCACGGAACGATGATGACATCGCCGGGCATGATCTGCACGAGATTTGCCCGGGCGACATCCTGTTCGCTCGCCCCGGATCGGAACAGCGAATTGAGCCGTACCGTGCTGGTCGTCACACGGTCGCCACGGCGGGAAATCACCACGACGCTGTCGAGGTTGGCGAATTCCGCCGGGCCACCCGCTAGGCTAAGCGCCTCCAGCACGGAGATGTAGCGGCCCGGATTGAACGATCCGGGCGAACGCACTTTGCCCATGACCGAGAACTGCAGGCCAGCGGGATTGCGCACCGTTACGGTGACGAACGGCACCTCGCCGCGATACTGGCTGCTCAGCCGATCGGTTATCGCGGCCTCGACCTGTTGCGGAAGAGAGCCGGCGACCTGCAGCTGGCCAACCAGCGGAAACGCGATCGTGCCATCGGGGAGCACGCGAAGCACGCGTTGGAGCCGTTCTTCACCCCAGACGTAGATCTCCAGCTCGTCCCCGGCATTGATGCGGTAGGACGATACCGCGGGCGTCGGCTGCGCAGCAGCCATCGATTGCTGGACGGGAACATCCTGCGCCGCAACCTGGCCCGGCTGGCAAAGCAAAGCTGCGGCCGCAATCACCGGCAAAAATCGTGTTGGCAATGAACGACTTTGCGACATGGTGCGGTTATGCCCCCTCGTGAAACTGTTTACTGCGGTGACCACGGGGCTAATAGCACGCACATGGTCATTCGCCAGTTCTTTGTGCCCGCGCCGCGATCGCGGCAAGTCCGGCGCGCCAGCTGTATCTTTTCGGCACTGGCGCTTTTCCTGGCTGGCTGTTCGGATCGCACCGCCGATGCATATGCCGAGGCGCAGACCGCACGGGCGCTGTTGCAACAAGGCGACCTGCCTGGCGCCCGAGAGGCAATCGGGCGCGCCATTGCCCTGCGCGAGGACCAGGTCGACATCCTGTTGCTCGACGCGCAGATCAAGGCGGCGATGGGCGATGTGCCGGCGGCCTTCAATTCGTATCGTATGATCCTGGCGCTCGATCCGCGCCATCCTGATGCCCTGCTCGGTGTCGCGCAGTTCGGCATCGCGGTGGGCGAGCAGCAAGAGGCGATCAAGGCGGCCGATCTCATCCTGACGATCATGCCGGAACAGACCGACGCCCTGCTGATCAAGGGGATCGCGGCGCTCGAGGACAAGGACTACGCCGAGGCCATCGCCCTGAGTGAGCGGATTTCCGCCGCCGACCCCGGCAATCGTCGCGGGATCGTGCTCAAGGCGCGCGGCTATTCGCTGACCGGGCGGCGCGACGAAGCCCTCGCGTTGCTACGCAAATCCGCCGAGGAATTCGGCAACGACGAATTGATCGCCACCGCAATGCTGGAAAACGCACGCGACAATGCCGACGTCGCGATCATGCTCGAGCAGCTGGCGCTGCTGCGACAGGCACGAACCGATAGCGTGGACCTGGCCATCGACGAGATCAACATCCGCTACAAAAGCGGCGACGTCGACGGCGCGCGCGCGGCATCGGGGGCGATGATCGGGCAGTTCGGCACCAATGCCAGGGCGATGCAGCGCCTGGCGCGGATCTGGGACGAATATGATCCCGATCCATTGCTGCCCGCTGATCTCGCCGCCTTGGCGCAAGGCGGCGCGGTGAATGCGCGGCAGGTCGCCGCGCGCCACTACCTGCGCAATGGCGAGCCGACGATAGCCGGCGAACTTGTCGCCAATTCGCGCGACGTGCGCGCCCAGGCGCTGCTCGTGCGGGTGGCCGCGCGACTGAACCAGGATGGCGCGATCGGCGCCGCCGCCAGCATCCTGGGGCAGGACAAAACCAGTTGCGATGCCTTGCTGGCAGCGGCGGAATGGAACCTTGCGGCGGGCAATCCGGGCGAGACGGTCAAGTCCGCGCAAGTCGCCGCCGCTGAATGCCGCGACATGCCCGATGGTTACCTGGTCGCCGCCCGTGCCTATGACGCACTTCGCCGACCGGCCGGGGCAGAGCGCGTTTATCGCGAAGGGATTGCCGCGCATCCCGACGAGCGCGCGTTGACCCAAGCCTATGCGCGATGGCTGCTGCGACGCGGCCGCGACAGCGCGGCCGAAAGCGTTGCAAGGCGCCTTACCGATCGCGTGCCCGCCCGGATCAGTTCGTGGCGGCTGCTTGAACAGACTTGCACGGCCACGGGCAACGATGCCTGCGTCGCCGCGGCTCGGCGCGGCGCGGCGGCGGCGGCAAAGAACTACGCGATCGACCTGCCGCCCGGCGAACGCGGCCGCAATCCGTTGCTCGGCCAGGAGTGGCGCTGAACAATGGAACGGGCCGCATCGCAGCAGCCTTTTCTGGGCGTGCCGTTCGCATCAACCGGCCCTGCCGAAGCCCTGGCCTGGGTGCGCGGCGCGGCCAGCGCGGATGACCGGTTTCGCTATGTCGTGACCCCCAACGTCGACCATGTCGTCATGCTGCACAAAGCGGGCAACGAGGCGTGGCGCACGGATTACCGCGCGGCGGTCGCCGGGGCTGACCTGGTGGTGAACGACAGCCGGATACTTGCGCGCCTGGCACGCTTTTCCGGTATCGCACTGCCAGTCGTTCCCGGCAGTGACTTGACCCGCGATCTGGTCACGCATGGTATCGGTCCGTGCGACGGCGTGATCCTGGTGGGTGGCTCGTCGGTGGAGGCGGCCTGGCTGCAGCGGGCCCTGCCTCGCTCGCGCATTTTTCATTTCGAGCCGCCAATGGGTGTGCGCGACAATCCCGCGCTGCAGGACCGGATCGCCGAGTTCGTCGAGCGCCAGGACGCGGCTTTCGTGTTGCTGGCGATCGGCGCGCCGCAGAGCGAGCTGGTCGCCGCGCGCATCGCCGCACGGGGCAAAGCGCGCGGCGTGGCGCTGTGTATTGGTGCCTCGGTGGAATTCCTCAGCGGCACGCGCCGACGCGCCCCGCGCTGGATGCAGCGCCTCAGCCTGGAGTGGGCATTTCGGCTGATCAGCGAACCACGCCGCCTGTGGCGTCGCTATCTGGTCGAAGGCCCGCGCATCTTCCTGATCTGGCTAAATTCACGCGCTTGAGCGCCGTTGTGCTCCATCATTGCTGCTACGCGACGACCGTCACGTCCCCACCGCGTTGAACACCAGCGCCGCGCGCGCATACGTGCCGAATGCGTAAGCGAAGATAGCGGGGCCGCTCGCGGACTGCTCGCCGACGG
>CAZEWN010000024.1:0-47054 GCA_964516135.1 uncultured Erythrobacter sp. | reverse complement strand
GTCGATTACCTCAAGCAGCGCAAGCAGTTCGGCAAACTGATCGGCGAGTTCCAGGCGCTGCAGCACCGCGCCGCGCACCTCTATTCCGAAGTCGAGATCGCGCGTGCAGCCGTGATCAAAGCCGCGCAGCTGCTCGATGGCGGCAGCGAGAAGGCTGACCTGATGGCGAGCGTTGCCAAGGCCAAGGTTGCCAAGGCCGCAGGGCTAGCGGTGCGCGAAGGCGTGCAGATGCATGGCGGCATCGGCATGACCGACGAGTACGACATCGGCCTCTACATGAAGCGCGACCGTGCGTTGCAGGAATTCCTGGGCGACCAATACTATCACGCGAACCGCGTGGCGGAATTGAGCGGATATTGAGCGCCGTCGCCCCAGCGAAAGCTGGGGCCGCTGTCGGAATGCTCCGAGCTAGTGGTTAGCGATCCCAGCGTTCGCTGGGATGACGACCCGGCGGAACGATGAACTGGAGAAAACCATGACCCTAGAAGACCTTTTCAGCCTCAAGGGGCGCGTTGCGCTGGTTACCGGCGGCAGCCGCGGGATCGGGCGCATGATCGTCGAGGGGTTCCTCGCCGCCGGGATCGAACGGGTCTATATTTCCGCGCGCAAGATCGACGAGATCGAGGCGACCTGTGCGGAACTGGGCGACAAGGTGATCGGCATCCAGGGCGATATCGCAACCCTTGACGGGATCGAGGCGCTGGTGGCCGAACTGTCGGCCCGCGAGAGCAAACTCGACATCCTCGTCAACAACGCAGGCGCGGCCTGGGGAGTCGATTATCTCGATTTCCCCGAGGCCGGGTGGGACAAGGTCATGGATCTGAACGTCAAGACGCCGTTCTTCCTGACGCAGAAGCTGCATGGCCTGCTGACCGCCGCCGCCAGCGCGGACAAGCCTGCCAAGGTAATCAACATTACGTCGATCGACGGACAGCGGGTCAATCCTTGGGAAACCTACAGCTATCAGGCGAGCAAGGCCGCGCTGATCCACTTGACGCGGCGCATGGCCGCGCGGCTGGTGAAAGACCACGTCTATGTCACCAGCCTTGCACCCGGCGCATTCCCTTCGAATATGAACCGCGCCGCGCGCGACCATGCTGAACAGAGCGCGGCGGGCATTCCCAACAAGCGCGTTGGCGACAAATTCGATATGGGCGGCACCGCCGTCTACCTCGCCAGCCGCGCGGGGGATTATACAATCGGAGAGACGCTGACCGTAGATGGCGGGATCGTCAACGCACACTTGCCGAGCCATTTCGCCCAGCCGTAAAAGCAGCGAGAATTTGAGCGCGAGGGGGGGATAATGCATGTGAAGAATATCGTCTTGCTTGCTTGCGCGGCCATGGCCGCGATCGCGGCGCCTGCTGTCCAGGCGCAGGATGCGGCGCCTGCCGCCGTTGCCCGCGCGATCGACGAGGTGGTCCTGGTTCCGGCGCCGGACGGGCGCACCGTCGACATCCTGGTCGTGGCGCCGGCGCAGCCGAGGGGCGTGCTGCTGGTTTCGCATGGCGGCAATTCCTCGCCCGCCGCGATGCGCGCGGTGATCGATCATGCAGCGGGTGAAGGGTTCGCGGTCGCGGCGCCGACCCACACCGATTCGCTGACGCTAGCGGCCGAGCGGCGGACCGACCTTCAGGGCGCCTTTGCCACACGCATAGCCGACATGCAGGTCGCCGCCGCGCTCGCTGCGCAACGCTTCCCCGGCCTTCCCGTCGGAGCGCTCGGCTACAGCTACGGTTCGCTCACTGCGCTGATCGCGGCCGGTGGCCTGTCACCGGTGATCCCGGGCAAGGTGCCGGGGCTGAAAGCGGCGGTGATGTTCTCCAGCCCCGGGCCGATCGCCGGATTGACCGACATGCCGGGCGCGCTGGCCGCGGTCGACGTGCCGGTGCTGCTGGTGACCGGCACCGCCGATACCGTGCCCGGCTATGTAAGCGATCCTGCGCAGCATCTGGTCTATTTCGATGGCCTGCCTGCCGGTGACCGGACTGCGCTGGTGGTCAGGGACGCCAGCCACCTGTTTCTCGCCGGGCACGAACCGGGGATGGAGGAAGTCGCCCCGCTGGCGCTCGATTTCCTGCGCGGCCGGGTGCTGGGCGATACGGCAGCGACGAGGCGATACGATGCGGCGGCGTCCACCACGCGCGTCGAAGTGCGTCGCCGCTAGACCATCAGCCCGCGCACGAAATCGATCAGCCCGGTCTGGCGGGCGCGCTTCATGCGTTCGGCGTGGAGGATTTCGCGGACCTTTTCGAAGCACACTTTCACATCGTCGTTGACCACGACGTAGTCGTAACCATCCCAGTGGCTGATTTCCGCGCGCGCGCGCTCCATCCGGCCCTCTATGACCTGATCGCTGTCCGTGGCGCGGGCTTTGAGGCGGCGATGCAGCTCATCGAGGCTGGGCGGCAGGATGAACACGCGCACGACGTCCTGCTGATCCTTCTGGTAGAGCTGCTGCGTGCCCTGCCAGTCGATGTCGAACAGGAAATCCTCGCCTTCCTTCAACCCGGCGCGGATCGCGCCCTTGGGCGTGCCGTAGCGGTGGCCGAACACGTGCGCCCATTCGTAGAACTCGTCCTCTTCGACCATCTGGTCGAATTCGTCATCGGACACGAACTGGTAGTGCGTCCCGTGTTCCTCGCCCGGGCGCGGAGGGCGGGTGGTCGCCGAAACCGACAGCCGGATTTCCTCATCCGCCGCGAGCAGCATGCGCGAGATGGTGGTCTTGCCCGCGCCCGAGGGCGAGGAGAGGATGAGCATGAGCCCGCGCCGGGCGAGATCGGGGCGTGTGTGCGTGTCATCGGCCATGCGCGCTCATGCGCGCGAAGGCGGGACGAAATCAAGACCGCGACGGGGGCTTATTCCTCGGACTGTTTGGCCAGCGCCTTGTCGCCGGCACGGCGCGCCGCGCGGCGCGACTGGCTGCGGTCGTAGAGCGTCTTCATCAGCAGCCCGCCGCCCACCAGCACCGCGCCGGGCACCGAACGGGTGGCGATCTTGGTCACGCCATAGGCCGCAACAGTGTGGAAAAGCGAGCGGTTCTCCACCGCTTCCTTGGCGAACTGGGCGCCATAGCGCTTGCCCAGCAGCCCCTTTTCCAGTGCCACGCGCGCGATGCGCCCAGCGCTGCGTAATGCGATGTCATGGATCAGCGCATTGGTGGCTGGATTGGGGCTGGGGCCGGGCACCTTGCCCGTTTTCGCGCTACCACCGGCCTTGGCAAGGCCTGCCGCCAGCGTATCGGTGATGTGCTTGCCCTTGGCCATGGCAATCCCCTGTCGCGGGTGCGACCCCGCCAATATGTTACTTCTTGCGGCCGAAATCGACGGTCACGACATTCGAACCATCATCGCCATCATTGCGTTCCGCCGCGTCGTTTTCCGCATCTTCGTGCGGTTCGGGGGCCATATCGGCGACACTGGCCTGGAATTGCAGCCCGAAATCGACAGCCGGGTCGACAAACGCAGTGATCGCGGAAAACGGAATCGACAGCTTGGTCGGCACCTGATTGAAGCTGAGGCCGACCTCAAACCCGTCGTCGCGCACTTTCAGATCCCAGAATTTGTTCTGGAGCACGATCGTCATCTCGTCGGGGAAGCGTTCGCGCAGATGCGGGGGGATGTTCACCCCGCGCGCGGCGGTCTTGAACGTGATGTAGAAGTGATGCGTACCAGGCAGGCTGCCGCCAGTGTGCTGCACTTCGCCCAGCACGCGGCCGACCACCGCGCGCAGCGCCTCCTGCACGATCTCGTCGTAGGGGATCAGGCTATCGGGCGCTTCGTCGCTCATGGCCGCTAGGTGGCCGGGAGGGCGCGCGCGGTCAAGCCCCTAGCACGCCTTTAGCATTGCCGAACCATACTGCTGTTGCACGCGCCGCGCTGCGCCTATAGCGGGCGCGCATGCGCACCGGACGGATCGAACGCAACACCGCGGAAACGCGAATCCTGGTCGAGGTGAACCTCGACGGGACAGGCACTTATGAAGTCGCCACCGGCGTCGGCTTCCTCGACCATATGGTTGAGCAGTTCAGCCGACATTCGCTGATCGATGTGACGATGCAGGTAGCCGGCGACCTGCACGTGGACCAGCACCACACCACCGAGGACAGCGCTTTGGCGCTGGGCCAGGCACTGGCGCAGGCGCTCGGCGACAAGGGCGGGATCGGGCGATATGGCAGCGCCTATTCGCCGATGGACGAGACCTTGGCGCGCGTCGCGCTGGATATTTCCGGGCGGCCCTATCTGGTGTGGCGCGCCGGTTTCTCGCAGCCGCGCCTGGGCGAATGGGACACCGAACTGATCGAGCACTGGTTCCACTCCGTCGCGCAGACCGCCGGGCTTACGTTGCATGTCGAGCTGCTCTACGGCACCAATAACCACCACATCTGCGAGGCGATCTACAAGGGGTTTGCCCGCGCAATGCGGCAGGCGGTGGAACTCGACGCCCGTAAGCAGGGGGTGATCCCCAGCACCAAGGGGCAGCTCGGTGGATAGTTGCCTGTTTGCCGGTGCGACGTTTGCGCCAGCGAGAAAATGCCATGGCTGAAGCCATCGCGTTGATTGATTACGGTGCGGGGAACCTGAGGTCGGTCCATAACGCGCTGATCGCGGCGGGGGCGGAACGGGTGCATGTGACCGCCGACCCGGCCATGGTGCGTGGGGCGAGACGGATCGTATTGCCCGGCGTCGGTTCGTTCCGGGCCTGCGCGCGCGGGTTGAGTGACGTACCCGGCATGGTCGAAGCGCTGGAGGACCGGGTGGTCCACGCGGGCGTGCCCTTCCTCGGCATCTGTGTCGGGATGCAGCTTATGGCCACGCGCGGTCTGGAGCATGGCAGCACGCCGGGCCTGGGCTGGATCGCGGGAGAGGTGCGGCCGATCGAGCGCACTGATCCCGCCATCAAGATACCGCACATGGGCTGGAACGATGTCGCCCCGCTCCCGCATGCCAGGGATCATCCGGCCATCGCCGCGGGCGAGGCCTATTTCCTTCATTCCTACCACTTCGCCGCGGAGAATGGCCAGGACGTGGCGGCGATGACCGACCACGGGGGCGGGCTGGTCGCGGCGGTCGCGCGTGACAACATGGTGGGTGTGCAATTCCACCCCGAAAAGAGCCAGGCCTATGGCCTCGGCGTGCTGGAAAGGTTCCTGGAGTGGCGTCCGTGAGAGTTCCGGCATGATCGTTTTTCCCGCCATCGACCTGAAAGCCGGCGAGGTCGTGCGCCTGGCCGAAGGCGACATGGACCGCGCCACCGTCTATGGCCGGGATCCAGCGGCGCAGGCGTTGTTGTTCGCCGATGCTGGCGCGCACCATCTCCATGTCGTCGATCTCGACGGCAGCTTCGCGGGTCGGACTGAAAACCGCGAGGCAGTCGAAGCGATCGTCAGGACTTTCCCCGGGCATGTGCAGCTGGGTGGCGGAATCCGTACGCCCGCTGCGGTAGAGGGCTGGTTCGACCTGGGTGTCGCGCGGGTGGTGATGGGGTCAGCGGCGCTGAAGGACCCCGATTTCGTCAAGGACATGGCGCGCGCCTTCCCCGGCGGCATTGTGGTCGCGGTGGATGCGCGCGATGGTATGGTCGCTACCGAAGGCTGGGCCGAACTGTCCGACGTGGCGGTGGTCGACCTGGCCCGCCGGTTCGAGGATGCGGGCGTCGCCAGCCTGCTGTTCACCGACATCGGCCGCGACGGGCTGCTCAAGGGCGTGAATATCGAGGCGACCGTCGACCTGGCCCGCCGCGTGGACATCCCGGTGATCGCGAGCGGCGGGGTCAAGGGCATCGACGACATCTACGTCCTGTCGATGCACGCAGGAGACGGGATCGAAGGCGTGATAACAGGCCGCGCGCTTTACGAAGGGCGGCTGGACCTCGCCGCCGCGATTGCGATGGCGGACAAGGCATGACTGTCCGCATCCGCGTCATTCCTTGCCTCGACGTTGCCGATGGCCGCGTCGTCAAGGGGGTAAACTTCGTCGACCTGCAGGATGCCGGCGATCCCGTGGAACAAGCGCGCGCCTACGATGCGGCAGGCGCCGACGAGCTGTGTTTCCTGGACATATCCGCCAGTCACGAAGGGCGCGGGACATTGCTCGACGTGGTCGCGCGCACGGCAGCGGTGTGCTTCATGCCGCTGACGGTGGGCGGCGGCGTACGCAGCGTCGACGATGCGCGCGCGCTGCTGCTTGCGGGCGCGGACAAGGTCGCGGTGAACAGCGCCGCGGTGGCCCGACCCGAGCTGGTGGGAGAAATCGCGGCCAAGTTCGGCAGCCAATGCGTCGTCGCCAGCGTGGACGCACGGCGGGTCGGCGGGCACTGGGAGGTGTTCACCCACGGCGGGCGCCGCGCGACTGGCATCGACGCGCTGGACCATGCGGTCCGCCTGACGGACCTGGGCGCGGGTGAACTGCTGGTCACGTCAATGGATGGTGACGGCACCCATGGCGGATACGACCTTGCGCTCACCCGTGCCATCGCCGACGCGGTGCCGGTGCCCGTGATCGCGAGTGGCGGGGTCGGCACGCTCCAGCATCTGGTTGACGGGGTGACCGAGGGGCGTGCGAGCGCGGTGCTGGCGGCATCGATCTTTCACTTCGGCACCCATACCGTGGCCGAAGCGCATGCGGCGTTGCGAGCGGCAGGTCTGCCCGCGCGCGCATAGCAACTTTCGCAAGTCCGGTCCCGCCTCGGGACGGCGCCATCTCGGGGATTGTCCGATTGCGTCTGGTGTGCGCTGGTCAGGCCATGCGAACGGGGGCAACCATCATAATCGGCGCGCTGGCGGCAACGCCCGCATTTGCCTGGGCAGGCGTGCAAATTCCAGAGCCCAGCAACATGGCGCTGTTCGGCCTTGGCGTGGGCGGCGTCATCGTCGGCCGGATTGCCGCGCGCCGCCGCCGCACGCGCGAGGATTGACCGGGGCTGCGCGTGCTTCCATGCAGCGCGCATGAACACGCTCACCCGCCTCGAAGCCACCATCCGCGAACGTCTCGATGCCGATCCGGCCTCGAGCTATGTCGCCAGCCTGCATGCACGCGGGCTTCCTGTGATCGCGCGCAAGCTGGGGGAGGAGGCGGTGGAGGCGATCGTCGCCGCGCTGTCAGGCAGCCGCGCGGAATTGGTGGGGGAGGCGGCCGATGTGCTCTTCCACCTCACCGTGCTGCTGGCGGAAAAGGGCGTGCCGTTGAGTGAGGTGATGGCCGAACTTGATCGCCGCGAGGGCATGTCCGGCCTCGACGAAAAAGCCGCTAGGAGCCAGTGATGCCAATCGACGCCGCCCAGCCTTACGACGATCACAACATCTTCGCCCGGATCCTGCGCGGGGAGATTCCGTGCACCCGCGTTTACGAGGACGAATGGGCGCTGGCGTTCGAGGATATCAACCCCCAGGCCGCCGTCCACACGCTAGTGATCCCCAAGGGTGCCTGGGTGAGCTGGGACGATTTCTCCGCCCGGGGCAGTTCCGAGGAAATCGCCGGGTTCGTCCGCGCCGTGGGCCATGTCGCACGGGCAAAGGGGCTGGTCGCGCCCGGGTATCGCCTGCTCGCCAACATCGGCGGACACGGGCACCAGGAGGTGCCGCACCTTCATGTCCATCTGTTTGGCGGGCATGCTCTCGGCCCGATGCTCGCGCCCAAGCCGGCCGCCTGACGGCCGCCGAACTCTTTTCATCGTAAATCTTGCCCCGCGAGTCGAGTGCGGGTTATGGGCCCGCCAGCGATGAGCAGCGGTCCAACTCCTCCCGGCGGCGTCCTCGACGGCATGCGGCACCTCTACGCGGTGCGGGTTTACTATGAGGATACCGACCTGTCCGGCGTGACCTATCACGCCAATTACCTGCGCTGGTTCGAGCGCGCCAGGTCCGACCTGCTCCGCGTGCTCGGCATCGACCAGCGCCGGGCGGTGGAAGATGGCACCGGCGCCTATGCCGTGGCCGACCTTGCCATCCGCTTCCTGCGACCAGCCAGGCTCGACGATGACGTGTTGATCGAAACGCGCTGTACGGAAATGCGCGCGGCGAGTTGCCGGATGCATCAACGCGCGTTCCGTTCATCGGGTGGCAATCCCGAACTGCTGACAGAAGCAACGCTCAGGGTCGGCTGCGTCGCACCCGACGGCCGCCCCACGCGCCAGCCTGCGGCATGGCGCGCTGCCTTCCAGACCGTTCTCACCCGTGAAGAAGAGACTGCATGACCACGATCGACATTCTCGCCGTCGCCGCTGCGCCTGACCGGCTCGACCCGGTGCAGCTGTTCCTTGATGCCGATATCGTGGTCCAGGCGGTCATGATCGGGCTGATCCTGGCGAGCGTCTGGACCTGGATGATCATCGTGTCTTTCAGCGCTCGCATGGCAGGCGTCCGGCGGCGCGCCGATGCATTCGAGACCGACTTCTGGGAAGCGGACGATTTCGATGCATTCATGAAGAACCGGGCGAAGCGCGACATTCCGCCCGCTCGCGTAGCCCATGCGGGGATGGCGGAGTGGCGCCGGTCGATCAAGGGCGGGATCAAGGACCGCGACGGCGTGCGTCAACGCATGGCGCTGGCGATGGAAAGCCAGGTGGCTGAAGAGGCGGATGCGTTGGCCGAGCGGCTGAATTTCCTCGCCACCACCGGCTCCGTCGCCCCGTTCGTCGGGCTGTTTGGAACGGTGTGGGGAATCATGAACAGCTTCTTTCAGATTGGCGCGCAGGAAAGCTCGTCATTGGCGGTGGTCGCGCCCGGCATTTCGGAGGCGCTGTTTGCCACCGCGATCGGATTGTTCGCTGCGATCCCTGCGGTCATCGCCTACAACCGCTTCAGCCACGCGGTCGATGTGCTCCAGGCCCGGCTGCAGCGCTTCGCCGACCGCTTCCATGGCAGCCTGAGCCGTGAGCTGGAGCGGATGTAGCATGGCGATGGGCTCCCTTTCGCGGTCCGGACGGCGCGGCAAGCGCGCGCCGATGGCAGACATCAACGTGACCCCGCTGGTCGACGTGATGCTGGTGCTGCTGATCATCTTCATGGTCACCGCGCCGATGCTGACCGCGGGCGTGCCGGTTGAACTGCCCGACAGCCGCGCCAATGCGCTGCCGCAGGAACAGCAACAGCTGACTGTCAGCCTCGCCAACGACGGAACTATCTATCTTGATGATGCGGCGCTCGAACCCGGCACCCTGGGCGACCGACTGGCTGCCGTGCCCCGGACCGACGCCGAGGCGCCTGATGTCGTGTTGCGCGCTGATCGGGGGCTCGATTATGGGCGCGTTATGGCTGTGATGGGCGAGCTCAACCGCGCCGGTTTCTCCAGTATCTCGTTGGTCACCGGGGGTTCAGATGAGAGCCCATAGCGCCTTATGACGATGCAGGCAGCAACGCTCCGCAGCGAGGAAAAAATCGGTCTGGGCGTCGCGGTGGCGCTCCATGTCGCGCTCGCGATCGTGCTGCTCGTCCAGCCGGCGCCGGGCGATCCGCCCCGAGTGCCGGAGCGGATGACGGTCAATCTTACCAGCGAGGTTGGCATGACCTCGACCGCACCGGAGCCAGTATCCGAAAGCCGCGCGGCGATCGCCCCGACATTGGCGCCCGAGCCATCGCCGCCCGAGCCGATCCCGGCCGCCGCACCGGAACCCATTCCGGCCCCGCGCCCGGTGGCCACCACGCCGCCGCCGCGCCCGCGCGAAACCGCGCGCCCGGCTCCGCGCCCCCGCGAAACCGCGCGTGCCGAACCGCGCGCGCGGGAGACGGCGCGCCCGCAGCCCCGCGAAACAGCGCGGCCCGCCCCACGCCCGACCACACCCGCGCGGACCGGGGGCAGCCGCATCGGCGACGACTTCCTCGCCGGCAGCGGCAGCAATGCGACCACCAGCGAGACGCGCACCCCCGCGAGCCAGATTGGCGCGAGCGCGCGGGCCTCGCTCGTCCAGGCAATGGCGCGCGAAATCAAGCCGCACTGGCAGCCGCCCAGCGGACCGGAGGTGGAGGAGATCGTGACCGTGCTTCGCTTCCGGCTCAACGAGGATGGATCGCTCGCCGGTCGCCCCACGCTGGTGCGCCAGACGGGCATCAACGACACCAATCGCGCCCAGGCGGGCCGCCATGCCGAGCAAGCCATCCGGGCGGTGCAACTGGCCGCCCCGTTCGATCTGCCCGGGGAATATTACGAAGCCTGGAGGAATGTCTCGGCCTTCAGCTTCGACTGGAGACTAGCCCAATGATCAAGCTCTTGCTGCTCGCCACTGCCACACTCGCCGTCGCCACGCCACTGGCAGCGCAGGATCTGGGCGCGCCGGTCCCGCAAGCGGGCGAGGTGGAAACGATGGGCGAAGCCGACGAAGGCGGTCTCACCGGATCGGTATCATTCGAGGGCAATCTTGCCGATCTCGGCATCGCGATCCCCAGCTTCGCCACTGACGCGGATCGGCCCACTCCGGCCAATTCCGGCGGCACAGCGGCACTGGGCCGCGAACTGGCGCGGGTTGTCTACAATGACCTGAGGAACAATGGCCTATTCAAGCCGACCGGGCCCGACAGCCTGCCGCAGCCCGGCTTTGCCGAGATCACCGCGCCGGCCTGGGGCACCTGG
Source organism: uncultured Erythrobacter sp. (assembly GCA_964516135.1). GTDB lineage: Bacteria > Pseudomonadota > Alphaproteobacteria > Sphingomonadales > Sphingomonadaceae > 34-65-8. The sequence goes on along the minus strand of CAZEWN010000024.1, from coordinate 36,486 downwards.
CAGAGCCGGGGCACGGAAATGCTGGTGCAGGGCTATGTCCGTGCACGCGGCGACGGGCGGCTGGTGGTCGGCTGCTACCTGTACGACATGGCGCTGAGAAACGAACTGGTCCGCGAAGGCTGGGTGGTCCAACCCGCCGATTGGCGCCGCGCCGCGCACAAGTGCGCCGACCTCGTCTATTCGCGCCTGACCGGCGAGAGCCCGTTCTTCGACAGCCGCATCGCATACATCGCCGAAAGCGGACCCAAGGATAACCGCACGAAACGGTTGGCAATCATGGATTCGGACGGGGCCAACCACCGCTTCATCACCACCGGGCGCGCGACCGCGCTGACTCCGCGCTATTCGCCCGACTACGGCAAGCTGCTCTACCTCAGCTATGTCGACGGTAATCCGCGCATTTACGTGTATGACATCGGCACCGGGCGTCAGACGCTGGTCGCGCAGACTGGCAATCCGACATTTGCCCCGCGCTGGAGCCCAGATGGGCGGTACATCCTCTATTCGATGGCGGTGGCGGGCAATACCGATATCTACCGCGTTCCCGCGGGCGGCGGGCAGAGTGTGCGGTTGACCAACACCCCCGGCATCGACATTGGCGGGTCCTATTCGCCCGACGGCAGCAAGATCGTGTTCGAAAGCGATCGGTCTGGTTCGCAACAGGTCTATGTGATGGATGCCGATGGTTCCAACCAGCGGCGGATCAGCTTCATGGGCGGCCGGGCGGCCACGCCCGAATGGAGCCCACGCGGCGATCAGATCGCGTTCACCCACATCGCGGGGGATTTCAACATCGCGGTCATGACGCCGTCGGGTGGGGGATTCCGCCGCCTGACGCGCGGATGGCAGGACGAAGCCCCAACGTGGGCGCCAAACGGCCGCATCATCCAGTTCTTTCGTACCGAACGCGGATCGGGGCGGGCCGGGCTGTGGCAGGTCGACCTGACCGGCGAGAATGAACGCCGCCTGCCAACCCCCGCGGATGCTTCGGACCCCGCATGGGGACCCATCCTGCCCTGATTCCGTTCTGAATTCACCACGGGTCGCGCCCCCCCAAATGTTCTTATGAGGAGATGCCTGATGAATACCCGGATTTCCGCTACCCTGTTACTTGTCGCAACGGCGTCGCTGGCCGCCTGCAAGACCACGGCGCCGCAGACGCTGCCGCCCGATCCGACGCCGAGCACGGGAACCGGGACTGGAACCACAATGCCGCAGGGGCCGGTTCCGGGCACCCAGGCCCACTTCGAACAGGAAGTCGCCGGACAGACGGTCGTTTATTTCGACACCGATCGTTACAACATCGACAGCTCGGACGCGGCGGCGCTGCAGGCGCAGGCGGGTTATCTCGGTCGTTATCCGCAGGTGACGGTTACCATCGAAGGCCACGCTGATGAACGCGGCACTCGCGAATACAACCTCGCGCTGGGCGAACGGCGTGCCAATGCGGCGAAGAACTATCTCGTCAGCCTGGGCATCGACGCCAGCCGGATGCAGACTGTCAGCTATGGCAAGGAACGGCCCGTGGCGCTCGAATCGAACGAAACCGCCTGGGCGCGCAATCGCCGCGCGGCCAGCGTCGTCATCAACTGAAGTCAGTCATTTGATGAGAGCCCCTGCCGTGCGGCGGGGGCTCTTTTCGTGTCAGCCGAGCGAAATGGTCGCCACCATGGGCGACCGCATTGCACCAACACTCGTCGGCACCTCACCTTCCGCACGCATCACGAGCGCAAAAAGCGCCATGGCGAAGGCACTGAAGGCGGCGGAGATGGACAACTGCCTGCTCATGATGAAGCTCTGTGCGGAATGCGGCTTGAATGCCGGGTAGCCGGAACATATGAATGATTTGTTGCATTGCAACATTGCGCGATGAAACTGGTTCCCATGCCTTCCCTAGCGCCGCAACGATCCCTAGACTGGATGGCATGATCCTCCGACCAACGACATTGTTTGCTTACTGATGGCGCGCCCGGGCCGATCGAACGACTGGGGGTTTCCGCGTTGGCGCGGCTATGGTTCAGCGCGTGAGGCAACGGCGGTACGCCTGTGCGATCGGCACGGCTGCGACGAGCCGGGCGATTGCCCCGCGCCCAAGGCGCCCAACAGCCCCGACCGCTGGTATTTCTGCCAGCGCCACGCGGCAGAGTACAATTCCAAGTGGGACTATTTCGAAGGCCTTGATGAAGCCGAGCGGCAGGCGCGCACCAAGGCGGAACGGCGCGAGAATTCGGGTTATGCCGAAGCATCGCACTACGGCTGGGCAGGCAGCGGCGATGGTACGCGCTCGGCAGACGAGATGCGGGCGCTCGAACTGCTCGGCCTTGCTGCTGATGCGGATTTTGCGGCGATCAAGAAGGCGTGGCGCGAGCGCGCCAAGCAGGTCCACCCGGATGTGAAGCCCGGGGATGCCGCGGCCGCGGAAGAATTTCGCAAACTCCAGATCGCTTACGAGGTTCTGCGCGCGGCCGAGGAACGCCGCGAATGGCGCGGTTAGCAGTGGGTCAGTAACCGCTGAGCACGGATCGGACCTGATCGAAGCGGCGCTCGCGCAGGTCATCGGGGCGGATCACATATTGCAGCACGCCGTCGCCGAAATGGTGACCGGGGCCCGACCCGCTGGTTATCTCCAGCAGCAAAAGGTGATCGTCGATCAGTTCCTCGATGTATCCTTGGACGTAGCTGGGCGGCCCGAACATGTGCGTTGGGGTGGGGGCGTGCACCTCGCGTACCTTTCGCAGTTCGCCGCGCGCCTTGCGTTCTTCATGGCGTTGATTGGCATCTGGCAACGTGTGATCGGGATGCTCGTCGCGAAGATAGACGCGCGCCAGGGCATGGAGCCGGGCCGCCTCTGCGCGCCAGTGCTCAGGGACGTTCCCCAGGGCGCTGCTGCCGTAACCCACGCTCAGGTCGATTGCGGAAACGGCGAGCCGATCCATGCCTTGACCGAACACTGGTTCCAGGTCCGCGACCCACTGCCACACCTGGTCGGCAAGATCCTGGGGAACACGACCACCGATCGGTTGCTCGGCGGCGAAGAGATAAAGCTCTTTTGCTTGATCGAGCCACCGGGCAATGATCGCGGCGCGCTCTTCCTCGGGCACATCGGGCAGTACCGATTTGCGTTGTTTGAGATAGGGACCCTCACAGTCCTTGATCGCCTTGACGGCAAGCACGCGGATGGCGGCGAAATCGTGCGGAAAGGCTGCGAAAGGTCGCGCGAACGGGGTGGGGGGCGCGCTGATGTCGCGTGGCCCGGCGCCGGTTTCATCGTTCCCTTCGATCGCGAGCAGTGCCTCGCGAACGTGGATGCTGTCGTTCCAGAACAACCGCGTGAGCCCCGCATCAACGTGATCCTCGTTTTCCGGCCAAGGGAAATCGAACGCGATCGGCGCGAACGGCGAATGCGGCATCAGGCGGGGGACGAACCGATTGGCGTCGACCACATGCGGGGTGCAGCCGACCATCTGCCAGGCGCCTTGATCGCCGTGCACCGGCCCGAGGTCAGCAGGTGGATCGCAGGGCGCAAAGTCATCCGTCCGGCCGGCGCAGTAAACGAACCGAAACCCGTCGTCGCGGCCCCATTCGAAATCGAGGAAGAACAGCAAAACGCCATCGGTTGGTACCAGTCCGATCGCGTCCTGTGCGGCCAGGGCGCGGCAATCCCACTGCATGATGAAGTGGAGCGGCGGACCGGCGGGGTCGTCGCCCCGCCGCGGCCACGCAAACCCTGCCGGAGCGACCGGCCTGCCGCCGTAGAACGACAGGGCGGCGACGTCTGGCTCAAGCGCGGACTCGCGCATCACGATCGGACGCGCCCTTGCCGCGAGGATCTCCGGGGTGAGCGGGCCATCGGGGGTCGGGGGCGGGGCATTGTCGCGGATGATCCCGGCGATCAGTTCCGCCGCGAGCGCGTGCCGCTCCTCGCTGGCGGTCGGCGCAGGCTCCTCCCCATCGACGGCGCGCGTGATCATGCGCCCGCGCCGTCCGCTCACGCCGGAAGAACCTTCGCTCGCTGCCTGGTCGGGCGTGATTGCGTCCGCCCGCGCGCGCCGGGCGCCGCTTCGAACCAGCGCGAGGGTTACAGCTATTCCCACGACAATCGTCAGCGCCAGCGCCCCGGTCAGGCTCAGCACGTCGAGAAGTGGCTGGGCGACGGCGCCAAAGAACCGCATCTTGCCCGTCGCAAGCTCCCCCTCGGCTTGGCCAACCAGCACGAAGCACATCGCCGCTGTGACCAGCAGCGCGAAAAGCGGAGCCTTGAAGCGTCCAAGCATGGGGACGGTATAGCGGGATCAGCCTAACGCTTCATCAAGATCCGATCCCGCGCTAATTGGCGCACGGCGGGTCAGACAGCATCCAGCGCTTGGTCGAAGTCGGCGATCAGATCGTCCGGATCCTCGATGCCGATCGAGATACGAACGAGGTTGTCACCGATGCCCAGTTCCTGCCTGCGACCGTGCGGGACCGACAGGTGCGTCATCGAAGCGGGGTGGCTGGCAAGCGTTTCAGTGCCACCCAGGCTGACCGCGAGCTTGGCCACACGCAGTGCATCGAGGAAGCGGAAGCATTCCGCCTCGCCGCCCCTGAGCAGCAGCGAAAAGGTCGATCCCGCGCCCGTGCAGTGCCGGTGGTAGATGTCCTGCTGGCGCGGGTCCCTGATCATGCCGAGATAACCGAGCCCTTCGACCTTGGGATGGTCGGCAAGGAATTCGCACACCTTGGCCGCGTTCTGCCCGGCGCGCTCCATCCGCAGTTCCACTGTCTCTAGTGAACGCAGCAGCATCCATGCGGTGTTGGGATCGGCGATCCCGCCCATTGTGTTCCTGAGCGCGCGGACGGGGTCCATCCACTTTTTCGCGCCCGAGACGCTGCCCGCCACGAGGTCCGAATGCCCGCCGACATATTTGGTCAGCGAGTAGGCGACGATATCGGCGCCGTTGTCTATCGGGCGCTGCCACAGGGGGCCAAGAAACGTGTTGTCGATCGCAATCGGGGTCACGTCCTTGTCGAGCGCGGCGTCGCGTGCGTCGCGAACCGCCTCGACGTCCACCAGCGCGTTCGTCGGATTGCCCGGACTTTCGAGGTAGATCATTGCTACCTTGCCGCCCTGGCTGTCCGCCTGCGCCCTCGCGCGGGTCATGACATCGTCGAGCTGTTCGCGTGTCGCGCCTGCCGGGAAGTCGACATAGGTCACGCCGAAGCGCGACATGGTCTTGGCGACGAAGCCTTCGCTGGCGGCATAAAGCGGCCCGGAATGGACGATCACGTCGCCCTGGCTGCAATAGGCGAGCATCAGGATGCAAATCGCGGTCATCCCGCTGGAAAAGCACAGCGCATCCTCCGCGCCGTCCCAGATGGCCAGCCGATCCTCGAGAATTTCCTGGTTCGGTCCGTTGAAGCGCGAATAGACCAGCCCCTCCGCGCCGCCAGGGCGCTGACCTGTGATGCCTTCGAAATGCCGCTTGCCGGCCGCAGCGTTCTCGAACGCGAAGGTGCTGGTGAGGAAGATCGGCGCCTTCAGCGATCCTTCGGACAGCACGGGATCGTAGCCATAGCCCATCATCAGGGTGCTGGGCCGCATCTCGCGCCCGCCGATGCGGGTCTTGGGCGCCTTTGGCTTGCGCCGGGGGGTGGGCTGATCGGTCGAATCGATGGCGTCGGGCATAGCCGCGCTCCTTCCTTGGTGGTCGCGCTCCCAGGAAGGCAGGAGCTGATCCGGCTGCCGGGGCACCCGTTCCTAACCTCCGCAGGAACGCTTCTCCGCCGGCCAGCGCTGGTTGCAGGTGCAACTATCGTCAGGCGCCCAAGGTTTCAACGGGGTTAGATCAGTTTCGCGACAAGCCACACGCCGCCAACCATCAATGGAATGCCGGCAAGGTCCAGCCACAAGCCGGATTTGACCATCCGTTCGATCCGAATGTGACCGGTTGCCCAGGCGATGGCATTGGGGCCGGTCCCGGCAGGCAGCATGAAACCCCAGCTGGCCGCGAGGGCGGCGGGCATGGCCAGCAGCATCGGATCATCCAGGCCCAACGCAACGGCAAGGCTCGCAATCACCGGCATGATCCCGCTGGCAGTGGCAACGTTGCTGGCGAATTCGGTGATCAGCACGACCATCGCCACAATCGCCAGCGCCACCAGCCACAGCGGAACCGCTGCAAGCGGGAGCAGTGCCTCGCCGAGCCAGGTGGCGAGGCCCGAGGCCTGCATTCCGGCAGCCAGCGCAAGGCCGCCCCCGAACATCATGATCACTCCCCAGGGTGCGCGGTCAGCCTCTTGCCAGATCAACAGCGGGCGGCCGGTGCCATCCGGGATCAGGAACAGGGCAAGGCCAGCGATTATCGCGATGGTGCCGTCGGTCCAGCTGTCATCGGGCAGTAATGGCGCGACCCACAGCTGGGTGAGCCAGGCCAGGAACGCGACCGCGATTACCGGCACCAATCGCCGTTCGGGCGAAGTCCATGGTGCCCGGTCGTCGATTGCGGCGCGCGCTGCGGCGACGTCGAACGAATGGGCTCCGACACGCTGGACACGCCCGACGATGAACGCGGCGAGCGGCACCCCGATGAGGACGATCGGCACACCATAGGCCATCCATTCCACGAAGCTGACCCGTACCCCGATCATTTCGTCGAGCAGTGCGACCGCGATTCCGTTGGTTGGCGAACCGACGATCGTGCCCAGTCCGCCGATGCTGGCGGCAAAGGCGATACCGATGGGCAGGGCGCCCGAAATCCCCTCGGTATCACCAGCCTTCACGCCGCCAGCCACCAGCACCGCCAGCGCCATCGGCATCATGATCAGCGCGGTCGCAGTATTGGAAATCAGCATCGACAGCGTCGCGGTCGCCAGCATGAACCCGAGCAACAGCCGCGCCGCGCCACCCTCGCTGCCAACCGCCTTGAGGATCGCGAGGCTGAGACGGCGGTGCAGCCCGGTCCGTTCGATGGCAAGCGCCAGGAACGCGCCCCCCAGCAGCAGGAACAGGATTGGCGCGTAATACGACCTGGCAGTGTCGCTTGCAGTTGCGATGCCCGCCAGCGGCAGGACAACAAATGGCATCAGGGCGGTCGCGGTCAGCGGGATTGCCTCGGTCATCCACCAGGCTGCCATCAGCACCGTCAGCCCTGCCACGACGAATGCCTCGCGGCTCATGCCACCCGGTGGGGGGAGGAGGATACTGAGGAGCAGCGCCAGCGCGCCGACGATAAATCCGATCTGGCGCGCCGTCATCCCGATCCTCCCGCCCGCTGTGCTAGCCGTGGGCGCCGTGGATGGCTAGCGCGCGGTTACGAGATCTACCCGTTCGATATGCCAGCGCCGTCGCTGGGCGTTCGCGCCGCCGAGGTCATTGGCTCTTCGCAACACGATCTTGCCAGTGAGCTTGGCACCCCGGGTGCCGGTCACGGTGGCCGGAGCCTCGTAATACAGCGAGCCCGCCTCGCTGGTCGTCACGCCGCCGGGTACTGCCACCGACAGCTGGCCCAAGTCGGCGAATTGGCTGACGAATTTTTGCTGCGTGACCCTGCCGCGCGCGTTTTCGCCAAGCATCGCATGGGCCTGCCGGAATTCGCCGAGCTCGAGCGCGCGGGCGAACGACAGCAGGGCATTGCGCGCGCCTTGTTCGCTTTTCGCGGCCTGTGGTACCAACACCGGGGGCGTGAGATCGGGATAGCCGTCGTCGAAGGCATCGGACGCGCTCCCACTTGGCGCCGCGGTTGCAACAGGGGACGGCGACACGACGGGCTCTGGCGCCCCGTCCGGAGCGGGAGGAGCCACGTTGCATGCGACCAGCGAAAACGCGAGCGTGATAACGAGCAGTTCGGGCGGTGGATGCATGGGGCCTCAATGCCGCGCGCCGTGCAGGCGTTCCCGGAACCGTTCAGCTTTACAGCCGATTTCCTGACCATTCAGCACTGCGCAAGCGGCGCCGGAGCATCACCGGGGCCATGACACGCGCGCTCAAGCGCTCGCTGATCGCCGCGCTAACGCTGGCGTCACTTCCCATCGCGGCCGTCGCGGCGGGGCCTGCTGCCTCGCAGTGGGAGATAGGCCCGATCATTCGTGGCAAGAATTATTCGGTCAACATGCCGCCGACGTTGGAAGAAGGGGGCGGTGGGCCGGGGTTCGACTTTCCCTATCCCAGTGCAGTCGCCGGCCAGGTCAACTACGTGACCGTTCCCGTGCGATCGCTCGCCGGCGTGCGGCGCATCACGCTGACATATCGCATTGACGCCGCGCGTGGTGTTCGCGTCGTTCCCGAGGAAGTGCCCGGGGAGCGGGCGGTGCTATCGCTTTATTTCCAGCGTTCCGGCGATCGCTGGAGCGTGCGGACCCCGCATCACCGCTGGTATGCGCCGAGCGACCGGGTCATGCCGCTTACGCCCGGTACGCACACCGTCACGGTCGCGCTCGACGAACCGTGGGTGGCGATGATGGGCGGCGACGGGCACAGCCTGCCCCAGGCATTCGCCCGGGCCAAGGCCGAGGCGGCCGAGGTCGGGTTTGTATTCGGTTCCGTGGGCGGGCGCGGGCATGGGGTTTATGCGACCGGCCCGGCGCGCTTCACCGTCGTCGATTTCAAGATCGAATGAAATGGCGGGCTGGCGCTTACTTGGGCGCCAGCACCATCACCATCTGTCGCCCCTCCAGCCGCGGGAAAGCCTCGACCTTGGCGATTTCCTCCACATCGTCCCGGACCCGGTTCAGCACGTCCATGCCAAGCTGCTGGTGCGCCATTTCGCGGCCACGAAAACGAAGGGTCAGCTTGACCTTGTCGCCATGCTCGATGAACTTGTTCACGCTACGCATCTTGACGTCGTAATCGTGATCGTCGATATTCGGACGCATCTTGATCTCCTTGATCTCCTGCGTCTTTTGCGTCTTTCGCGCGGCGTTCGCCTTCTTTTGCGCCTCGTACCGGTATTTACCCACGTCGAGGAACTTGCACACCGGCGGATCGGCGTTGGGCGAAACCTCAACCAGGTTGAGGCCCAGATCATTGGCCTGTTCGACGGCTTCGCGTGTGTACATGACGCCGAGGTTTTCGCCCTCGTGGTCGATAACGCGTACCTTGTCGCTTTGAATCATGTTGTCGTAGCGCGGGCCGCTCTTGACGGGCGGTTGCAACGTGCGCCGGGGTGGACGGGCTATGGGCTTGGCTCCTGAGATTGCCGATTGAAGAGCGCGCTACTTAGGGACTAACCCCGGATTCGGCTAGTAGGGAATCAGGCCGCGCGGCGCCACAGTGGGAATTGCGCCACACGGCCTCCGGCCGGGACCAGTGCGTCAATCCGGTCGGCAGGCATGAGCGCCTGGCGGATTGCCGGATCGGCGGCGTTCATTCCGCCGGTCAGCGCGCCGAATGCGGGCAGGATCATCCGCTCGCTCGCCCCGCCGCCAATCACCGCGCACGGGCGCGCAACGTGTCGGCCGCGCAGCCTAACCTGAAAGCGAGGGTGGAAGTGGCCGGACAATTCAGGCCGGGTTTCGCCCGTCCTGGCATGATGGCGCAGTATCATCCCCGCGACTTCCAGTTCCACCGCGATCGTGCCGCCGCTGCGCGCCTCCATCGCAGGGTCATGGTTGCCGGTGATCCACACCCAGTCGGTCGCGCGCGTCAGTGCGGCGAGCATCCCTGCCGCATGTTCCTCCAGCCGGGTCGAACCATGGCTGTCGTGAAAGTTGTCGCCCAGCGTGAACACCCGCCGTGCCCCCGTTTCACCCACCGCCAGCGCTACCCGTTCCAGCGTCTCGCGCGAATCATAGGGCGGCAGCATCTGGCCGGCGCGCGCGAAGAAGCTGGACTTTTCGAGATGGAGATCGGCGACCAGCAATGCATTTTCGCGCGGCCAGAACAGCGCGCGGCCCTGGACCAGGCGAAACTCATCACCGGCGAACGAAAAGGGAACCATGCGCTGCTCTTGCCGCGCCCCCGACGCTTTGGCAAGAGCATCGGCATGACCGATCTCGTCAGCCAGTCCGCCCGCGCGCAGCAATGGTTTGAGGGTCTGAGGGACCGCATCTGTACCGCGTTCGAGGAAATCGAGCACGAGGCCGGATCGGACGCCGCGTTCGAATACACCCGGTGGGATCGGCACGAGGAAGGCAACGCTGATCCCGGCGGCGGCACGCGTGGCCTGATGAAGGGCAAGGTGTTCGAGAAAGTCGGCGTCAATGTCTCTACCGTGCGCGGCAACTTCTCCCCCGACTTTGCTGGTCAGGTGAACGGCGCCAGCGCGGAGAGCCCCGGTTTTACCGCCACCGGAATCAGCCTGGTCGCGCACATGGCCAATCCGCATGTTCCCGCGGTTCACATGAACACGCGCTTCCTTGTGACGGGCAAGGCCTGGTTCGGCGGCGGGGCGGATCTCAATCCGCCGATCCCCTACGACGAGGATACGGCGGAATTCCATGCATGTTTCCGGGCCGCCTGTGCCGCGCATAATCCGACCTACTACGATCGTTTCAGCAAGTGGGCCGAGGAGTATTTCTACATCCCCCATCGGGGCGTCAGCCGGGGCGTGGGAGGGATCTTCTACGATCATCTCGAATGTGACGACGAACCCGCGTTCGAACGCCACTTCCATTTTACTCGGGACGTGGGCGAGGCGTTCCTCGATGTCTATCCCCGGCTGGTGCGGCGGCGGATGGGGCAAGTTTTCACGCCGGAGGACAAGCTACGGCAGCTGGAATGGCGCGGCCGCTACGCCGAATTCAACCTCGTTTACGATCGGGGCACGCTGTTCGGCCTGAAGACCGGAGGCAACATCGACGCGATTTTGATGAGCTTGCCCCCCGAAGCGGTCTGGACCTGAGCCGCGTCTAGCCGGTAAGGCGCCATCCGTGCGTGCCATCCGCGACCCCGTGCGGCTCATCCCGCTGCTGTTCCTGGCGGCGATCGCGTTGGGAACGCTGGTGCTCTCGCTGCCAATGGCGACTGCCGACGGCAGTCGCGCGCCGTTGGTGACCGCGCTATTTACCGCGACCTCGGCCGTGGCGGTGACTGGCCTCATCGTGGTGGACACGCCGACGTACTGGTCGCCGTTAGGTCAGGGCGCGATCCTCGTCATGTTCCAGCTGGGCGGGTTGGGCATCATGACCGCGGCCACTTTGCTCGGCCTGATGGTCGGGCGGGGCTTTGGCTTGCGCGCGCGCATGGCGACCCAAGTCGAACGGAGCCGACTGACCGCCGGGAACGCGCGCGCAGTGCTGCGGCTGGTGCTGGCGATTACAGTGGTGGTGGAGGTTATCGTTGCCGTGATCCTCGCCTCGCGGTTTGCCGCGTCCCACGGTTTTGCCCCGGGAGAGGCGGCCTGGCACGGGCTGTTTCATGCCGTCAGCGCGTTCAACAACGCCGGTTTCTCCACTTTCTCTGCCAGTGTCATGGATTTCCAGTCTGACGCGCTGATCCTCGTTCCGATCATGCTGGCGGTGATACTTGGCGCGCTCGGTTTCCCCGTGATGGAGGATTTGCGCGAAAACGGCTTGGCCCTGCGCCGCTGGACGCTGCATTCCAAGATCACCGTGCTCGGTACGGCCATCCTGCTCGGTGTCGGCTTCGTCGCCCACCTGGCCATGGAATGGAGCAACCCTGGCACGCTGGGGCCAATGGGCTTGGCCGATAAAGCGCTGAATGCGATGTTTCATTCCGTGATGCCGCGCACCGCCGGGTTCAACAGTCTGAATGTCGGCGATTTCCATGAGGAAACGCTGCTGGTGAACTACGTCCTGATGTTCATTGGCGGGGGCAGCGCGGGCACGGCCGGCGGGGTCAAGGTGACGACATTCTTCGTCCTGCTGGCGATTGTGCTTTCGGAAGTGCTCAAGCGCCGCGATGCCTCGATGTTCGGGCGGCGCTTCGGCCACGCGGTTGAACGGCAGGCACTGAGCGTAGTTGTGATCGCGCTGGCCCTGATCCTGTCGGCAACGATGTTCATCGCGTCCGTCACCCGCCTGCCGCTGCCCGACGTGCTGTTCGAGACTATCTCCGCCTTCGCGACGGTCGGCCTGTCGACCGGAATTACCGCACAGCTGCCGTCATCCGCGTTGCTGGTGCTGGCGGCCCTGATGTTCATCGGCCGGGTGGGAACCATCACCGCCGCGACCGCGCTGGCGCTGAACACCATCGACCGACCCTATCGCTATCCCGAGGAGAATCCCATTGTCGGCTGACACGCGCAATCCCGTGCTGGTGATCGGGCTGGGCCGTTTTGGCAGTGCCGTGGCCGAAACACTTGAGCGGATGGGCCACGAAGTACTTGGCGTCGACAGCGACGCCGAACTGGTCGAGGATCACAAGCACGCGCTCACCCAGGTGGTGGAGGCCGATGCCACCGATATCGAAACCCTGCGCGCGCTGGGGGCGGCCGATTTCGACTCTGCGGTCGTCGGCATCGGCGATATCGAAGCAAGCGTGCTGACCGTCCTGGCGCTGTGCGACCTTGGAGTCAGCAATGTCTGGGCCAAGGCAAGCAACCAGCGCCACGGTCGTATCCTGGAGCGGACCGGCGCGCATCACGTGGTGTTTCCCGAACAGAAGATGGGCGAGCGCGTGGCGCGCCTGGTCAACGAAAGGCTGCTGGATTTCATCTCTTTTGGCGACGAGTTCGGCATCGCCCGCCTGCGCGCGCCCGATTCGATTGTCGGCCTGCCGCTGATCACGAGCCAATGTCGCAAGAAATTCGACGTGACGGTGGTTGGCATCAAGCGCGTGGGAGAGGATTTCATCCATGCCGTGCCCGACACAATCGTCTTGCCGGATGACGAGCTGGTCGTGTCCGGCCGGATCGATCGGATTGAGGCCTTTTCCAAAGTCCTGTAAGTCATTAGGGCAAAGCAAAATTTTCGGAGAGTTCGATGCGTCTGTTCGTCATGGCCGCTGGTACGATGCTGCTGGGCGCGTGCGCCACGATCGACAGCCCAACTGTTTCCACCGAGCGCGTGATTGCGCCGATCCTGACCACGGCCGACGCGCTCGACACCTCGACTTACGCCCAGCCGCAAATCGCCCGGGTGACGCACGTTGCGCTCGACCTTGCGCTCGATTTCGCGCGCAATAGTGTGGGCGGCACCGCGACGCTCGATATCCTGGCGCGGTCCGATGCAAACCAGATCGTGCTCGACAGCGACGGTTTGCAGGTGCGCCGGGTGACCGCGCCGGATGGTAGCGAACTGCGCTTCACGTTGGGCGCCAGCGACCCGGAAAAGGGCGCGCCGCTGACCGTGTCGATCGGCGACCACCGCCGGATTACGGTCCATTATGCTGCCAATCCGCAGGCGGACGCGCTGCAGTGGCTCAGCCCGGAACAGACCGCGGGCAAGCAGCATCCCTTCCTGTTCAGCCAAGGGCAGGCAATCCTCAACCGCAGCTGGATCCCGACGCAGGACAGCCCTGGCATCCGCCAGACCTGGGAAGCGCGCGTCACCGCGCCCGCTCCGCTCGATGTCGTCATGTCGGGAATTCGGCAAGGCGAACCGGAGGACGTGGGAGATGGCCGCCGCGCGTTTCGCTTCATGATGGACAAGCCGGTCGCCCCCTACCTGATCGCGATTGCGGCGGGCGACATCGACTTTCGCGCCATTGGCCCGCGCACCGGTGTCTGGGCGGAACCCGCCGTCTTGCCCCGCGCCCATGCCGAAGTGGTGGAGACCGAAGCGATGGTCGAGGCGGCGGAGGAACTTTATGGTCCCTATCGCTGGGGCCGGTACGACATGATCGTGCTGCCGCCTGCGTTTCCTTACGGCGGCATGGAAAATCCGGTCATGACGTTCCTCACCCCGACATTCATCGCCGGGGATCGCAGCCTGACCGGGCTAGTCGCGCATGAATTGGCGCATTCGTGGTCGGGCAATCTCGTCACCAACGCGGTCTGGGGCGACGGCTGGCTCAACGAAGGCGTCACCAGCTATTTCGAGAACCGCATCGTCGAGGAAATCTACGGTGCCACGCGTGCGCGGCAGGAGGTCGCACTGGATTACACCGCGATCCAGGAAGCGCTGGCCGAGGTCGGCGCGGACGCGCCCGGCACCGCGCTGCACCAGCCCGACGGGGTCGAAAGCGCCGGCAGCGCGATCATCTACAACAAGGGCGCGGCGTTCCTGCGCACGTTGGAGAAGGAGGTCGGGCGCGAGCGGTTCGACGCCTGGCTACGCCAATGGTTCGACAAGCACGCGTTCGAACCCGCGACTTCCGCGATGATCTACGATGATCTCAAGACCAATCTCGCCGGTAGCGAGGCCGAAGCGCAGCGGCTCTTGCTGCGCGAATGGATTTACGCCCCCGGGCTGCCCGCCAATGTCGCGCAGCCCGATCCCGCCGCTTTCGCCGCGACCGACGCCGCCAGCGCTGCCTATGTCTCGGCCCGGACGATTCCGGCGACGGGCGCGTGGCAGGGCTGGACCTCGGCCGAACGGCAGCGTTTCCTTCAGCAATTGCCACGCGAGCTGACCACCGCTGAACTCGCCGCGCTGGACAGTCAACTTGGTCTTGCACAGACCGGCAACAACGAGGAGCTGTTCCTGTGGCTCCAGCTCGCGCTCGCAAACCGTTATCAGCCCGCCGTCGCGCGCACCGAAGTGTTTCTGGGCGAGGTCGGCCGCAACAAGTTCGTCAGCCCGCTTTACGCGACGCTGTGGGGTGAGGGTGATTGGGGTCGCCCGATCGCGCGGCGGCTCTACAGCGCTTATCGCGGGCGTTACCACGCCGTCACCCAGCGCGCGGTCGACCGGGTACTGGGCCGATCCTAAGCGAGGCGGCGGTTTTTGCGTTGCAATAAACCGCCGAATCCTCACATCTGAGCCGCGATGCTGCGCCAATACGAACTCGTCGAGCGCGTCATGCGTTACGACCCCCATGCCGACGCGGCGGCACTCAACCGCGCCTACGTTTATACCGTGCAGAAGCATGGCACGCAGAAGCGCGCCAGCGGCGATCCCTATTTCAGCCATCCGGTCGAAGTAGCGGGGCTGATGACCGACCTGCAGCTCGACCAGGAAACGATCATGACCGCGCTGCTCCACGATACCGTGGAGGATACGCTAGCCACGATCGACGACATCGAGGACCATTTTGGCCCTGACGTCGCGCGGCTGGTCGATGGCGTGACCAAGCTCAGCAAGATCGAGGTGATGCCCGAGAACGAGCGGGCAGCGGAGAACCTGCGAAAATTCCTCCTTGCCATGAGCGAGGACATCCGCGTGCTGCTGGTGAAGCTAGGGGATCGGCTGCACAACATGCGGACGCTCCATTTCATCAAGTCGCCCGAAAAGCGCCAGCGGATCGCGCGCGAGACGATGGATATCTACGCCCCGCTTGCCGAGCGCGTGGGTATGTATGAATACATGCGCGAGATGCAGCTCCTTGCGTTCGAGCAGCTCGAGCCGGAAGCCTACAGGACGATCACCGGGCGGCTCGAACAGATTCGCCAGCAGGATGGCGGCCAGGTCGACGCGATCGCGCTGGCGATCAAGCAGGCGCTGGCCGAGGCGGGGCTGAAGGTCGAAGTCTGGGGGCGGGAGAAACACCCCTATTCGATCTGGAAAAAGATGGCCGAGCGTCACTTGCCGTTCGAGCAGGTGACCGACATCATGGCGTTCCGCGTCGTCACCGAGAGCGAGGAAGATTGTTATGCCGCGATGGGCGTGCTCCACCGTACTTGGCAATTCATCCCGGGCCGGTTCAAGGACTACGTTTCGACGCCAAAGACCAACGGCTATCGCTCGCTCCACACGGCGCTGATCTACGAGCGGTCGATGCGGGTCGAAGTGCAGATCCGCACCCGCGAGATGCACCGCACGAACGAATTCGGCCTGGCGGCGCATTGGGCCTACAAGCAGGGTGCGAAGCCCGATGGGCAGGTTGGCTGGCTGCGCGATCTCATAGAGATTGTCGACGCCAGCCACGATGCCGAGGAATTGCTCGAGCATACGCGCATGGCGATCTACCAGGATCGCATTTTCGCCTTCACCCCGAAGGGCGCGCTGTTCCAGTTGCCCAAAGGTTCGACGGCGGTCGATTTTGCCTTCGCGGTCCACACTGATCTGGGCGCGCACACGGTTGGCGCCAAGATCAACGGGCGCCACATGCCGCTGCGTACCCAGCTCGCCAACGGGGACGTGGTTGAAATCATCAAGGGCAAGAGCGCGGAACCCCAGCTGTCGTGGCTGGGTTTCGTCGTGACCGGCAAGGCGCGCGCTGCGATCCGACGCTCGGTGCGGCTGAAGGAGCGCGATGAAATCGCTGAGATCGGCCGCAAGTTGTTCGACCAGATTGCTGCGCGCCTGCCCGCCAAGATCGGCAAGAAAGCAATTGCCGCCGCGGTCGAGCGACTGTCGCTGGAGGACGAGGAGGACCTGATGTACGCGATCGGCGCGGCCAAGCTCTCCGACCGCGCGGTGATGGAAGCGCTCGTGCCGGGTTCCACCGCCGGAATGGGCGACAGCGTCGATTGGTCGAAGCAGGATCACGCGATATCCATACGCGGCTTGACCGCCGGGGTGGGTTTTCAACTCGCCCAATGCTGTCATCCGGTGCCGGGCGATCGCATTGTCGGCCTGCGTCGCCCCGGCGAAGGGGTGGAGGTTCACGCGATCGACTGCATCGAGCTTGCCAGCGGCATCGATTCAGATTGGCTCGACCTGTCGTGGGGCCAGCAAAGCATGGGCGCGGTCGGGCGGCTTCGGGTGACGCTTTACGATCGGCCCGGGACGCTGGCTGAAATGGCCGGCATTTTCGCGCAGAACCTGGCCAACGTGAAGGCGATCGCCCAGACCCAACAGGATCATCCGTTTTCAGGCTACGAGGTTGACCTCGAAGTGCAGGATTTGGCGCACCTCACCCGTATCCTCAGCGCGCTGCGCGCCAGTGATGCGGTGGCGCAGGCCGAGCGGATTTAGCCTACGGCGCCGGCCGCACGGGCACCGGTATATTGCAGATGTCCGCCCCGCCAGCAGGCGCGATGAAGAAAGGATCGCGCCGGTTGGCGCGCGCTTCGGCGTAGCGGGCAAAGCTCTCGCTTTCGGTGGAGAGATACTGGAACGAGGGTTGCTCGCTCGCGGGCAAATCGCTTGCGACGCGGATCGACACGATCGGCGTGTGCTCGGACGAAGTCTCGCAAAACCCCAGCGCCTCGGTGCCGCGCGGGAGCGAAGAAAGGTGCTCGATCCCCTCGACCACCCGACCGACCAGCGCGATGTTGCGGTCGAGATGGCGGGGGGCGTGGCCGATTACAGTATAGAGCTCGGCGCCCGTGCCGGTATCGGGCGAATAGCCGCGCCCCACGCCGACCATGCCGTAGCAGTGGACGGGCCAAACTTGGTCCGGTGCCGATTCTCGACCTTCGTCACGCAGCACGCGATTCAGCGCTACCGGCCATCCCTGAGCGAAGGCAATCCAATGGGTATAAGGGTCATCGAACCTGAACGGACCGCGATTGATCGGTGTCATGACGCCGCGGCCCGGGGGCGAGGACACTTGGTAAGCTGCCGGGACGCGACCCTCCCGTCCCCAGGTCTGCTGAACCAGCCCTTCTCGATACGGTGTCAGATAGTCGGTCTCGGGCATTGCGTTCAGCCCTCTGGGGAGCGCTTTCGCGTTCGCCGCGTCCTCGCCATTGGGATCCCCCCACTGGACCACATAGTTGTCCTGAACGCGGGTCACCGCGATGCCATCGTACCACCTTGCGCTGGCGAGTGTGCGGATGTTCTCGACCCAGCCCTGGCTGAACGGCGCCGGCATGAGCTGGATCACGACCCGGCGCGGCTTGCCCTGTGCATCGGGCGCGAGTGTCATCACGATCAGATCCTCGGGCGCGATCGCCACCCAATCCCCGGCTGGAGCGGCGGCGACGATCTCGCCGGGGGAGGGCGCACCGGCCCGTTCGGCATCCTGCGCAGCGACGGGGAGGGCTAGGGCGAGCACGGCGGCGAGCGACAGCAGGGGCTTGTTCATGCGCGTGACGTGCCACGGCGCGCCCGCGAGAAAAAGGTCCTTCTCGCGCTGCCGGATTTTGGGGGTCGGCGAACCCGGTGTTCGCGGCCGTGTTTGCGCGAAATGGCTCATCGCCGCGACGTGGCCATTCACCCCGTTGCGCCGCGTCGTCCAGCCCGCTAGAGGCGCGCCTCAGCCGACAGGCATGCGGAGCGGTGGCCGAGTGGTCGAAGGCGCTCGCCTGGAAAGTGAGTATACGTCACAAGCGTATCGAGGGTTCGAATCCCTCCCGCTCCGCCACCAAACCGAACCAACCGTCGTCAAAGCGGCCCTGCGGGCCCGGCGCTATCCGGATTGCGCCCCGCGCGCATGATTGACGCGTCAGGCGTAGCGCAGCTGGAGGCTTCGCCATCGCTCATGATTGCATCTTCAAATGCCAAAGTGTTTTGCAAAATGACATGATTAAACCAAATGAACCACAATGCTAAGTTGAGGCGATAGATTTGGGGAGAACGACAATGAAAACTCGCGCCGCCGTCGCTTTCGAGGCGAAGCAGCCGCTTGAGATTGTCGAGCTCGATCTGGAAGGGCCCAGGGCGGGCGAGGTATTGGTCGAGGTCATGGCGACCGGCATCTGCCATACCGACGCCTATACCCTCGACGGGCTGGACAGCGAGGGGCTGTTTCCCAGTGTACTTGGGCATGAGGGCGCGGGAATCGTGCGCGAAGTCGGCGCGGGTGTGACCTCGGTCAAGCCGGGCGACCACGTGATCCCGCTCTACACCCCCGAATGCCGCCAGTGTAAATCGTGTTTGTCGGGCAAGACCAACCTGTGCACCGCAATCCGCGCGACCCAGGGCAAGGGGCTGATGCCCGACGGGACCAGTCGCTTTTCCTACAAGGGGCAGATGATCCATCACTACATGGGCTGCTCGACGTTCTCCAATTTCACCGTCCTGCCCGAAATCGCCGTGGCGAAGATCCGCGAGGACGCGCCGTTTCAATCGGCCTGCTACGTGGGGTGCGGCGTGACCACCGGCGTGGGGGCGGTCATCAACACCGCCAAGGTGCAGGTGGGTGACAACGTGGTCGTGTTCGGCCTCGGCGGTATCGGGCTCAATGTCATTCAGGGGGCGCGGCTGGCGGGTGCCGACAGGATTATCGGTGTCGACATCAACCCGGACCGCGAGGAATGGGGCCGCCAGTTCGGCATGACCGAGTTCCTCAATTCGCAGGGCATGAGCCGCGAGGACGTGGTCGCCCGGGTGGTAGAGATGACCGATGGCGGTGCCGACTATACCTTCGATGCCACAGGCAACACGGAAGTGATGCGTATGGCGCTGGAGGCGTGCCATCGTGGCTGGGGCACATCGATCATCATCGGCGTGGCCGAGGCAGGCAAGGAGATCGCCACGCGCCCGTTCCAACTCGTTACCGGGCGCAACTGGCGCGGCACTGCGTTCGGCGGGGCCAAAGGCCGCACCGATGTGCCAAAGATCGTCGATATGTACATGACCGGCAAAATCGCGATCGATCCGATGATCACGCACGTCATGGGATTGGAGGAGATCAACACCGCCTTCGATCTGATGCACGCCGGGACCAGCATCCGCAGCGTGGTGGTTTATTGAGCGAGTGGGCAGACAGTTGATGGAGCAGGTCAGCGCCAATCTCAGCCATGGCGGCGTTCAGGGTGTATATCGGCATTTGAGCACGGCCACGGGCACGCCGATGACGTTTTCGGTTTTCATTCCACCGCATGGGGAGGGGGCAAAGCTTCCAGTGCTGTGGTATCTTTCCGGCCTGACCTGCACGCATGCGAACGTGACCGAGAAGGGCGAATACCGGCGCCTTTGCGCGGAGTTGGGGCTTATCTTCGTCGCGCCCGATACTTCACCCCGTGGCGACGATGTACCCGATGCCGACGGCTATGACTTCGGCCAGGGGGCCGGGTTCTATGTCGATGCGACGCAGCAGCCATGGCAGCGGCATTTTCGCATGCGCAGCTACGTTGAAGACGAGTTGCCAGCGATCGTCGCGGCGAATTTTCCCGCCGATATGGAACGGCAGGGCATCACCGGCCATTCGATGGGGGGGCACGGAGCGCTGACGATAGCGCTGCGTCATCCTCACCGGTTCCGTTCCATCTCTGCATTCGCCCCGATTGCCAGCCCCATGCGATGCCCCTGGGGCGAGCGTGCGCTCGACGGCTATGTCGGCGGTGACCGCGCGCAATGGCGCCAGTATGATGCCTGCGCGCTGATCGAGGATGGCGCGCGCCTGCCCGACCTGCTGGTTGATCAGGGCGAAGCCGACAATTTCCTCGACGAGCAGTTGCAAACCCATCTTCTGGCCCAAACCTGCGAGCGGGCGGGGCAGCCCGCGACCATTCGCATGCAGCCCGGCTACGATCACAGCTACTATTTCATTTCGACGTTCATGGACGATCACTTGCGCTGGCACGCCGCGCGGCTGGGTGGGGTTGGCGCATGAGCGCGGTTATCCTGGCCGCTTATTACGATGCGTTCAATCGCCGGGACAGGGAAGCCATGCTGGCCCTTCTGTGCGAGGACGTGGTGCACGAGCCGAGCCAGGGTTCGCCGCGGCATGGCAGGGGCGCGTTCCGGGAATTTCTCCAGCACATGGACCGCTGTTATCGGGAGCGGGTAATCGAGCCTGTCTATTTCCTGTCGGACGACGGTACGCGCGGCGCGGCGGAGTTCGCTTTGGAAGGCACTTACATCGCCACCGACGACGGACTGCCCGCAGCGCGCGGCCAAGCCTACCATTTGCGGGTTGGTGCGTTCTTCGCATTTCGCACCGGGCAGATTGCCCGTGTGAGCAATCATTACAACCTCGCCGACTGGATCGCCCAGGTCCGGTGATGGCGGATGATGCGGCGATCACGCCGAAATCGGGCGCGATTACCGTTCAGCGCGAGCGGCGGAGCGAGGCTCTGCTCGGCGAACTTGCGCGATTGCGGGTCGAGGTGTTCCGTGCCTGGCCGTACCTCTATGCCGGCAGCGCGGATTACGAGGCTCGCTATCTGAGCGATTTTCTCGCCGACGAGAGCGCGACGATGGTCGTAGCGCGACACGATGGACAGGCGATCGGCATGGCCACCGCATCACGTCTTGCCGCACAGCCGGATGAAATCCAACAGCCCCTTCGTGCCGGGCAATACAATCCGGCCCTTGTCCACTATTTTGGGGAATCCGTCCTGCTCCCGCGTTACCGCGGTTGCGGAATTGGCCACCGCTTCTTCGACGAGCGTGAGCGTGCGGCGCGCGAAGCGAATGCGACGCATGCCTGTTTTTGTGCCGTAGTTCGCGAGGATGACCATCCCGCCCGGCCCGCGGCGGGGCGTGATCTCTCTTCTTTCTGGCGTTCGAGAGGCTATGTCCCGGCTGCTGGCATGGAAGCCTCGATCGCCTGGCGGGAAGTGGGCGCCAGCGTCGAAGTTCTCCACCGCATGCAGTTCTGGATCAGGCGGCTGTGATGCGGTCGTTAGCCTGATCCCCATCGATCATCGCCGAATCCGGGGCGAGGGTGTGCTGGTGTTTGGCAAGCGCGCGATAGTGGTGCAGTAACGGTTCGGTATAGCCGTTGGGTTGTGCCGAGCCTTCCAAAACCAGCGCCCGCGCCGCTGCCAGCGCCAGGCTCGCCCGCGCCGGATCGGCCATTGGCCGATAGGCCGGATCGCCAGCGTTCTGGGCGTCAACCCGGGCGGCCATTCGCATCACTGCGTCGTCGAAATCGGACTGATCGCACACCCCGTGCGTCAGCCAGTTGGCGATATGCTGGGCCGAGATACGCAAGGTCGCGCGGTCTTCCATCAGGCCGATGTCGTGAATGTCGGGGACTTTCGAACAGCCCACTCCCTGATCTATCCAGCGCACCACGTAACCAAGGATTCCCTGAACGTTATTGTCGAGTTCCGCGGCAATTTCCTCGCGGCTCCAGTCCGGCTGCGGCGCTACCGGGATGTCGAGCAGGTCGGCGAGCGGCGGAGGTGGGTCGGCGGCGATCGCGCGCTGGCGATCAAACACGTCGATCGCGTGATAGTGCATGGCGTGAAGGGTGGCCGCAGTGGGCGAGGGGACCCATGCGGTGTTCGCGCCGCTCATGGGATGGCCGATTTTCTGGGCCATCATGTCGGCCATCCGATCGGGCGCTGCCCACATTCCCTTGCCGATCTGCCCGCGCCCGGACAGTCCGCAAGCCAGCCCGATAGCGACATTGCGCGCCTCGTAGGCGGCGATCCAGCGGCTTTCCTTCATGGCTGCCTTTCGCACCATCGGGCCGGCCTGCATCGACGTATGGATCTCGTCGCCGGTGCGATCGAGAAAGCCGGTGTTTATGAAGGCGATCCGGTCCTTCACCGCATGGATACAAGCAGCGAGATTGGCCGACGTTCGCCGTTCCTCGTCCATCACTCCGATTTTCACGGTGTTGCGTGGCAGCCTGACGAGATCCTCGACCCGCGAGAACAAGTCCTCAGCGAAGGCGCATTCATCCGGCCCATGCATCTTCGGCTTGACGATGTAGATCGCGCCCGTGCGGCTGTTGCGCCGCTGGCCGAGCCCATTCACGTCATGCGCGCCGATCAACACGGTGACGATCGCGTCGAGAATGCCCTCCGGCGCTTCTCCGCCATCCGGGAGCAAAACGGCCGGAGTCGTCATGAGATGGCCGACATTACGCACAAACATCACGCTGCGACCGGGAAGCTCGAACGACGCGCCAGCTGGATCAGTCCAGCGCCGGTCCGGAGCCATTGTCCGGGTGATCGTTCCGCCCGCCTTGTCGAACGCGGCGGTGAGGTCGCCGCGCATCAGCCCGAGCCAATTGGTATAGCCAAGGAGTTTATCCTCAGCATCGACCGCCGCCACTGAATCTTCCAAGTCGATAATGGTGGTGAGCGCCGCTTCAAGCACCACATCGGCAAGACCGGCCGGATCGGTGCGCCCGATCGGATGGCTGCGATCAAGTACCAGTTCGATGTGAAGGCCGTGGTTGGACAATAGGATGGCCGCAGGGGCCGCCGGGTCGCCACGATAGCCGGCAAATTGTCCGGGGTTTGCCAATGCGGGATAGAGCGCGCCGCCGGTCACTCGCCATTCACGCACCGCGCGGTGGCTCCCATCGGCCAAGGGTACCGCTTGGTCGAGGAACGCGCCCGCCGCCGCGACAACTCGTGCGCCCCGCGCGGCGTCGTAACCGTCCGTTTTCGCCGCATCCGAAAGCGCGTCAGTGCCATACAGTGCATCGTAGAGGCTACCCCACCGCGCGTTGGCGGCGTTGAGCGCGAAGCGGGCGTTGAGCGCTGGTACGACCAGTTGAGGCCCGGCGCGAAGGGCGATCTCGTCGTCCACTCCGGTCGTCGTGACGGAAAATGGGTCAGGCTCGGGCGCAAGATAGCCGATCGCGTGCAGGAAGGCCTCGTACCCCGCTGCGTCGTGCCCGTTCCCCGACCTTTCCACATGCCAGGTATCGATACTGGCCTGTAAGCTGTCACGTCTGCTCAGAAGTGCCCGGTTGCGGGGGGTCAGTTCGTCAAAGATTGCCGCGGCGCCATCCCAGAACGCTCCCGCATCGAGACCGAGCGGCGGGAGGATGTCGGCTTCGATGAAGCGCGCAAGCGGGGTCGCGACGCGCAGCCCCGCGCGTTGGATGTATTCGGTCATGTGTTGTCTTTCGTCCGGGGGGAAACGCGCCACTCAGGCGGGGTGAGCCCTCGCTCAGCCAATCCGCACCGTCACCGCCTTGGTCTCCAGGTAGTTGGCCAGCACCGCCTCGCCCATCTCGCGGCCCCAGCCCGATTGTTTGTATCCACCAAAGGGCAGCGCGGCATCGAACACGTGATAGCAGTTGATCCAGACTGTGCCCGCGCGCAGGCGATTGGCGACGCTCAGCGCCCGGCCGGTATCGCGCGACCATACCCCCGCGGCGAGGCCGTAGACGCTGTTGTTCGCCTCGGCGATCAGCGCATCGTCGAGTTCCTTGAACGGGGTTGCGACCAACACCGGGCCAAAGATTTCTTCGCGCACGACCTTCATCTGAGGGTTGGTGTTGGTGAGGACGGTCGGCGCCACGAAGTATCCGCCCTCCGGCGCCTGGTCCTGGCGGAACATGAACTCGGCGCCCTCGTCCCGGCCCGCTTGCAAGAAGCCGCGCACGCGGTCGTATTGCACGCTGGAAACGAGGGGGCCCATTTCCGTACCTTCATCGAGCCCATGGCCGAGCCTGATCTGGCCCGCCACCTCGGCCACGCCTTCCACGACCCGGTCGTAGATGGAATCGTGAACGTACAGGCGCGAGCCCGCATTGCAGCACTGGCCATGGTTGAAGAAGATGGAATTGGCTGCGCCGGCGATGGTCAGGTCGAGATCGGCGTCACCCAATACGATGTTCGGGCTCTTGCCGCCCAGTTCCAGCGAGACCTTCTTGAGATCCTTCGACGCGGCCTGGACGATCAGCTTGCCAACTTCGGTCGAGCCGGTGAACGCCACCTTGTCCACGCCGGGATGCCCAGCCAGCGCGGCACCAGCGGTTTCGCCGAAACCCGTCACGATGTTGACAACACCGTCGGGCAGCCCCGCATCGAGCAGCAACTGCCCGAGCCACAGGGCCGATAGCGGGGTTTCCTCCGCGACCTTGAGTACGACAGTGCAGCCTGTCGCAAGTGCCGGCGCCACTTTCCATGCGGCCATCAGCAGCGGGAAATTCCATGGGATGATCTGTCCGACCACGCCAATCGCTTCCTTGCGGGTCATCGAAACCAGTTCCATTCCCGGTGCCGCGAGGGCGGAAATGGGGATAGTGCGCCCTTCGATCTTGGTGGCCCACCCGGACATGTAATGGAACATGTCGGCCGAAAGCGTCACGTCGGCGGCGCGCGCCACTGTCTTGGGTTTGCCGTTATCGAGCGCCTCGATCGTGGCGAGGGTATCGGCGTGCTCAAGAATCAGGTCGCCGATCCGATGGATAAGGCGGCCTCGGTCGGATGGGGTCATGCGCGACCAGGGGCCGGTTTCAAACGCGCGCCGTGCAGCCTTGACCGCGCGGTCGACATCCGCCGCATCACCCTCCGCGACCGCGGCGATGCGCGCGCCGGTGGCCGGGTCGTGCACATCGAACGTGCGGCCCGAGGCAGCCATTTCCCAGCGTCCGTCGATCAGCATTGGTCGATCGTGCGATAACCACTTGTTCAAGGCTTCGGACACGCTGGCATGCTGGAGGATGGGGGCATGGACATTCATCGTTTCTCTCCCGGAAACAGGTTTGGCGGGCGGCCTGGGTCAAACGCTGGCCGCGATCGAATGCGCGTTCTCCGCGTCGCCGCCGATCGTATCGGTGAGCCGCGTCGCGGCATCGACCAGAGCGGCGCCAAGCTCGGCGATGCGTTCGGGCACCATGCGATGCACGGGGCCGGAGATGGACAGCGCGCCGATCGGCTCCCCCCATTCGTTGAATATTGGCGAGGCGACGCACCGTGCGCCTGATGCGAATTCCTGATTATCCCGCGCGAACCCTTCCTGGATCGCCTTCTCGAGATGGTCGGCCAACTGCTCGCGCGAGCCGACTGAATTTTCCGTCCGGCGTTTCAGGCCGTGGCGGGCGATGAACCGGTCGACTTCCGCCTCGCTCCAGTGCGCCATCACGCACTTGCCCGCCGCGCTGGTGTGCAGGGGAACGCGGATGCCAGGCCGGGCAAAGGTGAGGATGGCGTGAGCCGGGCAGACCTGCGCCAGGTATAGGATGCTGCTATCGTCGGCGATGCTGAGATTGACCGTCTCCCGCGTGGATTCCATCAGCATCTTCATGATCGGACGCCCGATCCGGACGAGATCGCGTGCCCGGCCGAAGGTCTGGCCAACGGCAAAAGCCTGGAGGCCGATCGACCACCGCATCTGGCGTGCATCGAAGCTGACAAACCGCCGCTCTTCCAGCGTTGTCAGCAAGCGATGCGTGGTCGATAGCGGCAAACCGACATGCCGGGCCAGCACGGACAGCGCGACACCATCATCGTATTCCGCCAAGGCCTCAAGAATCGAGAGGGTACGGGTCACGGACTGAACCTTGCCCGAGCGTTCCGTCTGAAGCGGCACGTCTGCTGCTAGGCGCATCGGCGATCCTGTTCCCAACGGTCGTTTATACGGCAATTGATCTATCACAGGTTTCATCCGCACGGCGATCGGTTTTCACGATGTGGAAGCTGGCAATGACGGCGGCGTCGGTCCGCCCGTCGCATGGTCGAGCAGTTCGACAACGTGGATCATCGTCAGATCTGGGTCGCCGAGCTGGATCATGCATCCCAGGTTGGTCGTTGCGACGATCCGGGCGCCGGTCGCTGCCAACGCCGCTCGCTTGCGGTCGCGCAGTCGCCCGGCGATCTCGGGTTGGAGGATATTGTAAACACCCGCCGATCCGCAGCAGAGATGGCTGTCCGCCGGAATTGACACCGCACACCCGACCTGGCGAAGCAGTGCGTGGGGGACGTCGCCCAGCTTCTGACCGTGCTTGATCGAACAGGCCGGGTGGTAAGCGACATCAGGAGGATGGGACCAGACCACCGGCGGCAACCCGCGTTCGGCTACAAATTCGCTGACATCGCGCGCCAGGCGCGAGATCTTCATCGCCCGCTCGGCATAGACCGAATCGTGAGCAAGCTGATCGCCAAGTTCCTTGACTGTCACGCCGCAGCCCGACGCGTTGACGATAACTGCATCGACTGTTCCCGCTTTCAGCACCGGCGACCATGCGTCCACGAGCGCCCGGGCGCGGGTGAGGGCGGCTTCGGAACGGCCCATGTGTTGAAGTATCGCGCCGCAACACGTTGCGCCGGGCGGGGCCATGACGTCGAATCCCATGCGGTTGAGCAGCCGTGCCGTTGCATGATGTATGCCGCGTCCGATCGCATCCTGCACGCACCCCGTCAGCAGGATCACCTGGCCCTGGCGGGTCGCGGCGCGGCTGATTGCTGGTAGCGGCAGCGAATTGTCGCGCGGCGCGCGCGCGGCGAGCATCCCCAGCGCCTTGAAACGAGAATCGGGCACGAACCGCGCTATCCAGCCAAACCCGCGTCCCAGCGCCAGTGCCGCTTCGAACGCGCGCGGGCGGGGAAGCAGAAACGCCAGCAGCGCGCGAAGCCCCCGGTCGTGCCACGGGCGGCGATAGTTTTGTTCGACGTGCGCGCGCGCATGATCGATCAAGGCGCCATAATCGACGCCGGATGGGCATGTCGTGGTACAGGACAGGCACGACAGGCAACGATCGACGTGCCGCACCGTCGCTTCATCGGGAGGATCGCTTGCGCCGAGCATCGCTTTGATGAGCTGAATTCGTCCGCGCGGACTGTCTCGCTCGTCTCCTAGCAGCACATAGGTTGGGCAAGTCGCGGTGCAGAAGCCGCAGTGGACGCAGGAGCGGACGATCGCGGCCGGGCCATCGGGCCGAGAGCGGGGGGCGAGTTCTGTTTCAGCAAGCATGCGACATGTCCTCTGCGCGCATGCGGCCCGGGTTCAGCAAACCATGCGGATCGAATACCGCCTTTACCCGGCGGGCCAGGGCATCGACCGCCGGACTTTCGGAAAATAGCGGACAGGCCCGGCGCATTGTTTCGGGCGCGCGATACAGCATAGCGGAACCGGCATCGGACGCTATCGGCGGAGCCTCCGATCCATCCGCGCCGATCACCCAGATGCGTCCACCCGCGCAATCAACCAAACCGCGATCCGCCGCAGCCAGGATTGCGGGCGCATGCGACATCGGCACGGATAGCCGCCACAGCGCTTCGTGCGCGGCGACGCGGAGCAGCTCTTCAGGCGAAGCAAGATCGCGCCAGAACGCTTCGGCGCGATGGTCATCGAGCCGGTCGCCGTGGCGACCGGCGAATTTCTCCAACCCGCGCAGGCGTTCGTCCATTGCCGCCCGGGCGCCTTCGATGCGGACGAATGCCGAGCCCTGCCTCCCATCAAGGGTATATGCGCATCCGCTCGGCTCGATTGCGCTGCCCGCGCAGGCGCGCAAGAGGGAGCAGCCATCCTGGGGGGTCAGGTCGGGAAACACGATTGTCGCGCTCGTGGACGGGGCGGGCAGAACCTTGAGGGTGAGGCGCGTGATCACCGCCAGCGTGCCGAACGAACCGGCCAGGAGGCGCGGAATGTCGTAACCGGTCACATTCTTGACCACCTGCCCTCCCGCCTTGAACTTTTCGCCAAAACCCGAGATCGCGCTGACGCCAAGGACGAAATCGCGTGCTGCACCGGCCCGCATCCTGCGGGGTCCCGACAGGTTCGCGGCGACCACTCCGCCAATCGTACCCGACACCGGAGGTTCGAAAGGGAGATGCTGTCCATGACGGGCAAGCAGCGCGGCCAGCGCCGTCATGGGCAGGCCTGGCTCGACGGTCAGCACCAGCTCTTCGGGTTCGTAGGCGACGATGCGGTCGAGACCGGCCAACGAGAGCTGGCGTTCCGCCATCACAGGGGCGCCGAGATAGCGGCGCGTCCCGCTACCCGTAACCTCGATCCTGGCGCGGTCCGACAGGGCGCCGCGTACGGCGGTTTCGACCTCGGCAGCCGTCGTGGGTCGGATCACCTCCATCTCAGAACCGGGGAAGTTCGGGGAAGCGGGTCTGGCCGCCATGCACGTGGACCCGGCCAAGTTCGGCACAGCGGTGGAGGGTTGGGAACACCTTTCCCGGGTTGAGCAACTGGTCCGGGTCAAAGGCGCATTTCAGGCGCATTTGCTGGGCCAGGTCGCATTCGTTGAACATCAGCGGCATGAGGTCGCGCTTTTCGATGCCCACCCCGTGCTCGCCCGTCAGTACGCCGCCAACCGACACGCACAGGCGCAGGATGTCGGCACCGAATTCCTCGGCACGGTGAAGCTCACCCGGCTGGTCCGCATCATAAAGAATGAGCGGATGGAGGTTGCCGTCGCCCGCATGGAAGACGTTGGCGACTGCCAGGCCGTACTTGTCGGATAGCGCGGCGATCCCCTCCAGTACTTCAGGCAACCGCCCGCGCGGGATCGTGCCATCCATGCAGTAATAATCGGGTGCGATGCGACCGACCGCCGGGAACGCTGCCTTGCGTCCTGCCCACAATGCGGCCTGATCGGTTGCATCCGCGGCGACCCGTTCCGAAGTCGCGCCCACTTCGCGCGCGATCGCGGAAACGCGGTCCACCGCGATCGCGCATTCGGCGAGCGGCCCGTCCAGCTCGATCAGGAGAATGGCGCCTGCGTCTGGCGGATATCCGGCTCCCACGAACGCATCGGCTGCGCGGGCGGCGAGTGCATCCATCATTTCCATGCCGGCCGGGACGATTCCCGCTGCGATGATCGCCGCCACGCAGGCGCCCGCGGCGGCGGGCGTGGGAAAACCGAGCAGCAGCACGCGGCTCGTTTCCGGCGCGGGCAGCACACGCACGGTTACCTCTGTCACCACAGCGAGCAAGCCCTCCGACCCAGTCATCGCGGCCAGCAGGTCATAGCCTCCGGCATCCAGATAGCGGCCGCCCAGCCGCAGCCTGGTGCCGTCGATCAGGCAGATTTCGAGCCCGCAGATGTTGTTCACGGTCAGCCCGTGCTTGAGGCAATGAACCCCGCCCGAATTCTCCGCGACATTGCCGCCAATCGAACAGGCAATCTGACTCGAGGGATCGGGCGCATAGTAGAACCCATGATCCGCCACGGCGTGGGTGATAGCCAGATTGGTGACGCCGGGCTGAGCGACGACCACCTGGTTGTCGATATCGATCTCGATGATGCGGTTGAGCCGTGCCAGCACGAGCAATATGGCTTCGGGATGGGGCATCGCCCCACCGGAAAGCGAGGTGCCGGAACCGCGCGGGACCACCTTGATCCGCATTTCATGACAAAGCCGCAGGACCGCCGACACCTGGTCGGCATCGGCCGGTAGCACGACCAGCGGCGGCATTTCGCGATAAGCGGTCAGCCCATCGCAATCGAACGCGGCGCGCGATGCCGCGTCCTCGACAATGGCCTCTGGCGGGAGAACGGCCCGCAGCGCCGCCACCAGCATGGGCAGCCTGGCGGCGAACGATGCATCCCGCTCACCGTCCGTCTTGCAGTGCGTGGACACTCGCGGCTCCGTCGGTCAGCAAGGCGTCTGCCCCCCATTGCGCGGCGCATTCGTCGTTGTCCGGGGTGTCGCCACTCACACCGGCCGCGCCGATAATCTGGCCATCTTCGATCAGGAGAACCCCGCCGGCGGCCGGCGCAACCCGCCCTTCACTGATGGCATTGAGGCTGGCGGCGAAATGCGGTCGCGCCTCGGCGATTGCCTGGTAGGCGCGCGACGGCATGCCCAGGTTGAGTGCGGTCCACGCCTTGGCGAAGGCAACTGAATAGCGCAGCGGGCTCGCACCGTCCTGTCGCCGATAGGCGACCAGGTTGCCACCCGCGTCGATCACCGCGATTCCGAGCGGCGAAAACTTGCGTCGGCCAGCCTCGGCCAGCGCGGCACCTATGACCGTTTCGGCCTGGCCGAGGGAAAGCATGGGCATTGGTATCGCCCCCGAAATTGCGTGGCGAAAACGGTGAACAAGCGTCCATGCCCGGCGGCGAGTCCGATCGCCGCCGGGTCTGATCAGATCAGAACTGCAACCGGACCCCCGCCTGGTAGGTCGGACCATAGTTCTCGATCAGGTTGAAGATGCCGCCGACACCGCTTGGGTCGCCGCGGAAATAGTTGCGATCCTCTGCGTCGTTGATGTTGAGCGCATCAAAATAGACCTGGAAGCCTTCGCGCACATTGATGCGGAGATTGACGTCCATCGTGAAGCGCGAACGTTCGAGCAGGTCGGATCGTTCGTCTTCTAGGCCCAGGAACCCGGCGTTAATGGCGATCAGGCGCTTGCCGGTGTAATTCCCCGACCAGCGCAGGCTGAAGCTGTCGTTTTCGATGCCGGCGGAAACATTGTATGTGAGGTTGGATTGGTCGGGCAGGGTGAACGTCCGTCCGATCTGGGCATCGGTCGCCTTGCTTTCCGACAAGGTCACGTTGCCTGAAACGAACAGGCCGGAGAGCAGGCCGGGCAGGAACGTGAAGTTCTGCTGACCGGAAAGTTCGACGCCGTAGATCGTCGCCCTGTCGCCGTTGATGAAGGTTTCGACCGAATTGAACCCCCCGGTGACCGTTCGCGTCCGCGCGCCATCAGACGAAACGACTTCCCCCACAGGAACGCCGATCTGGCTCAGGTCACTCCCCGAAAAGACGATCGGCAGGATGAAGTTGCTGATCCGCTTGTAATAACCAGCAACCTGAAAGAACGTGTTGCGGTTCGGATACCAAGCAAGCGACGCGTCGAACTGGTGCGCCGTCAGGGGATCGAGCTGCGGATCGCGCAAATCGCTGACATTGCGTTCGAACAGCACGATATTGCGCGCGGTGGCGAGATCGTTGATCACCGCGGGAATGTCGTCCTCGTCCGTTTCTTCGGAAGTCGAGGTGGTGAAGATCGCCGACGCTTGGTTGAAATCGGGGCGCCGCGTGGCAGTGGTGTAAGACAGGCGTGCGAGCAGGGTGTTCGAAATGTCCCAGCGAACATTCACGCTTGGAAAAAAGTCGACGTAGCTGTTGCGGTCGCTCACGGCGGTTACGTTGGCCAATTCCTCCAGCGGATCGCCATCGGCATCGAAACGATCGGCGAGGAAGGCGTCGGCCTGCGCCCGCGTGAAGGTCGCCGTGCCTGCGGCAAGTGCGGCGTCAAGCGCGTCGGCCAGCGCCTCGGAAATGTCTTCGTCATAGGAGATGATGTTGGTGTCGTTACCCTCGGTACGCCATTTCGTTGCCTCGACACGTACCCCGGCGATCACCTGGATCGTGTCGGTTGGGTTGAACTTCGACATGAGATAGCCGGACAGAACATCCTCCTCGACACTGTAGTCGAAACCGTTGTTCTCCGCGAAAAGCTCAGTGAAGTCTCCCGCCGCACGACCGGCAAGAGCCGCTTCGCGGGCAAAGCTGCGGACCAGGCTGAGGTTGGGGAAAAACCCCGTGTTGAGGTCAGTGTCCTGCGGGACTGCCGGATTGAAATCGGCGATCGTAACGATCCCGTCGCCATCGACGTCGTAAGCGTCGTCGTCGATATCGATATCGAACCGGTCCTGGTCCACGCTGCGCTGGCGGCGCTGGTATTTGGCTCCGATCTTGACTGAGCCGGCGCGGCCGAACAGGTCCATGTCACGTTGCAGGTCGGCTTTGAACGCCATCACCTCGTCATCAATGAAGCGATCGTACTGGGTGATGAAGCGACGTTCGAAGTTCGCCGGGTTGAACGGATCCGATCGGCGTGCCGGGTTGGCGAAGATGTCGAAGTCCGCGCCGTCTATGCCGAGGTTGTCGTATGTCGCAGTCACATCGCGCTCGCGGAAGCGCGGCTCGACCGAGGGCTGGTCCGACTGATTGCGCGAATAGTCTGCCTGATAGGTCAACGTAAAGGGACCGAATACATTCTCCCCACCGGCGGAGATAGCGTAGAGTTCGTCCTCCTGATCGGTGAAACGAAAACGCTTCTCGACATCGACGCGCTGAACCCTGATCGAATCCTCGCTGAGAGCGAGGATATTGGCGCCCGTGGCGTCGTCGAATTCCACCCGGGTCCGCGCGCGGATGTCGTCGTCCTTGAAACGAGCATAAGTTCCGCGCACGAAGAAGCTGTTTTCCTCGTCGGGGCGGAATTCCAGGTTGAGGTTTCCACTGAGGCGAATGCGTTCGGCGGGGTCGTTGCGCAGGTTGAACCGGCGCGGGCTCAAGATGCCTGGCGCCAGTTCGCGCAGGCCATCGTCCACGCTGTATTCGTCGACCACGGATTTGCGGTTTTGGTAGCTGATGCTCCCCGCGATGCCCCAGGTTTCACCGGCACCGAACAGCTTCGTGAAATCACCCGAAACCTTCTCGTTCACGTCGGAGCTTTTTTCTTGGATAGCCAGTTCACCCCGGACCGAGACCGAATCCTGGTTGCGGTCGAACGCGGAGAGGGTCCGCAGGTTGATGCTGCCCGCGATTGCATCGGCATCGAGATCGGGCGTAAGAGTCTTTGTGACTTCGATCCCGTTGAGCAGGTCCGACGAAACGACGTCCAGATTGACGGAGCGCGAATCCAGATCGCGTGAGCCTAGCTTGGCGCCGTCAACCGTCACCGTCACGAAGCTGCCCGACAGGCCGCGGACCGCGACCTGCTGGCCTTCCCCCTCGCTGCGGCGGATCGACACGCCTGGCAGTCGCTGGAGCGATTCGGCCACGTTCTGGTCCGCGAAATTGCCAATCGCGTCGGCCGAGACGATTGTCTTGAACTGATCGGAGGCCAGCTCTTGCGAGCGGGCGAGGCCAAGCGACCCGCGCGTGCCAGTGACGATGATCTCTGATCCCGTACCCGTTTCGGCGACCGCCGTGTCGGCCAGCGACAAAGCCAGGTCCAGCGGCTGGCCGCCCGTCACGGAAACAGTCTGGCTGCTGTCGCCCGCGTTGAGGTAGGACACGGTGATCTCGTAGTCACCGGCAGGAACGCTCGTAAACAGGAAGCGCCCGTCTGCCCCGGTGCGCGTTTCCAGGCCAAGCGCAGGAATCCTTACCACCGCGCCGCCAATGTTTACCCGCCCGGTCGCGTCCGTCACACGTCCGGCGACCGTGCTGCGTGCTTCCGTGTTTTCCTGGGCATGGGCCGGAATTGCCAGTCCGGCGACGCTGAGCGCCGCCAGGGATACGGTCGCCATCGCTCGTGCCAAATTCATCCTTGTCATCCTCGCCTCCCATGGCGCGTCTCAAGCGCGCTCGAACAGTGTTCCGGTGGCGCGATGCCCGATCGGGAAACGCCCACCGTTATCTCGACCCTGCCAGCCCGATGTGCCGCCGCGCCGATGATCGCGCAAAACGAACCGGTCTATTTTCCGCAGACTGGAAAGCGTTGCTAAACGAGATCGCGCAGCGCCGCGCGCAGCGGATTGAGCCGTGCGCCATATCGGCGCCATGCATCGACCGCGCGTGTGTGCACGGGTTCGCGCACCTGATCGGCGCTGGCGGTGCGGACGGGCCGCGCGTTACGGTGAAATGTCAGCACGTCGGGATGCCAATCGAGCCCACAGCGCGCGACCAGGTGCCGCGCTTCCGCGTCGAAATCGGTCACCAACCGTTCGTAATCCACCCGCACGATCGCTTCGCCAAAGCAGGCGGCCCAATGCGCCATCATCCGGTCATAGGCGCGGTACCAGCGCCCCAGATCGGTCAGATCATACGTAAATTCCTGGCCGGCCGGGAAGTACTGGCGGAAGCAGCCGGTGCACGTGGCCATGGGATCGCGCCGCGCATCGATGAATATTGCCTTGGGAAACAGAAGCCGGGCCAGCCCGAGATGTTCGAAATTGTTCGGCAACTTGTCGATCAGGCGCGCATCGCTTGCCTGGTGATGCCGCGCAAGACCGAGATAATGGCACCCCAGCGCGCGGCAGTCCTCTCGCGTCAGATCGCGCAACAGCGGGGCACGAAAGGCGAGTTCTGGAAGATATGGCAATTCCCCCACGCCCTCTATCCCAGGAACGCAGGACAGCAACTGTTCGATGAGCGTGGACCCGGCGCGCGGAAAGCCGACGATGAAGATCGGTGCCGCGTCCAGGCCCCAATCGGCGCGCTCGTCAAAGAATGCTCGGTCCATGCCCTCTGCGTGCTGCCGCAGCGTGGCGGTCGCGGTTTCGCGGTCAAACGGCGCGAGGCGGCGCATCAGCGCAGCGCCCCTGGCATAAGCGTCAAAAGCGCGATCCGCTTCATCGTTATCGTCGAACGCCTTGCCGAGCGCATATAACCCGGCTGCTTGTTCGCGGGGGACGGCGATATCTCCGATGACGCCCTGCAGCGTCGCACGATCGGTGGCCGTCATCGGCACGGTCTTGATATTGGCGAGGCTCCACCAGGCTTCTCCCCAATCGGGCCAGCGTTCGAGGCATTGGCGATAAGCGGTTTCCGCCGCATCCCCGCGCCCCATTGCCCGCAGGACATGGCCCAGGCCGATCCGGGCGCCGCGATGATCCGGTTCGCGGGCAAGCGTCTCGACGAAGGCTTGCTCGGCCTCGCCATAGCGCCCCAGTTCCGCCGCCGAATTTCCGAGGCCAAGCCAGAGCGTGGCGAGGTCGGCGCGCAACCCCACGGCGGCGCGCGCATGTTCGAGTGCCCCGGCGAGATCGGTCGTCCGGCGCAGTGCCGCGGCTAGATTGCCGTGTGCGATCGCGTCGTCAGGGGCAAGCGCGACCGCTTCGCGCAGATACCTTATCGCCTTGCCAAGTTCGCCCACGGCCAAGGCCGCCACGCCGGCAAGCCGGTGCAATTCGGGATCACGGGGCTCATCGCGAAGCGCGGCGGAATAAAGCGACAACGCCTCGCGCACGGAGCCCCGTCGATGCGCCGCGATCGCGGCTTGCGCCGCCGGGCCGATCATGCGGGGCTTTCCGCAGGACAGAAAGTTTGGGCTCCGCGTCTGGCACTCGCATCCACAAACGCGCAGGTCCGCGCCCAGGGGCTCACCGGGGAGGGTGCATGATGCGTTGGATCGGTATGCGGCATATTGCGGCGGCCACCGCGCTGGCGATCAGCGCACCGGGTCTGTCGCCAGTATTGGCCGAGCCGCTGCGCGGCGCCTCGGGCGAGGTGGTGGCGCGTTGGCAAGTCGCTGACGCGCGCGATGGCGTGGTGGTGGACGGCGGGCATTTCTACACATTGGGCCAGGGGCGAATTGGCAAGCACGACAAGCACACCGGGCGCGAAGTCGCGCACTGGACAGCAAATGTCGAGCTGCCATTGCGCCATTTCACGGGTGGCACCGTGCACGAGGGGCGGCTCTATCTCGCGCACAGCAGCCATCCGCAGCTGCCCGTCGCCAGTTCGATCGAAATCTTTGACACGCGCACGATGCGTCACGTTGCGAGCCATAGCTTCGGGGCGGGCGACGGCCAAGTGAACTGGATCGATCGGCACGACAACCACTGGTGGGTTTGCCGTGCCTATTACGACCGCCTGCCGGAAATCGATCCGGATCGCGGCAGTATCTACACCCAGATCATCAAGCTGGACGATGCGATGCGTCCGCTCGAGGCCTGGCTGGTCGATCCCGCGTTGGTGGCTGCCCGGCTGGCCCCCGACAGCATTTCGGGCGGAGGGTTCGGCCCAGACGGCCGACTGTATGTAACCGGCGCGCGCACGCCCGAAATCTACGCGCTTGAATTCCCCCGGGCGGGATCGACGATGATCTGGCGCGGCACTGTGCCGCTGGCCATCGAGGGGCAGCACTTTTCGTGGGACGATGGCGAGGCCGGCGTAATTTACGGGGTCGTGCCAAGTTCCAGCCATGTCGTGGTCTCCCGCGTTTCAGCCGCCTCGCCTTCGGCGCACCCATGAGGTTCGGCCGGATGTCGTTCGCCGGGCAGATCGCGCCCGTCAACCCGCCCTTCCGCCTCGCGGAAGACGCAGTTCCATTCTTCGACACAGGATTCTTGTCATGACCGCAGCGACTGCCGGGTATTCCGCTCCATCTCCTGTG
>CAZEWN010000023.1:0-47355 GCA_964516135.1 uncultured Erythrobacter sp. | reverse complement strand
CTGACCATTGCCAGGCTCAGCGCCATTGGCGCGGCGCTAGCTTTCAAAATGCTAGATTTTGTCATGGAAAGTTTGTCCCCTGGTATGGCCCGCGTGGCGGGCCTATTCATTTGTTAAGGCGTAGATGCATGGACGGACACAGCGCCCACGACCTGCTGTCGGGCCGAATGGGCCAGCCGTTGGTCAGCCGCAAATCCTAATCAGCTGTATCGCCAAGATTGCCACCGTCTGTGACCTGTTTGCAACATCGTCGGCGTCGGCCCGGCATGGCTAATGACCGCGCCTAGCCAAAACATCAGGCCGTCCCGGCCTTGACGTAAACGGAAGCCCCGCATAGGCGGGTGGCGGTTCCAAATGTGGGAGACATTCTAGTGGCCACAGCCTATATCGTCGATGCGGTGCGTACCGCCGGGGGGCGGCGCGGGGGACGGCTTGCGGGCGTTCACCCGGTCGACCTGGCGGCTCGTTCACTCGATGCGATTGTCGAGCGGACCGGGATCGATCCCAAGGCAGTAGATGACGTGGTGATGGGCTGCGTCAGCCAGGGCGGCGAGCAGGCGATGCAGGTCGGGCGCAACGCAGTCCTGGCATCGAAGCTGGGCGAGGGGGTGCCTGCCGTCACCATCGACCGCCAGTGCGGCTCCAGCCAGCAGGCGATCCAGTTCGCCGCACAGGCGGTGATGAGCGGGACGCAGGATATCGTGATTGCCAGCGGGGTCGAAAGCATGACCCGCGTCCCGATGGGTTCGACCGCGATGCTGCACATGAAGGAAGGGCTGGGGCACTACAAATCGCCTGGCCTGGAAGAACGCTATCCAGGCATTCAGTGGTCGCAGTTCATGGGCGCCGAGATGATCGTCAAAAAGCACGGCTTCTCCAAGGACGACCTCGATCGCTTTGCGCTCGCCAGCCACGAAAAGGCCATCGCCGCCACGAACGCTGGCGCGTTCCAGGGCGAAATCGTGCCGGTCGAGATCGAGACGCCCGAAGGGCGTGAACAACACACGGTTGATGAGGGCATCCGCTTCGACGCCACGCTGCAGAGCATTGCCTCGGTCAAGTTGCTCAATCCCGAAGGTTCCATCACCGCCGCCAGTTCCAGCCAGATCTGCGATGGCTCGAGCGCGGTGCTGGTGGTGTCCGAAGCCGCGCTCAAGGCGCACGGCCTCACCCCGCTGGCACGCATCCACAACCTCACCGTAACCGCGGGCGACCCGGTGATCATGCTGGAAGAACCGCTGTTCGCCACCGATCGCGCGCTCCAGCGGGCCGGAATGACCATCGACCAGATCGACCTATTCGAGGTGAACGAGGCGTTCGCGCCCGTACCGCTTGCCTGGCTCAAGCACACTGGCGCCGACCCGGATCGGCTCAACGTCAATGGCGGCGCAATCGCGCTCGGCCATCCGCTCGGCGCCAGCGGGACGAAGCTGATGGCAACACTGGTTCACGCCTTGCGTGCGCGGGGCAAGAAGTACGGCCTCCAGACGATGTGCGAAGGTGGCGGTGTCGCCAACGTCACCATCGTGGAGGCGCTCTGAGCCACATCTTGCTCGTCATTCCAGCGAACGCTGGGGTCGCTTTCGGCGGGCACTACAATTGAGGCAGATCCCAGCGTTCGCTGGGATGACGAGTTGAAGGGAAGAAAAATGGAAATCGGTGCAAATACCCCCGCAGTCGTGACCGGCGGCGCTTCCGGCCTCGGCGAAGCGACCGCACGGGCGCTGGCGGCGAAGGGCGCGAAGGTCGCGAT
Source organism: uncultured Erythrobacter sp. (assembly GCA_964516135.1). GTDB lineage: Bacteria > Pseudomonadota > Alphaproteobacteria > Sphingomonadales > Sphingomonadaceae > 34-65-8. Next base: position 45,602 of record CAZEWN010000023.1, on the reverse strand, counting down.
CTTCGACTTGCAGGAAGAGAAGGGTAAGGCCGTGGCCGCGGACATCGGCGGCGTCTTCTGCGAATGCAACGTGACCGACGATGCCAGCGTGGACGCTGCCTTTGCCAAGGCGCGCGAGGCGCACGGGCAGGAGCGCATCCTGGTTAACTGCGCGGGCGTGGGCAACGCGATCAAGACCGCCAGCCGCGACCGCAACACCGGCGAGATCAAGCATTTCCCGCTCGATGCCTTCAACTGGATCATCCAGATCAATTTGGTCGGCACGTTCCGCTGCATCGCCAAGTCGGCGGCTGGGATGATGACGCTCGACCCGCTGAGCGAAGACGGGGATCGCGGCGCGATCGTCAACACCGCCAGCGTCGCGGGCGAGGACGGCCAGATCGGCCAGGCCGCCTATTCCGCGTCGAAGGGCGGGGTGATCGGCATGACCCTGCCGATCGCGCGCGACCTGATGGGCGAGGGCATCCGCGTGAACACGATCCTGCCGGGCATCTTCAACACTCCGCTGATGAACGCCGCCCCGCCGCAGGTGAAGGAAGCGCTGGCTGCCAGCGTGCCGTTTCCCAAGCGGCTCGGCAATCCGGAGGAATACGCCCGGCTGGCGCTGACCATGATCGAATGCGGTTATTTCAATGGCGAGGACGTGCGCCTTGACGGTGGCATCAGGATGGCGCCGCGCTGAGTGCGCGAAAACGGTTTTCCTACAAAGGCCTCCTCTGGCTAGGGTGGCGAAATGACGATCCGCCGCTCCCTTTTCGCCAGCATTCGCGGGCGATCGGGAGCGGCGGCTTTTTTTGGCTCAGGACAGTGTGACATGTGTGACACGAGGTGCCTGGGCGGGACCGCGAAAGGGTAGGTGCGATGACCGAATTCACCCAGATCAAGCTCGACATCGACGGTCCGATCGCCACGATCACGCTCCATCGACCGGACAAGATGAATGCCTTCACGCGCACTATGATGGGCGAAATCATCGCGGCGCTCGACCTGACGGATGCCGATGACGCCGTGCGCGCGGTGATCATGACCGGGCACGGCGACCGCGCGTTCTGCGCCGGCGCCGACCTCACACCCGATGGTGGTGGTCACGTGTTTTCCGATCCGAACCCGGTCGACGATCTGTCGGATGTGCGCGTCCGCGACGGTGGCGGGCGGCTGACCCTGCGAATGTTCAACTCGCAAAAGCCGCTGATCGGCGCGTGCAACGGCGTGGCGGTGGGTGTCGGCGCCACGATGCAGCTGCCTTTCGACATGCGCCTCGCCAGCGAAAACGCGCGCTTTGGCTTCGTGTTCGCGCGGCGCGGGATCACGCCCGAGGCCGCCTCGAGCTGGTTCCTGCCGCGACTGGTCGGCATGCCGACCGCGCTCGAATGGTGCATGACGGGGCGTATTTTTGACGCGCACGAGGCGCTGGCGAAGGGGCTGGTGCGCTCGGTCCACCCGCTCGGGGAACTGATGGGCGCGGCGCGGGCGCTGGCGAACGAGATCGCCGACAACACCTCGGCGGTTTCGGTCGCCATGACCCGGGCAATGCTGTGGCGGCTTTCGGCAACCGAGCATCCGATGATGGCGCACCGGGTGGACAGCCGCGCGATCTACCGCCTGAGCCGCAGTGCCGATGCGCGCGAGGGCGTGCGGAGCTTCCTCGAAAAGCGCGCGCCGGCCTATCCGGACAAGGTCGGCGCGAACATGCCCGATTTCTACCCCTGGTGGGACGAACCGGGCTACGCCTGAACTTTCGCTCATGAAACCATCGACATCTTGTCACTCGAACCGGTTGCCCTAGAAACCGCTTCATGGTCGATCCGCCCCAAAACCTGCTGCTGGCCGAATTCCTGCCGTATCAGCTTTCCATCGCGTCGAACGCGGTCAGCGACCGGATCGCGCAGGTCTACCGCAGCCGCTTCGCGCTCAAGATCCCCGAATGGCGCATCATGGCTGTGCTGGGCGATGCCGGCGCGCAGACGCAGCGCGATCTCGCCGCGGCGACGCTGATGGACAAGGTCGCGGTCAACCGTGCGTGCAAGACGCTGGAGGCGCGGGGCCTGGTAAATCGCGAGCCGAACGCGCGCGATGGGCGGTCGCACCATCTCGCGCTGACCAGCGAAGGGCGTGCGATGTACGATCGGATCGTGCCGCTTGCGCTCGACATGGAACGGCGTCTGTTCGCGCCGCTGGGTGAAGAGGAACGCGCTACCTTCGCCCGTTTGCTGGCGCGGGTCAGGGGGCGGGCGGGCGAAACCGACGCCATCTGAATGGAGCCGGTATCGCGGCTTCGCTATTGCCCTGGCTTGGCAGCGAACGCGTCGCTGATCGAGCAGGCCGCCGGGCCGAGAATAACGATGAACAGCACCGGCAGAATGAAAAGGATCAGCGGCACGGTCATGATCGCGGGCAGGCGCGCGGCCTTCTCCTCGGCGCGCATCATCCGTTCGTTGCGGAACTCGGCCGACAACACGCGCAGTGCCGAGGCGAGCGGTGTGCCGTAGCGTTCGGTCTGGATCATGGTGGTGACCACGCCGCGCACGGCGTCGAGGTCCACGCGGTGAGCTAGGTTATCGAATGCCAGCTTGCGTTCGCTGAGGAACGATAGTTCGATCGCGGTGAGCGCGAATTCGTCGCCCAACTCGGGATAGGCCCGGCCCAGTTCGCGCGCGACGCGATTGAACGCCGCGTCGACGGTGAGGCCGGCCTCGGCGCAGATGACCAGCAGATCGAGCGCGTCGGGCAGGCCCTTGCGAATGGCATCGGTACGTTTGCTGGCCTTGTTCTTGAGGAACAGTTCCGGACCCTTGTAGCCCAGGAACAGCAGCGCGCCCATCGCGCCCACACGCTTCATACCGCCCCAGTCGGGGAAGTAGTTGACCAGGTAGATGAGCGTGAAACCGATCAGCCCGAGGACAATCGGGAGCACGATGCGCCCCGCGATGACATAGACCGCCAGTTCCCGGTTGCGGATGCCCGCATGGGCCAGCTTCTGCTGGATGTCCTTGATCTGGCTCTGCTGGAGAACCTTCATGTTCTCCAGCCGGTCCTTCATCTTCTCGGTCTGCTCGGTCTTGCGGACCAGGCTCTGCCGCTTACGCGAGGTCGATTTGACGATCCCCGCCTTGAGCTCGTCACGGCGTTCGTTGAGAGCCTTCACGCGCTTGGCCATCGGATCCTTGACCGTCACCGCGGCATAGATCGCGAACATCACCGCCAGCGCTGCGACGCCCGCCAGCATCGTGCCGACGAATATGACGTCGAAGCCGAGGATCGTGGGCCCGGATGGCTGGTTCAACATGGCTCTGTCCCGTTCCCGCTCAAATCTCGAAGCTGACCATTTTGGCCATGATGAATGCGCCGATGCTCATCCACACCAGTCCGCCGAGGCCGGCCACGATCAAGCGGTCGTCGGTCAGGAAGCCGCCGACATAGCCCGGGTTGATCCACCAGATCATCGTGAACACGATGAACGGCAGCGACCCGACGATATACGCGGACGCCTTGGATTCGGAACTCATCGCCCGGATCTTGAGCTTCATCTGCGCGCGCTTGCGGAGCACGTCGGCAAGGTTCGACAGCGTTTCGGCGAGGTTGCCGCCCGTTTCGCGCTGGATGGCCAAGGTGATGCAGAAAAAGTTGAACTCCGGGATGCCGAGTCGATCGGCGGTATCCTGGAGCGATTCTTCCATTGTGCGGCCGATCTTGATCCGCTCCACGATACCCTTGAATTCGAGACCGACCGGTCCGGGCACTTCCTGTGCCACGACCGCCAGTGTCTCGGTCACGGGCAGGCCCGACCGCAGCCCGCGGACCAGCAGTTCGATCGCGTCCGGAAACTTGGCGTTGAACTGGTTGGTGCGCGCCTTGGTGAAATATCCGACCACGAAATGCGGGATGCCCGCGCCGAACGCGAGTCCGATCGCGAGCGATAGCAGCGGTGCGCCCGAACGCAGAAACACCACCACAGTCACCGCTAGCGCGATCCCGAGGGAAGCATAGAAATACTGCGTGACCGTCCAGCCCTTGCCGGTACGATCGAGCCGGCCGGCCAGTGCCTCCAGTTTGGAGCCCGAACCTGCAACCCTGTACATCTTGGGCCGGCGCTGCGCGATCGCCTTCTTGAGCTGTGATTCGACTTTCGCGTCGGTGCTCTCGGAATGGCGGTAACGCAGCTGGTTGAGGCGCCGTTGCCCCTCCTTGGCGGGAGACGGGCCGCTGAGCGCGACATAGCCGACCGCCATCGCGGCCATTAGCATCGCCCCGAACAGCAGGAGCTGGAAAATGCTCATGCGCTTGCCTCGCCTTTCCTACACATCGTTCGCACCCGTGGGCCGCGCGCGGCCCCGCGTCGGATCACTCGGCCGGTATGGCCGCCGCCGACTTCTTTTCCTTCTTCGCCAGCAGCGATTTCAGGTCGAAGCCGCCCAGCAGTGACTTCTTCGCGGGCTCGGCAGCGTCCGCCGCTTCCTCGCTTGCGCCCATGACGCGTTCGGAAATCTGCCGCATTACCGCGCTCGCCTTTGCGCCGCGATTGGCTTCAGCGAACGTCTGGCCAAGCTTCGCCGCAGTGGAAGAGGCCTTGAAATCGAACGGGATCGAATAATCGATGGCCCGCTCGATCGACGCTTCGAAATCGGCCTTGCTGATTTCGCCGCCGGTCGGCTGCACCTTGTTCGCGATGATCAAGGTCTGCGCGTGCGAGGCGTTGGTTTTCAGCCAAGACAGGATGCGGATCGTGTCACGCGCCGATGCCAGCGTCATTTCCGCCGTCACCAATACGACGTTCACATCACCCAGCACGTGCGGGAAATTGATCAGCATGTTCCGCGGCAGGTCGATCACGGTCATTTCGAACGCTTGACGGAATTCTTCCTCCAGTTGCACGAATGCCGAGCCGTCGGTCATCAGCGGCGAGTTGATCGGCGCCTCGGCCGACAGGATCGCCAGGTTCTCGTTCGCGCGAATCATGGCGCGTTCAATGAACAACCCGTCGATACGGCTGGGATTGTCGATCGCATCCGTCAGCCCGCGGCCGGGCTCAAGATCGAGTGCCAGCGCGCCGGTGCCAAAATGCACGTCGAGGTCGAGCAGCGCAGTGGGAAGCTTGTGCTCGGTGCTGAAGGTCCAGGCGAGCGAGGTCGCGAGTGTCGAGGCACCCACTCCACCACGCGTGCCGACGATCGCTGTCGAGATATGCCGCTTCGCCGTGTCCTGATCGCTCGCTCGTGGCGCGGAAAATATTGCCTGCGCCTGATTCAGCGCGTCGCGCAATTGCCCGGCCGAGAGCGGCTTGAGCAGGTAGTCGTGGATTCCGCTGCCCAGGAGGTCACGATAGAGGCGCACGTCGTTGACCTGGCCGATCGCAATCACAACCGTGCCGGGTTCGCACACTTCGGCCAGCGCGTTGATGTCGTTGAGCGGATCGCCGCTTTCCGACAAGTCGACCAGCAGGATGTTGGGACTGGCCGAGACCGAGAGCGACTGCACCGCATTACGCAGGCCGCCCTTGGCGCATTTCTCCGGCTGCCAGCCCATTTCGATCACCACCGGACGCAGAATGTCCAGCGCGGCCTCGTCGCAGATAAATGCGGCGAAGGGATCGCGGTTACCGCCGTTCGGTTTCCATGGCGCGTTCATTGCCCAAATCCCCCTTATTCGTCCGAGCTGGTCTGCTTGAGGCCGCCCTGTCCGGTCGGCGCGGTGTCGCGATAGCTGTCGATCGCCTTGTTCGAGGTCGCGACGATCGTTTCGCCAGAGCCCTTCTGGCCGCTGATGAGGTCTTCCGGATTGGCAACCATCGCGGCGAGGTTGCTGTTGACCCCGCATCCGAATCCGGGGCTGGTGCCGTTGGTGTAATTCATATCCGACTTGGCCGACCAGTCGGGGCAGCCTGGGACATGTGCCGACGAACGGGTCAGCACCACGCGGGTGTGACCGGGCGGAACCGTGCCGGTGGTGACAGGCGCCCCGTCACTGAGCAGGATCCCGCGCCGGGCCGCAAGTTCGGCGATGATATCGCGGGTGGCGCCGCTCATCATCGCGTCATCGATCGCGACCCGATCGCCATAGCGCAGGTCCATCGCCTCAAACCAACCGTCAAGCCGTTGCTGTTCGGCATAGCCGAGGCCGCCGCTGTCGCTGCGCAGGTCGAGTGTGTAATTCGTCCGTTCGACGACGGGCTGCTTGACCGAATAAAGCGTGCGGTTGGTCGGCATCCCGCCGCACGCGGCAAGGGACAGGCCAAGCGAGAGCGCGATGGCGCCGGCGAGTGTGCGATTGATGGACATCGGTACGACCTTTCTCACTTGATGCTGAAGCCAGGCGCGGCAGCGACGGATTTGTCATCGTTGCGGACGCGATCGGCACGGCGCGTGGGCTGCTGCGGCTGGGTCGGCAGTGTCGCGGCCGGATCGATGGCCGAAACCGCAGGCGGTGTGCCCTCACGGTCGACAGCGGTCGCGCCCGGACGGGCATCGCCACTGCGCCCGGCGTTCTCGCGATAGCCGATCAGCTGCTCGAACTCGTTGGCTGCCGCAAATCCATCGGTCGGCAAGCGGATGTCGCCGTCGTTGACGGGATTGACGAGGTAGGGCGTTACCACGATCACCAGTTCGGTCTCGCCCTTGCGGAACGAGCGCGAACGGAACAGGTTGCCCAGGATCGGCACGTCACCGGCACCCGGCGCCTTGTCGATCGTGGTCTGGGCATTGTTGCTCATCAGCCCGGCGATCATAAAGCTTTGGCCAGAACCCAGTTCGATCGTGGTTTCAGCGCGACGGATGGTCAGAGCGGGGATTTGAAATCCGCCCAGCGTGATCGCGCCCTGGCTCGAGAGTTCCGACACTTCCGGGCGCACGCGGATCGAAATGCGGCCATTGGCCAGCACCGTGGGCGTGTAAGCGAGGCTTACACCGAATTTGCGGTATTCGATCGCCGTGGTCCCCAGGCCCTGTGGGATCGGAATCGGGAATTCGCCGCCGGCCAGGAAATCGGCGGTTTCGCCCGACAGCGCGGTGAGGTTCGGCTGGGACAGCGTGGTTACGAGACCGCTGCGTTCACCCAGGTCGAGCGCGCCCAGCAGGTCGAGACCCAAAAACCGGCCAAGGCCGGCGATCGTCGCGCCGCTGCCCGTGGTGCCTACGCCCGGGCCGGGAACGCGGGTGCCGTCGGGCAGGATGAAGCCAGGATTTTGCACGCCCGAGCCCACGCCGAGCGGTCCATCGACGCGGTACTCGCCGGTGGCGAGCGTGCGGCCCGTGCCAACCCCGAAACGGAAACCGCCGCTGCCGTCGAAGCTGGTGAGGTTGCCGCCGATTTCGCGCACCAGCGAACGGCTCACCTCGGCGAACCGTACCTGCAGGTTGACCTGCAACGGCGTTGCCATCCGCAGGCGGCTGATGACATTGGTGTTGTCGCCGACGAACGCCTGGACCAGCCGCTCGGCCTCCGCCGCATCCTCGGGAGCAGACACCGTGCCGGTAAGCAGCACGGTGTTGGTTCCCATCGTAGCGACCGCGATCTTTGCTTCCGGCATTGCAAGTGACAGCATCTGGTCGACGCTGTCGATGTTCGAGCCGACACGGACGTTGGCCGACCAGATCACGTCACCGGCAGAATTGCTGGCATAGACAGTGGTCTCGCCGCCGTTCTTGCCAAACACGTAGAGCTGGCGTTGCGACTTGACCTGAACGTCGGCGATCGTGTCGTTCGCGACGAACACGTCGGACATGTTGCCAGGCACGGTCACCAGTTCACCCCGCCCTATCGAAAGGACGATATTCTGGGCCGGACGCACGACCGACTGCGCGGACGCGGTGCCGGCGGGCAGCGAGGCGAGCGGCGCGATGGCCAGCCCCGCCAGCAGCGCGGTAGCAGTAATGCGGCGTTTCATGATCTTGCCCCTCGGCTTGATATCGCTGTTGCGCGGCGCGGTTGCGTGACGATCCATCGGCTCCACCTCAGCGCTCGCCGCCATTGGCGGATTGAAGTACCCGGCCCGTCCGGCCGACCGATTCCTCGGTCACGTTCTTGCCCCGCGAGACGCGCACGCTCGGCCCGCTGGGCACGGGCGCGGCGGTGGCTCCCGCGGCGGCGACCGGGGCGGGCGCATAGTTGGCCTGGCTGGCGGGCGAACGCATCGCGGGCATCGAGCTGCGCTGGAAGCGCGAGACATCACCGCCGGTGACATAGGTGGTGCCCTTGTCATTGGGGCGCGCCATTGCGCGGCGCAGCAGAGCCTCTTCCTGCTCGGGCGTCGCGTTGTCGGGAATCTTCACCTCGCCCGCCGCGATTGCCTGTTCAAGCTCGCCGGCGTTGTCGGCGATCGAGCGCAGCGACAGGCTGAGCGTGCCGATCGTCTGCGCCACGGAAACCTTTTCCGCGATTTTGGGCGTGACTTCGAGCGTGACCGTGCGGAAGGCGCGAACGACCGTTCGGCCCGAATCGTCGGTGGTTGATTCGGTTGACTGGTCGGTTGCCAACACGCGCAGATTGCGAAGGATCGTTTCGGCGGCTTTCAACGCCTGGCCGTCCTCGCCCTTGACCGTCTGGGTCAGGACCAGATCGACGCGGTCGCCCGGGAACACGAAGCCCGCGACACCGGTCTTGGCCGAGACGGGCACGGTGACCGCGCGCATTCCGGGGCCAAGCGCGGCGGCGAGGAAGCCGCTGTCGCCGGGCGAAACGAGCGAACCCTGCGTGACGGGTTCGCCTGCAGTGATCGGGAATCGGACCACAGTGCCGAGCAGCTTCCCGATATCCGATTCGCCATCGAGGAAATAGGCATCCTGGACCAGGTCTTCGGGCCACTGCTGGAACCCGATCGCATCGGCGGTGATGATCGTGCCGACCGGCAATGCGCGGTTGGCGACCAGGACCTTGGGGCCGATGGGAACGGGCGCGGCGGCTTCCGCTTCCGGAGCGGCGGCGCCGGCAAACATGCTCCGTGCGGCAAGTGCGGTGCCGATCGCGATGACCAGCGCACCCAGCAGCAGAACGAGCTTCTTCCTATCCATGGCTGTTCAAGCCCCCCTGTTCGGCCCGGCGGAATTGCGGGCGGGATATGGTTGTCGTCGTTAATCGTTGACTGGTTAAAATCGGGTTCACCCCACCAGCGGGGTCGCTCCGACAGCGGGAAAATAGTGGAAACCCAGCACCCACAGCCCGGCGGCGGAGATGGCCACGCCGTAAGGAATGGCGACGCGGTCGCGCTGGCGACGGGCGATGTGCCATGCCCCCACCACCACGGTGAGCACGCCGCCAACCAGCGCCATCACGATCAGCAGTTGCAGATAGAGATTCGGTTCGATCCACAATGCAATCGCGGTGAGCAGCTTCACGTCACCGCCGCCCATCATGCGGAGCGCGAAAAGCCCGGCCAGCACAATGAAAGTTGCGGCCGCGATACCCAGCTGGATCGCCACGTCGGGCCAGAGTGAAAGCCCCGCCGACCACCAGTACAGCGGTGCGGCAAGCGCGATCGCGGCGGTCAGCCCGTTGTCAATCTGGCGGCGGCGGATATCGGTGACGGCGGCGACGACCAGCGCGATTGCCAACCCGCAGAGCAGCCCGTAGTGCAGATAGCCGTCCAGCATGATGCCCCCCGAAGTCCCCCTTCGTGAGCACGTGCTACATGTCGCGGCTTACCAAATAGTAACCACCGCCAGGAGGCTCGTATTAGGCAAGCGGATCAAGGGGCAGGCGCGTGCGGTCGGATCGATCGCCGGGCGATACCCGTGGACGCGGTCGAAAGTCGCTGGAGCGCGCCCGATGGCGCGGACCTGCGCCGGATCGATTGGTCGGCGGCGGGCCCGGCGCGCGGTTCGATCCTGTTCTTCCCCGGACGCGGCGATGCTTACGAGAAATACCTGGAAGCATTGGCCGAATGGCATGGCGCCGGGTGGAATGTCACCGCTGCCGACTGGCGCGGGCAGGCGGGGTCGGGGCGCCTGGGCCGCGATGCTGTCACCGGTCATGTTGATGACTTCAGTGACTGGATAAACGATCTCGCGTCCTTCTGGAGCCAATGGCGCGCCTCTGATCCCGGCCCGCGCGTGCTGATAGGCCATTCGATGGGCGGGCATCTGGTGCTGCGCGCATTGGCGGAGCGGCGGGTCGATCCCGATGCCGTGGTGCTGTCGGCGCCAATGCTCGGCTTCAACGGCCCCCCACTGCCGATCACGTTGCTCCATGGCGTGGCGTGCGTCATGCGGCGGATCGGCGACCCGGCGCGACCTGCATGGAAATGGAGCGAGAAACCCGGCGAGATTCCCGCTTCGCGCATCGCCCTGCTGACCCATGATGCCGAACGTTATGCCGACGAACTGTGGTGGCGCGAGGCGCGGCCCGAACTGGTGATGGGGCCGGGGAGCTGGCAGTGGGTGGAGCGGGCCTATGCCTCGATGCGGGCGCTGATGGCTCCCGGCGTACTGGAGGCGGTCGCGACGCCGGTGCTGCTGATCGGGACCAGCAACGACAAACTTGTCGCCATGGACGCGATCGAACGCGCTGCACGGCGTTTGCCACACGGCGAACTTGTCGCATTCGGTATCGAGGCGCGGCACGAAATCCTGCGCGAGGTCGATCCGGTTCGCGATCGCGCGATGAGTGCGATCGCCGACTTCCTCGACCGCGTGGCGCCCCCGAACTAATGTCCACCCAAGTGTACGATATCGCCGTAATCGGCGCGGGAATCGCGGGCGCCAGCATCGCCGCCGAACTGGCACCCCATGCCAGCGTGATCATCCTCGAGGCCGAGGATCGGCCCGGCTATCATGCCACCGGCCGTTCGGCGGCATTCTGGGAGGAGTGCTACGGCGGGCCAGAGGTTGTTCCCTTGACGCTCGCGTCCGGCCCGTACCTGCGCGAAGGCGGCTTTCTCTCGCGGCGCGGCGCGCTCTATATCGGGCGCGATAGCGAGCGCGCCGCACTCGATGCCTTCATCGACCGCTTTTCCCGAACCGGGGCCACGCTTGAACGAATCGAACGACATCGGCTTGACGAGATCGTGCCGGGGCTTCGCGCGGAATGGACCGGCGCTGTGTGGGAACCGGCGTGCGCGGATATCGACGTTGCCGCCTTGCACGCGCATTATCTGGCGCAGGCAAAGCGGGGCGGGGCGGGGCTCGCGGTTCGTGCACGTGTTGTCGGATTGGCGCGGCGCGGCGGCGTTTGGGCGATCGCGACGGAAGCTGGCGAGACCTTCTCGTCCCGCACAATCGTGAACGCGGCTGGCGCATGGGCGGACCCGGTGGCGGAAATGGCCGGTGCCCGGCCCCTGGGTATCCAGCCTTTCCGGCGCACGGTGGTGCAACTGCGCGTTTCCCCCCCACCGCCGGGCGACCTGCCGCTGGTGCTCGACATTTCAGGGGCGTTCTATTTTCGCCCGGAGCGGGATCGGCTCTGGCTCAGTCCGCATGATGAGGAGCCGAGCGCGCCGTGTGACGCCGCGCCCGAGGAACTGGCTATCGCGGAGGCGATCGACCGGTTCGAAAAAGTGGTCGATTGGCGGGTCAAAGCTGTCGAGCACAAGTGGGCGGGCCTGCGTAGCTTCGCGCCCGATCGTAAGCCTGTCTATGGTTTTGACCCCACGTGCGAGGGCTTGTTCTGGTTTGCGGGCCAGGGGGGGTACGGCATACAGACATCCCCTGCCGCCGCCCGGCTTGGTGCTCAGCTTCTGCTCTGTCGCGCGCGTGACGCGATGACCGCGAAGCTCGATGAAAGCCTGTATTCCCCCGCACGGTTCGGCTGAAGCCATGGCTGGATTCCGCCGGTGGTGCTATTAAATTCGGCCTGGGTCGAATCGCATTCGACGGGAGAGAAATGATGCCCCATCGTTTCATTATCAAGCAGAACAAGAAGGGCGAATACGTCGCGAGCTTTGCTTACAACGCTGAGACGATCTTCTGGACGGAAGGCTATGCCAACAAGGCGGGCGCAAGGAATGCAATCGAATCGATCAGGAAGAACGGGCCGGGCGCCGAAATCGTCGACGACGGATGACCCTCGACGGGTTTAGCCGCCCCGCGTTCGCGCATGGCGTTCAGCCTCCGCGCAGGCGAGCCGGTCAACCCGCTCGTTTTCCGGATGACCGTTGTGCCCCTTCACCCACTGCCAGGTGACCTCATGCCGCGCGGCGGCGTCGATCAGGTCATGCCATAGGTCCGCGTTGCGGACGGGCTTCTTGCTGGCGTTGATCCAGCCGCGCCGCTGCCATCCCTCTACCCACTTGGTGATCCCGTCGAGCACGTAGCGGCTGTCGGAATGAAGGGTGACCGCGCACGGTTCGGTGAGCGCTTGCAGCGCGCGAATCGCCGCGGTCATTTCCATCCGGTTGTTCGTGGTGTCCGCCTCGCCGCCAGACAATTCCTTCTCGTGCGGACCCAGGCGGAGCAGTGCAGCCCAGCCGCCCGGGCCAGGATTGCCCTTGCAAGCTCCGTCAGTGAAGATGTCGACTTGTTTCATGGTTCGCGCCTGTTGCCCGGTCTGCGCCGTCAGGCAAAGGGGGATTGCCGCGCATCAGCGTAGAATCCAAGCCTCCGGACAAAGTCCATCGGGTCTTTTCTCGTGACCATCGCTTCGGCCGGGGTTTCGATCCAATCCTCGGCGCGCGAGGCGATGAAGCGCAGACAGGCACCGCGCGCCAGCAGCGGTAGTGCCGCGCGTTCGGCGGGTTCAAGTCCGCGCACCGATTCGTATCCCGCGACTAACGCCTGTCCGATCGCGGGATCGAAACGCGCGCCCGTTCGATCGAAACACCATGCCGCATGGGTGACGGCCAAGTCGTAAGCCATCACCTCGGTACAGGCGAAATAGAAGTCGATCATGCCCGATACCTGATCGCCCAGCATCAGTACGTTGTCGGGAAAAAGGTCCGTATGACAGATCGAGGCGGGCAGATCGCGCGGCCATGCGCGCTCGACCAGGGCCGCTTCGTCGCGCAGGGTCGGCAAGGCGGGATCGATCGCCGCAAGCGCGGCCGAATCGCATGCGCGCAGCGTCGCCAGGCTAGCCGCTGGGCCGAGTGTATTCGGCCGCCTGGCGGGAAAATCACTAGCCGCCACATGCATGGCCGCGAGCGCGGCTCCTACCGCTCTTGCCTGCGCGGCGCTGGGCCGGTCGATTGACACTCCGGGCAGGAATTCGATCAGGGCGACCGCCTTGCCGTCGATCACCCTGAAGGCAGCACCGGTACGATCGTGGATGGTACGCGGCACCGCGCAACCCCGTGCCGACAGGTGATCGAGCAACCCGAGAAAAAAGGGTAGGTCGGTTGTCTCGATCCGCCGCTCGTACATCGTCAGGATGAATCGACCCGCGGAGGTCTCGACCAGCCAGTTGGAATTGGACACTCCCTCCGCGATACCTTTCGCGGAGATCAATGCGCCGACATCGTAATGCGCGATCAGCTCTGCCAGCGCGTCGGCACCGAGATGAGTATAGACCGCCACCGCCGCGCGGTCAGTCGGCGAGCTGGCGCGGCAGCTTGAACACCATTTTCTCCTCCGTGGTGACCAGCGTGTGCTCCTCTACCGTGCGCCAGCGGGAAAGCTGCTCCACCACCTCTCGCACGAGTTCCTCCGGCGCCGACGCGCCCGCCGTCAGGCCGAGGGTGCCGACCCCCTCCAGCCAGGAAGGGTCGATATCGCTGGCGCGCTGAATCAGCCTTGCGCTGGCGCCGCACCGCTCGGCAACCTCGACCAGCCTGAGCGAATTGGAGCTGTTCGGTGCGCCGATCACCAAAACCAGGTCGCTGCCGGGGGCGATGGCCTTCACCGCCGCTTGCCGGTTGGACGTGGCGTAACAGATATCCTCCGCCTTTGGTCCCACGATGTGGGAAAATTTCGCGCGCAGCGCCGTGACAATGTCAGCCGTGTCGTCAACCGACAGAGTGGTCTGGGTCAGAAACGACAGGGGAACCGTGTCGGCAAACTCCAGCGCCGCGACGTCGGACAATGTTTCCACCAGCGTCATGCTGCCTGGTGGCACTTGCCCCATGGTGCCGATGACTTCCGGATGTCCGGCATGGCCAATGAACAGGATATGCCGACCCGCCTCGATCTGGCGCTCGGCCTGGCGGTGGACCTTGCTGACCAGTGGGCAGGTCGCATCGAGGTAATCGAGGCCGCGCCGTTGTGCCTCGGCCGGGACCGCCTTGGGCACTCCGTGCGCGCTGAACACCACCGGGGCGCCATCGGGAACCTGGTCCAGTTCTTCGACAAAAATCGCGCCCTTGGCCTTCAAACCTTCGACAACGTAACGGTTGTGGACGATTTCGTGCCTGACATAAACGGGGGCGCCGTACCGCTGGAGCGCGCGCTCCACGATCTCGATCGCGCGGTCCACGCCTGCACAAAAACCGCGCGGGGCGGCGATCAGCACCGTCAGCGCCAGGCGGCGATCCGATGTGCCGGGGGATTGCAAGGGAGCGTTCATGCGCCCGCCTCTAGCGCTTTGCCGCCCGGGCCGCTAGGGCGGCCTGAGATGATTTCGAGGGATCCGATTGCATGATTTCTAGCCGCAAGCTGTTGAGCGCCACTGCCGTCGCCATGGTGCTCTCCGGCTGTGCCGGGCAGGGCGAGATCGTCGTCGACCAGGGCGTCGGCATTACCGCGATCCGCACGGCATGCCCGGCGGTTGGCGTGCCCGACTATACCGGCGACGTGACCCTGTTCGCGAATCCCGCCGCTGGCGCCACCGCCAACAATATCGATGTGACTGCGGCAATCACCAACCTGCGGTCGACGTGCAATGATTCAAGCGATCGCGTGTATAGCGAGGCGACGTTCGACGTGCTGGCCAGCCGTAGCGACACGCGCGGCGCGCGGCGGGTCGAGTTGCCGTTCTTCTCGACGGTCCTGCGCGGAGGATCGGCTGTGCAGACCAAGCGGGTTGGCACGGTAGTTATAGATTTTGCCGATGGGCAGGCGCGCGCGCAGGGCAGCGGACGTGCCGGCGCTTTCGTTGACAAGACCGAAGCGACGCTGCCATCGGAAATTCGTGAGCAGATCACCCGTCGCCGCCGCGCCGGCGATGCCGACGCCGCGCTCGATCCGCTGGCCGATCCCACGGTGCGGGCCGCGCTGACCCGGGCTACCTTCGAACTGCTGGTGGGATTCCAGCTCACTGAGGCGCAGCTGACCTACAACGTCACGCGCTGATCCGCGGCCCGCGATCTTGCGCTTTTGCGTCAGGTCGCTAGTCGCGCGCGGATGCCTGACGCCAATACTATCCATGCCGCTTTTTCCCGCAAGGTGGATGCCGCGCTCGATGCGATCGAGCTTGAAGGGCACCTGCCCAAGGGTTGCCCCCGCGATGCGGTGACGGTCGAGCCGCCGCGCGATGCGGCGCACGGCGACCTGGCCACCAATGCGGCGATGGTGCTGGCCAAGCCCGCCGCAACGAACCCGCGGGCACTGGCCGAAATGCTGGCCAACAAGCTGTCCGCCGATCCCGACGTGACCGAAGTGACAATCGCCGGGCCTGGCTTCATCAACCTGCGCCTGCGCGATGCGAGCTGGCTGGACGAACTGCGCGCCATCGCCGCGCTGGGCGCTGACTACGGCCGTAGCAACCGGGGTGCCGGACGGCGGGTCAATATCGAATATGTTTCGGCCAATCCGACTGGACCCATGCACATGGGCCACTGCCGTGGCGCAGTGGTGGGCGATGCGCTCGCCGCGCTGCTCGAATTCGTCGGGCACCCGGTGACGCGTGAATATTACGTCAACGACGCCGGGGGGCAAGTCGATGTGCTCGCGCGCTCTGTCCACCTGCGGTACCGCGAGGCGCTCGGTGAAGCCGTGGTCATTCCAGAAGGGCTTTATCCCGGCGATTACCTGGTCCCGGTAGGCGCGGCGCTGGCACGCGAGTTGGGCGATCGCTTCGTCACCGCGCCGGATGGCGAATGGCTGGCCATGTTTCGCGCACGGGCCGTTAAGGCGATGTTGGAGATGATCCGCGCCGATCTTGCGCTGCTGGGCATCCACCATGACCTGTTTAGTTCGGAAGCCGAACTCCAGGCCGGCGGCAAACCGGAAGCGGCGGAAGACTGGCTGCGCCAGCATGATCTTGTGTATGATGGCGTGCTCGAAGCGCCCAAGGGCAAGACACTCGACGATTGGGAGCCCGTCGAACTTCCGCTGTTTCGCTCGACCCGTTTTGGAGACGATCAGGACCGCCCGATTCGCAAGTCCAACGGCAGCTGGACCTACTTCGGCGCCGACCTTGCCTATCATATGCAGAAGGCGGCCAGCGCGGACGAACTGATCGACATCTGGGGTGCCGATCACGCGGGCACGGTAAAGCGCATCAAGGCAGCGGTTGCGGCGCTGAGCGAAGGGCAGGGCAAACCCATCCCCTTCGACGTGAAGCTTGTCCAAATGGTGCAACTGCTTCGCGGGGGCGAGCCGGTCAAGATGTCCAAGCGCAGCGGCACGTTCGTGACCTTGGCCGATGTCGTGGGCGAGGTGGGCAAGGACGTGGTCCGCTTCACCATGCTGACCCGCAAGCCCGAGGCGCAGATGGAATTCGATTTCGCCAAGGTGGTGGAAGCTTCGAAGGACAACCCTGTGTTCTACGTGCAGTACGCCCATGCGCGCATCAGTTCGACTTTACGCAAGGGCGCAGTCGAGGGATTGGCCCCGGCGCCCGAACACCTCGATCGGCTCGGCGCGGAAGAGCTGGGCTTGATCAAGCAGGCCGCGCAGTTCCCCCGGTTGGTCGAAGCCGCCGCGCAGGCGCGCGAACCCCACCGCGTGGCGTTCTTTCTTTACGATCTGGCAGCCGCTTTCCATGCTTACTGGAACCTCGGGAACGACAACCCGGACAAGCGCTTCATCGTGGCACATGATGCGGGGCTAACCGGGGCGAGACTTTTCCTCGCAGCGCAGATCGGGCAAGTTGTTCGCAACGGTTTGTCCCTGCTCGGGGTCGAAGCGGTGGAGGAGATGTAATGATGGCTTCGCAGGGGAGCGACGGGCGCGAACAGGACGGTTACGATCCGGACCAGCCGGAGCCTGAATTGCGCGAGCCGCCTGTCGAGGAACTCGCGCTGTCCGGCGAGCGTGAATCGCTGCCGTGGCTCGAATCCGATGACGACGACGCCCCCGCCAGCGCCGGCGCGGGCCAGATGGTATTGCTCGGCCTTGGCGGCCTTGCATTGATTGGCGTGCTGCTTGCCGTCCTTTGGTACTGGAGCAACCGCCCCGATGCCGACATTGTCGCCGACGGAAGCACCATCGCCGCCCCCGCCGGTCCGGTCAAGGAACGCCCCGAGGATCCGGGAGGCAAGGAATTCGCGGGAACGGGCGATGTCGCGCCCGGCATCGGCGAAGGCCAGCACCGCGAAGGCCGACTTGCCACGCAGCCCGCTCCGCGCCCGAGCGTCGACGCAGCCGGGTCGCGCGCGCCCGCACCCGCGCAGGCAAGCGGAGTCGGCATCCAGGTCGGCGCGTTTTCGACGCGCGAAAGTGCCGAGCGAGGCTGGGCGACCCTCAATCGCCAGACCGACGCGCTAAGCGGAGTGAGCCACCGGGTAATGGAAGGGCAAATCGATTCTGGCACGGTCTATCGCCTCCAGGCGGTGGCGGGCGACACTGCGAGCGCCCGGTCGCTGTGCACGACGCTCAAGAGCCAGGGGATCGCCTGCCAAGTCAAGGACTGACTGATTTCCACACCGGACGGGCTTGCCACGCTTGCAGGTCGCCCGCCATCCTGCGACCCTCAAAGGCGATGACACCAGCGATATTCGGACTTGCCGGCGCCAAGCTCACGGCTGAAGAACGGGATTTTTTTCGCGAGGCCGATCCGGCGGGCTATATCCTGTTTGGCCGCAACTGCCAGGACGCCGTGCAACTGCGCGCCCTGACCGACAGCCTGCGCGAGATCCATGGCCGCGATAGGCTGTTCATCTGCATCGATCAGGAGGGTGGCCGGGTGGCGCGCCTGCGCCCCCCCCATTGGGCCGGGTTCCCGGCGGGCGCCGTGTTCGATGCGCTTTACGATATTGCACCGGCAAGCGCGATCGAAGCAGCGCGGGTCAATGCCGAGGCGCTCGGACTGGAGCTCTCCGCGGCCGGTATCACCGTGGACTGCCATCCGCCGCTCGATGTGCGCCAGCCCGGCTCGCATGACGTGATCGGCGACCGCGCCTTGGGCAGCGAGCCTTTACGCGTCGCCGCGCTGGGTCGCGCGATCATTGACGGACTGGCCCGTGCCGGTGTCGCGGGATGCATCAAGCACATGCCTGGCCATGGCCGTACCACCACTGATACGCACAAGGAGCTGCCCACGGTCCGCGCGAGCGCTCTGGAACTGGAGCTCGATCTCGCTCCGTTCCGCGCCCTCAGGAACACGCCCATCGGGATGACCGGGCATTTGCTGTTCACCGCCTGGGACGCGGACAATCCCGCCACGCTTTCTGCCACCGTCATCCGCGACGTGATCCGCGGCGCGATCGGGTTCGATGGGCTGTTGCTGACCGACGACATCGACATGGAAGCGCTGGCGGGGACCGTGCCGGAACGCGCCGAGCGGGCGATTGCCGCCGGTTGCGATCTCGTGCTGAACTGCTGGGCCAGGATGGACGACATGGCCGAAATCGTGCGGCGACTGCCACCCTTGGGCGAAGCTGGCGCGGTTCGGTTGGAACGTGCGCTCGCCGAAACTTCGATCGCGGTTGAGGGTGCCGATCGCAAGGCGGAATTACTGGTCAAGCGTGACAGCCTGCTCGCATTATCCGGTGCTGCCACTTGACCGAGGACAGCCTCATGTTTCCGGCGCGCGCCGGGGCGGAGATCGCGCAATGGGATACCGCCACCGTGCGCGAGGATCAGGCTCTCCATCTCGAACTGGATGGATGGGAGGGGCCGCTGGACCTCCTGCTCGACCTGGCGCGGCGGCAGAAGGTCGACCTGCGTCAGATTTCAATTCTCGCGCTGGTCGACCAGTATCTCGACTATATCGATCGCGCCGAAGCATTGCGGCTGGAACTGGCGGCGGACTATCTGGTGATGGCCGCTTGGCTCGCTTACCTGAAATCTGCGCTGCTGCTGCCACGCGAGGCGCAGGAGGACCCGAGTGCCGAGGAATTGGCGCTGCGCCTGCAGTTGCGCCTCCAACGGCTTGGAGCCATGCGCGAGGCCGCGGCGCGCCTCTTGGCGCGCGATCGGATTGGACGCGACGTTTTCCTGCGCGGGGCGCCGGAAGGTCTCCGGATCGACCGGCGGATACAGTGGCAATGCGATTGGTACGCGCTGATCCAGGGCTATGGCCAGGTCAAGGCACGGACTGCCCCCGCTATTCACATCGTACGCGACAGGCCGGTGATGACGCTGGAGAGCGCGCTCGACCGGGTTTCCGCAATGCTGGGCGTAACGCTCGACTGGATGTGCTTGGAGGAATTTTTGCCTCCGCATGCTGATCCCCGCCTGCGCCGTTCCGCGCTCGCGTCCAGCTTCGTTGCCGCGTTGGAGCTGGCGCGGTTGGGCAAGGCCGAGATCGCGCAGGACGCGGCATTCAGTCCGCTCATGCTGCGGCGCGTGCCAGCGTGAACGAGCGACCCGGCGATCTCGAAAGGGCGCTCGAGGCGACGTTGTTTGCCGCGTCGGACCCGATGACGGTAGAGGAACTCGCGGCGCACCTCGGCGATGCCGATCGCGGCGAGGTGCGCGCGGCGCTGAACGCCTTGTCCGCGCATTATCGGGAGCGCGGCGTTCATCTGGTCGAGCGCGCCGGGCGATGGCATTTCGAAACCGCCGCAGATTGCGCGCACCTGCTGCGGCGCAAGCAGGAGCAAGTGCGCCGCCTGTCGCGCGCGGCGACCGAAGTGCTGGCGATCGTTGCCTATCACGAACCAGTTAGCCGGGCGGAGATCGAAGCCATTCGCGGCGTGCAGACATCCGGCGGCACGCTGGACGTCCTGATGGAAGCGGGCTGGGTGCGTATCGCGGGGCGACGCGAAGTACCCGGTCGACCAGTCATTTATGTCACGACACCGGCATTCCTCGATCATTTCGGACTGACTTCGCGCCGTGATCTGCCAGGTATCGACGAACTGCGCGCAGCGGGCTTGCTTGACCCTGTCGACGAGGCATTCGCTGCCGTAACGGAAGAAACCGTCGGCGACGCTGGCAAAGATGGCGAGCATGCCCTAGATTGATCTGCGACATCCGGGTGCGCGGCGCCCGGCTACGGAGAATTACAATGGGTTTCGGTTCCATCTGGCATTGGGTGATTGTGCTGCTGATCGTACTCGTGCTGTTCGGGCGCGGTCGTGTCGCTGAAATCATGGGCGATTTCGGGAAGGGCATCAAAAGCTTCAAGCAGGGCATGAACGAGGATGAGGGCAAAACCGCCCCGCCGCGCATCGAGGGGCCGCAGCATGAAGCCAAACCCGCTGGCGAGCCGGCATCCGATCCCCGCCCGGCGGAACCGACCGAACGCCACAACTGATTGAAGCTTCGCCATGTTCGACATCGGCGCCACTGAACTCCTGCTGATCATGATCGTCGCGGTGGTGGTGATCGGGCCGAAGGATCTGCCCGCCGCGCTCCGCACCGCTGGTCGGTGGATGGGCAAGGTGAGGCGCGTTTCAGGCCATTTTCGAGCGGGCGTCGACGCGATGATCCGGGAGGCGGAAATGGAGGAAATGGAGAAGAAATGGGCTGAGCAGAATGCGCGCATAATGCAGAAATATCCCGCGCAAGAAGGCGAAGCAGCGGGCAAAGCGCCCCCGCCGCCCATGACCGACAGCCCGCCCGTGAGCGACAACACGCCTGTGACCGACAACAGGGCAAGCGACGAGCCGCAACTCCCACTGCCGCCTCGCGCCCAAAGCTGAAACGAAGCCGATGAGTTTTCGCATCGCGGATATCGACGAAACGCAGGCGCCGTTGCTGGATCATCTGATCGAACTGCGGGCCAGGCTGCTGCGCTGCGTGATTGCGCTCGTCGTTGCCTTCATCGCCTGCTTCCCGTTTGCGGACGATATCTTCGGTTTCCTGGTGCGACCGCTGACGGGCGCCTTTCCGCCGGGCGAAGGAACGCTGATCTACACGAAGCTCTACGAGGCGTTTTTCGTCGAATTGAAGGTGTCGCTATTCGCCGCCTTCTTCGTGAGTTTCCCGATCATCACCAACCAGCTTTGGGCGTTTGTCGCCCCTGGCATGTACGCGCAGGAAAAGCGGGCGTTTCTTCCCTTCCTGTTCGCCACGCCGGTCCTGTTCGTGGCGGGTGCGTCCCTCGCTTATTATGTCGTGATGCCTACGGCATTTGCCTTCTTCCTGGATTTCGAAGGCACCGCTGGCGGGCTTAAGCAGGAAGCATTGCCAGCCATGGGTGACTACCTCAGCCTGGTCATGCAATTCATCCTGGCCTTCGGGATCAGTTTCCTGCTGCCGGTACTGCTGCTGCTGCTGAACCGGGCAGGCATTGTCACCCGGGCCCAACTTGCTGGCGCGCGCCGATACATGATCGTGGCGGCATTCGTGATTGCCGCGATAGCTACCCCGCCCGACGTGATCTCGCAGCTGATGCTCGCCGTTCCACTGGTGCTTTTGTACGAGAGCGCGCTCGCGGTGATGTGGGTCACCGAAAAGCGCACTTCCGGCATCAAAGCCGACGACACGGACGTTGCAAGCGGTGACGCGAATCACGGCATGTGACTTCGCGCCAGGTGCATGACGCCATGTCGAATGCTCGAAAAACGCACTCGATTTCGCGAATCGATTGCGATCGCGCCCGCTGCTGATCGCGCCTGCGTTCCCACCAGTGATATCGAGTGACAAACGGGCAATAAAAAACGGGGCCCGAAAGCCCCGTTTTCTTGTGTCCTAGAAGGATCAGAACAATCAGGCGCTAACCGGATCGTCGTCACCACCGTCGACGGCGATGATGATACCAGCGATGATCGCAGCAGCGGCGATCAGCGCGAGCACAACCGAGCCACCGCCCAGTTCGCTTTCGCCAGTGACGGGAGCAGCGGCGCGTTCCGCGACCGGGGCCGCGCTGGCGATTACCGGCGTGGCGGCCAACGAAACGGCAGCCGTGGCGGCAAGCAGATTACGGAACTTCATCGATTCGTCTCCTTGGAGCTCATTACTTGGTTGGAACTCGAGGCCCTCACTAAGGCCGACATATTGGGGTGACAACCCCATAATCGTCTCAAAAAGCGCCAATTGTGGCGGAAAAGTCACAAACCCAGACATGCCTTCGCAGATCGTGTTGCGGTGCGGTATCCATTTGGTCCCCATGGGGAAACCCGTGTGGACATCGCCCGCTCACCAAAAACAAGGCACAAAGCAATCCGTTCCCTCAACCCCATCGACACGGTTGAAACCACGATTTGCGGTTTCGTTGGCCGCAGTGCCAGTCTCTAGGTTGATAAACAATTAACAAAAGGATGGTTTTGAAGGAAATGCGGCCATCCGTTGTGATCGCCCGACCGAGCGCGTTTCAGCGACCCGTCGGGGTGTCGATTGCGAAGACCTGTTCGCCGCCGATCCAGGTGGAAAGCACCCGTGTCTGGCGCAATTCCTCTGGCGACGCCAACAGCGGATCCCGATCAACCACGACGAAATCAGCGCGCAGGCCCGGCGCCAGCCGCCCGAAACGCTGTTCGGCAAAGCCCGCATGCGCCGCGCCGTGAGTGAAAGCGAGGAGTGCCGCTTCGCGAGTGATGCGCTGTTCGGGCAGCCAACCTCCAAACGGCTCGCCCGCGGCGTCTTGCCGGGTGAACGCGGCCGCAAGCCCAGCAAACGGGTCGGGTGCTTCGACGGGTGCGTCCGAACCGAAGGCCAGCCGGGCGCCGGTCGCGGCAATGGTGTTCCACGCATAAGCGCCGCCGAGCCTCGCCTGGCCCAGCCGGGCTTCGGCCATGTGCCGGTCCGAGGTCTGGTGGACAGGCTGCATCGAGGCGATGATCCCGTTGCGGCCGAACAATGGCATGTCCACCGGATCGACGACTTGCGCGTGTTCAACCCGCCAGCGACGATCGCCGGTATAGGTCGCGGCAAGTTCGTCGATGGCGTGAAGCACATCGGCGTTGGCGGCGTCGCCGATGGCATGGACCGCAATCTGGAAACGATCGAGCGCGGCGCGGCTCATCGTGTTGCGTAGCTGGGTCGGGGTTGTGAGCGGCAGTCCGGTATTCCGAGGCGCATCGGCATAGGGTCGCTTCAGCCACGCGCCGCGCGAACCCAGTGCCCCGTCGAGATAGAGTTTGACCCCGTTGAGGCGCAGCCGGTCATCGTAAAGCCAGGGTGTCGGCCCCGGTCCGCCGATCAGCTGCATCGCTTCCGTTCCGGCCGCATAGGCCATGATCCTCAGTTTCAGTGTGCCCGCGTCGCCGGCTCGGCGAAAACTCTGCCAGTCGTCGATGGTCGTGCCCATGTCCGCCACCGCGGTAATTCCGCGGGCAAGGAGCATTTCCTGAGCCTTTCCAAGCGCGAAGTCGCGATCGCTTGGCCGCAGCGTCGGGAGCGCCTTCGTGACGAGTTCAGCTGCGGCGTCTACGAAAATGCCGGCCGGCGCGCGCGACCCGGCGACTCGCTCGATCCGCCCCCCGGCCGGATCGGCGGTCTGCGCGGTCACGCCCGCCCGTGCCATCGCCGCGGTGTTGGCCCACCCGGCGTGGCCATCCACGCGCTCAAGCCATACCGGGCGATCGGATACGGCGGCGTCGAGTTCGGCCGCGGTCGGGAATCGCCCGAGACCCCACGTCTCCTGGTTCCAGCCACGCCCGATGATCCACGGCCGCCCTGGGTTGGCCGCAGCATATTCCGCGATCCTTGCCTGAGCCTCCGCGAGCGAGGTGGTGCCCGAGAGATCGAGCGACATTGCGGCAAAGCCAAGACCCATGACGTGAAGATGGGCGTCGATCATGCCGGGTATCAGGAACATGCCCCCGCCATCGGTGGCATAGTCGACCCCCTCGGGTCGCTTGTCGCCGCGTCGCAACAACTGTTTGATCCGCCCATCATCGTCGATCCAGATGCCGGTAAACCGTTCGACCTTGCCGCTCTCGTCAAGCGCGATTCCCTGAACATTGTAGATCAGCGAATCTGCGTGCGCCGGGGCGGCGAGCGCCAGGCCAACTGCGCCGACAAGTGCTGTTGCGATCAATTTCATGCTGCGTTTCCTAAAGTCGCGATTGCCATTGGCGCCGCGTCCGATTTGCCCAGATCGCCCATCAAAGCAATTCTTTGTCGCTTTCCGTACCCAAGGCGGTTTCCCATTCGACGCTTTTCCCGTAGTGCGCTGGCGCCATGAGCCAATCGACCGCGACCCTTTCCTCAAGCGACGAGACATTGCCGCTCTCCATTGCCGACGTGCGCGCCGCGGCCGAACGGATCGAGGGCGCCGTCGTGCGGACGCCGACGCTGCATAGCCGCACCCTGTCGCAGATCACCGGCGCCGATATCTGGCTCAAGTTCGAGAACTTGCAGTTCACGGCCGCATACAAGGAACGCGGCGCGCTCAATGCGCTGCTGACGATGGACGAAACCGCGCTGCGTCGCGGCGTGATTGCCGCATCGGCGGGCAATCACTCGCAGGGCCTCAGCTATCACGGTACGCGGCTGGGCATCCCGGTGACGATCGTGATGCCGCGCACGACCCCGGCCGTGAAGATCATGCAGACCGAAAGCGTGGGCGGGAATGTGGTGCTCGAAGGAGAAACCTTCGACGATGCCTATGCCCACGCGCGCAAGCTGGAGCAGGAGCTTGGCCTCACGTTCGTGCATCCGTTCGACGATCCGCGGGTGGCGGCCGGGGCGGGCACTGTGGCGCTGGAAATGCTGGAAGACGCGCCGTCGCTCGATTGCATCGTCGTGCCGATCGGCGGAGGCGGGTTGATTTCCGGCATGTCGACAGTGGCCCGCGCGCTCCATCCCGACATGCACGTGGTTGGCGTCCAGGCCTCGCTGTTCCCCTCGATGTACGCGCGGATTGCCGGGCGCGAGATGAGTTGCGGCGGCGATACGCTGGCTGAAGGGATCGCGGTCAAGGCGCCTGGGGCGTTCACTTCGCGCGTTATCGCCGAGCGGGTGGATGAAATTCTGCTGGTTGGCGAAGACAAGCTGGAAAAGGCGGTTTCGCTGTTGCTCCAGATCGAAAAGACTGTGGTGGAAGGCGCGGGCGCCGCAGGTCTGGCAGCAGTGCTCGCGCATCCGGAGCGTTTTGCCGGCCGAAGGATCGGGCTGCCGCTGTGTGGCGGCAATATCGACCCGCGCCTGCTTGCCAACGTATTGTTGCGCGATCTTGCGCGTTCCGGCCGCCTTGCGCGGCTGCGGATCACCTTGCAGGACCGGCCCGGTGCCTTGTTCAAGGTGATGCGCGAATTCAACGAGCACCAGGTCAATATCATCGAGATCTATCACCAGCGCATTTTCACGACCCTGCCGGCGAAGGGATTGATCACCGACATTGAATGCGAGGCGCGCGACGCGGATCAGCTCGCCGCGCTCGTCGCCTCGCTGCGGCGGGAAGGGTACGCGGTCAGCCAGGTCGAGCTGGACTGATCGCGGCGTTAACGGTTGGCCTTTGGGCTGTCCTAGTTGTGCAAAGTAACTGTTCGCTAACCGTGCAAGATGGTTAAAACCCTTTTACCGACGGCGTTGGGCAGGCATAGTCATGGTCTGTTTGCACATGCCCCGATTCCGAACGGGGGAGAGGATCTGCCACCGTTGTGACGGCCCCTGTACGCTTCCCGAGGTTTTTCGTGACCACCCCATCGGCCTGCCCCTATCTGCCGGGCCGGACGGAACGGAAGGTCTTTACCGAACTGAAGGGCCCGAACGCCGAACAGCTCAACGAGGCGCTGGGTCGGATCGGATTTCGCCGCAGCCAGACCGTTGCCTACCGGCCATCGTGCCTCGATTGCCAGGCCTGTGTGTCGGTTCGGGTTGTTGCCAGCGATTTCGAACCGTCGCGCACGCAGGCGCGCAACATCCGGCGAAATTCCGATCTCGTCACTACGGAATGCCGTCCCTGGGCGACCGGGGAACAGTTCGAACTGCTGCAACGTTACCTCGGCACGCGCCACCCCGGCGGCGGCATGGCGTCGATGGATGAAATGGACTTTGCGGATATGGTGGAACATTCCCCCGTATCCAGCTATGTCGTTGAATATCGGGAACCCGCCGAAGGGTCGCGGCCGGGTCGCCTGGTGGGTGCGTGCCTGACCGATCGCCAGGGCGACGGGTTGTCGATGATCTATAGTTTCTACGACCCGGAACACGAGGCAAGGTCAGGTCTTGGCAATTACATCATCCTCGACCACATCCGTCGCGCCGCGGCAGAGGGGTTGTCGTACATCTATCTCGGTTACTGGGTCGATGGGTCCGAACGGATGCAATACAAGATCCGTTATCGGCCCATGGAGCTGCTCGGACGCGATGGCTGGCGCCGCGTCGGCCGTGCCGAACAGGACACTCTCATCGCGCAGGCCGTCGCTCGCCCCCGCACTCCGTCGCGTGGCCCCGCCGAATTGGGCAAGGACGGATCGCAAAACCAGTATCGCCTCGCCGACTGAAGCGCGCCACGCCAGGCTCGGCCTTGCGATGGCGTTGGCGTTGTCCGCCAGCGGGCTGGCCGCACAGGATGCCAGCACTACACCCGAACTCGAAGAGCTGATTCCCGATTCGGCAATCGCCGCACCCGACGCCTGGGCCGAAGCACCGGACCCTGCCGATGCCACTGTCGAGCCAGCTGCCGAGCTCGATGCGAGCTCGCCGCTCGATCCGCTGCCGGACATGGCGATCGAATGGCCCGACGATGTTGAACTGCCCGCGATCGAGCAGATCTCGCCGGACGAGGCCGACGTACAATTCGCCGAGCTGGAAACGGATGCCGAGCTGGCGCTCGAGGACACTGTTCTCGAAGAAGTGGACGAGCAGATTACGATCGCCTTCCCGGCCGACGTAAATCGGTTCCCCCTTCGGACGGAATTCCTGGACCGATACGAAAGTCTCTCGGCGATCGAGGAACTGGGCGATGAAGAAAATATCGCTCAGTTGGCCGCGCGCGCCAGGGCAGACGAGGAACTACTGCTCGAGCTGCTGCGCGCCTATGGTTTCTACGATGGGCAAGTTATTCGCACGATCGGCGCGATCCAGCCGGGTGAAGATGGGGCAAGCCCTCTGCCCAAGGTCCGCTTCGACATCGTTCCCGGGGTCCGCTTCCGGTTCGGCGCCATTGACCTTGGCGAATTGGCCAGCGCGCCCGATGCGGTTGAATTGCGCGATACGTTCGAGATTCGCACCGGCGATCCGCTCGACAATTTCAAGATCGTGGCCGAACAGTTCGATCTCGACCGCGCGCTGGGCGAAACCGGCTATCCCTTCGCCGCAATCGATGCCCCTGAACTTCTGATCGATCATGCCCGCAGCGAGGGCGACCTGACGATGCCGGTCCGACCGGGCGGCAAGTACGCGTTCGGCGAGGTGACCAGCAACCTGCCCGACTTCCTTTCCGCAGCGCACCTGTCGCGCATCGCCCGCTTCGATCCGGGCGATGTTTACAAGCGCAGCCTTGAGGATGACTTACGTCGCGCAATCGTGGCCACGGGACTTGTTTCCACCGTTACGGTGAGGGCACGCGAAATTACCCCACCAAACGCGGCTCAGCTCGGCACGGTCGCGATGGACGTCGAAATGACCCCGGCGCGGCTGCGGACCATCGCGGGCGCGGTCGGCTACGGATCGGGCGAGGGGTTCCGGGTTGAAGCGAGCTGGGAACATCGCAACCTGTTCCCGCCCGAGGGTCTCCTTCGCCTGCGCGGGATTGCGGGCACGCGCGAACAGCTGGCGGGGATTACATTCCGCAAGAACAATTTCACCGGGCGGGACAAGGTTCTGACGGTCGATGCTTTCGCGACCACGATCGATACCGATGCGGTCGATGCCAACACGGTATCCGTCATCGGCACGTTCGAACGGCTGTCGACTTTGCTGTTCCAGAAGCCGTTCAGCTGGAGTGTTGGCCTGGAAGCGGTGGCGACCGATGAACGGCCTGCGCCGGTCGAAGGAATCAGGCGCCCGCGCCAGACCTATTTCGTCGGTGCGATCCCGCTGTTCGCGCAGCTCGACACGTCGGACGACCTGCTCGATCCGACCGAAGGATTCCGCCTTGGTGGCCGCCTCTCGCCTGAGGTTTCGCGCACGCAGGGGGCGCAGAGTTTCTATCTGCGTAGCCAGGTCGACGCGACCTATTACCAGCAATTCGGTCAAAACATCGTGATGGCCGGGCGCGCGCGGCTCGGCAGCATCCCCGGGACCGACCTGGCCAACATCGCGCCATCGCGCCGGTTCTATGCTGGCGGCGGCGGTTCGGTGCGCGGCTACGGATATCAGGCAATCGGCCCGCGCGATGCCCTGGGCCTGCCGACCGGAGGCCGATCGCTGGTCGAATTCGCACTGGAGGCGCGCGTCAAGACCGGCTTCCTCGATGGCGCGGTCTCGGTCGTTCCCTTCGTCGATGCAGGCTCGGTTGGCACGGGCGCTACGCCCGATTTCGACACCATCCGGATCGGGGCGGGGATTGGCGTTCGATATACAACCGGGTTCGGGCCGTTACGCCTGGATGTCGCCACGCCGGTCAATCCGGGACCGGGCGACGGTCCAATCGCGGTTTACGTTTCGTTGGGGCAGGCATTCTGATGGCCGAGACGACGATCGACGCGCCGGCCCCCGCCGAACGCCGTTCGCGCGCGCGCGTCGCGGGCAAGTGGGTGGCGGTCACGCTGGCCGGGCTGGTGGCTGCGATGGTGCTGGCGCTGGTCGTGCTCAACAGCCCGATCGGCCAGCGCTGGATCACCGACCAGATTGCAAAGGTCGCCCCGGCATCGGGCCTCAGGATCGAAATCGGCCGGATCGAAGGCAACATTTACGGTCGCGCGCGGCTGCACGACGTGGTCCTTTCCGATCCGAAGGGGCCGTTCCTGACGATCCCCGACGCAGAACTCGACTGGCGTCCGTTGAGCTGGCTGACCAGCGGTCTCGACATTCGCCAGCTCACGGCGCGGCGAGGCACCTTGCTGCGTATGCCCGAACTGCTGCCCGGCGATCCTGACGCACCGATCCTGCCCGATTTCGACATTCGGGTCGACGAATTCGTGATCGACAACCTTACCGTGGCCCCTGGTGTAGCGGGCCAGCAGGCGCAGCGCATCGACCTGACGGCAAAGGCAGACATTCGCGCGGGCCGTGTCCTGCTCGATGCCGAGGGCACGTTGGGCAGCCGCGACCGGATCGACTTGCTCGTCGACGCCGAACCCGACGGCAACCGGTTCGATCTCGCTTTCGATTACAGTGCGCCGCAGGGTGGGGTGCTGGCGCAGATGATCGGTGCCGACGCAGGCTATACCGCGCGCATCGTGGGCGATGGCACCTGGAACGCCTGGCGCGGCGCTCTGGTGGTGCGGCGCGATGGAGAGGTGTTCTCCGCCTTCAGGTTGGGCAATCGTGCCGGGCAATACCGGATAGTGGGGCAGGCTTATCCAACCGGCGCGGTCGAAGGGCTGGTGGCGCGTGCGTTGGGGCCAACAGTGTCGCTCGCCGCGACGGGTACGTTGCAGGACAGTGTGCTGGACGGTGAATTCGCGTTGCGGGCGCGCGGCGTGAACGGCGCCGGATCGGGGATCGTCGATCTGGCCGGCAATGCCTTCGAGACCTTCGAACTGGCCGCCCGGCTCAACGATCCCGCGCTGTTCGGCCCCAACTTGCGGATCGAGGGCGGAATCGCGGCGGTCACGCTCGACGGCGCATTCCGCGATCTCACCATCGACCATCGGTTGGGCATTGAAAGGCTTGTCAGCGGCGACACCCGCATTGCGGGCCTCGAACAGGCTGGCGAAGCGACATTTGACGGCACCCGCTGGACGCTGCCCATCGACGCTCGCGTGGCCCGTGTCGAAACGGGCAACGCGTTGCTCGATCCGCGCCTCGTCAATGGCCGAATCACGGCCAATGTCACCTATGCGGGTACGCGGCTGCAATCGAACGATCTAGCGGTGAATTTTCCCGGCGCCGGCGCCCGCCTCGCGTTGCGCGGCGAAACGGATCGCGGCGCCTATGCACTGGCGGGCCCGGTCACCTTGAACGGCCTCCCGCTCGAGAATGTGGGCGCGGTCAATGCTGGCGCGAACATTCGTTTCCGGGTCGGGGCAAACGTGCCCTGGTCGCTCGACGCCGACATAAATGGGCGGATTCCGCGTGTGACCAATGCGACGCTGGCCAATCTGGCAGGCCCGACCATTGCCTTCCGGGGCGGGGTGGGGATGGGCGGCGCGCGTCCGCTCAGCTTCCGCGATGTGCGGATCGACGCGGCGAAGCTGGACCTGTTTCTCAATGGCAATGTGGCGCAGGGCCGGACCAGCGTGGCCGGGCGCGGGCGCCATGTCGATTATGGCCCGTTCACTGTCAGCGCCACGCTCGACGATGCGGGGCCGAACGCGGTGTTGGTGTTTGCCAATCCGCTGCCAGCGGCGGGGCTCGCGGACGTGCGGGTCGCGATCGCGCCGACGCGCGACGGATTTTCGATCGAGACCCAGGGACAATCGCTGCTGGGCCCCTTCGACGGCACGCTGGGTCTGTTCGCTCCTTCGGGCGGTCCGACGCGGATCGTGGTGCAGCGGCTCGACGTGTGGAAGACCACGGTCACCGGGGACATCGTCTTGACCGATGCGGGGCCCAACGGGCAGCTCGCCCTTTCCGGCGGCGGGCTCGATGGCACGATCGCGCTCAGTCAGCGCGGCGGAGGGCAGGCTTTCGATGTGAACCTGACAGCAAACAATGCCCGCTTCGGCGGCGAAACCCCGATCGCGCTCAATCGGGCGCAGATCCGCGGCAGCGGCCTGCTGGTCGAAGGACGCAGCACGCTGGAAGGCAGCATTTACGCGCAGGGAGTAAGCTACGGAAATCTGTTCCTCGGCCGCGTGGCGGCAGTGGCGGAACTAACCAACGGCAGCGGGCAAGTGACCGCTTCGCTGGCGGGGCGGCGCGGCAGCCAGTTTGCGATGCAGCTCAACGCCAACGTCGCGCCAAGCCGCGTTGCGATCGCGGCGCGCGGCGAATTTGCCGGGCGGCGGATTACCATGCCGCGCCGCGCGGTGCTGGTACGACAGGATGACGGCGGCTGGGCGTTGCAGCGCTCGCAGCTAAACTATGGTGATGGCGTGACGCTGATCGAGGGTCAGTTCGGTGGCGATCAGACCGCACTTCAGCTGCAACTCGCCCGGATGCCGCTGTCGTTGCTCGATTTGGCGGTCGCTGATCTCGGCGTGGGCGGCACGATTTCTGGCCTAGTTGATTATCGCAGCAGCAGCGGCGGTGTTCCGGTTGGTTCTGCGCGGGTAAAGGTCGCCAATCTCACGCGATCAGGCCTGGTGCTGTCCTCGCGTCCGGTCGACCTCGCCCTGGTTGCACAACTCAGCGCGACACGGCTCGAAGCGCGCGCTGCAATCGATGAGGGTGGCACGCGGCGGGGACGCCTGCAGGGGCGGATCACCGGCCTGCCAGAGTCGGGTGCGCTGTTCGATCGGCTGCGTCGCGGCGACCTTTTCGCGCAGTTGCGCTATGGCGGGCCGGCGGACGCACTGTGGCGGCTGGCCGCGATCGACGCGTTCGACCTGACGGGCCCGGTCGCAATCGCCGCGAATGTCACTGGCACGCTGGCCGATCCGGAGGTCCGTGGATCGGTGGCAAGTGATGGATTGCGTCTCCAGAGCAGCCTTTCGGGCACCGACATCCGCGATGCCGCGGTGCGTGGCACGTTCGCCGGTTCGCGCCTGCGGCTGACGCGGTTCTCCGGCACGGCGGGCGATGGGCGCGTGGCCGGGAGCGGATTTGTCGATCTGAGCAACCTGGGTGAACGCGGGCCGGGGCTCGACATCAAGCTATCTGCCCGGCAGGCGCGCCTGCTCAATGCCCGCGGGCTGTCCGCGACGGTCACCGGACCGCTGCGGCTCGTGTCCGACGGGATCGGCGGCACCATCGCAGGGCGGGTGCTGGTCGATCGCGCAAGCTGGAGGCTGGGGACAGCCGCGAGTGCCGAGCAGCTGCCGCGTATCCGCACGCGCGAGATCAACCTGCCCGCCGATGTCGGCCCGCGTGCCGCACCGAGCGCGCCGTGGCGCTATCTCATCGATGCTCGCGCGCCGAGCCGGGTTGATGTTGACGGGCTCGGCCTGGACAGTGAATGGAGCGCCGACGTCCGCCTGCGCGGCACGACCGACGATCCGCGCGTGGGCGGCGAGGCGCGGGTGATCAGGGGCGACTACACCTTTGCCGGCAATCGCTTCGAGCTGACGCGTGGGCGCATCGCCTTCGATCTCAGTACCGCACTCGATCCACGGCTGGACATCGTGGCCGAAAGCGAGCGCGACGGCCTGGACGTCCGGGTGGAAGTGCGCGGCAGTGCATTGCAGCCCGAAATCAGCTTCCGCTCCTCGCCCGCATTGCCGGAAGAGGAAATCCTCGCACAGCTGCTGTTCGGTGGCTCGATCACCGAGCTGTCTACCACCGACGCGCTGCAACTCGGCGCCGCGGTGGCGAGCCTGCGCGGCGGGTCGGGCATGGACCCGCTCAACCAGCTCCGCAGCGCGATTGGGCTGGACCGCTTACGGATCGTCAGCGCCGATCCGGCACTGGGACGCGGGACCGGCGTGGCGTTGGGCAAGAACCTCGGCCGCCGGATCTACGTCGAGATTATCACCGACGGTCGCGGCTACAGCGCCACCGAGGTCGAATACCGTGTCACCAGCTGGCTTGCGCTGCTCGGGTCAATCTCGACGATCGGCAGGGAAAGCGTTGGGGCGGAGATCAGCCGGGACTACTGACCGGCGCGGGCGGTCGCACCAGGACGGCGTCGATCGGCAGGAACGCGCCGTTGCTGGCAATGACCTCCCGAGCGGTGTCGATCTCGGCCCGCTGGCCTTCGCGCGATACGACCAGCCGTTCCCCATCGAGCGCGAACGACAGCGAGCCGCCCCCCAGCGTGCGCATACGGACGGTTCCGCCGCGCGCCTCGATCGCGTCACGCACGGATTCAGCGTCGATCTGCCCTGGCACGATGTGGTTACGCAGCAAAGCCACCAGCACGGCGCGCTGATCCTCGGCCATCAGCGCTTCGCCCGCCGCGCCGAGCGCACCAAAGGCATCATCGTCGGGCGCCAGCAGCGTATAGGTGCCCGGTCCGTCGAATACCGGTGCCAGCCCCGTTTCGACCAGCGCCCGCGATGCGGTGGAGAAGCCGTCGGTCCCGGCCAGCGCAGCGGCGAGCGTCTCGCTCGTAGCTCGGTTCTCGGCGGCATTCCCGGTCGCGGGATCATCCGAGCAAGCGGTCATCGCGGCGGCGCATGACATGGCAATGGCGACGCGCAGCGCGACGCTCCGATTTGGCGAGCGGATCATGCGACCAACTCGATCACTGCGGAGATCAGCTGCGTGGTCGGGTCGACCTGGTAAATGTAGCCATCGGCATAACGATAATGGGCATCGTCGCTGTCCGCATAGCGTTCACGGTAATCGTAAGGAACATTGTAGATGTCATAGCCGTCAGGCTTTGGCTGGCCGACCCCGAAGGTGTCGCCGGTCAGAAGCGCCGCGATCGAGGTAATTGTCGATGTGTCCGGATCGACGCGGTAGATCACGTCATCCGCATAGCGATAGCCTGGCGCGTCACCCAGGTTGAAGTACTCGACATAGTACGGTGGAAGCTGGACCGGCTCGTAGAAACTGGGCCAGCTTTCGCCGACCCCCAGCGCGCCGCCGAGCAAGGGGATGAAACCGGAAACGCGGTCGTTGGCGCCCAAGCGGTAGAGATAGCCGGAGCCGTAGTAATATCGCCCCTCGTCAAGCCCGGTGTAGCCGAAGTAGGCAGGCCGGTAGTCCCGTTGCGCCTGTCGGGCGAGGCCCGGCGGCATGCAGCCATTGCCGCGGCGGGCGAGACCCGGCGGACAACCCGGAACCAGGCTTTGCCCGTTGCGTCCGAACCGGGCGTATTCCACCCGTTCGATGACGCGGCCCGCAACCGATGCATGGGCCGCCTGTTCCGAGCGCTTGGGCCAACCCGAACGGATGCGTTCCTCGGTGGCGCGGGCTGGGGCGGGAGCGCGAGTAGCTGTGCGAGCGGCGCGCTCTTCATCGTTCCGATCGCGATTGCTTCTCTCCTCGCGGCGTTCACCGCCCCCGCCGTTGCCACGTTCAGCCACGGCGTCCGGGCGCGGGGCGCCTGAATCATCACGCTTGGCAGCAGGCTGCGCCCCTTGCCCAGGGCGATCGGCGTCGGATCGGCCATGACCGGCGTGGTCATTTCCGCGTTCGGCGGCGGGTCGGCCATTCCCGCCTCCCTTGTCCTCGCTCTTGCCGGGTTGTCCATGGGCGATGGTGGCCGCCAGAGCGATCGTGGCGACCCCGGCGATGAATGTACGCATGGGGTGTCTCCTGTTCGCGTGATAACGACGGGGCGGTCGCAGGGGTTCCGACGAGCGATGCGGGCGGACGGGGCCGTCACATTCCGGAACGATAGAGTCGCGCTTCCGCCGCCCGCCGACGGGTGAGCCCGGCGAGCACGCGCCCGCCAGCGCGGTTCCAGCGTGCGAACTGCGCGGCGGCGCCGCCACGGTCGCCCGCAACATGCCGCCGGGTGAGCGTTGCGCGGGCAATCGCGCCGGTGTTGTAGTGGAAACTGACCAGCGCATCGAACTGGGCCTGCGTGGTCGCGGCGGTGCCGATCGCCGCCGCGACCTCGGCGGCATAGCGGGCAAGGTCGCTCTCCAGCCGGGCGTCGCACTGTGCCTGGGTCCAGACGGTGCCGGGTACGATCCCCTCGCCGGTAGCACCCCAGCCGATCGTCCAGGGGGCGCCGCCGGTTCCGGGATCGGGGTAGGCTTCGACCAGGCCATCGGCCCGGCGGCGCGCGCATCCCTCGAAATCCTTGATCAGGGCAACCCCGCGCGGCCCAATGGACATGCGCGCGGCAGGGGGGCGTGTCACACTTGTCACACTGTTCTGGACAGGAAAGGCCGGGCCCTCGCTGGCGCCTCCGCCAGGCCCGCCACGGGCCACATCGATCGCCCGGTCGAGCGCCTCGACCTCCGCCTGGCGGAATCCGCGGCCGAGCATCCGTCGGACGGCGTCGAAAATCGGTTTGCGCTGCATGAAATCACCCCGGGACGACAAATTGCGAGGCGCACCGATTACGCAGATTTGCCGCCTGTAGGAAAATGGTTCCTGTCCTACAGCCGCCTACCTGTAAAGAACTCTTGACTGACAAGGGTTCTTTACAGTAAAGAGTTCTTGTCAGGCAGGAAGGTGCTTTCGGTGCGTAACCGGCTGAAGGAACATCGCGAAACGCGGGGGTGGAGCCAGGGCGAGCTAGCCCGGCGGCTCGGCGTGTCGCGCCAGACGATCAACGCGGTTGAAACCGACAAGTACGATCCCAGCCTGCCGCTGGCGCTACGCATGGCGAAACTGTTCGCGGTCGGGGTGCCCGACCTGTTCATCGACGATTGGGAACCGGAGGAGTGAGATGATCGACACAACGAGCGACCGAACGGCCAAACGCCGGAAACTGTGGCTCCAGGCCGGGCTCGGGGCGATCAGCGGCGCGGCGGGGATGACCCTGGTGCTATGGCTGCTGGAAGGGCGCGACCTGCCCGAACCCGATGGGTCGACGATCGTCGCGGCAGGTGTCGCGGTGATTTATGTGCTGATGGGCGTGTTGGTTGGCCTCGGCGCGTTGTTTCCCGCCGCTGGCGCCAAACTGCTCAATGTCCAGGACCGCGATGAAGTGCTTGAGCAGCGCGGCATGCTGATCTCCAGCGCGGTGGCTTGCGCGTTGCTCGGCACGGCGATGCTGGTGCTCGTGTTCGCGACGACCGAGGCCGCGTTGCTCGGCCCACGCGCGGCATTCTGGCTATTCGCCGGCGTGCTCGCTGTCACCACCGTCGTCAGCCTGCGGCAGTTCGCCCGCCACGATGAACTGATGCGCGCATTGATCCAGGAATCGGTCGCCTTGTTCGGATACGGTGCCTCGGTCGTGCTGGTGCTTTGGGGCGCAGGTGCCGCCGCCGCGTTGGTAACGGCTCCGCAGCCGCTCGATCTTATCTCGCTCTCCCTCGGGGGCATCCTGGCAGCGACGTTCGTGGCCATCTGGCGTCGGGGAATGATGCAACTGGACTGACTGCCCGCCCCGCGATAATCCTGCCCGCAACAAGCATTGAGCTGCCTTTCGGGTCGAAACCACTCGCAATCGGGAAGGGATCGACATGAAAAGATGGACCTGGCGCAGCGGCATGGCCGTTGCCGCGATCGGCGTGGCGCTGGCCGCGCCCGCATCCACCCAGCAGCAAAACACCCGCACCGTGGCGCGCTATTCGCTCGACGCGGGTACGATGTCGGGCATGGCGGCGATGGGCGCAGGCGGCGGGATCGGCGCGGCGATGTCGATGCTGCGGGGCCAGGGCGGCGGCAGCGCGCGCGAACTGGTGCTGCGGCTGGGTTCGACCCGTTCCGCGACGGGCGGGCCCAAGGCCGATCATTTCCTGCCCGCCGGGATGAGCATGGGCGCATCGGTGCCGCTCGTCACCCCGCCGCGCGCGACCGGCGAACCCATGCCGCAGGGCATGGAAATGCCGCGCGGCCGCCTGTTGCTGTTCTGGGGCTGCGGCGAACGTGCGGGCCCGGGACAGCCGGTGGTGATCGATTTTGCCCGCGTCGCGCGCGGTCAGGTGCCGCCGGGCCTATACGCGCAGGGGCCGAACGTGCCTGACGATTGGGAAGTGACCCAGGCGAACAGCACGACTTACGGCGAATGGCCCAATGGCAGCGATCGCAAGACGGTGTCGGGGCGTTCATCGCTGCTGGGTGGGCATCGCGTCGCCAGCACTTACGCACCGGAGATCGGCTTCGAACTCGACACCGATTTCATGGCTCCGTTGCAGGTGCAGTCGAGCGCCCTGGCCAGCGGTGCCTACGCGCTGCGCTGGAACGCGGTGCCGGGCGCGACCGGATATTATGCCTGGGCGTTTTCAGCCAAGGACATGGGCCGGGGCAATGGCACGGGCGACGTCGTGTGGTGGGCATCGTCCGCCACGCAGGCATTCGGCGGGCCGCTGTGGAGCTGGCTCTCACCCGCCGCCGTCGCGCGACTGATCGAGGCACGCACAGTTCTGCCACCCAGCCGCCAGGAATGCACCGTCCCGGCCGAGGTCAAGGTGGCAGGGGGCGAGGTAACGATGGCCAACCTCACCGCGTTCGGCCCGCAACGCAATTTCTCCTATCCCGCACGGCCCGCCAATGCGCGTGCCGGATGGCAACCCGAGTGGATAGCGCGGGCCCGCTTTCGCTCCAGCGCGATGGTCATGCTGGGGATGGACATGCCGGGATCGGCTGCCGCTTCCGGGCAGGCGGATGGCGCAGAACGACCCGCGAGCAAGCCCAAGTGCAAGGGGCTGGGCGGCATTGCGCGGCGCGCGGCGGGGCTGTGCGAATGAGCAGGCACCCGTGATGAAACGAAAGGGCGCCCGGATTCCTCCGGACGCCCCTTCGAGGATTGGCAGGCTGCCTGATCGCGCGGGCGATCAGTAGCTGTAATACATGTCGAATTCCACCGGGCAGGGGGTGGTTTCCATGCGGATCACGTCGGCCCAGAGCAATTCGATGTAGGCTTCGATCTGGTCCTTTGAGAACACGTCGCCCTTGAGCAGGAACTCATGGTCGGCTTCGAGATTCTCAAGCGCCTCACGCAAGCTGCCGCAAACGGTCGGCACGTCGGCCAGTTCGGCGGGCGGCAGGTCGTAGAGGTTCTTGTCCATCGCTTCGCCCGGATGGATCTTGTTCTGGATCCCGTCGAGGCCCGCCATCAGCAGCGCCGAA
Source organism: uncultured Erythrobacter sp. (assembly GCA_964516135.1). Classification (GTDB taxonomy): domain Bacteria; phylum Pseudomonadota; class Alphaproteobacteria; order Sphingomonadales; family Sphingomonadaceae; genus 34-65-8. The sequence goes on along the minus strand of CAZEWN010000023.1, from coordinate 7,740 downwards.
TAGGCGAGGTAGGGATTGGCCATCGCGTCGGGGAAACGGAATTCGACCCGCTTCGCCTTGTCGCCCGCGCCGTACGGGATGCGGCACGAGGCCGAACGGTTGCGCGCGGAATATGCCAGCAGCACCGGCGCCTCGAACCCCGGAACGAGCCGTTTGTAGCTGTTGGTGGTGGGGTTGGTGAAGGCATTCAGCGCCTTGGCGTGCTTGATCACGCCCCCGATGAAGTAGAGGCAGGTTTCGCTGAGCCCGGCATACTGGTTGCCAGCGAAACCGGGCTTGCCTTCCTTCCAGATCGAGATGTGGGTGTGCATCCCGCTGCCGTTGTCCGACTTGATCGGCTTGGGCATGAAGGTCGCGGTCTTGCCATAGGCATGCGCGACCTGGTGCACGACATACTTGTAGATCTGCATGTTGTCGGCGGTTTCGACCAGTGTCGAGAAGGTCAGGCCCAGCTCGTGCTGCGCGGCGGCGACCTCATGGTGGTGCTTGTCGCACGGCAGGCCCATTTCGAGCATGGTCGAAACCATCTCGCCGCGAATGTCGACCGCGCTGTCGACCGGGGCAACGGGGAAATAGCCGCCCTTGGCGCGCGGGCGGTGCGCCATGTTGCCGCTCTCGTATTCCTTGCCGGTGTTGGTCGGCAATTCGATGTCGTCGATGGCATAGCCCGACCCGGCATAGCCATCTTCGAACCGGACGTCGTCGAACATGAAGAATTCGGCCTCTGGCCCCACGTAAACGGTATCGCCGATGCCGGTTGTCTTGAGATAGGCTTCGGCCCGCTTGGCGGTCGAACGCGGGTCGCGGGCGTACCAGTCACCGGTCGACGGCTCGACGATGTCGCAGAACACGATCAGCATCGAATCGCTGAACGGATCGACATAGGTCCGCTCCAGGTCGGGCTTCAGGATCATGTCGCTCTCGTTGATCGCCTTCCATCCGGCGATGGAGGAACCGTCGAACATCAGGCCGTCCTCGAGTTCGTCTTCCCCCAGCACGCGCGAAACCATGGTCAGGTGCTGCCACTTGCCCTTGGGATCGGTGAAGCGCAGGCCGACCCATTCAATTTCCTTGTCCTTGATCAGTTTCAGGACGTCTTTGGCCTTGGACATTTGATTTCCCTCTTCTTGGAACGGATTGGACTGGGTCAGATCGCGTCGTCGTCGCGCTCGCCGGTGCGGATGCGGAGCGCGCTTTCGATGCTGGAAACGAAAATCTTGCCGTCCCCGATGCGGCCGGTCTGCGCGGCGGCGGCGATCGCTTCGACGGTGCGTTCGGCGATGGCATCGGCGACCACCACCTCGAGCTTCACCTTGGGCAGGAAGTCGACCACGTATTCGGCGCCGCGATAAAGCTCGGTATGCCCCTTCTGACGACCGAAGCCCTTGGCCTCGGTCACGGTGATGCCGGACACGCCGATTTCGTGCAGTGCCTCCTTAACCTCGTCAAGCTTGAAGGGTTTGATGATCGCTTCGATCTTCTTCATGGCCTATCCCTGCGCCCGATGCCGACGCGGGCGGGGTCGATCCCGCCAGGTCGGCACGATGTATGATGCCCGCGCATTTTCAAGAACCGTGCCAAGCGCGCGCCAGGCGCAAATGTGCGCTCCAGCAGTGCAGCGGCAGGGGCGCTGCCCAATCGGAATCCAGCATTTGCCTAATTGTTAGGCAGGCAAGGCCAACCCGCGCGTTTCATCGAGTCCGGCCATCAGGTTAAGCGACTGCACCGCGGCGCCGCTCGCACCCTTGCCGAGGTTGTCGAGCACGGCGATCAGGCGGGCGTGATAACCGCCCGCGTTGCCGCGCACGTGCAGGTCCATCGCGTCGCTCGGCGGCTGGTCGGCGTGGAGCAGCAGTTCGGGCAACGCGCCGTCTTCGCGCACCCGGATCACACGCGAGCCGACATAGAATTCGCGCAAGGCGGCGCGCAGGGCATCGGGCGTGGGTTCCCCGGCCATGGCGCCCAGGTGCAGCGGCACCTCGACCACCATGCCCCGATAGGCGGGGACGACCGACGGTGCGAAGATCACGTCGTGCGTCAACCCGGCGTGCAGTTTCATTTCCGGCCGATGCTTGTGCGCCAAGTCGAGGCCATATGTGCGGAAGGCCAGGTCGCGCTCGCTTGCAAACCGTTCGATCAGCGCCTTGCCACCGCCGGAATAACCGCTCACCGCGTTGACGGTGTAGGGCCAGTCGGCGGGTAGCAGTCCAGCGCGAACCAGCGGTGCCACCAATGCAAGAAAACCCGTGGGATAGCATCCGGGATTGCTGATGCGGGTGGCGGCCGCGACCCGTTCACGCCCGACCAGTTCGGGGAAGCCGTAGGTCCAGCCGGGGGCGGTGCGATGCGCGCTGGACGCATCAATGACGCGGGTCTTGCTGGCTGGGTCGATCAGGGCGACGGCTTCGACGGCGGCCTCGTCGGGCAGGCACAGGATCGCGAAATCGGCCTCGTTCAATGCTTCGCGCCGCGCGGCCTCGTCCTTGCGACGTGCATCGTCGAGGACGATCAGGGAAAACTCGGCACGCCCCGCCAGTCGGTCGCGGATTTCCAGGCCGGTTGTGCCCGCCGCGCCGTCGATGAAGACGCTGTGCGTCATTCCGCGAGGGCAGACAGTGGCAAGTAGCCGGTCGGCCCTTCCGGCCCCAGGCAGGCCCAGGCCCAGGCGCCCGCGCAGTCGAGCACTTCCGCTGCGGTGCCCTCCGGCCATTCGGCGACGATCTCGCCATCATCGCGCGGCGCGTGCCGCAGCACCGCCGCCTTGGCCAGCACGCGCACCTGCGGCACGACGTAATGCGCCACCAGGTAACGGTGCGCCAGCGCGACATGCGCCAAGTCGCCACGGATCGGCAGGTGCGTGGTTTCGGGCCGCGAAACGGGCCCGCTCAGCGACAGCTGCTCGGTCGGCACCTGGTATTCGTGCTTGCCGCTCACAGTGAAAAAGATACCCCGCATCTCTAAGTTGCGCGCGCTTATAGCTTCGGCACGATTACGGCAAGGTTAGCTGCCATAGCGCCCCTTCAGCATGTGGAACGCAGCGCGCAGCCCATAGGCCGTGCCGCCCTTGGGTCGGCCTGGCTTGGCGGTCGGGCGCCAGGCGAACGTATCGAAGTGCGCCCAATCGATGCCTTCGCCCACGAAGCGTTCGAGGAACAGCGCCGCGACGCTCGCCCCGGCAAAGGCGTTGGGATGGGCGTTGTTGGTGTCGGCGACGTCGGAGGCCAGCCACTCGCGATAGGCCTCGGGCATGGGCATGCGCCAGCATTCGTCGTCATTGGCCTTGCCTGCCGCGACGAGATCGGCGGCCGTCTGGTCGCGGCGGGTGAACAGGGCAGGCAAGTCCGGCCCCAGCGCCACGCGCGCGGCGCCGGTCAGGGTGGCAAAGTCGAGGATCAGGTCCGGATTGTCCTCGCTGGCACGGGTCAGCGCGTCGGCCAGGATCAGCCGCCCCTCGGCATCGGTGTTGCCGATTTCCACCGTTGTGCCCTTGCGGCTTTTGAGCACATCGCCGGGGCGGAAGGCGTTGCCGGAAATGGCGTTCTCGACCGCCGGGATCAGCAGGTGCAGCCGGATCGGCAGGCGGGCGTCCATGACCAGTTCCGCCAGCGCCAGCGCGTGCGCGGCGCCGCCCATGTCCTTCTTCATCAGCAGCATCCCGGACGCGGGCTTGATGTCGAGTCCGCCCGAATCGAAGCATACCCCTTTGCCCACGATCGCGACCCCAGGGTGCGCTTCATCACCCCATTCGAGCCGGATCAGGCGCGGCGCGTGGTGGCGTGAAGCCGCGCGACCAACCGCGTGGACCATCGGGTAATCGCGTTCCAGCGCGTCGCCCTTGATCACCTTGATCGCCGCACCGTGTCGTTTGGCAAGCTTCTCGGCCTCGGCTTCCAGGGCAGCCGGGCCCATGTCCTCGGGTCCGGTGTTGACCAGGTCGGCGATCCAGTTGGTCGCGCGCGCCTCGGCAAGCACGGCGGGAATGGCCCTGGCGTCCCTCGTCAGCAGCACGCGCGGACCCTGTGCATTCGGATCGTCCTTGTACCGCGTGAAACGGTGCTGGGCGGTCTGCCAACCGAACATCGCCGCGCCGGGCTCGCTTCTTTCGCGGCGATATGTTCCGGCGGGCAGTATCTCGGCCAGCCGCGCCATGCACCAGCTCGACAGCTTGTCGGGATCGGCGACCCCACCCACCGCGAACCATTGATCCCCATCAGGCACAATCGCCACCTGATAGCCGCCGCCGTCGAACTTCTGCGCCGCCAGCGCCGCGCGCTGCCCGGCAGCGAGCGATTTTGCCCATTTTGCGAAGCCATCCTTGTTGACCAAATGGATAGCGATGGCATCCTGCCCACGGTCGGGCTGGATCAGGTCGATCTGTTTACTCATGGTCAAAGCCCTAGCGCCATTCGCCGGAGAAAATCCAATGCCGTTTCGCCTGCTCATCCTCGCCGCGCCATGCGCGCTAGCCGCCTGTTCATCCGCGGACGATATGGCCGACGCGTTGGGTACCCAACAGGAGGCCGCCGCTACCGCCACCGCCGGCGCGGAGGCGGGCGGCGCGCGCGAGACGGAGGAGGAGAACGAGTTCTACACGTTCGCCTACGCCTGGCCGCGGCAGGTTGGCGCCATTCCCGCGCTGGCCCGCCAGCTTGATCAGCGCGCCGTCCAGGCCAAGGCTGAACTGTCGCAAACGACCAGGGCGGAGAAGGACGAATTCGCCAACGACGGCATCGAGTTCCGCCCGCACAGCTATCGGATGGAATGGAGGGTCGTGGCCGATACGCCGCGGTTCCTCAGCCTGTCGGGCGACTTCGCGACCTATTCGGGCGGCGCCCATGGCATGTACGGGCTGGAATCGCTCGTATGGGACCGCGAGGCGGGCGCTGCGGTCGATGGTGCGGCGATGTTCGCCGGGCTTGACCGGGCGCTGGGCAGGCGTTTGTGCGACGCGCTCAATGCCGAGCGGGCCCAGCGGCGCGGCGCCCCGGTCGCGCAGGGCAGCGACGATACGTTCGACCAATGCCCCGGCACCGACGAGGCGACGGTGCTGGTCGGCTCTACCAATGGTCGCATCTTCGACCGGATCGGCATTTGGTATGGCCCCTATGTCGCGGGCGCCTATGCCGAAGGTGCGTATGAGCTCGACTTCCCGGTCGATGCCCGCGTGCTGGCAGCCGTGAAGCCGGAATATCGCAGCGCCTTCGGCTCTGCGCGGTGACGGCTCGCAATTTGCGCCCGCAATCGCTACATGCGGCGCATGACCGAATATCAGGTGATCGATAGCGACCAAACCGTCTACCGCGATGGCACCATCAAGCTCCACGGCCCCGATGGCTTTGCGGGCATGCGCAAGGCCGGGCGGCTGGCCGCAGACATCCTTGACGAACTGACCACGTTCGTCGCACCCGGGATCACCACCGCGCAGATCGACAACAAGGTGCGCGGCATGATGCTGGACGCCGGAGCGGTGCCCGCGACGCTCGGCTATCGCGGTTATACCCATTCGTGCTGCACCTCGATCAACCACGTGATCTGTCATGGTATTCCGGCGGACAAGGCGCTGAAGGACGGGGACATCGTCAACATTGACGTGACCCCGCTGCTCGACGGCTGGCATGGCGATACCAGCCGGATGTTCTTCGCCGGCGAACCCTCGATCAAGGCCAAGCGGCTGGTCGAGGTCACCTACGAATGTCTTATGCTGGGGATCGAGGCGGCAGCAAAGCCCGGCGCGCGGCTGGGCGATATCGGCGCCGCGATCGAGGCACATGCGAGCCAGTTTCGTTATGGCGTGGTGCGCGAATTCTGCGGCCATGGCCTCGGCCGCCTGTTCCACGACGCGCCCGAAGTGATCCACGCCGCGCGCGCGGGCACGGGGCCGCTTCTGAAGCCCGGCATGTTCTTCACGATCGAGCCGATGATCAACCTTGGCAAGCCCTGGGCCAAGGTGCTGGGCGACGGCTGGACCGCGGTGACCCGCGACAAGAGCCTGTCCGCACAATTCGAGCATTCGATCGGGCTGACTGAAACCGGCGTCGAGATCTTCACGGAAAGTACGCGCGGGCTGCACAAGCCGCCGTATTGATCAGCCTTCGCGCGCCGATCTGATCGCCGCACCGGCCGCGAGCGGCGCAAGCGCGACCAGCACCAGGCTGAGCGCCCCGGCGAAGGCCACGCCGCTCAAGTCGCCGCGCGCCAGCGTGCCAGCGCCGAAGATCACGATCGGCACCGCCAGCGGCACCAGCAGCAGCCCCGAGAGCGCCGCATTGGCGCGCAGGCTGGCGGTGAGCGCGGCGATGGCAAGGCCGATCGCGGCGAGGCCGGGCGTTCCGGCGAGCAGCCCCAACAGCAGCAGGCGCACCGTCGCCGCATCGAGCCCGAGCAGCGCGGCGGCCGGCAGGGTAGCGAGCAGCAGCAGAGGCGCGAATGCGAGCCAGTGCGCGAGCATCCGCACCGCCATCGCCAGCTCCTCGCTGACGCCGCGCAGCGCGAGTTGGTCGAACAGGCCCAGTTCGAGGTCAGGCGCGACCAGCCGGTCCAAGGGCAGGATGGCTGCGAGCAGCGCCGCGACCCAAATCACGCCGCCGCCGGTCCGCGCGAGCAGCGGCGCGTCCGGCCCGACCGCGAAGGGGTAGAGCATCGCCACGGCGAGGAAGAACAGCAGCGGCAGCGGCGACCCTCCCCGCGGCCCGCCCGGCAGCAGCATTGCGAGATCACGGTGGAGCAGGCGCAGGATCACGCCGCGAAATCCTCTAGCGCGAGCGTGCGCCCGCCGGGCAGAACGATCGGCTGGTGCGATGCGATCAGCGCGATCCCTCCACCAGTGCAATGTTCCCCGACCAGTTCCTCGACCAGTGCCAAACCGGCCTGGTCGAGACCGTTGAGAGGTTCATCCAGTAGCCATACCGCTGCACCTTGCCCGACCAGGCGGGCAAGGGCGGCGCGTTTCTTCTGTCCGGTGGAGAGATAGCGTACCGGCACATCCCCGAGCGTGCCGATGCCCATGCGCTCGCAGGCACCGTGAAGTATTGCCGGGACAATGCCGTCGCACCCCGCCCAAAACCCGAGCGCGCGTGCAAGTGGAAGCTCGGGATCGAGCGCGGGCCGTTCGTCGACGAGGCCAACCTTGCCTTCCGCCCGGGTGCCTCCGGCGAATGGACGCAGCAGCCCGGCGCACAGGCGCAGCAGGCTCGACTTGCCGATGCCGTTAGGCCCCGTGACGTGAAGCGCCTCGCCCCCCGCGAGGGTGAAATCCACGCCCGCGAACAGCACGCGGTCGCCGCGGCGGCAGGCGAGATCCGTCGCGGCGAGTGAGGCTTGCATGGGGCAGCGGACTAGGCGAAAGGGCGCGCGCCCACAAGGAAGGCGATCATGACGCTCGAAAAACTGACCGACGAAGACCGCGACAACTGGCTGAAGGCGCTGCCCGGCTGGGAACTGGGGCGCGGCGGCGAGGCGATCGCGCGCACCTTCGCATTCGCGGATTTCAACGAAGCGTTCGGCTTCATGGCCCGCGTCGCGATCCTGGCCGAAAAGCAGGATCACCACCCCGAATGGTCGAATGTCTACAACAAGGTCACGATCGAGTTGACCACGCACGATGCCGACGGCCTGACCCACCGCGACGTGCGGCTGGCCAAGGCGATCGACAAACTGGTTTAGACCCTTTGACGGCTTCGCCGAAGCGGCACCGGCCCGCACCCCCACCCGGCCACCCATAGGGTACTATCGTTGGGTGGC
>CAZEWN010000022.1:0-47768 GCA_964516135.1 uncultured Erythrobacter sp. | reverse complement strand
GCAATCATCATCGCGGCCATCGTCATATGGTGGCTCTAATGAGTCCTGACCCTAGCGAGATTACGCCCGCGCTCGCATTCTTGCCGAATAGTGTTGACTGCGGCCCGCGCAGAACCTCGACCCGCTGGAGATTGGGAAGGTCGGAAATCTGCGAGACCGAGCGGCTGCGATAAACCCCATCGACGAACACCGCCACCGACGGTTCGAGACCGAGATTATTTCCGTCCGTACCGAAACCGCGCACTGCAAACGAAGTCGCGAACGCGCTTTGCAGTGTGGAAGCACGCAGCGATGGGACCACGGTCGCCAGATCGGTGACGTCGCGGATTTGCGCCCGCTCGATCGTTTCGGCAGTCGTCACGCTGACAGCGACAGGAATTTCCTGCAGGGTCTGTTCGCGCTTGGTCGCGGTAACGATGATCTCGTTACCCGTGCCAACGTCGGCGGCATCCTCGATCCCGTCGCCATCGCTGTCGGTCGTTGACTGCACATCGGCGTCCTGCGCCACCGCGACGGTGGGCACGGCAAGGACTGTTGCCCCTGCAAGCAACATGGCACGGCGGCCGAAACGGTCGAATTTCATGGTGGCTCCTCTCTCTGCGGCGGTCTTTTTGGTTGCCCCCGGGGAGAAGGCCGCCGCACCGCCTATTCAAATACGGCGGTCGTCGGGGCCGCTCAAGCGACAAAATTCAAGCGGTTCCGGGCGATTCCAGGACTGTGGCAAAGCGGGCACACTGTGCCGCGCTTGCCCCTGCCGTCCCCTTGGGCTAGGGGCGCGCGCGATATTGCGCCGCACAATCGCCGCGCCCAAACTCGAAAGCACCGCAAACATGCCCGCGCCCCTACGTAACGTGGCCATCATCGCCCACGTCGACCACGGCAAGACCACGCTGGTCGACCAGCTTTTCCGCCAGTCCGGCACATTCCGCGACAATCAGCGCGTGGAAGAACGCGCGATGGATTCGAACGACCTGGAAAAGGAACGCGGGATCACAATCCTCGCCAAATGCACCTCGGTCGAATGGAACGGCACCCGAATCAACATCGTCGATACCCCCGGTCACGCCGACTTCGGCGGCGAGGTGGAGCGCATCCTCAGCATGGTCGACGGCGTCATCCTGCTGGTTGACAGTTCCGAAGGCGCGATGCCGCAGACCAAGTTCGTCACCGGCAAGGCGCTCGCCCTCGGTCTGCGCCCGATCGTGGTCGTCAACAAGATCGACCGCCCCGACGAACGCATCCAAGAAGTGCTCGATGAGGTGTTCGATCTGTTCGTCAGCCTCGATGCAAGCGACGAGCAGCTCGACTTCCCGGTGCTCTATGCGTCGGGTCGCAACGGCTATGCCAACGAAGATCCGTCCTTGCGCGAAGGCACGCTGACCCCGCTGTTCGAGAAGATCGTCGACCACGTCCCTTCGCCGCAGGCGGATTTCGACGGCCCGTTCAAATTCCTCGTCACCCTGCTCGACCGCGACAACTTCCTTGGCCGCATCCTGACGGGCAAGGTCCAATCGGGCACGGTCAAGGTCAACTCACCGATCCACGCGCTTGACTCGACCGGCAAGGTGATCGAGGCGGGCCGCGCATCCAAGCTGCTGGCGTTTCGCGGGCTGGAGCGCGTTCCGGTCGACGAGGCGCGCGCGGGTGACATCATCTCGATCGCCGGGCTTACCGTGGCGACCGTCGCCAACACCATCGCCGACACCTCGGTCACCGAACCGCTGCACGCGCAGCCGATCGACCCGCCGACGCTGTCGATGCGCTTCGCGGTCAACGACAGCCCGATGGCGGGCCGCGAGGGCACGAAAGTTACCAGCCGCATGATCCGCGACCGGCTGGAGCGTGAGGCGGAATCGAACGTCGCCATCCGCGTGACCGAAAGCGCCGACAAGGACAGCTTCGAGGTCGCCGGGCGCGGCGAATTGCAATTGGGCGTGCTGATCGAGACGATGCGCCGCGAAGGCTTCGAGCTGGGCATCAGCCGCCCGCGCGTGCTGTTCCGCGAGGACGAAGGCGGCAACCGCACCGAGCCTTATGAAACCGTCGTCATCGACGTGGACGACGAACACTCGGGCACGGTCGTCGAGAAGATGGCGCTGCGCAAGGGCGAGATGACCGACATGCGCCCGTCGGGTGGCGGCAAGACCCGCATCACCTTCTCCGCCCCCAGCCGCGGGCTGATCGGCTATCACGGCGAATTCCTGTCCGACACGCGCGGCACCGGGATCATGAACCGGTTGTTCGAGAAATACGGCCCCTACAAGGGCCCGATCGAAGGCCGCGCCAACGGCGTGCTGATCTCCAACGCCACCGGCGAGGCGGTCGCCTACGCGCTCAACGCGCTGGAGGATCGCGGCATCCTGTTCGTGCGCCCGCAGGAAAAGCTCTATGAGGGCATGCTGATCGGCGAGAACGCCAAGCCGGAAGACCTTGAGGTCAATCCGCTCAAGTCCAAGCAGCTGACCAACTTCCGCTCGACCGGGAAGGACGATGCGATCCGCCTCACCCCGCCCAGGATCATGACGCTGGAACAGGCGATTGCCTATATCGACGACGACGAGATGGTCGAAGTCACTCCGACCAGCATCCGCCTGCGCAAGGCGATTCTCGATCCGCATGAACGCAAAAAGGCGAAGCGCAAGCTCGAAACAGCCTGATCCCTCTCGTTCGGGGTCAGCGAATGGAAAAAGGGCCCCCGCCCAACTGACGGAGGCCCTTTCCAACAAGTGTTGTTCCGTCAGAACCGGAAATTCAGGTTCGCGCGGAAAGAGTGATAATCGAGCCGGTTTTGGCTGGTCGTCAAGTTCGTGCCGCCCGACGTGAGGAGAAACGGGTTCGTGGCGGGGGCAGTACCGGCGCCCACGGCAACCACGTAGTCCTCGTCGTCATAGCTTGAGTAAAGATACTCAAGGCCAAGCCCGATGTTGCGGGTTAGCATAACCTCCGCACCGCCACCGACCTGGGCGCCAAATTCCCAACTGCGATCATCGTTCGGAGTAAACGAATTGGCGCCATTGGTGGTGCTGAAGGCTCGGTCGATGCGGGCATAACCGACACCGCCTGTCACGTAGAACAGTCCGCGGCCTTCACCGGGCGAAAAACCGAGGCGACCGCGCGCCATCACGGAGTAATCGATCTCGCGCCCGATGGTATAGCTGGCGGGCGTCGTGCTGAATGCCGTGGTGAAGTCCTCCACGCCCGGCTTGGCGCCTTCGATCAGCACGCCGGCAACGAACGGTCCATCGCCCATGCGGCTGTCGAACCCGACACGCGCCGCGTAGCCGATTTCCAAGTCGTTACCGCCGCAGCTCTGATCACGCGTCGCACCATCCGCAGGTCCAGTGCAGAAGCCAGGGCTAAAAGCGTCAGCGCCTGCTACCGTACGAACGGTGTTGTCGAATGCTCCATCGCGATTGGTATCGAACACGAAGCCATCATCACGCGATGACTGAGCAGTATCAGCCGAAATCGAACCACCGATATAGAACCCGTCAAAATAAGGTCCACCATCCTGCGCTGCCGCGGGTACAGCGAATACTGCTACACCAGCCATCAGGGTTCGCGCGATCATTGTACGACCAACCATGAAAATTCCTTTACCTAAGATTAACAGTTGAATCCGTCCGTGGAATTCTTGGGCTGAACAATCGCCGCGTAAGTGGGGTTCCCGCGATCGCGGCTTTTTCAGCCCGTTTTGCTCATGTGTTGCCTTTTGGCCGCAGCCCACAAATCACCATTCCAGGCAGGGTGCCGCCCGCGGTGGCCAATGCGGGCCGTGGCTGATACGCCCCCCCGATGGAGACAGGAACGCTCGTTGCGCTCGCAATCTATTTCGCCTTGATGCTGGCCATCGGGTTGCATGCCTGGCGCAGTTCCGGTGGCAACAGCGAAGGCTACCTGCTCGCTGGACGGGGGCTGTCGCCGTCGGTCGCCGCGTTGTCGGCGGGAGCCAGCGACATGTCCGGTTGGCTGCTGCTGGGCTTGCCCGGCGCGCTTTACGCTGTGGGTCTGGTGGAGGCCTGGATCGGCGTGGGCCTGTTCATCGGCGCGCTTATCAACTGGATCGTGGTCGCCCCGCGCCTGCGGGAACAGACCGAGCGCCTCGGCAATGCGCTCACCATCCCCGAATGGTTGGCCAACCGCTTTCCTCAACAGGCGATTGTGCTGCGGGTACTCTGCGCTTTGATCATCGTCATCTTTTTCGCAGTTTATACCGCCGCCGGCATGGTGGCTGGCGGCAAGTTGTTCGAGACGAGCTTTGCGGGGCTAATCGACCCCACCTTCATGTCCGATTACCTGTTCGGCATTCTGCTCACTGCCGGTGTGGTGCTCGCCTACACGATGATAGGCGGCTTTCTGGCGGTCAGCCTGACCGATTTCGTCCAGGGGTTGATAATGGTCGCGGCGCTGATCGTGATGCCGCTGGTGGTCATGTTCGGCCCGGGAGGAAGCGCGGGCGGTTCGATCGTGGCCGTGCCCCAGCCCGGCTTTCTCAGCCTGACCGAAGGACTGACTTTCATCGGTTTTCTTTCCGCGGTTACGTGGGGATTGGGCTATTTCGGGCAACCGCACATCATTGTTCGGTTCATGGCGATCCGCTCTGTCGCTGATGTACCAACCGCGCGCAACATCGGCATCGCGTGGATGGGCGTGTGCCTTGTTGGCGCGATCGGAATCGGACTAGCCGGACGCGCCTATGTCGAGCGCAACGGCCTGGTGCTGGATGACCCCGAAACCATCTTCATCGTCCTTGCCGATCTGTTGTTCGATCCCCTGGTGACGGGTTTTCTGCTCGCGGCACTGCTTGCCGCCGTGATGAGTACGATCAGTTCGCAGCTCCTGGTCGCATCCAGTTCGCTGACTGAAGACATCTACCGCCTGTTCTTCCGCCAGGATTGCTCTGAACGGGAAGCCGTGAACGTGAGCCGGCTCAGCGTCCTGCTCGTCGCGATCGCCGCGATCGCGATCGCCGCCGATCCTGACAGCGAGGTTCTGGGCTTGGTCGCCAACGCGTGGGCCGGGTTTGGCGCCGCATTCGGTCCGCTGGTGGTGCTGGCCCTGACCTGGGACCGGATGACCGGGGCCGGTGCGGTGGCCGGCCTCGCGACCGGAGCCGCGGTGGTCGGCCTGTGGATCGCGCTAGGCTGGAACACGCGTTTTATTGGCGGAGCGGGTCTTTACGAGATCATTCCGGGGTTTGTCGCAAGCTGGCTCGCAATTGTCGTGGTGAGCCGACTTACGGCGCCTGCGTCAACCCCGCGTTAACCATATCCGACCATGATCGCGCCATGGCGCGGACCATTGCCCTGATTGCTGCCTGCCTGGCCTTGGCCGGGTGCGGCAGCTTGGTTCCGGATGGTCGCGGCGCACAGGCACCGCGCGCTCCCGGCCGCACGGCAGTGGTCACCCCCAGTCCACAGGCGCAGCAGTGCCTCGCCGACCTCGGTGCGGCCGGGGCGCGCTTCAGCGCCCTCCCCGACCGATATGGCGAAAACGGGTGCGCGCTGTTGGGCACGGTATCGCTCAGCGCCGTGCGCGGTGATTTCGACAGTCTCGGCATATCGAACCTCGGCCCGGTCGCCTGCCCGACGGCAAGTGCCTTTTCGGACTGGGCGCGTTACGGCGTTGATCGCGCCGCACGCCAATTGCTCGGCAGCCCCATCGCGCGGATCGAGACGATGGGCAGCTATGCCTGCCGCAACGTGGCTGGCTCCTCACGCCGTTCCGCTCATGCCACCGCCGACGCGATTGATATCGCTGCCTTCGTGTTGGCGGACGGCCGCCGGATCAGTGTGCTGGATCACTGGAACAACGGAACCGCGTCCGAGCGTCAATTCCTGCGAACGGTCCAGCGCAGCGCCTGTAGGCGTTTCCGCACGGTTCTGGGCCCGGAATACAACGCCGCGCATCGCGACCACTTTCATCTCGAACGCGGCGGCGACGGCGGCTTCTGCCGCTAGCGGCGTCGCGACGCTTCGCTCAACCCTGTCCGCGCAGCCGCGCCTCCAGCTTCAGCCGGACCGCATCGGCGGGATGGCGCGCCCCAAGCTTGCCCATCATGTTGGCGCGATGGATTTCCACCGTGCGCGGGCTTATCTGCAGTTCGCGCGCGATGGTCTTGTTGGTCCGCCCCCGGGCCAGCCAATCGAGCACCTCCCGCTCGCGCGCCGACAGGGTGCCGAGCAACTCGCGCGCCGCGACGAGGCGACGACGCGCCTCGGCTTGCTCCGCCGCCTCGATCGACACCCGCGACAGTCGCTCCGCCAGGCGAGAGCCATCAAGTGGAAGCGCAAGGTATTCGAGCGCTCCGGCCTTGATCGCCGCGACCACAGCGCGCACGCGCGGTTCGGGCGCGGTGAGGATCACGGGCAACCACATGCCGCGTTCGGTCGCCAGATCGAGCGCCTCGGCCGCGGTGAGGCCCTGCGACCCCTCGCGCCAGAGCACGACACCGCGATCCGGTCCGAAACGGAACAGTTCGTCCAGGTCGGCATAAACCTCGGCGTGCCAGCCAATGGCGAAGAACGCCCGTGCCTGCTCCGCCCGTGATTTCGCATCGTCATCGACAATATGAACGTTCGCCAGCGTTTGACCCATGCATGCGAGACTGGGCGAAATCCCCTAGCTAGCGAAATGTAGTCTCATCTGAAACGGATGCTTATCGCGGATCCTTTTCGCGCGACAGGCGACAAAATTACCGTCGAAATGGTGGTTTCCCCCTTCACGACCCGTCAAGTGCGTAATCGGGCAGCGAGTGAAACGCATGCCGCAACGCTTCGCTCCATCCCGAGGAAATCGCCTGGAAGTAGGCATCGCCATGCGACACGCGCCGCTCGTGCGCCACTTCGAACCGATCGCGTTCGAGCACGAGCAGATCGAGCGGAAGGCCCACGGAAAGGTTCGCCTTGAGCGTCGAATCAAACGACACCATCAGCAGCTTGACGGCGTCCTCGAAACTCATTTGGCGATCGTAACCGCGGATCAGGATCGGACGGCCATACTTGGTCTCGCCGATCTGGAAGAATGGCGTGTCGAAGCTCGCTTCGATGAAGTTGCCTTCGGGATAGATCATGAACAGGCGCGGTTCCATCCCGGCAATCTGCCCCGCGACGATCATCGATGCGGTGAAGCGGCCCTGCCCGCGCTCGCCGTGCGCGTCTTGCGTGCCGGACACGGTGGCTTGAAGCACCCGGCCCACTTCGCACGCAACCTGAAACATGGTGGGCGACTGAAGCAGCGAGTTCCGACGTTCGCCCGGCGCCTTGCTTCGCTCTTCCAATTGGCTAACGACCGATTGCGTGGTCGCCAGGTTACCCGCCGCCATCACTGCGATGATACGTTCCCCGGGCACTTCCCAGCGATGCATCTTGCGAAACACCGAGATGTTGTCGACGCCCGAATTAGTGCGCGTATCGCTCATCAGCACGAGGCCGCGATCCAGCATCATGCCCACGCAATAGGTCATGTTACTGATCCACTTGCTGTTGTTCCACTGCGATCGACACGTGAAGATCCTCTTGCATCGGACCGAAGCGGATGCCGGTTATGGGCGCGGCATCGCGATAATCGCGTCCCGTGGCCACGCGGACATAGCGCGGATCGGGACTGATCCCGTTCGATATATCGAATCCAACCCAGCCGAGGCCCATCACGTGCGCTTCCGCCCAGGCATGCGTCGCCTCCTGCTCGATCCGGTCGTTCATCATCAGGTAGCCGCTGACATAGCGCGTGGGCACCTCCATCGCACGCGCCGCGCCAATAAAGATGTGGGCATGGTCCTGGCACACGCCGTGGCCCGCGGCGGCCGCTTCCTCGCCCGTGGTTTCGACGCCGGTTTGCCCGGTGCGGTATTCCACGCGTTCCCGGATGAGGCGCGACAGCGCGTGCAGCCGTTCCAGGGGATCCCCGACGCTGCATTCACGTGCCATGGCGCGGACTTTCGGCCCCGGCTTGGTCAGCGGGGTCTGCGCGAGGAAACTCCACAGCGGCAAATGCCCCGAGTGACGCCCGATCACGCCAGCCTTGTCTTCGGTATCGACCTCGCCAGCGCAACGGATCACCACCTCTCGCGCGCCCGGTCGCGCCGACACGAGCGTGACGTGGTTGAAGTGCTGGTCGTCGTACTCCAGTTCGCACGCGGCGTTTTCCAGTTCCATTGACCAATGAACGATCGACTGGCCCTGTGTGCATTTGGGCGTCAGCCGGACACGTTGCAGCGCATGAACCACAGGCTGGGAAAATTCGTAGCGGGTGGTGTGAGTAATCGACAGGCGCATCAGGCGAGGAACCGGTAATCTTCGGCGATCGCGGCGGCGATCCCCGCGTTGCGGGACATGAAATCAGTCAGGAATTCATGAAGGCCAATGTCGAATACGTCGTCGATCGTCAGCCGCCCCAGATGCGTATCGGCGTCGCGCATCAAGGCATCGCATCTGCCTTCGTGATGATGCAGCCGGGCCAGCGCCGCCAACTCTCCGCGCAGCGCCGAATGACAGAATGCCAGGCTGCGGGGGAAACGCGCATCAAGCACCAGGAATTCTACGATGCCGCGCGCGTCGATCTGACCGGCGTTGAGCCAGCGGAATGCCCGGTCACCCGACACCGATCGCAACAACTGATCCCACTGCCCCGTGTCCATGCTGGTGCCGACATAGGACAGCGACGGCAGCAGCAGGTAGTATTTCATGTCCAGCGTGCGCGCCACATTGTCGGCGCGCTCGACGAACGTGCCGGCGCGGGCGAAGTGATAGCCTTCATCACGCAGCAGGGTGCCGGCCATCGCACCGTGCACCATGGTACCCGCACGCCGGATCATCTCCAGAACATCACGAACCTGCCCCTGCGACACCGGGCGGCGCAGGCAATCGCGGATTTCCATCCAGCTGGTGTTGATCGCGGTCCATAGCTCGCTGGTAATCGCGGTGCGGGTCGCGCGGGCGTTGTTACGCATGCTTTCGATCATTCGTAGCACGCTGAGCGGATTTTCGTCGTCCCGGAGGATGAAGTTCCAGGCTTGCTGGCCGGTGTAAGTGCCATTGCGAGCCTCGTAGGCTGGCCTGAGACCGAGCGCTTCGATGACCGATCGCCATTCCTCTTCCGCGGTCGCCACGTCGCGGATCAGGGCCATTCGGAAGCCTGCCTCGAGCAGGCGCGCGGTGTTTTCCGCCCGCTCGAGATAGCGGAACATCCAGAACAGGCCATTGGCGGTGCGCGCGAGCATCAGTCCTTCAACACCCAGGTATCCTTGGTCCCGCCGCCTTGCGAGGAATTGACCACCAGCGAACCTTGCTTCAGCGCGACGCGGGTCAAACCGCCGGGGGTGATGTCAATTCCATCGGGCGAAACGAGCACGAACGGACGCAAGTCGACATGGCGCGGCGCCAGCCCCTTGCGGGTCAGGATTGGGCACGTGGACAATGCCAGTGTCGGTTGGGCGATGTAGTTTTCCGGCCGCGCCATCAGCTTGTCGCGAAACGCCGCGAGTTCGCGTTTGGACGCCGTGGGGCCAATAAGCATTCCATAGCCCCCCGATCCGTGCACTTCCTTGATCACCAGTTCCGACAGGTTGGCAAGGACATACTTCAACGCCTCGTCATCGGCGCAGCGCCAAGTCTTCACATTGGGCATTAGTGGCTTCTCGCCGGTGTAGAATTCCACGATTTCCGGCATGAAGGAATAGATCGCCTTGTCATCGGCGATGCCCGTGCCCGGCGCGTTGGCAATCGTTATTCCCCCCGCCCGATAGACGTCCATGATCCCCGGCACGCCGAGCACGCTGGCGGGATTGAAGGTGAGCGGATCGAGAAAATCGTCGTCGACCCGGCGATACAGCACGTCGACCGGTTCGTAACCGCGCGTGGTACGCATCTGCACCCGCCCTTCGACCACGCGAAGATCGGAGCCCTCTACCAGTTCAGCACCCATTTGGTCGGCAAGGAATGCGTGTTCGTAATATGCGCTGTTGTAAATGCCCGGCGTCAACACGGCCACGGTCGGCTTGCCGCTGGCCCCGCGCGGCGCGCAGGCGGCCAAGCTCTTGGCCAAACGGCGCGGATAGTCAGACACCGTTGCCACCGGTACCCGGGTGAATAGTTCGGGAAACATCGCCATCATCGTTTCGCGATTTTCCAGCATGTACGACACGCCGGACGGGGTGCGGGCATTGTCTTCCAGCACGAACCAGTCGTTGGCATCGGTCCTTACCAGATCGATCCCAACCACGTGGGTATAGACCCCGCCCGGCGGCGTGAAACCGACCATGTGCGGCAACCAGGCATCGTTCTGACGCAGCAGGCGCTGGGGCAGGCGCCCGGCACGGACGATCTCCTGACGGTGATAGAGATCGTGAATGAAGGCATTGAGCGCGCGCACGCGCTGCTCGATCCCGCGCGTCAACCGGCGCCATTCTGCCGCGGTGATGATGCGCGGCACCATGTCGAACGGGATGAGGCGTTCCTCCGCCGCGTGTTCGCCATAAACGTTGAAGGTGATGCCGGTGCGGCGGAAGCTGCCCTCCGCATCCTTGCTCTTGCGACGCAGCAGGTCGGATGCCTGTTGATCGTACCATTTGCAGTAATCGGTGTAGGCGGCGCGCACGCCGCCGTCACCCTGGCGCATTTCATCGAACGTGTCAGACCTGTGCGCCATGTACCCCCTTTGTCGCCCGGATTGCTGCACCGCAACGTTCACCGCGCACAGCCGCGCGTCAAGGGGCGAAAGCGGTCAGATGTCGTCCAGTTCCCGCAGCACGGTCTGGATCGTCTCGGTCGCATAGCTGAAACCCATGTGCGTGCAACGCAGCGCAACGGCGCGATCGCGTTCTCCCGCGCGACCGCGCGAACTGCGTGGGCTGACAATCCCGTCACGCGCGCTCCACAATGCAGTGGTGGGAACCGGCGGCTTGGCGCGCAGGTCGGCCTCGATCGGCGGTTCGTCGACCCGGTGACCCGCAATAAACTGGTACAGCCGCCAGGCGTTGTTGGCGCGCGGGTTGCCCGAGAACGGGCTGCCCATCGTCACGACCTTGAGTACGCGATCGGGCTGGCGTTTCGCCAACTCACGCGCGAACAGGCCGCCGAGGCTCCACCCGACAAGCACGACCCTGCGCCCGTAGCGATCGTGCACTTCGGCCAATCGATCCTCGAGGTAGCGCAGGTTTGCCTCGCTGGGGCCGAGATTGAAGCCAAGCCCCCAGCGCTTCACCTTGTGTCCAGCCCGTTCGAGCTGGCGCGCCATGTAGCGCATCCGCATCGGATGCGTTGCGAAGCCAGGCAACAGCATCACCGTGCGGACCTCCGCAGCCGGAGCAATCGGGATGCGCCGAAAGGGACGCCGCACCGGCTCGGTCAGATGGACGAGTTCGCCCAGCAAATGCCTGATCTTGGGCCGGTCGGGCGGCAGATCCACGGCCTCGCGCGCCAATTCCCAGCGTCGCAGCCATTCGGCCCGGTTCGCCGGGAGATGATCGTGCGATGATGGGGCGGGGTGAACAGCCATGTCCGATTATTTTCCGCGCTCGCGGCTACCTCGCCTGAAGATCCGTCACGGGCAGTCACCGATCCGCTGCGAACTTACCGACATCGACATCTGCATCTCACCGCCCGGCAGCGCCGGGTTTTCCTGGCTCATCGTCATGGTCAACGCGCTGCGTTCCTTCTCCACCGTGCCGCCCATGGTCATGTCGACCGCGACCCCGCCCGGGCCGGTGCACTTGAGCGCGGCGTCGAGCCGTGATCCCGCGGCATCGAATTGGGAGAACTCGCACTGCGCGCCTTGTCCACCCTCGCCGATCTGGCGCGCGAAATCGCGAAAGCCCTGGTCGGCCTGTTCCTGCGTCAGGCACGTTTCACTGGTCTGACCCTCGCTGCCGCCCATCATGGCGCGCATCTGCTCGGCCTGACCGGCGGGGAGGCCCGGCACATCAATTTCGGTAAGACGCATTGTGCTGCGATAGAGACCAGGACGCGGCTTGATGAGGTTTTCGGCCTCCGCGACAACCTCGTCAGCCGTCTTGGGTTCACCCGGCTCATCGCCGCATCCCGCCAGCACCAGCGTGCCCAGGATCGCCATCATTTTCCACGCCATGCCAAGTGCTCCCATCGTGCCGCGACCGGTGGGCAAGCTATCAAGCGGCGGAGCGAAAGCCAATCATTGCCGTGCGGGGAGCGCCTGCCCATATGTCGGCACATGGCCGAACTGGTGATCCGACGCGGGCTGGAAGAGCCCGACACGACCGGGGAATTCGTTCCCCACAAGCCCGCCCGCCCGGAAAAGTCGATGGGCGGGCGGCGGTTCGAACTCGTATCGGACTATACCCCCAGCGGCGATCAGCCGACTGCGATCAGCGAGCTGGTCGGGGCTGCGCGCGATGGCGAACAGACGCAAGTGCTGCTTGGCGTGACCGGCAGCGGCAAGACCTTCACGATGGCGAAGGTGATCGAGGAATTGCAGCGCCCCGCCTTGGTGCTCGCACCCAACAAGATCCTTGCCGCGCAGCTCTATGGCGAGTTCAAGAGCTTCTTCCCGAACAACGCGGTCGAATATTTCGTCAGCTATTACGATTATTACCAACCCGAAGCTTACGTCCCGCGCAGCGACACCTATATCGAGAAGGAAAGCTCGGTGAACGAGGCGATCGACCGGATGCGCCACTCGGCCACCCGTGCGCTGCTCGAACGTGATGATGTGATCATAGTAGCATCGGTATCATGTTTATACGGTATCGGTTCAGTCGAGACGTACTCGGCGATGATTTTCGACCTCAAGAAGGGCGAAACGCAGGACCAGCGGGAGATTATCCGCAAGCTGGTCGCCCTGCAGTACAAGCGCAACGACGCCGCCTTCCAGCGCGGCAACTTTCGTGTGCGCGGCGACAGCCTGGAGATTTTCCCGAGTCATTACGAAGACATGGCCTGGCGGATCAGCTTCTTCGGCGACGAGATCGAGGAAATCAGCGAATTCGATCCCCTGACCGGGCAGAAAGGCGCCAGCCTCAACACCGTCCGGGTCTACGCCAACAGCCACTACGTGACCCCCGGCCCGACCATGAAGCAGGCCAGCGCAGCGATAAAATTCGAGCTGGAAGAACGACTTAAGGAACTGCACGCCGAAGGGCGCCTGTTGGAGGCGCAGCGGTTGGAGCAGCGCACCAATTTCGATCTCGAGATGATCGCCGCCACCGGCAGCTGCGCGGGGATCGAGAACTACAGCCGCTTCCTCACCGGGCGCTTGCCGGGCGAGCCGCCGCCGACGCTGTTCGAGTATCTGCCCGAAAATGCGTTGCTGTTCGTCGACGAGAGCCATCAGACCGTGCCGCAAATCGGCGCTATGGCGCGGGGCGACCATCGGCGTAAGCTCACGCTGGCCGAATACGGGTTCCGCCTCCCCAGCTGCATCGACAACCGCCCGCTGCGCTTCAACGAATGGGACGCGATGCGCCCGCAGACCTTCGCCGTCAGCGCGACCCCCGGCGGCTGGGAAATGGAGCAATCAGGCGGCGTGTTCGCGGAGCAGGTCATCCGCCCCACAGGGCTGATCGACCCGCCAGTGGAAATCCGCCCGGTCGAGGACCAGGTGCAGGACTGTATTGTCGAATGCAAGGCGACCGCGCAGAAGGGCTATCGCACGCTCGTCACCACGCTGACCAAGCGCATGGCCGAGGATCTGACCGAGTTCATGCACGAGGCCGGTGTGCGCGTGCGCTACATGCACTCAGACGTCGAGACGCTGGAGCGCATTGAATTGATCCGCGATCTGCGGCTGGGCGTCTACGACGTGTTGATCGGGATCAACCTCCTGCGCGAGGGGCTCGACATTCCCGAATGCGGGCTTGTCTGCATTCTCGATGCGGACAAGGAAGGCTTCCTGCGTTCGGAAACCAGCCTGATCCAAACCATTGGCCGCGCCGCGCGCAACGTCGATGGGCGCGTGATCCTCTACGCCGACCGGATCACCGGCAGCATGGAACGCGCAATCGCCGAGACCGATCGCCGCCGCGAAAAGCAGCGCGAATACAACGAGGCGCACGGGATCACCCCGCAGACGATCAAGCGCCAGATCGCCGACATCGTTGCCCACACCGCCAGCCAGGACGGCGTGGTCATCGGTACGGGCGATGACGAGCGCAACAACCTGGTCGGGCACAACCTGCGCGCCTATATCGAGGATCTCGAAAAGCGAATGCGGACCGCCGCCGCCGACCTCGAGTTCGAGGAAGCGGGGCGCCTGCGCGATGAAATCCGGCGGCTGGAAGCCGATGAATTGGGTCTGCCCGACCATGAAAAGAAGGCACCACTGGTCGGCCGCAGCAACGAAGGGAAGCCGGGTACCCGCAAGACCCGGTTCGGCAAGACGCGATACAAGCGCATGGGCGGGCGCCCCTGACAGCTGGCATCAAGAGACTTGGTTTGTCCCCGACGGTTCGCTGGGCGGGGCATTTACCTGTCTCGGACGCGGTGCCATAGCGACCGGTAACCATTGCCATTCTTCGCTCCGCCGCGCCGGACAACCCTGTCGACCTTGATCCATATCCCGCTATCCCCGCCTAACGTGTCAACGCCGCAAGGTGTTTGGTCGATCGCGCGGGCTGGGTGGCTCGCTTGCGGCGCGGCGCTCGCGCTTGCCAGCTGCAAGCCACCCGCTACAGACGGTTACCAGGAAAGGGTCGATCTTGCCCACGCAGGGCAATTCGCCAGCGCACCGATTGTGTCACCCGATACGGAAGATGCGATCTGGGCACGCAGCGGCGCGCCGCTGCGGATCGTTTACGGCTTGCCCGGCGCCGCGCCGCAAGTGGCGCTCGAATGCGCTGGCCGCGGTTCGGTCGCCGCTTTACGCCTAACCCGGTTTGCCCCCGCCGACGCTGAAGCGAAAGCACTCGCTGCGCTGATCGGAAACGGCCATATAGCGCGCCTTCCGGTTGCCGCGTCGTGGAACGGGCGCGCCTGGATATGGCAGGGCGAGGTCGCACCGCTCGATCCCCGGCTGGACGTCCTCACGGGCACGCGATCTATCGAACTCACCATTCCGGGCGCGGGTAGCGTGGTGATCGCATCGGATGGACAGCCAGCCGCCTTGATAGCGCAATGCCGTCAATTGGCGGCGGAGGGCGCTACTGGCGTGCCCGTTCCACCAGCAGGTCCGGCGTAAGCACCTGCGGCAGCTGCACCGGCTCGCTCCCCGGCGCGTACCACAGATAAAGCGGCACGCCGGCCGCACCCCGGTCGGCGAGGAAAGCCGCGATGTCCGGGTCGCCGCGCGTCCAATCGCCCCGCATCGCGACCACGCCCGCCTGCTCAAACGCGGCGCGGGTCGCGTCGCGCTCTATGGCAAGGCTTTCGTTCACTTTGCAGGTTACGCACCAGTCGGCGGTGAACCACACGAATACCGGACGCCCGCTGCCCCGCGCCTCCGCCAACGCTTCGACGCTGAACGGGATTGGATCCAGCAGGGACTCCGCCGCCCGCGCCGATGCGGGCGCGAAACTGGCAGGTAGCGCGAATGCGGCGAACAGTGCGAACGGCGCCGCAATCAGGCCGAAGGCTGGCCAGGCGAGCCTGCCGGCCCGCTGGAGCTTCCCGACGACCATCAGGGCCGCGACTACCCCGGCCACCGCGATAAGCGCGACAATGGCAAACCCCTGCCCGCCGAGGCGCGCCGTCAACCAGATCAACGCCAGCGCGGTCAACCCCATCGGCACCGCCATCGCGCGCCGGAAGCGCCCCATCCAACGTCCGGGTCGAGGCAATCGACGGCGCAGCGCGGGGAACAGCCCAATGGCGAGGAACGGCAAGGCCAGCCCCAACCCGAGCGCGCCGAACAATGCCAGTCCCTCCGCCGGTGGCAGCACCAGGGCGGCACCCAGCGCCGCTGCCATGAACGGGCCGGTGCAAGGCGTGGCGACGAACGCCGCAAGCATCCCGGTGGCGAAGGCGCCCGACGCCCTGCCGCTGCGCGTGATCGGCAGCGACGGCAATTCGAACACGCCGCCCAGGTTCGCGGTGATGACCGCCGCCAGCAGCAAGAGTGCCACCACCACGCCTGGTTCCTGTAGTTGGAACGCCCAGCCCACGCTTTCCCCCGCGGCACGCAGCGCGAGCAGGACCGCGCCAAGGGCAAGGCAAGCGCTCACGGCGCCTGCGGTATAGGCCATCCCCTCACGCCTGGCTGTCGCGGCGCTTTCGTTCGATTGGGCAAGCGCGAGCGCCTTGAGGCTGAGGATCGGAAACACACAGGGCATGACATTGAGCAGCAAGCCGCCGAGCAAGGCCGCCGCGACCAGTGCCAAAAGGCCAGGTTGAGACCCCGTCGTAACCATGCGTGCGCCCGCCACGGACACTTCGCCCGGCGCCGCTTCGAAATGCACGCCTTTTCCCGCGCCTGCGCCAAACGATACGATGCCGCTCAATTCTGTCGGCACCTCGACGCCCGCGGCCAGTGGTACGTCGATCAGTACGGTGTCGCCCTTGCGGCGGAAAACCTGCGGCGCGGCATATTGCACCAGATCGCGATTGGCGACGAAGAGGTGGGGCGTGGTCAGCGCGAGTTCGGCAGGAAGCGGCACCGCGACGCGCAGGACATCCCCGGCGCGCGTGAACACGCCTGCCCGATCAAGCGAAGGCGCAATCGCCGCCCGCCACGGGGCGAAGCTGGCACTCCCCCGGGGCGCTTCGGTCACTGTCACCTCGGTTCGTAGCGTTCCCCACTGCGGTACGCACAACGTGTCGCTGCATGTAAGCCATTGGGCATCCACCGCAATTCGGTACCGTTGCCCGGGTCGCGCATCGCCGGGCACGCGCGCCGTGACCAGAACCGCGTGGGGCCCCTTGTAAACGTGGTTCATCAAACCAGCGATCGTCAGTTTGCCAGGCACTGGATAGCGCGGCTCGCCAACTTCCCAGCCAGCAGGTAGCCGCCAGTCGAGCGTAAGCCCCTGCCCCGCGTCCCCGGGGTTCGACCAATAGCCGTGCCAACCCTCCAACGGGGCGAAAGCAAGCGCGAGATCGATCGGTTCGCCGGGTGCGGCAGTGCCGTCGGCGACCAGCGTGGCGGTACCGCGATCCATGTTGGCGGCGGGCCGGACGAAATCTTGTGCCGCAAGGCCGCTCCAGGCAATCAACCCGAGCACCAGTATCAGGAAAGCGGGGATTGGCCTTGCGCCGGTCATGCCGCGCCCTCTAGAGCCATGACCTGTAACTGGCAATGAAGGCAGCGATGGACGACAGGCGCGATCTCCTGATCCTGGGCGGCGGGCTCGTCGGAATGACGCTGGCGCTGACGGCTGCGCGGAAGGGCATTTCGAGCCATGTCGTCGACCGCGCCGATCCGGCTGACCTCACTGCGGAAGGTTTCGACGGTCGCGCCAGCGCGATTTCGACCGCCAGCTGGAATCTGTTCCGTAATATCGACATTGCCGACACGCTCGAACCACATGCCTGCCCAATCACCTCGATCGCCGTAACGGACCAAATGAAACCGGGGCGGATCGATTTCGCGCCCGAACCGGGCGGCGATGGCATCGGGGGAGGCACGCTGGGGAGGATGTTCGCCAATCGCCAGTTGCGCCTCGCGTTGTTCGAAGCCGCAGCGAAGGAACCGCTGATCGCCTGGCACGCCCAGGTCGAGGTGTCGCATCGGGAACGTGGAGAGCACGGCGTTTCGGCAATGCTGTCCGACGGGCGCACACTCGAAGCGGCGCTGATGGTCGCGGCGGAAGGTCGCAAGTCTCCCACCCGCGAAAATGCCGGAATCGGCATCGCCAACTGGGATTACCGCCATCGCGCCATCATCGCCCGCCTTACTCACGCCAAGCCGCATGATGGGGTCGCATGGGAGATATTCTATCCGGCAGGGCCCTTCGCACTGTTGCCAATGCGCGACGATGCTGATGGAACGCATCACAGCGCGCTGGTGTGGACCGTTGACGAGAAGGACGCGGCCGGAACGCTCAAACTGTCCGATCGTGCGTTTCTGGCCGAATTGGACAAGCGCATGGGGACGTTGCTTGGAGAGCTTACCTCGGTGGGGGCCCGTGCATCGTTCCCGCTGGGTTTCCACCATACCGTCCAGATCACTGGACACCGTCTCGCCTTGGTGGGTGACAGCGCGCACGGCATTCACCCAATCGCGGGACAAGGGCTGAACCTGGGCCTGCGCGACGTGGGTGCGCTGGTCGAGGTGATCGCGGACGGCATGCGTCTGGGGATGGACCCAGGCGACGCGCAGCTCCTCGCGCGCTACGAACGGTGGCGTGGGCTCGACAGCTTCATGGTCGCCCTAGCCACAGATGGGTTGACCCGGCTGTTCGGGCTTCCCGGCAAGACAGCGTCCGCGCTTCGCCGCGTCGGCATGGGGGGTGTCCAGCGAAGCCCGGTCCTCAAGCGCTGGTTCATGGACGAAGCCCGGGGTGTGTCGGGCGACGTACCCGAACTCCTGCGGGCTTAGTTCCCAGCTTCCCGCAGCGGGCTGAGCTGTTCGATCGACTGTCCATTCCCGTCGCGCAGGCGGCGCGGTTCGAGGACAGCGGCGGTTTCGATCAGATCGAGCGCGCGCTGGGCCGAGGCATAGCGTTGCGCATCGCCGATCCACGCCTGTGCGTTGACCGCGCCCGGCAGGTTACGCACCTCGTCGATCGCGCGATCAACACGGCCGCTTTCGAGGAAGAACCGCGCCCGCTCGATGCGCCTGGTGGGTTGGGGCGAGGGAGTGCTCTCGCGCCGGATTACGAACATTTCCGCGAGCTCGCGGCGCACGCGTTCGAACGGAGTTTCATCAACCACGTTGGTCAGGCGCGGCGCGATCCCCTCCAGCCGCGCTGTCAGAAGGTCAATGGTGACCGGATCGCGCGAAAAACCGATAACCGTGTCGACCGCGTTCGGCATCGCGTCACCGAAACGCAGGCGCAACTGGTCGGCCAGGTAACCCAGCTCCGCCCCGCGATTGATCGAACGGCGCGTTGCGAACGCGATCAGCAGCCCTTCGGCGCGAGCGGCATTGCCCGACGCGGCCTGGGCCTGAAGATCGAGACGCGCCAGACGTTGTTCCGCCGCGATCAGCCGCTGCTCGAACCCGCCATGTTGCTCCGCGACACGCTCTACTGCCTCCACCGCGCGCTCCGCCGCGCGCGTCGCCGTAGCACTGGGAACGGGCACGGTGGCGGCGGTCGCGACTTGGGCAGGTCGATCAGCTGGCGCATCGTCAGCAACTTGCGCCGAGGGCGGCGCGGCGACGAAAAAAAGCTCAGGGTTGGCGCGCCACGCCATGTAACCGATCAGCACCCCGCCGAGTGCGAAGCTGCCGAAACCGACAATCAGATAAGTCCGCAACGAACTGCGCGTACTGCGCGGCGCATGCTCTGCAATCCGGCCCGGGTATTCGTCCATGTATTTCCGTTCCGCGACCCACCGGCGCCGCGACCCGGGCGCCGTCCCGCCCGTTTATTGGCACATGTCGCGCGCCAATGCCAGTAGCGCGGCATCGGTCGGTGCGCCGGCACTGGCGATCCTGGCCCAGCCGGTGCCCGCGGCAGCGGCGACGCGGGGCCCGATCGCCGCAATCGAAAGGCCACCGCGCGCGATCCGCAGCCGGTCGCACTCGTCCGCAAAATGCGTCGCGGCTTCCGCCGAATGCAACAGGACCGTTCCCCCCCCACGCAAGGCGACGGCGAGCGCGGGTGGCAGACGGCGGTGATCGACCCGGTACACGACCCGCGTGATCAACCCGATGCCTGCCGGCGGGGCGAGGGGCACATGCGCCTCCCCGCACAGGCGCAGCAGGCGTAGCGACCTACCGGCAAGGGCATCGAGCACATTTTGCAACCCGCCCCGGCCCACCTCGCCGATCGCAAGTCCCGCGGCGCCCGCAGCCTCAGCGGTAGCGGCGCCGACGACATGCGCGGCGCGGCCTTGCCACTGAAGGAGCGGCTTTCCGGAATGGCGGATCGCGTTGGCGCTGCCGATAAGAAGGTCATCGAATAGGTCAGCCGGCGGCGGCTGCCAAGCGACTGCCTCGACATGCGAAATCGGTTCGGCCACGACATCGAAGCCCATGTCGCGTGCGGCGGCCACGGTCGTGTCGAGGCTTGGCCGGGGCCGCAGCACGAACAGGGGCTGGCTCACCGCGCGACACCGAACAGCGCCGCGATGCCCGGCGTCGCGCGCGCAAGCAGGTCTGCCGCAAGTTCGGTCAAGGGCGCGTCGTCCCCGGCTGCGAAGCGGCAAGATCCATCGACCCGTTCCGCACCGTCCGCGCTGAATAGCGCGGCGCGCAGTTCGAACATGTCGTCTTGGTGTGCGGTGAGCACCGCGATCGGGCTGTGGCAATTGCCGTCAAGCGCCGCAAGCAGTGCCCGCTCGCCCATCACCGCCGCACGCGATGGCGCGTGATCGATCGCTGCCAAGAGTGCCCGGGTGCGATGATCGTCCGCCCGGCATTCGATCCCGATCGCGCCCTGTGCCGGGGCCGGGAGGAAATCTTCGGCATCGAGCGGCGTTCCGGTGCCGGTCTCGCCCAGCCGCGACAGCCCGGCGGCGGCCAGCAGCGTCACGTCAGCGTCGCCCGCCGCCAGCTTGGCGAGCCTAGTGGCGACATTGCCGCGGAACAGCACGATCTCGCAGTCGGGGCGCAGGTGACGCATCTGCGCGGCGCGGCGCGGCGCACTGGTGCCCACCCGCGCGCCGTGCGGGATCGCCCCGATCGCGGTCGCCCCGACCAGCACGTCGCGCACGTCCTCGCGCGGCAGGATTGCGGCGATTGCGAGCGCGGCCGGCCGAACCGTCTCCACATCCTTCATCGAATGGACGGCGAAATCGATTTGCCCTTCACCCAGCCACTGGTCCAGTTCCTTGGTCCACAAGGCCTTGCCGCCGATCTCGGCCAAGGGGCGATCCTGGACTTTGTCGCCGCTGGCGCGGACCGGGACCAGCTCAACCGCGCTTTCCGGCCAGCCGTGCGCCGCACACAGCCGCATGCGCGCTTCCTCCGCCTGTGCCATCGCAAGCGGTGACTGGCGGGTTCCGAGGCGAAGGCGCGGGCGATCGGTCATAGGGGCAGCGCTTGCCCTAGCGTTGCAAAATGTTCAGGGGAAGCGGGATGGGCATTGTCCTCGGGATCGAATCGAGTTGCGACGAGACGGCGGCCGCGCTGGTCACCACCGATCGCACGGTCGTGGCGCAGCGCATTGCCAGCCAGGATGCGGAGCATGCGCCCTATGGCGGCGTGGTGCCGGAAATCGCCGCGCGCGCGCATGCGGAACGGCTTGCGCCGATGATCGAGGCGGTGCTGGCCGATGGGGGAATCGCGCCGCGAAACCTCGACGCGATCGCCGCAACGGCCGGTCCCGGGCTTATCGGCGGGGTAATGGTCGGCCTCGTCAGTGCCAAGGCGCTGGCAATGGCGAGCGAGGTACCGTTGATCGCGATCAACCACCTCGAAGGGCACGCATTGTCGCCGCGCCTCGCCGATCCGACGCTCGAATTCCCCTACGCGCTCCTGCTGGTTTCGGGCGGGCATTGCCAGATTCTGCTGGTCGAAGGCGTAGGCCGCTATCGCCGTCTGGCGACTACCATCGATGATGCGCTGGGCGAGGCATTCGACAAGACCGCCAAGATACTCGGCCTCGGCTTTCCCGGTGGCCCGGCCGTCGAGCGGCTGGCGGTGACTGGCGACCCGCGGGCCGTTTCCCTGCCCCGCCCGCTGCTGGGCAGCGCCGAACCGCATTTCAGCTTCGCGGGGCTCAAGAGCGCCGTGCTGCGCGCCAAGGAGGGCGGCAACCACACCGACGCCGACATCGCGGCCAGTTTCCAGCAGGCAGCGCTCGACTGCGTGATCGATCGGCTGAAAAAGGCGCTCGCCGGCATCGGGCACGTGCCCGCGCTGGTGGTAGCCGGCGGCGTCGCGGCCAACCAGGCGATCCGCAGCGCGCTCGAGTCATTCGCGGCCGAACGCGGGATGCGCTTCGTCGCGCCGCCCCCGGCGCTGTGCACCGATAACGCCGCGATGATCGCGTGGGCGGGCTGCGAGCGACTGGGGCAATCCGATGCGCTCGATTTCGTTGCGCGCCCGCGCTGGCCGCTCGACCCCGAGGCCGAGTCGGTTCGCGGCGCCGGATACAAGGCGTGAGTGCGGCCAAGGCCGCAATCGGCGTAATCGGCGCGGGCGCCTGGGGCACCGCGCTGGCGCAGATGCTCGCATCCGATGGGCGCGAAGTGATGCTGTGGGCGCTCGAACCCGAGTTGGTGGCCGAGATCAACACCGTTCGGCGCAATTCGCTCTATCTTCCGTCGGTTACCCTCGCGGCCAATATCCGGGCGACCGGCAACCTCGCCGACATTGCGCACTGCGATACCGTGCTTGCGGTTACCCCGGCCCAGCACCTCGCCCGCGTCCTCGCGCGCCTCGCCAGACCGCCACGCGACCTGGTGCTGTGTAGCAAGGGGATCGAGGCGGGAACCGGTCGGCTGATGAACCATGTCGCCGCTGAAGCCGCGCCGGACAGCGCGGTCGCGGTCTTGTCAGGCCCGACCTTCGCGCATGAGGTGGCGGCAGGGCTGCCCACCGCCGTGACGCTGGCGTGCAGCGGAGGCGACGAGCAGTGGGCACGGATTGCGCCGCAGATCGCCCGGCCCAACTTCCGCCCTTACTATTCCGACGATGTCACCGGAGCCGAAATCGGCGGCGCGGTGAAGAACGTGCTCGCGATCGCCTGCGGTGTGGTCGATGGGCTCCAACTTGGCCAAAACGCCCGCGCCGCGCTGATCGCGCGGGGGTATGCCGAAATGCTCCGCTTCGGCGAGGCGCTTGGCGCGCGCGCGGAAACGCTTGCCGGCCTGTGCGGCCTCGGTGACCTAGTACTGACCTGCTCCTCGACCTCCAGCCGCAATTTCTCGCTCGGCAAGGCGCTTGGCGAAGGGCATTCACCCGAAGCGTTGATGGCTGATCGCCGCACCGTCGCAGAAGGAGCCCATACCGCGCCCGTGCTCACCGAGCTTGCATTGCGACGCGGGGTGGCCATGCCGATCGTCGCCGCCGTCTATCGCTTGCTCGGCGGGGCACCCGCGAACGAGATCGTTAGCGAACTGCTCGCCCGCCCGCTGCGCGCAGAACAGGAACCGGCGACGTGATGCGCGATACATCGCAGGGCGACATCGCCGCGCTTGCAAAGGGTGGGCGAACCAATTTCATGGGTTTTCTGCTGCGGCTGGTCGCAAGGCTGCCATTTCTCTTTATCGCGGGGCGACTCTACGGGGCCGATGCGCTTGGGCGCTTCGCCTCGGCATTGGTTATTGTCGAACTGCTGGCGCTGATCTGCTCGATGGGGGAAAAGCGGGGGCTCGCCCAGCGGCTGACCGAGGGCGAAGGCGTTCGTCCGTCCAATCTGATCTTCGACGGGATGCTGCTCGCGGTGGTGTTTTCCTGTATCGCGGGCGCGGCGCTGTGGCTGGTGCCCGCGCCAATGTTCCCGAGCGGGCAATATACCGAGCTGGACCGGCTGCTCGTGATTGCGATCCCGGCCTATGCCCTGACCGAGATCGTGCTGGCGGCGCAGGCTTACAAGTTCGATATTGCCACAACCGTCCGCGCGCGCGCGGTGGTGGAACCCTGGACGATTTCGGTCATGGCCGGGTTGCTCTTTTATTCACCGTGGCGCGAATCAGGACTGGCGCTCGCCTATATCGCCTCGATCTATGCCGGTTTGCTGGCCGCCCTGTGGCCATTCCTGAAGACATACGGCCTGCCACGTGACTGGCGCCCCCGGCCGGTGGCGATGAGCAAGCTGACGGCGCGCGCCTTTCCCCTCGCCACCGCCGATGCGATCGAATGGGGCACGCGGCGGCTCGACATCTTCATCCTCGGCCTGTTCGCCGCGCCGGCGGCCGTCGGTGTGTATTACATAGCGCAACAGGTCGCGAGCCTGCCGCAAAAGCTCAAGACGAGCTTCGAGCCGATCCTCGGCCCGGTCATCACGCGCAATCTCAAGGACCGAAACTACGCCGCGATCGCCAAGCAGGTGTGCCAGGTGGGGTTCTGGATCGTCGCCGCGCAGGCGGGGATCGCGCTGGCCCTGGGGATACCTGGTGAAGCCGTAATGGGCCTCGTCGGACCAAATTTCGTTGGGGGCACTGGCGCGCTGGCATTCCTGCTCGCCGCGGAAGTGGTCGCGGCAACGGCGGTGGTGTCGGAAGCGGCGCTGGTCTATGTCGCGCGCAAGCGCAACCTGATGATTTCCGTCGCCACGATTGCGTTACAGGCCATGCTGACGGTGGGCCTGATCGTCTTGGTCCAGCGGCTCGGCTATAATGAAACGTATAAGGCGGCGGCCGCCGCTCTGGCGCTGATGCTGGCACTGGCAGCGGCTTCGCTGGCGAAGGCGTGGTTGCTGTCACGAATACTGGGGCACGGAATCAACAATTGGCGCTGGGCACTGGTCTGGGCGACGGCACCCGCGGTGTTGATCGGCTACGCCGCCACCTGGCTGCCCGAATGGGCGGAACTGCTCATCGGCGTGCCGGCGATCCTCCTCGCCTATGGTTGGGTAATCTGGACAAAGGGTTTCGGCCCAGAGGACAGGGTGCTGTTCCGCCGCAACCTGTCGTCAGACGAGGATACGCCGCGCGGCGAAGCGGGGGTTCCGTAGCGCGCCCGGGCTGGCTAAGGCATCACCGTGCCAATCCGCCCTGCCCTTGCCTGTGCCGCCGGCGCGTTCCTGACGACGGCGCTGGCCGTTTTCGGTGCCGGCGCCACCGCACCGCCACTTGCCGCAGGCCTCGCGGAACAGGCCAAGCAGGCGATTGCCCGCGCTGGCGGCGCAGACGTAATCGCCCGCTTTGCTTCGAAAGGCGGACTCGCCTCGAGGCACCCGGTTCTTTCAGGCGGCGGAACCCTTGACGAAGAACGCCGCGGCGCCGTTGCCAGGGCGGTGGCCGCAATTCCCGGCGTTGGCGGCGTGCGCTGGGCCGATGGCTCGATCCAGGCCGAGAGTGGGACGCTGACCCTCGCCCCCTTGCATTGCCAGAACGACGTTGAGGCTCTCTTGCGCGTCCGCTCGATCCGCTTCGAGGAAGCGAGCAGCAATATCGACCGGACCAGCCAGGCGCTGCTTGACGAGGTCGCGATGACGCTGCGGCCATGCGTGGGGGCGACAATTGCGATCTCGGGGCATACGGATTCCTCGGGTTCGGAAGCGCGCAATGTCGCACTTTCCACCGAACGGGCCTCCGCTGTGCAGGAGGCCCTCATTCGGCGCGGCATTCCGGCGGAGGCTCTGCGTGCGCGCGGGTTCGGATCAGCGGAACCAATAAACGGGCTCGCGCCGGAAGATCCGGCCAACCGCCGCATCGAATTTTCGGTCATCGCGGTGGCCCCGCTCAAACCGACCCCGATCGATACGCCTGGACCAGGATAGTGTGATGCCGATCGTGTTCGAATTGGTGGTGATGATGCTGGTCGCCTATGGATCAGGTCTAGCGCTTGGTTGGGCGGCGTGGGGCCGCACGCCGCGGCGCGAGCCATACCAGCGTCACGCCCATGAAAAGGGAGAACCGGAAGAATGATCGAACTGATCCAGTCGAACTGGCCGTTGCTGGTCGCCGCCCTGCTGCTGGGCATCATCGTCGCATGGTGGATTTTCGTCGCGTCGCGGCGCACCAGGGTGGCGCGCGATCGGCGTGATGTCCTCGACGAAGGCGCGGGCCCCGCCGCGCGCAATCAGGCGTTGATTGACGCGCCGCCCGCCATCTCTCCGCAAGGATCCACCCCCCCGGGGATTGCCGGGCTTGGCATTGCGTCCGCCGAAGACGACCTGACCCGCATAAAGGGTGTCGGTCCCAAACTGCGGGATACGCTCGTTGGCTTGGGGGTGACCCGGTTTGACCAGATCGCCAACTGGAGCGAGGCGGATATCGATCAAATTGACGCGCGGTTGGGCCGGTTCGAAGGCCGCATCCGCCGCGACGACTGGCGTGAACAGGCGCGTCTCCTTTCCAGCGGCGACAAGGCCGGCTACGAAGAAAAATTCGGTCGACTATAGCTGCACTTGCGGAGTTACGACATCTACAAGGGAACCGTTGCCACGGCGCGCGGTTGAAACCTGATAAATGAAAGTTTCAACCGGAGGTCTTGCATGACCCAACCCCGCGTTCTCGTGGCTGAAGACGAATTTATCGTTGCCTATGACCTGTGCGATACGGTGGAGGAAGCCGGCTTCTCGGTGCAGGGTCCCTATGCCGATATTTCTTCTGCGATGCTGGCTTTACAGAAGTGCAAGCCGGACATCGCAATTCTAGACGTGGAGCTGGACGACGGATACTCATTCCAGTTGGCCGAGCATCTCATGGCGGAGAACGTGCCGGTGATATTTCATTCAGGCCAATTCACGCCCAGCGAGGTCACTCAGCGGTTTCCCAAGGCGATCGCATGCTCGAAGCCTTGCCCGCCGGACAAGCTTCTCAGCAAGGTACAGGAATTGCTCGCCGCCTAGAGCCCTTGCGACCCGTGCCGAACCCTGCAAAGGGAGCGCGGTTAGTTGCAGGAGAAACTTGTGCGGCGACATTTCGACATAAGCTCCCGGTTTCTCCATCGTATTCCATCGATCAGGATATCGGTGTTTCCTGCGCCGGAACTGGTCAGCGCAGCATGAAGCTCTACAGCTACTTTCGCAGCTCGACGAGTTACCGCGTCAGGATCGCGCTGAATCTCAAGGGTTTGGACTACGAGCTGATCCCGGTAAACCTGCAAAACGCCGAGCAGAAGGCGAAAACGTTCACCGAGCGCAACCCCTTCGGCAGCCTGCCGATGCTAGAGACCGGCGATCGCGACAGAATGCAGTCCATGGCGCTGCTCGAATGGCTGGAAGAGGTACATCCGGCACCGCCACTGCTCCCCATAGATGTCGATGATCGATACACCGTCCGAGAACTGTCGTACGCCATCGCGACGGAACTGCATGCGCCGCTGAACCTGCCGGTCCTGACTTATCTCAAATCACCCCTCGGGCATTCGCAGGGCGAGGTCGACGAATGGTACCGTCACTGGCTCGCGCGTACGCTCCTGCCTGTCGAACGAAGGCTATCGCAGATCGGCAGCGGGAATTATCTGTTTGAAGCACCTGGTTTGTTCGAGGTCGTGTTACTGCCGCAACTTTACAACGCGCGGCGGTTCGCGTTCGACCTGTCAGCCATGCCTCACCTCAACGCAATTGAGGCGGCGTGCCTGGCCCTGCCCGCTTTCCAGCGCGCGCATCCCGACAACCAGCCCGACAATCCGGAGAACAACTGAAATGAAGCTAGCCACGCTGAACGACGGCACCCGGGACGGAAAACTGGTCGTCGTTTCGAAAGACATCACCCGTTATTGCGTCGCCGACAATATCGCGCCCACGCTCCAGGCCGCTCTGGATGATTGGGCAAACATTGCGCCCAAACTCGAAGCGCTTTACCGCGATGTCGAGCATCAGGTGGTGCCTTGCGAACGCTTCCATGAGCGCGAAGCGTATTCGCCCCTGCCACGCGCCTATCAGTGGGCCGATGGGAGCGCTTACATCAATCATGTGGAGCTCGTCCGCAAGGCACGCGGCGCGGAGGTGCCCGAGAGCTTCTATCACGACCCGCTGATGTACCAGGGCGGGAGCGACGATTTTCTACCGCCCCGCGCCGACATACCGCTGGGCGATGTCGCATGGGGCTGCGACATGGAAGGCGAAGTCGCCTGTATCGTCGATGACGTGCCGATGGGCATCACGCCGGCTAATGCCGCCGACCACATCAAGCTGCTTATGCTTGTCAACGATGTCAGCTTGCGCGGCCTCATCCCGGGCGAACTCGCCAAAGGGTTCGGTTTTTTCCAGTCCAAGCCGGCCACGGCGTTCAGCCCGGTGGCAGTGACACCGGACGAACTCGGCGATGCCTGGCGGGACTGCGTAATCCGGCGACCCTTGATGGTCGATCACAACGGGTCGCCTTTTGGCCGCGCCAACGCGGGTGTGGACGCGACCTTCACACTCGCGGACCTCGTCGCCCACGCGGCAAAGACCCGCAACCTGGGCGCCGGAGCGATCATCGGATCGGGCACTGTATCCAATCAGGGTGAGGACGGCGGACCGGGCAAGCCCGTTGCCCAGGGCGGCCTGGGCTATTCATGCATCGCGGAAATCCGCATGATCGAGACCATCCTTGACGGCGCGCCGACCACCCCGTTCATGCAGCCGGGCGACACCGTGCGGATCTGGATGGAAGACGATCATGGCAAGTCGATCTTCGGGGCGATCGACCAGAAAGTGGTGGCCGTATAATCCAGTGCGCGAAGCGGCGCGTTCCTGCGCGCCGCCACGGTGATGCGCAAGGCATTGACCGGGAGGCTCTCGCATGCTTCCGTCCCCCCACTTTTCTCGATTGCGACATCACAGATGCGACCGATTATGAGGCCAAGATCGCAAAGATCATCGGCAAATCGGGTGGCAGCGACATCCTGGTCAACAATGCAGCCAGCGATCATCGCCACACCATCGACGACGTCACTGTCACCTACTGGAACGAGCGGATGACCGTGAACCTGAAGCACCAATTCTTTGTCGCCAAGGCGATCATTCCAGGCAATGTGCAGACGCCGCGCCAAAGCAGATGGCACAGCCCTGGAGCCGAGGCCGAACTGGTCGCTTCACTATGCCTCGACGGTCGCATCCAGCCGGTCGATATTGCCGCGATGGCGCTGTTCTTTGGTTCCGACGAAGCGCGGCTTTGCACGGGACACAACTATTGGGTCCACGCCGGATGACGCTGAACATTTCCGTGCGCCGGGCGTTGGCCGCCGACACGCTGTTGGGCGAGGGCCCGGTGTGGGATACGGAACGGCAGGTGCTGTGGTTCGTCGACATCAAGCGGCACCGCCTGTGGCATTATGACCCGGCCACCGGCAGCAATTTCCATGCGGAAGCGCCCGCACCGATCGGCTGGGCACTGCCCGCGGATCATGGCCAGCTCCTGTGCGGACTGAAGGATGGCCTGTATTTGTTTGATCCGCCGACACGACGTTTTGATTTCCTCAGTGCCATACCGGGCGAGCCGGCCAGCAACCGGCTCAACGACGCTTGCACAGACCCGTTGGGACGGGTCTGGTTCGGTTCGATGGACGATGCCGAGGGAAGCGCCAGCGGCCGGTTCTACCTGTTCGATCGCGGCGCGATCCGCCCGGCGGGTCCTGCCGGCATCGCGATCACCAACGGGCCCGCCGTCAACGCCGCCGGCGATCGCATTTACTTCACTGATACAGTGGGCAAGCGCATGATGGTGGCCGCACTGGGCAGGGATGGGATCGGCGAGATCAGGCCATTCGTCGATACCGCGAAGGATTTCCCGGCGGCTTTTCCCGATGGTCCGGTCGTCGATGCCGAAGATCATGTATGGATCGGGCTTTATCTCGGTGGGGTAGCGGCGCGCTATTCGCCCGACGGTAGCTTGATCGACACCATCGCCTTGCCAGCGCGGGACATCACGAAACTGGCTTTCGGCGGTGCGGACTATGGTACGGCCTACGTCACCACGGCGACGAAGGACATGCAGGCTCAAGACATGGCGGCTCACCCGCTGGCAGGCAGCGTGCTGGCCTTCGATGCGCCTGTGGTCGGCTTCGCACAGCCCAAGGCGCGGCTGGGATAAAGTCCTTCGCCGACCTGCCCTCCCGATGCTGCGAAGGACCGACCACTAGCTCCCCCATGGTCGGAAATCATTCATGAACCGCTCCAAAAAAAACGCTGTCATGTGCATCCGCTCGATAACGAAGCCGATCCACCGATGGCCCGGTGCGAGGGTGTGGCTGGTCATTTTGTAACCGGCCTGGAAATCGTAGATCAGCACGTCAATGTGGGTGCCAGTCGCCTTGCCGGAGTGCTACCAGTAAAGGTAGTCGTTCCCAGCGGACCATCCAATACTACAGCGCGATCTTTACCCCGGCCCAAACGGTCCGCGGGGTGCCCAAGTCGATCGAACCGCCCTGGTTGCGCGTCACGACGGCCTCCCCCGTTAGGTTCTCACCCCGAACGACCATCGTGAAGGCGCTTGTCAGCGGGAATTCGCCATATGCATCGATGGTGGTGGCGGCCGGCAGCAGGTCGGTTTCCAGGTCGTCTTCGAACTGGGCGCCAACATGACGAACAGTCAACGATAGTCGCCAACCCGCCTCCGCGCGATATCCAAGCGTGCCCGCAGCGGCCAGGCGAGGAGTTTGCGCCGGGCGCATTCCGTCAAGGTTGGCCGCCGCACCAGTGCCGCGCGATTTTGCGTCGGTCCAGGCTAGCGAGCCATCGAGCTGGAGGGCGCCCAGCAATATGCGCGACGAAAGCTCGATTCCCCGCGCTTCGATGGCGTCGATGTTGCGACGCTGGCGCAGGTTGGGCGCGATGGTCACGTTCGCAATCGCGTCCTTCACGCGATTGTCGAATGCGGTGACCGACATCCGCAAGGCATTGGACGGGACGAAGTCGATGCCCACCTCGAACCCATCGAGGCGTTCGTTTCGGAGCGCCGGGTTGGCCTGCGTTACCACGGGGAAGACTACGAAGGGCCGGTAGAGTTCGTTAAGCGACGGCAACCTCAGTGAGGAGTAGGTGGCCACGCGGACTGTAGCCCCACCGCCAAGCCGCAACACCGCGCCTCCACGCAACGAGCTTTCCCATCCAGCCCGATCGTCGAAGCGGTCATCAATCGTAACAATACCCGCCGCGTTGGCTTCGCGGAAGAACCCGTCCCGGATCGTGTACCGGTCGGCGCGCGCTCCGGCCGTCACGGTAAATGCGCCAAGCGTAAGATCGTTCTCGATGAACACGCCCAGATCGCTGTTTTGACCGCCAGCGTTGCGGCGCGCCGTGACCGCGCCGCTCGCCACGTTCAGCGCATCTTCGTAAAGCTCGCCTGACGACAGCCGGTAGTCTGCGCCCAGCCGCAGGACATTGTTCCTTCCGGTCGGCGGACGCAATTCGAGTTTCGCGCCCAGCCCCGTCGACGGCGTGCTGCGCTGGTCGAGCGTGGGAGCGAAGCGCGTCGAACTGACGACGACGTTGCCAAAATCACGCGCCTGGACGTAGCCGAGCAGGTCAAACTGCCACCTTCCCCGCCCGACCAGCCGCAAACTCGCATCCTGACCCGCGCTACGGCTATCCGCCCCGGCAAACCGCAGTGTGCGATCATCGGCAAACACCAGCCCGCGCGCTTGAAGCTCGACCGTGTCGGTCAGGGGCGCTACGCCGCGCAGTTGCACCGACCAACGCTCGTATCCAGCACGGGCCGTGGCGGGCACGCGCTGGCCGCGCGGGGTGGTAAAGAAACCCTGGCCGTGGTCCCATCGCGCCGAGATGGAGGCAAAACCCGCACCTAGCGGGCGAGTAACGGCGGCGCCCAGTTCGCTTTCCGCCCTGTCATTGACCAGCATTTGCAGCGAGATGTCATCGAGCGTGCGCGCATCGGCGCTGTTCAGCTCGATCGTGCCCGCGAGCGCGCCCGCACCAAAAGGCCCAGCGCCGCCGCCCCGCGTAACCCTGACCGAGCCCAACCGCTCCGGAACGAGGGCGCTGAAGGGAACATACCCAAAAAATGGGTCTGCCATAGGCACACCGTCGAGAAGAACGAGCGCGCGACTGGTCGCGTTGCCCCCGAGCGCCCGCAGCGTGGCACCCTGTGCGGAAGGATTCGCCGAGCGGCTGTCGGAGCGGCGGAACTGTTGGAACCCTGCCACCGACCGGAGCGCATCCTCCACCTGGCCCGATCCTGTGCCGAGCAATGCGTCCCGATCGATATCGACGACTGAGTAGGCCGGGACCGATGGCGTGTCTTCCAGCCCGCGCCCGGTCACCACGATCGGAAGGGGCTTGTCCGCGGCGGGCTCTCCCTGCGCGGCAAGCACGCTCGCGCAGCAACAGGCAGTAGCGCTGAAGCCGCGGCAGAACAGACGTGGCGTGACCATCTTTATGGATATCCCCGGTGAGCGTCTCGTTGCCCGAGACCAGTGGGCGGACCTCGCGGTCTCCCGCCTTGGGTTGGCTGCAACAGTGCTGCCCTATGCATCTGTCGCGGAAAGTACATGCTGGGGTCAAGCCGCTGCAACCTTGCTCCGCTCGCTTGGCGAACAGTGGCGCGAAGGGAGGCGCCGGTTGCTGTTCCCCAAGCTATCGCATGTTGATTCCCAGCCTGTTTGGGCGAAGGGAGTCGCATTCGCATCGGCCAGGGCCGGGCGACCCAGGAGCCGACGGCAATGCCAGATACTACGACCCAGTCCCCAAGCGAGGTGATCGAGGCGCTGGAACACCTCGATACGCGCCTGCTGTGGTTGTCATCGTGGATGGTTCACAACGCCAACCATATCCGCGAGAAACGCGATGGGCTGAAGGTTGGCGGGCATCAGGCCAGCTGCGCCTCGATGACGGCAATAATGGCTGCGCTCTATTTTGACGCTCTGCGCCCGCAGGACAAGGTCGCGGTCAAGCCGCACGCCGGACCGGTCCTGCACGCAATCCACTACCTGCTTGGCAATCAGACCCGTGAACGGATGGAGCGGTTCCGCGGGCTGGGCGGGGTCCAGAGCTACCCCAGCCGCACCAAAGATGTGATCCCGGTTGATTTTTCCACTGGATCGGTTGGCCTTGGGGTGGCGATCACCGCCTTCACCTCGCTGGTGCAAGATTACCTGATCGCGCACGGAGAGCTGCGCGAGGAGGACGCGGGCCGGATGATCGCATTGATGGGCGATGCCGAACTTGACGAAGGCAATATCTACGAATGCCTGATCGAAGGTTACAAGCACGACCTGCGTAACTGCTGGTGGATTGTCGATTACAACCGCCAATCGCTCGATGCGACGACTGCGGACCGCATGTTCCGCCGCTTCGACGACATCTTCGAAACGTGCGGCTGGCGGGTGGTTACGCTGAAGTATGGCAAGCTGCAGCGCGAACTGTTCAAGCGTCCCGGCGGCAAGACCTTGCAGCAATGGATCGATGGCTGTCCCAATGCCGATTTCGCCGCACTGACATATCAGGGCGGCGCGGCCTGGCGTGACCGCCTGACCGCCGACATCGGCGATCGGCCCCACGTCGCCAAGCTGCTCGCCAGCGTGGATGATGCTGCGCTGGCGCGGGTCATGACCAACCTGGGCGGCCATTGCGTCGAGACGCTGGTGGACGCGTTCGCGGGGGCTGATGACGAGCGCCCCACACTGTTCATCGCCTACACCG
Organism: uncultured Erythrobacter sp.; assembly: GCA_964516135.1. Taxonomy (GTDB): domain Bacteria; phylum Pseudomonadota; class Alphaproteobacteria; order Sphingomonadales; family Sphingomonadaceae; genus 34-65-8. Next base: position 14,557 of record CAZEWN010000022.1, on the reverse strand, counting down.
TGAAGGGGCATGGCCTCCCGCTGGCGGGCCACAAGGACAATCACTCCGGAATGATGAACCCTGCCCAGATCGGACAGCTACGGGCCGAGCTGGGTATCGCGGAAGGTGGCGAGTGGGAGAAATGGGGCGGCCTTGGCGACAATCTTGCCGCGCGACTGCAGGCCTTTGTGGCGCAAAGCCCGATTGCACGAATGAATCGGGAACCCGCCGCGCCGTCCGTCCCGGTTCCGGCACGGCTGCCGGTGCCCGACGGCGGCGAGCTTTCGACCCAGGCGGCATTCGGCAAGATCCTCCACGATCTCGCCAAATCCGGCGAGCAACTCGCCGACCGGATCGTCACCACCGCGCCTGATGTGACCCAGACCACCAACCTGGGCGCCTTCGTAAACCAGCGCGGTCTGTTTCGGCGCCAGGAGTTGGCCGACGTTTTTTACAAGGCCAAGATCCCTTCGGCCCAGAGGTGGAGCCAGCATGCCGCGGGGCAGCACATCGAGCTGGGCATTGCCGAACATAACTTCTTTCTCGCGCTTGCCTCGCTCGGACTGGCAGGCTCGCATTTTGGTACCCGGTTGCTGCCCGTCGGGACGGTGTACGATCCGTTCATCGCGCGCGGGCTCGATGCGCTCAACTACGGCTGCTACATGGATTCGCGCTTCCTTCTCGTCGGCACGCCTTCGGGGATAACGCTGGCGGCGGAGGGCGGCGCGCATCAGTCGATCAACACTCCGCTGATCGGCATGGGCCAGCCCAACCTCACCTATTTCGAGCCCGCATTTGCCGACGAGGTTGCCGTGACGATGCGGTACGCCTTCGATCACATGCAGCAACCCGACGGCAGCTCGGTATATCTGCGGCTGACCACCCGCGCCATACCGCAGGTGGAGCGAGACGACGACGCCTGGGAAGCCGACGCGCTGATGGGCGGATATTGGCTCCGTGCGCCCGCCCCGGGTGCGGAGGCGGCAATCGTCTTCACTGGCGCCGTTGCACCTGAAGCGCTCGCTGCCTGGGAGCAGCTTGGCGACGACCTGCCAGGGCTCGGCCTACTGAACGTTACTTCTCCTGACTTGCTCCACCGGGGCTGGTCCGCGCGACGCGCGGCGCGCTGGAATGGCGGCGGGCTGACGATGTGCCACGCCGAAACCCTTCTTGGTGCGCTAGCGCCGGGGGCGGGCCTGATCACGGTGCTCGACGGCGCGCCGGGCGCGCTATCGTGGTTGGGCGGCGTGCGCGGGATGCGGGTCAGCCCGCTTGGCACCGACAGGTTCGGGCAGACGGGCGATTTGCCCGATCTCTATCGTACCTATCGACTCGACGCCGATGCGATCGTGGATGCGGCGGCGGAGCTGTTCCTGGAAAACTGAACTACGGCCGGCAGTGATCCAGCGCGCTGGTTTCACAGGTCCAGCGGCCCCTCGAGCAGACTGATCAAGTCAATCACGGTCTCGGCCCCGTCGAGGCTCCAGACCGCGTCGACGATCTGCTGTGCCCGGTCGGGTTTCAGCCGACCCCCCGCTTCGCACAAGAAAGCGTCCGTGATGTCGCCATCGGAGAATTCGTTCTTCTCCGAGCCCGCGAACGCGGCGATGGCATGGGTGAGCATCGTGCCATCGGCCAGGTGCACCCTCACCTCCGCGCTGGCGAGGTCATCGAACCGCGCGTCGGCATTGAAACTCACCCGGCCCCGCAGATCGCGGATCGCGTTGTCACACACGAGCGCCTAAAAAATTGCGTTTCCGACGCTACCCTCGCCCTGCCCGTCGAGACGAATATGCAGCCGCCCTTACCTGCAGCGTTCGCACCATAGTCACCACATCGAGGCGTAAAGGGCGATCAAAATCCCCACGACCGCGACCGCGGCGGCGTTGAAGGCACCGCTGGTGGCATAGCTCACACCGGCCGTGTCGATCCGGTCGCTGCCCGCCGCGCCCGGTCGCCAAAGCGAGCATGCAACCGCCAGCGCGAGCGCCATGAAGAACACCCACATCATCCGATCAATAAAGGGCACGGCGTTCAGCGTGGCGCTGCCGCCCATCTCCGCCGGAAGCCAGAACATGAAACTGAAGGCGATCGACGCAACCGCCGCCGCGATCGCGCCAGCCTCGCTTGCCCTCTTCCAGAACAGGCCGAGCAGGAAGATCACCGTAACGCCGGGCGTGATGAAACCCGAAAATTCCTGGATGAACTGGAAAGCCTGGTCGAGACTGCCCAGCAGTGGCCTCGCAGCGAACAGGGCCATCAAAGTCGCGACGGCGGCGGTAATCCGCCCGACCAGCACCAGATGGCGCTCGGTCGCCATGCGCGCCCTGGTTTCCGCCTCGGTCGCGTTCGCATTTTCGGCCTGGCTCTCCAGCCCCCGGAACTTCGCGTAGAGGTCGAGAGTGAAAATCGTGGCGACCGAATTGATCTTCGACGCCGTCGAAGCGACCACCGCCGCCATCAGCGCTGCGAACACCAGGCCAAGCAAACCAGAGGGGAGGTAGCGCATCATCGTGGGATAAGCCTGATCCGCCGGGTCGAGGCCCGGCGCCAGGATTACTGCCGCCAGTCCCGGCACGACGACGACCAGCGGCATCAGCAGCTTGAGGAAAGCAGCAAAGACAATGCCCTTCTGCGCTTCCTTGAGGCTTTTCGCTGCGAGGGCACGCTGAATTATGTATTGGTTGAAACCCCAGTAACTGAGGTTCGCGATCCACATGCCTCCCACGAGAACCGCGATGCCGGGCAGTTCCTGATAGCCGATGTCTCCCGGCTCCAGGATCATGTTGAACTTGTCCGGCGCCTCATCCAGCAAGGTCGTGAATCCCGCCCAGATGCCTTGGCCGCCGCCCACCTCGTTGAGCGTGAGGCCCGATATGATCAGTCCGCCCGTAACGAGCAGTGTGACCTGGACAATGTCGGTCATCGCAACTGCCTTGAGCCCGCCGTAGAGCTGATAGAGCAGCGCGAAAGCGCCCAGCGCGAACAAGGCGATCGTCTGGTCGACGCCGGCCACTTGGTTGACGGCGATCGATCCCAGCCACAGGATCGACGTAAGGTTGACGAAAACGTACAGTGCTAGCCAGAACACCGCCATGATCGTGCGAATATTGGGGCCGTATCGTTGCTCGAGGAACTGGGGCATCGTGTAGATGCCGTTCGCGAGGAAAATCGGCAGGAAATACTTCCCGACAATCAGCAAGGTAAGCGCGGCCATCCATTCATAAGAGGCGATTGCCAGGCCGAGCCGGTATCCCGAGCCCGACATCCCCACAATTTGTTCGGCCGAAATGTTCGCCGCGATCAGGGACGCCCCGATCGCCCACCACGGAAGGTTTTTGGAAGCGAGGAAATAGTCGGAGGAATCCTTGGACCTGCCGCCTTTTTCCCGGCTGACGTATTGTGCCAACCCGAAGATCGCGATGGCGTATATCACGATCACGATCACGTCGATCCGTGCCAGCCCCATTCATCCGTCCCCCTTCAATCCATCAGGCGGTCGGGCGACCGCCTCGGCCGTCAACCACCCGCGCTCGGCGAGTGTTCTGCCACACTTGCGTTGCCCGGGCATTGGCCTGACCAGTCACGCCAGCGCCAGATGGCGTGCCCCCCCTGTTTCACCCCGGTCACTTCGACTTGCCTGCCGGTCGCATTGATCGCGGCTGGTGCTCCGCCGAGGTGGGCGTAGTCGCTCGCGGCAAATGGCAGCGTAAAAATGCCACGGTCCGGGACCGCCAGCGGCTCGCGATAGACGATCAGGAAGCCCGAGCACCGATCCATGCTGGCAGATTGAAAACCAGTCCACCCGGCGCCGTCCGGGGCATCTCCGACGGGCAGGATCGCCTGGCTATGAAGCTCGCCCTGGATCGCGCGATAGGCCGCGATTTCCCCCGTCAGCGCTGTGCGAGCCGGTTCGCTTAGACCGGCCAACTCCATCCATGCCAGCGGCTGCGCCACCAGTGTCTTGGCAAAACCGGCTGATTGCCCCACCGCTGCTGGTGCCAACGGATCGTCCGGATTGTAAGAGGCGGGATTTCGCGCCACATTGAGAAATTCGGCCTGCAGCCATTGGGGCGGTAGCCATTGCCCCAGCATCCACACGTTCCTGAGCGTGCGGTGGGGGTAGTAATTCCCCCAGTCGGTATAACGGTTTTCCAGGAACAGGTTGCCATACCGATTCCGATGGAAGTAGCCCGGTCGCCGTCCAGCGGTAACGTCCATGTTAATGACCATCCGCCCGCCCGTCGCCCGCCGGATACGGTCGAGAAAGTTGGCAAGGTTGCGTTCGGCCTCGTGGCTATCCACCTGGATGCCATCGATCTTCACACTGGCGATGCCATGATCGCGCCAATATCCGATCAGTATGTCGGCGTCGCGGGCCCATGCGGCATAGGCATTGGCCTGGCTCGGATTGAACCATAGCCCGAGCCTGATCCCATGCCTTCGCGCGCGATCGACCAGCGGCGCGAGGCCGCGCGGGAACCGGGTGGGATGCGCTCGCCAGTCATCCGCCGACCAATCTTCCCAGCGTTTCCCCGCGCGGTTGGCCGAATTGCGCGAGAGGCCCGCCTGCCAACCGTCGTCGAGCTGCACATGGGTCAATCCCAGCCCCGCGGCAGCTTCGATTTCACCAAGCAGGAACGCTTCGTTCATGCGCGAATCGCGCGACCGGTCGCCCCACGTGTTCGACATGAGCATTGAATCACGTGCCGGATCGAATTGCCGAACCGTCGCGAAATGATCGCGTAGGGCAAGCTGGATCGATGTCTCGTCCGCCTCGGCCACACCCACCACGACCGCGTAGCTGTGGACCGCACCCTGGGCCGCCTCCTGCGCCGAAAATCCCGATCCCACGATACGTACGTCGCCGGTACGAAGCAGGAAGTCGCGCCCGGTCCAGCCGAGCTGATCGGCGCCAGCAGGCGCTTCCTTGAGCACGAAGATCGCCCCGCCCGCCGCCGTTTCACGCAACAGCAGGATGTTGCCCGTCGTGGCCTTGTCCTCGCGGTAAAGCAGGCTCGATGCTCGATCGACCAGTGTATCGTTGTGATCGGTCGCCGCGAAAAACCGCACCGCATCCGCCCGCCAGTGACGCCCCGACAGGGCCAGCCGATCAGTGACGAACGCCGCGCCCCTGGCCCCGCCCGCGTCGTCCTCGATCATTCCGCTCTCGCGCGCGCCGACAATCGCGAAGGCGCTTGGCGGCGCACCCGTGAGCGTCAACGAGCAACCGATCGCTGGACTCATCCTGAACAGTTTGCAGCGCCGCGTCACACCCACAGCGCCAACCCGCGTGGTGATCGTGACCAGCAGATGGCCTGGTTCGATCGCATCGCCTGCCACCTGGGTCACCGCAAGCCGACCATTCTCGCCGCGATCGATATCCAGGCCCGGCAATGACAAGTCCGGCTTGTCACCGGCCAGACGCCACACGCGGTTGGCATGTTCGTCGCGTAGCATGGTCGCTGCGACATGCCCGCCATTCCAGCGAAATTCCCGGGTCACACGCCCGGTTGTCAGCACCAACCGGTCTCCTTCGAGCGTCGCACTTTCCGGCGGTGGGCCCGCAGCAGCGGCGCCCAGCAGCAGGCTGGAAAGCATCGCCAAGCCGCTCATCGCCGCACCTCGGCCTGCTTCGCGTACCAGTCCCGAACCACCCACCAAGCGAGCTTGCGGTTGCCCGCCGGGTCGATCAGCCCCTTGCGGTTCCAGTATTCCTGATAGCGACCGTGAAACCGGCGCGGGCTGCGGAAATCCTTAAGGATCCATGGGGAGGTGCCGACCAGGTTCGGAATTCGCTCCGCCATCGCGAACGTCCGCTCGTAGAGCAGCTTCTGGTAATCCTCGGTCCACCGTTCGATGCCGGCACCGCGCGCGCCATACAGCGCGTCGGCCCCAAATTCGCTGAATATCAAAGGTTTGTCATAAGCGACCGTCCAGTTGACTTCATCTATTTGGGGCGGACTGCGGTAACCGTACCAAGCCTCGTAACGGTTCATCGCCAGCACATCGAGATAGGCCCCGATCGGATCGTCGACCGTCACGCGGCCCTCCCTGCCTGAACTGTCGTCCGCGTCGTCGTGCAGCGCGGCGGAGACAAGACGTTCGGGATCGCGTGCGCGCACGTCGTCGATCAGGCGGCGCATGAACGCCAAGCGCGCATCGGTCTCCGGCGTCTCGTTGCCGACCGACCAGATCATGATGCTGGCCCGGTTGATGTCGCGCTCGATCATTTCTGCGAGCATTCGCCGGGCAAGATCCAGTGTTTCGGTTTCCGCGAAAGCCATGTCCCAATAAACCGGGATCTCGGCCCAGACGAGCAAGCCCATCTCGTCGGCAATGCGCGCCATCTGCTCGTTGTGGGGATAATGCGCCAGGCGCACGAAATTCGCGCCAAGCGCCTTCGCCTCGGTTAGCAGGGCGCGGGCGGCGGCGGGCGAAATGGCGCGGGTCGCGACCGGTCCGATTGCTTCCTCATGCAGCGAGATGCCGCGCAAGAATATGGGTGTTCCGTTGAGCAGCACTTCGGTGCCACGCACCTCGACCGTCCGGAAGCCAATGCGCTCCGTGATGGTTTCCCCGCCATGCCGGATGGTCACATCATAGAGGCGCGGTGTATCGGGCGACCATCGCGCCAAGCCGCGTGGCGCCCGCACGGCGGCTGTCGCCACTCCGTCCGCCCCGGTCATCGCATCGATGCTTAGCTCCAGTTCCGGCACACCTACCACGACCCGCCGGCCTGCCGCCTGCGGCCCGTCGAGCACCGCGCGCACATGAATGCGTCCATCGCGGCCCAGGCGGATTGCGTGATGGCGCAGGAACGTTTCGGGCACGCTCAGCAATTGAACCGGTCGGGTTATGCCACCGTAGTTCCACCAATCGACCTGCATCGCTGGAACCGAGCGGGCATCGTGACGGCTGTCGATGCCCACCACCAGGCTATTGCCGCCTCGCTTCAGCTTGCCCGTTACCTCGATGGCGAAGGGCGTGAAGCCCCCTTTGTGCTCACCGACCTTCTCACCATTGAGATAGACATGTGCGTGGTAGTTGACTGCCTCGAAATGGAGGAACTGGCGCCGGTCGGCGGCCCCTGTCCATTCGAATGTCCGGCGCTTCCACACCAGCCCTTCGTACCAGGACAGCGCCTCGACCTGGCTCGTCCAATCACCTGGCACCGAAAGCATGGGCGCTGACGCCCACTCATATTCGAGCAGTTCCTGGCCTTGCTGGACAAGGTCGCGCGAGAAATTGCGCATCCGCCCTTGCCGGAAGCCCATCCGCATCGGATCGACGATGTAGTGCCACTGGCCGGAAAGGTCGGTAAGGTCCCGCGAATGCATGGATGTTGGGGCGAAACCGTCAACCGGCGTCGCGGTCTGTGCGTGTGCCCCGCTGGCTTCGATCACCAACGCTATCGCCGCAACGAGCCATTTCCTCATCCCGCGATCCCTCCATATGCAACCGCCGACGCGCGCCACCTGACGCCCAGGCCGCCGCCCGATCGGTCAAGCAACCACATAACTGCGCGCGAACGAGGGTTGCAGTTTTGTTACAGCGGCCTAAACCGATAAGGCCGATATTGTCAATCTGGCCTGACCATTGAGTATCCACTGATGAAACGTGTTGCCGCAATTCTAATGCTTCTCGCGATCTCCGCATGCGCCACTCCCGCCTGGTCCGGCCCGGGCGCCGACGCCGCGTACATGGGCTCGCTTCGCGCACCTTCCCCCGTCGAGCCTATCGACCGCATGGCGATCGCCATAGATCGCGCGCTTGAGATGGCGGAGCGCCACGGCGCGGACCACGTGCTCGTCGTATTCGACCTGGATTCCACCCTGCTGCGCGACCCCCGGCGATCCCCGGATCTAGATGCGCTGGAAGAAGCCGATCCGGCACGCTTTCGACAAGTCGAGCGGACGGTGATGTATCTGAAGTCGCTCGTGCCGACCGAAGCTGGCCTGTCCGACCAGCTCGATCGGCTGCGGACCGCGCGTATCCCGGCATATCTCATTACCGCGCGCGGCGCCGACATGCGCGACATGACCTTGCGTGAAATGCAAGCGAACGGCATCACCTTGCCGCCCGCGCCCGAATGCGGCCCTCCCCTGTGCACGGGTCGCGGCGAGATCCCGGGCGAAGCGGTCCATCGCGCCGCCGAACTCGCAATGGGCAAGGCGGAGCTGGCGCGCGTCGGCTTTGCGCGTGGGCGGACAATCACCGTGTGGGACGGGATCGTCATGGCGGCCGGACTAGACAAGGGGGTTCTGACCCGCACCCTCGGCGCCTCGCTTGGCCGCGACATAAAGGGTTATGTCTTCATCGACGACGCGCGGAAAAACGTCGATCATGTAGCGCGCGCTTCCGCCGCGATGACGGAGGAGGTGGCTGTGTTCCACTACGCATCGCCCGAACGTGGCGGCGCGGTGCGATCGCAGGCCGAAGCCGATGCCGACTGGGCACAAACCGAGGCGGCAATCTGCAACACCTTCGCGCCGCGCTGGTGCCGTTGACCGATGATGACATCGGAACGTCCGCATCGTCGTTTCAATCCGCTCTCCGGGCGGCATGTCCTGGTATCGCCGCAGCGCGGCAGTCGCCCGTGGCTTGGTGCGCGGGAACCATCGACGAACAGCCGGCTACCCGCACATGATCCCGCCTGCGCGCTATGCCCCCGCGCCATACGCGCGGACGGCAGCGTAAATCCGGATTATGCCGGACCGTGGGTGTTCGACAACGACTTCCCGGCAATCGAGCCGAGGGGCGCCGGAGTGCCGCCAGTCGTGTCGGATGGCGACCTGTTCACCGAACACCCCGCGCACGGCCTGGCGCGCGTCATCTGTTTTTCCCCGGATCACGCGGCCACCCTGCCATTGCTCTCACCGAAGGGCATGCGCGCGGTCGTCGACACCTGGTGCGCACAGAGCGCCGCGCTGGGCGAACGGTATCGCTGGGTTCAGGTGTTCGAGAACAAGGGGGCGATGATGGGCTGCTCCAACCCGCATCCCCACGGTCAGATCTGGGCGAGCGAACACCTACCCGACGAAGCCGCGACAGAGGACGCCCGGCAGCGTGCATGGTTCGATCGGCACGGGCGCGCGATGCTCGAGGTGGTCGCGGAAGAAGAGGCCGCGCGTGAAGAGCGGGTGGTCGCGATCAATCGGGATTGGCTTGTGGTCGTACCCTTCTGGGCGGCCTGGCCATTCGAAACGCTTGTGCTCCCACGCTTCAAGGTTCGCCGATTGCCAGACCTGACCGCCGATCAACGTGACACGCTGGGTCAGCTCGTTACGAATCTGACGACCCGCTACGACAATCTGTTCCGAACCAGTTTTCCCTATTCAATGGGCTGGCACGGCGCGCCTTATGACGGTGAGGCCCACGACCACTGGACTCTGCACGCACACTTCTATCCGCCGCTGCTGCGCTCGGCCAGCGTCCGCAAGTTTATGGTCGGTTACGAAATGATGGCTGAAGCGCAACGCGACCTCACCCCGGAAAATGCCGCGGGGCAGCTACGCGATACCCGTGCGATCCACTATCTTCATGAGCAATCTCGATGACTGCGGGCACGGCATTGCGCCAGCGGGTCGAGGCGAGCTTCGCCGGTGCCTTCGGTCGCCACCCCGATCTGATCGTGGCCTCACCCGGGCGGGTGAACCTGATTGGCGAGCATACCGATTATAACGACGGCTTCGTGATGCCATGCGCCATCGACCGCTTCACGCTGGTCGCGGTCGCGCGCGCCAACCATAACGAGGCACGCGTGGTTGCCGCCGATTATGGCGATACAGTCGATCACTTCGACGCTCGAATACCGATTGCACACAGCGGTTTGCGCTGGGCCAACTATATTCGCGGCTCGGTCGACCAGCTGGCGGCGCGCGGCTTTGTGCCGCATGGCTTCGACATGGCGGTCGCAGGCGACATTCCGCAAGGAACGGGACTGTCGTCCTCCGCCTCGCTCGAAGTGGGTGTGATCACCGCGCTATCGGCGCTGTTCGATTGGAACATCGCGCCCAGCGACGCAGCGCTGATCGGGCAGTCGGCCGAAAACCACTTCGTCGGCATGGCCTGCGGGATCATGGACCAGATGATCGCGGCGCGGGGCAAGGCGGACCACGCGACGGTCATCGATTGCCGCACGCTGGAATGCCACGCCCAAAGGCTGCCCCAAGGCATCGCGGTGGCAATCTTGAACTCGCGCGTGGAACGCGGGCTCGTGGACAGCGCTTACAACGACCGAAGGCGGCAGTGCGAGGAGGCTGCCCGGCGGCTGGATGTCACTGCCTTGCGCGATATCGATCCGTCAGCTTTGGAATGCGCTCGCCACACGCTGCCCGAGATGATTTTCGCGCGCGCGAACCATGTCGTTGGCGAGAATGCCCGGGTGCTCGAAACACGCGATGCGCTTGCCCGCGGTGACTTGGCGGCGGTCGGCGGGCTGATGCGGGCAAGCCACGTTTCGATGCGCGACGATTTCGAGATCACGGTGCCTGCGATCGACCGTTTGGTCGAGATCGCCAATCAATCGATCGGAGAAGCGGGTGGAGCACGCATGACGGGCGGGGGCTTTGGCGGCTGTGTAGTCGCATTGCTGCCGCGCGACGATGTCCGGGGACTCGCGACTGCCGTGGCGCGCGATTACCGCGCACCGAACGGCCAATCCGCCGAACTGTTCGTGTGCCGCGCTGCCGATGGCGCGATGCCCATCTGATTCCAGCTATTGGACGCGCCGCACGGCCGCTTCGTCAACGTCCAGTCCCAGCCCCGGGGTGTCGGGGACGGTGAGGACGCCGCGATCGTGCGAGATGCGGTTCTTGAAGAACGGCCAAAGCTCGACGAGGCGCCGATTGCCGGGGTGTTCCTGGATGCGATTTGCGGTCTGGCAGGACGCCACGTAGTGGGCATGCGCGGCGGTCAGCAGTGTCGGGCGGGCGTTGTGCACCGAGATCGGCAGGTCGAACGCTTCAGCGAGCGCCGCGACCTTTCGCCCTCCGGTGATGCCCGACAGTTTGCTCACGTCGGGATTCAGCAGATGCACGCGCCCCTGGATGATCAGGTCGCGGAATGCGTAGGGGGTATATTCGTGTTCGCCACAGGCAATCATGAGGCCCGCCGCATCGGAAACCCGGCCTAGCGACTGGTAATGATAGGCCGCCACCGGTTCCTCGAACACGCTGACGTTGAATTCTCCCGCCAACCGCTTGCCGACCTCGATCGCTCGGGCGACGCGATACCCATTATTGGCGTCGACGTAGAGGGGCAAGTCCGGCCCAATGGCGTCGCGCACCGCGCGGACGACCGGGAAGGTGGGATCGGGATCAGGATCGGCATTTTCCTCGCGGATACCAATCCGGACCTTGACCGCGCGGAACCCCTCGTCGACGAGCTCCTCCGCCTTCGCGGCGGCCTCTCGCGGGGTCATCTGGCGGCCGGTCGAATACTGACCGATACTGAACGACCCGTAGAGCGGGAACTCGCTGCGGTACCGCCCCCCGAGCAGGGCCCACACCGGTTGCCCAAGCAATTTGCCGCGCAGGTCCCACAGGGCGCAATCGATGCCGGCCAATGCCTGGCTGGCGATCCCGCCCGGCCCCATTTCGTCGGTCTCGTAATAGATCTTCGACCACAGCGGTTCGGCATCGAAAACATCGGCACCAACGGCCAGCTTGGCCATTTCATCGGTGATCATCTTGACGGTGATCGCCCCGCCGTCGTGCCCTGCCTCGCCCCAACCGGTCGTCCCATCATCCGCCGTCACGCAGACAAAGGTGGATTCCGGTACATTAAAGGCTTCGACCCTGGCGATCTTCACCTGCCGTCGGTGCGGCGCCAGCGTCTGCGCCATTGCCTGCTGGGCGGATGCGCCAATCGCGGCAATGCCCATCGATCCCAGCGCGACGGACTTCAGGAGCGTTCGGCGGTGCATGATGATCCTCTCTCGATGTTCTCGTTGCACCATGGCTAAGCGACAGTGCGCGCGCGGCGCAACCGCGCATCAGTGCCTTTCCGTAGGGCGGAAGCGCCCCGCATCGTGAAATAAGCGGTGGTTCGTCTCGCCCCGGGCCAGCGCGTTTTTGTACGTCGGCCGCAAATCCGGTGCCAGGACTGCGGGGAGACGGCGCGACATGAAATTTCTGCGAATTGGCGATCAGGGGCGCGAGCGCCCGGCGCTGTTGGACGACGATGGAGTCCTGCGCGATCTGTCGGCGTTTGTTGCCGATATCGATCCGGTCACGATCGGTAATGGTGCGCTGGCAGGCCTGGTCGACCTTGCCCCATCCGCCCTTCCCGCAATCGATCCTGGCGTCCGCATCGCACCCTGTGTCGGGCGCGTGGGAAAGTTCATCGGTGTGGGGCTCAATTATGCCGACCATGCAAGCGAGATGAACCTTGCCTCAGCGGATCCGGTGTTTTTCCTCAAGGCGAACAGCTCGATCGCCGGGCCGAACGACGCGGTCGAATTACCGCGCGGCAGCCAGCACACCGATTGGGAGGTCGAGCTGGGCATCGTGATCGGTCGGCGCGGCCGGTATATCGACGCCAACAACGCGCTTGACCATGTGTTTGGGTACTGCGTGGTCAACGACATCACCGAGCGGCGCTATCAGCTGGATCACCCCATTCCGCAGTGGTCGCGAGGCAAGAGCTGCGACGGATTCGGCCCGATCGGCCCTTGGCTCGTCACCCGCGACGAGGTTCCCGATTATGGCGCACTGGAATTGTGGCTCGAGGTCAATGGCGAACGCCACCAACATTGCCGCGCGAACCGAATGGTTCGCGGGATTGCCGAACTGATCGCCCATCTTTCGAACTTCATGACCCTCGAACCGGGGGACGTGATCGCGACCGGATCGCCTGCTGGCGCGGGACAGGCACTGCAGCCAGAGCCACGCTTCCTCAAGCCGGGCGACACGATGGTGCTGGGCATAACTGGATTGGGCGAACAACGGCAGGAGGTTCTGGCGGCATCATGACATATCGGTTCGGAATGCGACGAGCTCTGTTGGCTGGCACGGCATTTTTCCTGGCCGGGTGCACGGAACAAGCCGCTGACGATAACGCACTTGGGGAGCAGCTTTACCAGGCGAACTGCGCGGCATGTCACGGCGCCGACGGCATGGGTGTCGCGGGCGAGCATCCACCGCTCAAGGACAGCGACTGGCTGGAGGGCGACGAGCGGCGCCTGATCAGCGTGGTGCTGAACGGTCTTTCCGGCCCGATCTTGGTCAACGACGAACCGTGGGACGGTCAGATGCCCGGCTTTCCGCAGCTGGGCGATAGCGAGGTTGCCGCGCTGTTGAACTATGTCCGCGCCACGTTTCACAAGGATCGCCTTGCCCCGATCGACGCGGCGGCGGTGGCTGAAGTGCGCGAACATACTGAGCGTTATGGCGTGACCGGCACGATTGCGGCCCGCGAAGGCCCACGCGAGCGCGAGTACAAGGACTATCCCGAGGGGTATCTCGACCTTGCCGGGCTGCAGCTACCGCCCGGGTTCAAGATCGAGGTCTATGCCAAGGTCAACGACGCGCGATCGCTCGCGCTGGGCGATGGTGGCACCGTATTTGTCGGGAACAACCGGCACGGCGAAGAGGTCTATGCACTGGTCGATCGAGACCGCGACAACCAAGCCGAGCGCGTCCACACCATCGCGAGCGGCCTGGTCCGCCCTAACGGCGTCGCTTTCCGCGACGGCGCGCTTTATGTCGCGGAAATCACCCGCATCCTCAAATTCCCCAATATCGAGCGCAATCTAGCCGCGCCGCCAAAGCCTGAAGTGGTCTTCGACGGATTTCCCAACCAGACGAAGCATGAAAAGAAATTCATGAAGTTCGGGCCTGACGGGAAGCTCTACGTGCCCGTCGGCGCGGACTGCAATGTGTGCCCGCCCAAGAACGACATGGACGGCACGATCGTGCGGATGAAGCCCGATGGCTCCGACCTGGAAGTCATTGCGCGCGGCGTGCGTAACTCAGTCGGCATGGATTGGCACCCGCAGACGGGCAAACTGTGGTTCACCGACAATGGCCGCGACCTGATGGGAGACGACATTCCCGCGTGCGAGATCAACCGGCTCGACCGCATCGGACAGCACTTCGGCTTTCCCGCCTGTCATGCGCGCTCGGTGGTCGATCCCGAATTTGGCGATGCACGCGCCTGTACCCGCAGCACCCCGCCGGTGCATGAGGTCACTGCCCATGCTTCGCCGCTGGGAATGATCTTCTACAACGGCAAGATGTTCCCGCCGAGGTATCGCGGAGCGCTGTTCGTGGCCGAACACGGCTCGTGGAACCGCGACGGCAAGGTCGGCTATCAGGTAAGCATGGCACAGGTGCGCGATGGCAAGGTGGTGTCGTACACCCCTTTCGTCAGCGGCTGGCTGGATGCGAAACGTGATGCATACTGGGGCCGCCCGGTCGATTTGCTTCAGATGCCCGACGGCGCACTGCTACTGTCGGACGATTGGGCCAACGTGGTTTACCGGATCAGCTACGAGGGCTGATCCGGCACGGTCCCCTGGGCGGGTTTGGCGAGGGCTATGGCGAGTTGATCCTGGTCGAGTTCGCCTTCCCAT
>CAZEWN010000021.1:0-48878 GCA_964516135.1 uncultured Erythrobacter sp. | reverse complement strand
TGTAGAAGTTGCTGTTGTACGTCGACGGCATTCCCGACGTGATGCTGTCGCCTTCAATCACGAGACGCTGGAGCGCCCAGGCGGGGGCCTTCGGCGGGACGGACTGACCAGCCCGCCGCAGCGGTGCCAGCCCGATCGTCGCTAGCGATGCATCGATCCTCATGCCAGCGCGACCAGATCGGTCGCGGTCGTGCCGGCTGCGCGTACATATGCGACCCGGATGGGCAGGATCTGTCCCGCCTGCACGGTGATGACGACGTCCGAGGTCGAATCGACCGCGCGCAACGTCACGTTGCCAGGCCCACCCGCCATGATTGCCTTGGGCAAGGGCACGAGCGGTGCATCGCTCGGCTGGATCGCGAAAGCGCGCCGCGCCGGGCTGATGGGCGAATCGGAAAGATTGGCAAAGTCATCGTGCGCCATGAAAAGCTCCGTGTGGGGGGACCGATCATCGCCTCCTAAGTTCTGATTGGT
The DNA here is from genome assembly GCA_964516135.1 of uncultured Erythrobacter sp. Lineage (GTDB taxonomy): Bacteria > Pseudomonadota > Alphaproteobacteria > Sphingomonadales > Sphingomonadaceae > 34-65-8. The sequence continues at coordinate 48,404 of CAZEWN010000021.1, read as the reverse complement.
TATGTAGGAAAGTTGATTTTACCTATATGGATATTTTTTGCCGTGTCGGGCTCTGGTCATCTGTGCGGCGCGCGCTGTCCCGGCTTGCTACATGGAGCCTGGCAAGGTTGCCTCACTTGCCCGCCGCACGTATGTAACGATCAATTAACGACGTTCCTTACGCAGGATTCGCCACGTCGGCGAAACGGCATTCGGGCAGGGCAGGCATGGAAAACGGGCGCCACACGACGACGGGATTCGTATTCGGGTCGTTCATGATCGTGGCGATCGTGGCGGCGATGCTGCCCACGCGCGAACGCCAGCTCTACCAGTACGATTGCCACGAAAACGGTGGGCTGGTGACGCAGTTGATCGGTTTCCCGACACTTGATGACGCACGGGGCCGCCAGGCTGATTCGGATCACCGCGATCCCTACGACCTGCGCGAATGCTGGCCGACGCGCGGCTTTGTTGCGGGCGAGGTGTCGCCTGACGACGAATTCGCCAACACGCCCACGTATCGCATGGTGCGGACGATGGGCCGCAGCAACTCCGTGGTGGATGATCTGCGACGGCGCCCCGCCAGCGGCGCTGCGCGCAGCATCGCGCCGCGCACGGCCCCGACCACGGGAGAGGAAGCGGTTGCGCTGCTGCCCGGCGATCCCGTGCCCGTGACCGCAGACAACGGACTGGGCGGGGCATCGCCGGTCCAACTGGCCGCGCTGACGACGCCGGTGGCGCGCTCCTTCCCGGGCGGCATGGCTATCGCCCCGTTCGGCCCCGGGCCGGGCGCAGGCGGCACGATCCCGCCCGCCGCGCCGCCTTCCGGCGAAGGTCCGGGCGACCCTACGGGCGAGAACCCCCCGGGTCCGACGCCAACGCCGACGCCTACGCCGACGCCGACGCCGACCGGTACTCCGACACCGCTTCCAACCGGCACGCCGACCCCCGAGCCCACGCCTACGCCAATGCCAACGACGCCGCCCACGCCAACGCCGACAACGCCGCCGCCGGTGGTCCCACCTGTCGTGCCCCTGGTGCCGGAGCCCGCAACCTGGCTGATGCTGATCGTCGGCTTCTTCGCGATCGGTAGCGCCATGCGCGCCGGGCCCGCACGGCGGCGCGCCCAGGCCTGATCGTTCTGGCTATGTCAGGCGGACGCTGAGCCTCCCAAATGCATGCGCGAAACTGGCGCGAGCAGTTACGCTCCCCGCAGTGGGGCTCGCCAGATATGCGAGCCGCCGTTGACCGCTGGTGCGAAGAAATTTCAGGACATCAGCCCGTCTACGGAGCGCAACCGGGCTGGAGCCCATACGATCATGCAATGGCGCAGGGCCGATCGCAGATCGCGCATAACGATCGGTGCCGCGCTCGCGTCAACGTGGAGCGGGCGCTGCCTTGGGCCGAACCAGTCGCTTGCCGAGTTCGATGAATCGGCGTTCGAATTGGAATGTCGAGACGTGCGCGATCAGGAATGTCGCCGCCGCCAATACCGGACGCAGCGCGTACTGCTGCCATTTTTCCAGGTGGTCGCCGCCCAGCCAGGTAGCGGTGAGCATGCCATGCACGACATAAACAGCGTAGCTGGTCTGCGCGATGTAAGACGCCGGCCTGGACACAAACAACGCCTCAATCAATCGCGGCGCGGATATCAGCGAAAGCCCGACGGCCAGACCGGCCATATAGGGCCGCAGGTATTGTAGAGGGCCTGTCGCGGGGTGTGATACGACCAGAAAACCGACAAATGCCAACACGGTGTAAGCGCTGCTGAATCGCGGGATCGAACCTGCCTTGAAATGCTCGTACACGAGCGCCAGCGTGGCCCCCGCCAGTATTTCGTCAACCCGGTGCCAAGTGACGATGCTGATGTATTGGCTGTCGACGATCCGCAGCGCGGTAACGGACAACATGATCAGCGGGCACAGGTACAGCGCCTTTCGGCCGCCCACCAGGACGAGAAAGCCGATCGCGAGGTAAAACTGAACTTCGACGCACAAGCTCCAAAGATGCTCGCCCCCGCGCATCAGGTCCGCCGGTGGCAAGTTGGAGACGAACATCAGATTGTTTGCAATCGTGGCGGCATCCGCTCCGTTCCAGACCGCAAGCACGATCATCGCGGCCCAGGCCAATGGTACGATGCGAAAAAGCCGGCGGACGAGGAATGGGGCGAACCTCTGATCCTTGAGCAGCAATCGGGTTATCAGGAACCCGGACAAGGTGAAGAACACAGCCATGCCCGCCGCCCCGGCCACGTAGTTGAGCTGCGTCACGCCAGGAAAGGGGAACCAGTGCGCAACCAGCACGAGGATGATGCTGAGCGCCCGCCAGCCATCGAGGATGGCGATCCGGCTTTCCTCGCTGGGTGTGGCGGGCTCCGAAATCGTTTCAACCCTCATGCAGGAACAAATGCTTGAGCGGCTGCGCGGCCTGGGGATGCATGAACTCGTCTCGCACGATCTTTCTACCGGCCATGGCATGGCGCTCACGCAATTCGGGGTCGCTGGCATATCGCCCGATCTGTGTTGCGAGATCGTGCCAGTCCGACGGCCGAAAGAGCAGTCCAGTCTCCTCGTCGATGACAAGCTCGGGTATGCCGGCAACTCCGGTCGCGACAACCGGAACCCCGAGCGCGAGCGCTTCGACCAGGACTGTCGGCAAACCTTCCATGAAACTTGGCAGTACGAGAAGATCCGCAGCCGAAATCGCACGCAGCGTCGCCGCCTCGTCGAGATAACCGGAAAACGTGCAATTTTCCTGCAGACCGCGGCTGCGGACCTCGGTCTCCAACCGGCCTCGGTCGGGCCCGTCACCGATCAATTGCACGTGCAGCGCCAGCCCTTCCGCCACCAATTGCTCGACGGCGGCGAGCAGGCCGGAATGGGCCTTTTCAGCCGAAAGTCGTGCAACGCACACGATCTGGAAATCCCCGGTGCCACGCTGCGGAGCGCCCGTTGGCAGTGCCAACGGTGAAATCGCGCACCGCACGATGTGCATCTTCGACCAATGTGCAGGTTCGATCGTCCGCATGGCCTGTGCGCGGACAAAGTAGGACGCACAAACAACGAATTCAGCCCGAGCGATCTTGTCAGGCAATAAATATCCGGCCGGGTGATCGAACTCCGAAATCCCGTGTAACGTCAGGCTCCAGCCAATCCCGTTCAGACGCGACGCAAGCATCCCGACCGTCGCACCGGAATTGGCGAAGTGATTGTGCAGGTGGCCAATCCCATCGCGGCGTAACTGCGCGGCCAGGATTACCGCCTCGACGAAATGAAACAGGGCCCAGACGACCGGTCGAAGCCCTTGCGTACGATGGCGCAGTGCCAGCATCAGAACCGTGAGATAACGCAAGGGGTGACGGAGGAACGTGGCGATGTGATCGATTGCCATTCCGGCCACGCCCCGCCCGAGGATGACGAATGTCTCCTTGGCGCCCGCGCATGTGTCGGGCTGCACGTTGCCTGCCGCTGCCCGGCGCACCGAATAGGTTCTGACGGGAACCCCCAGTTCGGCTAACGCATCGACCTCTCGGCTGATGAAGGTGTGGCTTGGGGCGGGATAACAGCTGACCAGATAACCGATGGTCGGCTCATCAACACCGCGCCCGGCGCCCCCCTCCTGCTCACCGCGCATCATTGCCATGGGTCCGCACTGGCGGACCGGGGCAGGCGCCGCGACACCCAGTGAGCTCGGAATTGCGAATTGGCGAAGATCTTCACGTCATTTCCGGGCGATTGAGTACGGCTGGAGCGTTAAGTGTCGGCATTCGTTTGTGGCAAGTCGCCAGCGGCGCACCTGCCAAAATGATACAGCTGTGTTTCCATGCCGCTGCGCGGTAGGCCGTATCGCGCCCCATTGGGTTTGCCTACGCCAGTGTAGCTCAACCACGCAGCGGCGCCCCCAGCGCCCACCATTGATCGAGCGTTGGAACGAGCCCCGCCGCGCCCAGCGCCAGCTTGAACCCGATCGCCGCGACGGCGGCCAGGAGGGTGAGCGCGAGATCATCGGTCACGCGGGCCAGGCGTTCGCCCTGCAGGATTGGCGCCAGCACGATCCAGCGCGCGATTTCCGCCAGGATCAGCACCAGCAGGGCTGCGAAGATGTCGGCATAGGCCATGGCCAGCGGCAAGCCGAGCGCCAGCACGGCGAATTTCATACCATTGGCAACCGCGCCCGGTGTCGGCCGCCCACATCCCATCAGCATGGAATCCGCGAAAGCGCCAAGCACGCGGAACCAAACGCCTGCGAAAAGAATCGGCAGCATGAACGCGGCGAGCACATAGCGGTCGTCATAGAGAAGCATGATGAGCCGGTCAGCCACCGCTGCCGCCCCGCCCAGCGCTACCGCGACCAGTGCGAGGAGCATGCGCCGCTTCGCGCGCAGCCGAGCCGCCGCTTCGCCCCGGCCATCCCCCATCATCGCCAGTTTGGGGAAGATCAGCATTGCGCCCGCCCGCTGGGCCAGTTGGTCGAACAGCTCCGCAAAGGTCCGCGCGATCGCATAAACCCCGGCTAGCGCCAGCGGCAGCGCCGCCACAAAATAAATCCGATCCGTGCTGGTTGCAGCGAAATAGAGGACCGTCGAAAGGAATATCCATTTGCCGAAGTTGAGGATTTCACCCAGCGCTGGCCGATCCCAGGCAAATTTCGGCAGCCGCCTGGTCCCGACGAGATAACTCATCACCATCGAGAAGAACGTGCTGACCACCAGCCCCCAGACCAGCGCCCAGACCGACGGCATGACCGCCGCGAGCGCAATGGTGAACGCGCATTGGAAAACGGTCGTGCCGACGTCATAGGCAGCCCGCGCGCGCAGGCGCATCTGGCGTTGGACCAGGAACAGCCCCGGCGACTGGAGCCCGGTGAACAGGAACACCGGGCTGACCGCCAGGATGATCAGGACCAGTTCGGGCTGGCCGTAGATCGTCCCCAACGGTACCGCCGCGGCGACCGTAATCGCCCACAGCAGCGCGCCGCGCAAGAGCTGCAACGTCCACGCCGTATCGAGGAAACGCTGGTCCTCACCATTGGGTGAGCGGACAACGCTTTGGCCGATGCCGATGTCCGAAAGCAGCTCCACCCCGGTACGCAGGGTGTTGATCAGCAACATGATCCCGAACATTTCTGGGGCCAGCAGGCCCGCCAGGATGACATTGGTGCCGAGCCGGACGACCTGCTGCCCCGCGAATGGCACCATCACCCAGCTCGCCTGGCTCCCCAGTCGACCTTGGCCGAAATGGCTCAGCAGTCCCGCGAGGGCGGGATGTCGGCGCAGCGATTGGCTCATCGGAACCTTTCCGGGCGCGGGGACGGATTACTTCACTGCGCGCACATAGGCATAGCTGCCAAGCGCAGTCCAATCACGCCGTGCCGCCAGGCCTGAAAAGGTTTCGTGGATCTGCTTCAGCCCGGGGATCTTCTCATAATAGAAATGCCCATAGAACGGCCGCACCTCGACCTCGCGATAGCCGATGCCCTTGAGCATCCGCTCCATCCGGTCAGGATCGGCATAGCAGGCCGAATAGTAAGCCGGGAATTTGGGACTGATCGCGCGCCGGGGCGACAGCTTTTCGAGCAGCTTGTACGTGACCTTTTCAGGCAAATACTTGTTGATCACGAATGGTAACGCATAGAGCGTGGGGATCAGGTGAAACGCCGTGCCCCCTTCTCGAAGCACCTGGTAGACATTGCGATGCATTGCCTCGCCATCGGGCACATGCTCGGCCAGGAAGCGTGAAAATACGACGTCATAAGTATCGCGAAAATTGCCCGCGTCGCCACTGACGTCGAAGCACGCCTTGTCGTAGCCTTCGGGTAATAACGACAATTCGTGCTCGCTGATGTCGTTGACGGTGTACGACCTGATGGAATTGGGCATCTCATCCAGCCGGAACGACGGATAACGCCCCGCTCCCAACTCTAGCACGTCGGCATCCTCGCACTGCGCGACGATCCCCTTCAGCACGTCGCCATAGCCACGCATCGCGGTATCCCACGCCTTGGCGGTCTCGATCTTCATTCGGTTTTCTCCAGCGGAGGGCGTGCGTGCCCTAGCCGCGCTAGGTTAATTTGCGGCAAAACAATCACCTGATGCCACCGACAGGCGGAACGGTCGGCATTTCGGGGATATGGCCGGGCCGGTCCAGCCGCGGAGCGACGGAAGAAGTTGGTAGGGGGGCTGGGGCCGCACGCTCGAGCCGCGCCGCGCGAATGCGACCTGCGATCACGGCCAGGCTCATGATCATCGCCAGTTTGACTGGATACGTGACCGCGGCGTATTCGAACTGACTTTGCACCGCGATGGCCCCCAGGGCGGCAACCCCTCCGAGAACGTAACCATCCGCACTCTTGCGGCGATTGCGGAAGGCATGGACGAGGCCAGCGACGAGCGGCCAACCCAGCAGCAACGTGAACGTCACCAAGCCGGGAATCCCCATTTCCGCGCGGGTGAGCAGGTAGGCGTTATGCACCGGCACCGACCTGTTGGATGTGTTCCAGGCCATCCCGGCGCGGTTGGCGTACCCCTGGCTGTTGGACACGTTTGTATAGAGGTTCGCGCCAACGCCTAGCGGATAATCGCTGATGATGGCTCGCGCGGCGTTTTCCATGGCCGCCCGTTGCTCCTCCTGCGCCAGGATCGAATGGCCGCCGAAGCGATCCTGGAGGGTCATCATGGCGAAGGGCGCCGCAATCACGAGCAGGACCGCCGAAACACCCACGAGGGCGAGCTTCTGGGGGGTTTGCCGTCGGACGAGCGACACGAAAATCAGAAGGACGCTGGCCGCGCCGATCATCGCGATGGCACCGCGCGATCCGCCGCCGGCCACCACGATCAGCCCGGCGAGCACGCCAATCTTGATCAGCCAGTGCCGTTCGCCTTCCAGCATCGCGCCCAGCAGCGGCGGGACCGCTGCTACCGTCATCATGCCAAGAATGTTCTGATGGACCAGCGTTCCGCTCGCCTGAACCACACCGGATAGCTTTTGGTTGACCACATATCCCGCCTGCACGATCAAGCCCATTGCCAAGCCGCGCAGCAAGGCACCGAATGCCCCGGGACGCGCCATCTCGCCCGCCACCGCCAGGAAAACGACAAAGCAGCGGCCGAAATCCCACACTGAAAACACGGACGCCAAGGGAAGAAGCGAAAAAGCCACAGACAGGGCAAGCACGGCCAGATAGGCGCTCATCACGCCGACGAAGGGTAGCCGCGCCCAGCTTCGCCTGCGTGTGAACAGCAACGCAAGTGCCAGCGTATCGCTCGGCGCGATCGTGATGCCGCGCGCAGTGCCATTCCAGAGCGGCCAGGTAATGAAAGACGCATCGACACTGAGCGATCCAGTCAAGAACACCAGAAGCCCGAGCAAAGTCAGCGCGTGGTTGCGATGGCGCGATCCAGATTGAAGCCATGCGATGAATACTGGCAGGCTGAGCATGATCAGCGCCAGGGCGACGAAGCGCATCTACCGCACTCCAGCCGCAATGGTGCGGCGCGAGGCATCGCCAAAAACGCTAGGCGGCCGATCGAGATGAAGTGCGGACAATGTCACGTGCGATTCCTGCGACGAACGGGCAGCTTGATTCTAGAAGTGGAAGTAGCTCGGCCGCAAGGGCGACGCTTCCGGGGCGAACAGCAGGTCGACCTGTACCAATTCATGGCGCGGGCGACTGAAGCCGGAAACCTCGATCGGCAACCAGCCCCGCTCCGCCATCCAGCCGGTGACTTCGGGCAACAACGGAGCGCCGGCATTGTAGGGCAGCAATGCGGTCTCGAGCTGCACCAATGCAGCGCGCGCGAGCGTGTCCGCGCCGCCGCGCAGCACCTCAAGTTCAGCCCCTTGCACGTCGATTTTGAGGAACAGGTCGCGCGCATCGGGCAGCGCATCCCCTGCGACTGCATCGAGCGTCGTAGTCGTCATCCGCTGCACCGTGCGCGGAGCGTCGCTCGCCTCGGCAAACATCGAGGACCCGGTGCCCATCTCGTTGAAATCGACTTCGCGGCCAGCCTCGCCGGCGATAAGCGCGTGCGCCAGCGACAGGCCGCGACCGGCATCGGCGTAAGCTTGCAATGCGGGGATAAGCTTGCCCTGTGGTTCGACCATGAGGGCGGGCGGCGTTCCGAAAATATCGCGCGCCATCCGCGTCCAACCGCCTCGAAACGCCCCGATGTCAATGAGCGCACCCGGCCGGAAGCCCCGCGCGGCAAGGCGGCGATAGACGATGTCCTCGAATCGCCGCTCGACCATCGAGGCAACATGTTCGCGCAGGTCCGGCGAGAGCCGGGCGAACACCGACGCCGCTATCCGGCGCCCGATGGATGCAGTGTTCATCAAATTCTCCGAAACGTCCGGGCGCAGCGGCGGTCGGCGTTACTCGCTCGGGGCTCAATATGCGTTGGCATGCGAAACCACTTTCAGTGTCGCCAACATGATCACGAGATCGTTCCACAGGCTCCAGGTTTGCAGATATTGCAGATCGTAACGCAACCGAGCCTCGAGATCGCCCCGCCGATGGGTCGCCCCCCGGAAACCGTTGATCTGCGCCAGGCCCGTGATGCCCGGTTTGAGCGCGTGACGCATCCAGTACAGTTCCGACACCTCCCAGAACAGTTGTTCGCCCGCGCGCGAGCCAACCGCATGGGGCCGCGGGCCAACCAGCGACATGTCGCCCAGCACGACGTTGAAGAGTTGCGGCAGTTCATCAATGCTGGTCCGCCTGATGAACGCACCGACCCGGGTGAGCCGATCGTCGTCGCGCGCGGTCGACCGGCTGCCGAGTGCGTCGGATTCCGCCATTCGCATCGAACGGAACTTGTAGACCCGGATCGGTCGGTTGGCCTGCCCAATCCGCATTTGGGTGAAGAGTACGGGCCCTGGGGTTTCCAGTTTGATGAGAATGGCGACCAGTGCCATCAGTGGCGCGAGGACGATCAGCATGACCGAAGCGATGACGAGATCGAACACGCGCTTCTTGATCCGACTGCCAAGACTCAATGGACCGCGCGACAGGATCAGCGTGTCGTTGCCCCCCATTCGCCCGATGCCCACCGCTGAATAGAGCGAATTATCCGGCATCACGATCTCGCACGCGACGCCGCTTGCCTTCATCGTTGTGATCCAGGCCTCGCGTTCGCGTTCGTCGCTGCACAGGAGATAGACGATGTCGTAATGGCGAATGCGTTCGGAAAGCTCGCTCATCTGCGCTGGGCTGTAGAGATCAGGGCGCAAACGAGCCTCGCGCAGATCCAGCAGGTCAAGCGTGGGAGGCATTTCGATCGGGCGACGGTCGGTGATCAGCAAATGATCAGCGCTGCGCCCGCGCATCGTCCAGCGAAACGCGCGGGCGATGAACATCCGCGACACGATCAGCATGCCCGACGACAGGATCATCGCATAGGCGAACGAGGACCGTGAAATCTTCATGCTGAACTTGGCCAGGAAGGCGCACGCGATCAGCACCAGTGCCGTGCAAAGCAAGGCGCGCAGGGCCGACACGTAGGATTCGGAGAACCGGCCGATGGTGGTCGACGAAAAGCTGGAGCCGATAACGCCGAAATAAAGATACGAAGGTACCGCGATGATCAGCAGCGAGACCCCACCCGGCGACAGCCAGGCGAATCCGCGAAGTTCCTCGACCAACTTGAAACCGGCAATCAGCGCGAGGCAATCGAGCAAAGCCGTCAATGCCATCAACGCCACGCGCAAGGTTTCGCGCCGCACCGGGGCGCGAACGGGAACGGTCGGGCGAGGGGTGGCATCGACATGAAATGGTTTGTTCATCGCATTACCCCCTTCGCGCAAAGGCAGGGCATGTGCCCCGCCGGCCTGTTCCATATTATTCCGAGCCTTCAGCCGCCGGACGTCTCTGAACTAAACCGGTAATTACCGTCAGCCAATGCAACATACAGCTATCACTCGCCGGTGTCCGGTTTCGTGACATTGACCACGAGAAAGATTTATCTTGGACCGATCATGCCCGGAAAAACATTCCGTCCATTCTGACCCGTCCGGTGACAGCTTGTTTCCGACGGGTTGCACACACGATGCATGGTCGCGCTTGCCCCGCACAACACATTATCGACCAATCGAGCGATATCATTGGTCAAACCGGCGGCTTCCCAAGCATGAAAATTTGGTGTAAACGTTTGCACAAGACAATAAGCGATGGCGTCGCACATGAGGGAGCAGCCCTGCCTTGACGGCTTGACCTGGCGCGCCAGCGTCGAGCACCTTGCGCGCTTGGCCCCGGGACCGGCCGATACGGCCCGCGTCCTCAAGATGGCCTATCTTCTCGAGCAATTGAGCCCGCCGCCATATGACGCGTGGATCCGCTGCGATCTGGACGAACAAAGGTTCGATTCGATGATCGCCAATGGCGCGCTCGATTCGGCGGCGTGCGCGGTTGTCGGGCCAATGCTCAGACATCAAATCCTGGATGCGGATGTCGGCGAAAAACAGGCGAGGGTCTGGATTGACGGGGTCGAAGCAACTGGCACCGGCAACGATGCCACCCGATCGCGCGCGCTGGTCAAGGCGTGGCTTGGCTGCGTGCTGGTGCTGATGGACCTGGCGCCGTCGATCGGCCTGTAGGGCCGTTATCCTTGTCCTAGCTTCGCGATTCCTCCCACAGATCGGCATAGATGCCGATCCGCATGGCATCCGAGGTCGAGCGAGCGTCGAATTTGCGCATCATGTTCTTGCGATAGATTTCGACCGTGCGGGGACTCACCGACAGCTCGGCCGCAATCTGCTTGTTGGAATTTCCGTTGATCAGCGATACCAGCACGTCATGCTCGCGCGGGGTCAACTGACCCACGAGATTGCGTGCTTCGGCGCGCATCGTCTGGCTCTTGCGTCTGCGCTCCCCTTCGTCCGCAAGCAACGCAAGCGCCGTGTCCAGCAGACCGCCGCCGAATGGCCAGCGTAGGTAATCGATTGCGCCGGCCCGCATCGCGCGGACCACCAATTCGGGCTGCGGCGCCTCCGCGTAAACCGCGACCGGATAGTATCGCCCCTTGTTGGCGGCGCTCCGCTGAAAATCCGCGAGCACATCACTGTCGGCACGCTCAATAAGCAGGACCAGGGCCCGGTCGGGCGCGAGACGAAAGAACTCGGCGGCATCCTCATGGATTTCGGCATGAAAGCCGCGCGCGATCAACACCCTGGAAATTTCAGCCCGACGCCGCGAGTCATGATCGATGACATGCACGGATGCCCCATCCGCGCCATTACTGCGCTGCATCGACAAAACTCACCGAAACCCCGTTGCACCGTCCGCCGGAACGGCCGCGACCCCCGTCGACCAACCGATAAACCCGTGGCATATCGATCCGCCGCGCGCCGAAATCGTCCAGCAAAACGTGATTAACGCGCGCCCCTGCCGGGAGCAATCGTCAAATCGGCAATGATTTAAATTGGATTCCTCGGACGCAGGAGATCACCCTGCCCCGTGCAACGCGCCCTTGATCTCGGTCAGGTCCGAGCGCGCCGTCGCGAGGGCCACCGGATTGAACCGGACGACACTGTCGAGCACAGCCTTGCGCGCGGCGCCATAGACCTGGAGCAAGGCCTGGGCGAGCGGCGCGCCACGATCCACCCCCATCTCCAGCGCGGTGATGGCCGTGAGCGCCTTGGTCAGCGCTTTCGATCGCTGCGCGGTATCACCACGCGCCTCGGCGAAAAGCGCAAGGCTCAGCCCGCCAACCGCGTGCTCGAGGCATAGCGTCACGAGCGCCGCGGTGTCGCCGCCATGCACGCGCGCGTCGAGCGCGCTGCGACGATAGGCCTCGTGCGGATCGGTCAGAGCGAGCATGTCAGTCCTTCGAGGCATTCCAGGCGTCGATCTGCGCCTGGAGGAAAGTCAGGGTGGATCTTGACGCGCCGACCTGCACGTCGGCCTTGGCGAACCTTGCGGTCAGCGATGCCCGCAGCCGTTCTTGCTGCTCGGCCAGTTTGGCGGTGTCCTCGGTCAACTGCCTCGACTGATTTTGATAACGGACGATCGATCCGGCCAGCGTTCCGGGGTCGCTGGTCTGCGCCGCCGTTCGCGAAATCCGGTCAAACGTCGCAAACACCCCGTTGAGGCCGGGTGTGAACATGGCAGCAACCCCATCGGGATCACGCGCGATCGTTGCCTGCAGGCGCGCGGCATCGAGGCGGAAAGTGCCATCGCGCTCGATTGCAAGACCGAGGTCCGACAAGGTTCTTGGCGTCCCTTGCGGAGCGCCCGGCATGATGATTTCGGTGCCCAGGCCCGACAGGGTCCGCTTCAGCGCTCGGGCGCCGGCATCGCGTGCGAGATCGCCGGTCAGTGGATCGGTCGCGGTACGCAGGTCGCCCACGACCTCGTTCAACGCGCTGACCAGGTCCTGCATGACGGTGGTTAACGCGGCTCCGGGGCTGGAAAAGCTGATCGTGGTCGGCGCCCCGACATTGGTCCCCGTAAGGGTCAGCGACAGCCCCGGCGCCACAAGGCCGACCTTGTTGCTTGGCGCCGTGCGAACCAGGCCATCGAGGATGAATTGCGCGTCAGACGCGTTGGCGAGGCGGCGCCCGGCATCGCCGACCGACGGTTGCCAGGCGAGCCCGGCCAGTGTGTTGCCGGTCGCGGCAGGATCGTCGACCGCTTCTATCGTAAATGCCTTGCCGGCCCCTTCCGCGCCTTTCAGCACGAGCTTCGCGCCATCTGGCGTCTGCGCAACATAGGCGTCGATGCCGCCCCCCTGCGCCCGGATCGCCGCCGCGATCGTGGTCAGCGTTGCATTCTCCGGTACGGCGACCGTTATGGCGTCCTGCGCGGCGTCCGCCGTGAACGTCCCGCCGCCAATCGTGCCGAACCGAATGGAGAGCGTGCCCGCCCCAAACGCGGTCGCCGGGTCGGCATAGCCGGGGCTCGCCAGTGTCTGGCCCTGGGCCAGTGCGGTCACTTCCAGCCGGTAGGTTCCGTTGCCACCCAGCCCGCCGGGATTGCTGGCTGTCGCGACCGCGGGATTCGCGACCTTCGGTGTCACGGCGAGATCGCCGGTCCTGACACGGTCGCCGATGGCGCTCGCAAGCACCGACAGCGAGTTCCTGAGCGAGGAGGCAGTCGAAATCTGGCGCTCGAGCACCTCGGACCGTGTCGCCAGGCGTTCGGCGCGGAACTGGAACTGCGCGGTCGCCAGGTTGTTCGCGAGCGCGGCCATGTCGACCCCGCTGCCCGTGCCCAATGCGGTGATGATCGTGGATGCCGAGGTCATGCTGAGTAGAACGTCGCCAGGCCGCGCCGATTAAGCCGCCACGCGCCCGTCGGCATCGAACCGCAGTTCGATCGGAACCTCGATCAGCGGCACGGGGCGCCGTTCGCCGCGCTTCAGCGAGAAAACGAAGGCAAGCACCGAAGCGATCGCCGAATAGAGCTCTTCACGGATCGTCTGATTTTCGCGCGTGGTGTAGTAGACCGATCGGGCCAGCTGCGGGAATTCGAGCAGCGGCACGCCATATTCGCGCGCCAGCTCCTTCATGGCCTGCGCTTTGTCACCCCGCCCCTTGGCCAGCACCAGCGGCGCGGCGGCACGTTCAGGGTCATAAATCATCGCGACGGCGAAATGGGTCGGGTTGGTCAGCACGAACTGCGCCTCGCGCATGGCGCCCGCGACGCCGCCCGCCGCGATGTCGCGCTGGCGCTGACGGCGATGGGCCTTGGCCTCGGGCGAGCCTTCCTGTTCCTTGTGCTCGTCGCGCATTTCCTGATGGCTCATCTTGAGCCGCTGATTGCGCCGCACGATCTGGATCGGCAGGTCCACCAGCGCGATCACCACCAGGCCGCCGGCCAGCGCAAACAACAGCGATGTAATCGCCCCCCAGGCCGCGCCAAGTTGCTGCGAAAGGTTGCCCGCGCCCAGCCCGACAATCGTTTCCAGCCAGCTGCGACCCCACGCATAGGCGATCGCGCCCAACAGCGCGACCTTGAGTATGCCCTTGCCCATCTCGATCCAGCCGGTCGGCCCGAACATCCGCTTCAGCCCGGCCAGCGGGTTGACCCGCGACCCCTTGAAGGCGAGGTTCTTGTTCACCCACCGCCCGTCCTCGCTCACGCCAAGCTGCGTAATCAGGGCAAGGACAATCATCGGCGCCGCCACTGTCATCACGGGCGGCAAGGCAATCATCATCCCGGCATAAAGCATCGGGCCAGGCTGAAAATCCACGATGTCGCGCCGGTCGAAGACGAGCCCGTCGCGGGCAATCGCACTCATCTCGCCCAGCATCCATGGCCCGGCGAACACGAGCCAGGCTGCGCCGAACAGAATTGCGGCGGCCGTTGCCAACTCGCGCGAGCGCAGGACGTCACCCTTATTGGCGGCATCGCGTTTGCGCTTGTCGGTTGGCGCGAATGTCTTTTCACCGGCGGTCTCGCTCATCGCAGCAACACGCCTTCCGTATGGCCGAGGCCAATGGAGACGAGATCCTCCAGCTGTTCGTACATCAGCGGCGCGGCGATGATCAGCGCGGCAATGCCCGCCAGCACGCCAGCGGGCAGGCCGAGCGCGAAGAGGTTGAGCGATGGAGCCGATCGGCTGAGCACGCCCGTCAGCATCTGGACCAGCAGCAGGATCAACGTGATTGGCAGTGCGATCCGTACCGCCGCTTCGAACATCGCGCCGGCGAAGCCCGCCACCTGGGCAAATCCGTCAGCGCCGAACCAGGTTTCGCCCGGAGGAAACACACGGTAGCTTTCGATCAGCAGCGCGATCCATTGCAGATGCCCGCCAACGGCCAGGAAGATCAGCGTCAGCACCACGATAAAGAATTGCCCAAACGCGGTCGTCTGCCCGCCAGTGCCCGGATCGGCGGCCATCGCCATGCTCATGCCCATCGCTCCGCCGATGACCTCGGCGGCGATCGTTGGCGCGGCGAAGATGAGCTGGAGCACGAAACCGAGCGTCAGCCCGACCGCGATCTCGCCCGCGACGGCAAGCATGCCTTCAAGCGAGAAAAGCACGGACGGTGCGGCAACCGGCGGCATCCAGGCGGTCACGAAAACTGCCAACGCGCCGGTTAGGCAGACCCGAACCGTGACCGGCACCGACGCCGCGCCGAAAAACGGTGCGGCG
Source organism: uncultured Erythrobacter sp. (assembly GCA_964516135.1). Lineage (GTDB taxonomy): Bacteria > Pseudomonadota > Alphaproteobacteria > Sphingomonadales > Sphingomonadaceae > 34-65-8. The sequence continues at coordinate 33,334 of CAZEWN010000021.1, read as the reverse complement.
AGCAGCCCTGCGCCGATCCGCATCATCAGGAACACGACCTGCCAGAACTGCTCCTCGACCGCACCGAGGCCGAGATCGAGTGCGATCATCGCCCGATCCGGGAAATTTCCAGGAATATTTCCTGCATGAAGTCGCTGACCAGCGCCATCATCGATGCGCCGAAGATCACCAGCACCAGGGCGATCGCAGCCAGCTTCGGCACGAAGGTCAGCGTCTGTTCGTTCACCGAGGTAGCCGCCTGGATCAGCCCGATCACCAGGCCGACCGCCAAGCTGGCGACCAACACCGGCGCCGCGACCAGCGCGGTAATCCACAGCATCCGGTCGGCAAGGGAAAGAAGTACGGGAAGCTCGTCCATGATGGCTATCCGAAACTGGAGGCAAGCGAGCCCATCAGGAGCGCCCACCCGTCGACGAGGACGAACAGCAGCAGCTTGAAGGGTAGCGAAACGAGCATCGGGCTCATCATCATCATGCCCAGGCTCATCAGCACGCTTGAAACGACCAGGTCGATCACCAGGAACGGCAGGAACAGCATGAAGCCGATCTGAAACGCGGTCTTCAGCTCGCTGGTCACGAACGCTGGCAACAGGATCGAAAAAGGAACCTCCTGCGGACTGGCGAACTGTCCGACATTGGCGATTTCCGAAAACATCGCGAGGTCGGTCTCACGCGTCTGGCGGATCATGAAGGCGTGGAATTCATCCCCCGCCTCGGCGATTGCCTGCTCGGCGTTGATCTGCCCCGCGGAGTAGGGCGCGATCGCGTTTTCGTTCACCCGCTCCAGCGTCGGCGCCATGACGAACAGCGACAGGAACAGCGCGAGGCCGATCAGCACCTGGTTGGGCGGCGACTGTTGCAGACCCAACGCCTGACGCAGGATCGCAAGGACGACGATGATCCGGGTGAAGCTGGTCATCATTAGCACCAGCGCGGGCAGGATCGTGAGCAGCCCCATGACAAGCAGGAGCTGGAGCGAGAGGCTCAATGGCTCGCCGCCTGCACCGCCGAGCTCGCCAAACGCGCGATCGAGAGCGCCCGGAACAGCCGCCTGCGCCTGCCCGGCTGCCACCTGGGCGTGCGCGATCGCGGGCAGGAAGAGCGCGGCCGCAGCCGCGAGGATCTTGGCCAGGCGGATCACGCGGGCTCCCCTTCAACAATCGCCCGGGCGGGTGCTTCGGCGAGGCGGGTGAGGCCAGCGCGCGAGGCGGAGACGAGGATTTCCCGGCCGTGGAAATTGATCACCACCAGTCGCATCGTGGGTGACAGCATTGTCGTCTCGACGATCTTGACCGCCCGCTCGCCGCCGCCATGTGGGCCGCCAAGCGAACCTTGCATCTTCTGCGCCAGCTTGAGCGTGCCCCAGATCATCAATCCGATCAGGGGAAGTAGCAGCAGCAGTTTGAGTACGTACCAGAACATCAGGCCTGCGCCTCCATCACGGGGGCTGCAGTTCCGGGCTGGGTGGCACCGGCGAGTTCGAGAATGCGAAGCGCGAAGCGGTTGCCCTCGGCCACCACCTCGCCCTTGGCGATCAGCTTGCCGTTGACAAAGACATCGAGCGGTTCGTCGGTGAGCCGGTCGAGCATGATCACGCTCTCTTCAGCCAGGTCGAGCACTTCGCGCAGGTTCATCTGCGCGCGGCCCAGTTCGACCGTCAGCCGGACATCGATGTCCTGGATGAGGCCGAGGCCGTGGAACTTGTCGATCATCGGATTTCCCTCCCGGTAAACGTGTGTGTGATCTGGAGCGCGACTTGGTCGTCGACCTCGCCCACGGTGCCGCGTGCCAGCACGACTTCGCCGACCTGCAAGGGCACGCTGCGCGCGACCATGATCGGCAGGACCATGCCCGGTTCGAGCCGGGCGAGACGGTGCAGCGGCATCGCCATGTCGACCAGCCGCGCACTGGCGGACAGCGGCAGGTCGGCGAAGGGGGCCTCGGTGATGCCCGGCTTGCGGCGCGATGACGGCGCGCGCGGAACCGATGCGCGCTTGGGCAAGAGCGACGCTAGGGCAATGGTTTCGAGGGCGATCAGGTGACGCCAGCACTGGCCATCTTCCGCGGTGACCTCAATCGCCAACGTGGTCAGTTCGGCATTGCCCACAAAGGGACCACGTGCTGGGACAGCGGCATCGTCCGTGACGAATTCGAGCCCGCCGAGTTCGCTCGCGATCGCCCCGATCACACGCTGCTCGATCCGACGCGACATTAGGCGCGCAGTTGGCGGCAGGACCGTCGGAAGTTCGTTTATTCGGCCGTTGCCGCCAAAAGTTCTATCGAGCAGCGACAGGAGCAAGCGTCCGTCGAGCGCCAGGCACAAGGTGTGCCCGGCCACGCCGAAACGATGTGCGCTCATCGCGGCGAGCGGCGCGCAGTGTCCGGTCAACTGGTCAGCCGTCATCGCTTCGGGCGCCTGCGCAACGACCCGCACCCCGGCATCGTTCGCGACCTCGCCCATGCACGGCACGAGCGCATCGGCGAGCCGCGCGCCGAAACGCTCGAACTCCGGCCCGACTTCGACCGGTGCCTCACTCGGACGCAGCAGCGCCGCGCAGTGATTTGCCGCCCGCTTTGCCTCGACAGGGAAGGTGGCGTGCATCATTGGACGATGAAGGTCCGGAAATAGATGTTGTCGACGCCGCCATAACCTTCGCGTTCCTCGAGCACCTCGTTGACCGCGGCAGTCAGGCGTTTCTGCAGGCGTTCCTTGCCCGCACTGGTTATGACCTCTTCCTCGGGCGTATCGGCGATTTCGACCAGGATGCGCGAACGGATCGCGAGCTGGTGCTCGTCGAGCCACATTAGCACCCGCCCGTCACGGGTGGTCGAGGCAGCGAGGCTGATCTGAACGAGGGCATCGGTGTTGCTGAGGTTGGAGGTAAAATCCTCAGCGAAGCTGTAATATGCCGTGCGGTATTTGCTGCCGCCCTCGCCATGAACAACCGCGGGTGCCTTATCCTTGCTGTCCGCGACCGGGGCATAGGGATCTTCCGCGCCCTTCATCACCAGCTGCGGCCCCATCTCCTTGGCTTCGGCTGCCGCGCCGCCAATGACGCCAGCCGTCATCAGCCCAAAAACCGTACCCGCCCCCGCGCCGATCAGCACGACGCCCAGAAGCAGGAACTTGACGAAGCCGCCCTTCTTCTTGACCGGCTGGTCCTGATCATCGGCCTTTTTCTTCTTGTCGCTCATCGTTCGTCCTTGAAATGGAATGGATCGGATCAGGCGTAGATGCCGGAACGGCGGGTGCCGCGATCACCAGCGTCAGGGCCACGCGGGCTGTCGCGGTGGCGTTCGCGCGGTTGATCGCGCTGGGTTTCGGGGTTGGCCGAGTGGCCGTCACGATCGGCAAGCGCGCCGCGCCCCAGCCCCGAGTTGCCGGATTGCTGGCTATTTGACTGGCCTTGTGACTGCGCGTTGTTCGATGCCGCGCCTGCCTCACCCGGGGCGGCGATCGGGCGCTCGGCCACGGCGCTGGCAACGGCCTGCTGCGCGTCGGCATCGGCGGCTGCGAGCTGGACCGAGAGCATTCCATCGGCACGCTGATCGAAACGCAGCGACAACGCGCCGAATTCGGCATGATTGAGTGCGAGGGTGGCGCTACCCGTGCCGATTGCTTCGCGGGCGGAGGCCAGCGTTTCGACGATGCGGTTCAATTCCCGCAATACCGGGGCTTCCAGCGAACTGCGCGCGGTGATTACGGGGATCGCGCCTTCAGCCTTGATCTCGCCCATGGCCGCCGATCCGACCAATGCTGTTGCGGCGGTGTCGGTGGCGATCTGGAAACGCGGCAAGTCCGCGGCCGATCGCAGCGGCAGGCGGGCGCGATCTGGCGCGGGGCCGCGGTCGGTGGTTTCGGCATCCTCGGCCGACGCGCCCCGCGCGGAAGAGCCGAATGCGGAAGTATGTGCGACCGCTTCCACTGAGCGGGCAGCGGGCACAGGATCGGCGGACACCGTCCGTTCGGCAACGGACGCGACCTGCAGGGTCACCGCAACCGGCGCCGCTGTATTTGGCGCGGGCTTGGCAGTTACATTGGGTGCGCCGGCATCGGCAACACCCTGGCGAGCGCCGGTGTGGTGCATGTCCGATGCTGTCGCACCGCCACGCTGCGATTGCGCCGGGTCGGCGGGCGGGACATTGGGAACGGCGGGCGTCGGCGGCTGCGCGACAGGGGGTAAAGCCGAACCCAATCCGACCGATAGGGCAGGGGCAGGAGCGTTTTCGCCATCTTCGACAGGAAGGCGGATCTCCGTCACCAGCGGAGTGGCGGCGGCAGGCGGCAAAATCTTGCCGCTTTCGGCAACGAGCGGCACGTTTGCCACCAGCATTGCCGCATCGACGCCCGGCTGGGTCGGATGTTGTGCGGTGATGGCCATTGCTTCGATGGCCTCGTGCCGCGCGGTCGCGACATCGTTCTCCGCGGTCTCCGGCGCTTCGGCGCCGGGCAACAGGGCGGCGAAATCGAGCGTCGCCTTGCCCTCGGCGCCCGTTTGCGGGAACGCCGCGGCATCAAACACCGGCGCGGTTTTGGTCGGAACGAGTAGGTTAGCAAGCATCGGTCAGCCACTGCGGTTGTTACACTCGCGAGCTATTCAAGATGCGTGCCAGTTTTCCGGTTGAGTGGAAGATCGCGCTTGGCGGCGCGTTCGGCGATGTCGCGCGCCAGGTCGCGGTGCGAATCCTCTGCCCGGCGCAACCGCCGGTCGGCAATCGCGAAATCGGCCAGCCTGTCGTCGGCCAAACGGCGTGCGTCGTCCGCCTGGCGCTCGGCGGTCCGGCCAAGGTCGTGCAATCGGGCGCCAAGCAGCGTGGCCCCGCGCAAGTCAGCACCATCGGTGGAACAGTCGCGCAACGCATAAACCTGTGCCAGCGTGCGGGTACGTTCCGACAGTTGCTCCAGCTTCTGCCGCACCAGTTCGGCGCGATGTGCCTCTGCCGCAGCCTTGCGCTGTTCGGCCATGCGGACCCGTTCCAGCAACCGCGCCCGGCGCAGGCGCGCCGGATCACTGGTCATGGCCGAGCAGATGCTGGAGATCGCCCACGGACTGATCGAGGTTGACCCGCTGGTCGGTTTCCTGCTTCAGAAATTCCGCAATCTGCGGATGCAAAGCGATCCCGCGATCAATGAGGGGATCGGCGCCAGCGCGATATGCACCCATCAACAAGAGGTCGCGATTGCTCTCATAAGCCGAGACCAGAGCGCGAAGTCGCCTGGCTAGCGCGGACTGCTGCGGGCTGACGACATCGTTCATCACGCGGCTGAGCGACGCGCCCACGTCGATCGCGGGGTACTGGCCGCGCTGCGCCAGCTCGCGCGACAGCACGATATGCCCGTCAAGGATCGAGCGCGCCGTGTCCACGACCGGGTCGTTCTGATCGTCGCCATCGGCAAGAACGGTGTAGATCGCGGTGATGGATCCCCCGCTCTCGGCGGAATTGCCCGCTCGTTCGACGAGCTTCGTAATGGTCGAGAGCGCCGAGGGCGGATAGCCGCGGGCCGCGCCCGGTTCACCCAGCAGCACCCCGATCTCGCGCGCGGCGTGGGCGATGCGGGTCAGACTGTCCTGGATCAGCAGCACGCGAAGCCCCTGCGCGCGAAAATGTTCGGCCAGCGATGTTGCCAGCAACGCGCCGCGCAGGCGCAGGTTCGCCGCATGGTCCGCTGGCACGGCCACCACCACGGTCCGCGCCGCAGCCTCGCCGCGCATGTGGCGGGCCACGAAATCGGACACTTCACGCGCACGCTCGCCAATCAGGCCGACGATCACCACGTCGGCCGCGGCCCCATGCGCGATCATGTCGATCAGCACCGATTTACCAACGCCAGAGCCAGCCATGATGCCGATGCGCTGGCCAACCCCGCACGTCGTGAGCGCGTTGATCGCACGGATGCCAGTATCGAATGGTTCGCGCACGCTGGCCCGATCGAGCGCGCCGGTACGCTTGCCACCGGCGGGCCATTCGGCCAGCGTCCTGACCGGACCCCCACCGTCGATCGGCCGGCCAAGCCCGTCGACTGCCCGGCCCAGGAACGCCTCGCCCACCGGCAACATGCCGGGCCTCCCCTCGGGCCGAACGGGCACGCCGGGGCGTAGCAGCACGCTATCGCCCAGCATCATCGCCATTGTGCGACCATTGCGAAACCCGATCACTTCAGCGGTCAGTGTCGCGCCCTTGCCATCGTCGATCCGGCACAACCCGCCGATCGGCATGGCAAGGCCGCTGATTTCGACCAGGCCGCCGTCACAGGCGGAGATCCGCCCGAACCGTCGTGGCGACAGATCGACCGCCGCCCCGGCCAATTCGCCGAGCATCGCATCGAACTGCCTCAGCATTCGCGGAAGGCTTCCGCCAGGATCCGGCGCCACTGCGCCGGGCCATCCTCGATACCGCCATCCTCGGTTTCGATCCGCAGCCCGCCCCGTTCCATAGCCGGGTCTTCCTCCAGCTTGAGGTCGGCGGGCAGGCGCGCGCGAACGAGAGCCATATCATCGGGATGGATCAGGACCCTGCGATCGTCCTGTGCGCGGTGCAGCATGGCGGTCGCCTGCTCGATCCGAGCCGCGAGGCCATCAACGTCGAGAGCATGCGGCATGATCGCTTCCTCGCACAGGGCAAGCACCGTCTGACGCAATCGTTCGCGAAGGTCGGCGGCGCTGCGCTCGTCGAATCGAGCAAACGCCAGTTCGATCGCGGCGCGGCAGCGATCGCGCTCGCGCTCTGCCTCGCTGGCGCGTTCATCGGCTTGCGCGGCGCCATCGGCGTAACCGCGCTGATATGCTTCCGCGACCGGATCGCGCTCCGCCGCCTGGCCATCGGACGTATGAGCGGTAAATGACACGAAGCGCGGATCGCGGGCAAATCCCCGCCCCCCGCGCAGCTGCGCCAGCGGCAAGACCGTCCTAGACATAGTCGTCATCGCCGCCGCCATTTCCGATCACGATCGTTCCGTCGGCGGCAAGCTTGCGAGCGATCGCGACAATCGCGGATTGCGCGGCATCGACGTCACTGCGCTTCAAGCGTCCCCGCGCTTCGATCTCGTCGCGCAGGCCATCGGCAGCGCGGCTGGACATCGCGCGGAAGAAAATCTCCCGGTGCGGTTCCTCCAGACCCTTCAGCGCGTCGATCAGCGTTTCACTGTCCACTTCGCGCAAAAGTTGGCCCATCATCTGGCTATCAAGCACGAAGAGGTGCTCAAACTTGAACATCTCGCTTTCAAGATCGCGAGCGAGCTGTTTGTCGAGTTTCGTAAGCGCGGGCATCACGCGCTTTTCGACGCTACGCGCGGCGCCGTTGATGATGTCCGCCGCCTCACGCACGCCGCCCATCGTCAGCATCGCCTGGCCGTGCGTGCCGGTGATGCGTGTGGCCAGCGTTTCCTCGAGAATTGCGATGGCCTCTGGCGATACCGGTCCCAGCGTCGCCACGCGGTGAACCACGGGCGCTTGCAAGGCATCCGGCAGGCCCGCGAGCACCGCTGCGGCGATCGCGGGTTCGAGCTGCACAAGCAGCACGGCGATCGCCTGGGGATGTTCGTCGACGACCAGTGGGATGAGCACTTCGGGATCGAGCCAGCGTGCAATCTCCAGCGCCGGCATACGCGGCCCCTCCTCGACAGGATCGATGCGGCGCATGATGCTGTCCGCTTTCATCGTGCCGAGCGCGCCGGTCATGATTCGCCGAACGTCATCTACCCGCCCGTGCGCGGAGATGCCCGACGTACCCGCCGAATCCGCAAAAGCTGCGATCGATTGCGCGATCACGGCCGGACTGATTTCGCCGATCGAGCACATCTTGGCGCCCAGAGTCTGGAGTTCCTCTGGTGTAAGGCCCGCGAGCAAGCGTGCCGCGTCGTCTTCGCCAAGCAGCATCACCATCACGGCGGCGCGATCGGCGGGATCAAGCCGGGTCGTTGCCATGTTCATCACGCAGTTCCCCGGTTCTGCTGGGTTTCACCCAGCATCCGCCGCAACGCCTGCAACGCGTCATCGGGCTGTTCGCGGGCGATACGCTGGGCCAGTTCGATCTGCGCCGAAAGTTGTTCGCGGTCCGGCCCCGATGGGGCTTGCGAGACATGGCCAACCGCCGTGAGCGCGGGTGCCTCGGCCCCGTCCTCACTCTCGGCGCCACCGTCCTCGGATTGTTCCTCCTTGCGCCGCGTCAAGGCGCGGACGATCGGACGGGCAACGAGGAACAGGACCAGCAATACCGAAATCAGCGCCACGGCATTGCGCACGATCATCGCGAACCACGGCGTTTCCCAGAAGGGAATTTCTTCTGCTTCGATGGCCTGGAAGGGCCGCACCACGACCGCGACCGTATCGCCACGATCGATGTTCGCCCCCACCGCGGCCGAAACCAGCTGCTCGAACTTCGCAAGGTCAGCCGGCTTGGTTCCCTTGATCGCGTCCTGATTGAGCGCGACCGCAACCGACACACGCTTCACGGCGCCAGGCGCAATGTTCGACACCGCGACTTCGCGCCCGAGTTCATATGCGCGCGTTGCCGTGCTTTCCCCTACGGTGCCACCAGCCTGCTGCTGCGCGAGCGTATCCTGAGGTGCGCCTTCGACTGCTTCGGGGTCGGGTGGCGGGCTGTTGGACATCGCCCCGGGCACCCCGATCGCGCCGCCCCCCGCGGCGCTGGTCGCGGTCTGCGTCGTTTCACGGCGCACGGCGCCATCCTTGTCATAACTTTCGCGGGCCGAAGTGACCTCGCTCATGTCGAGTTCGACCTGGATTTCGCTGGAAAAGTTTTCCGCGCCCACCATCGGCGCGAGCAACTGGTCCACTTGTGCGCGCAGCTTGGCCTCCATGCGGGTCTGCAATTCGAGCCCATCCGCGTTTTCGCCGCGCGCATCGGACAGGAGACGCCCGTTCTGGTCGACGATGCGGACCGCATCAATCGAGAGACCTGGTACCGAACCAGCCACGAGATTGGCGATGGCAGTCACTTGCGATGCGGCGAGCTGCCGTCCGCGCGCCATGCGAACCATGACCGAAGCGCTGGGCGCCACATTCTCGCGCACGAATACCGATCGCTCCGACCGGGCCAGGTGCACGCGCACCGCCTCGACACCGTCGATTTCCTGGATGGTCAGCGTAAGGTCGCGTTCCTGCGCGGCACGCAGCCGATCGCCTTCCAGCGTCCGGCTGGCGCCCATGGGCAGCGCCTGGATCAGCTGATCTCCGGTTTCGGGCGTCGCGAGCGCGCCGTCCGACGCCACCACCATGCGCGCCCGGTAAAGGTCGTCCTCCCCGACGGTCAGCGCACCGGAGTTGTTGTCGATGCTGTAAGGGATGGATGCCTGATCGAGCGCCGCAACCACGCCGGCGCGCTCCGCATCGCCCAGCGATCCATAGAGGACACGTTGCGGAGCCGGGGCAAGCGTCGCCCACAACAGCGCGATGCCCCCCAAGCTGGCCAGTCCGGCGAACCACGGCAAGGCCTTGGCCACGGCAGGTTGTCGGATAAAGCCGCCAAGCCGGTCCTTGAACGAACCATCGCCCGACCCGCCGAACGAGCCGAGCGGCGATGCCGACAGCGGTGAACTGGGAACGATGCCGTTCATCTATCAGATCCCCATCCGCATGATGTCCTGATAGGCGGACAACAGCTTGTTTCTAACTTGCAACGTGGCTTCGAAGGCAATGCCCGATTCCTGCCGTGCAAGCATGACCTTCGCGATATCGGTAACTTCGCCCCGTTCGTAACCCGCAGTCAGTTCGGACGAGCGAGCCTGAGCCTCGTTCACCCCTTGGAGCGCGTTTTGCAGGGTCGCCGCGAAGCCGCCACCAGCGGTTTCCCCAGTCGGGGGCGCCGCGGCCGGGTTGACCTCGCGCGCCTGCTGCAGCTCCTGAAGGAGGCTGGATCGGTCCAGTATCTGTTGGCGCAGGGCCATCACCTGCTGCACCGAACCGGCGCCGCCCATGCCGTTGATCGCGCTCATCGCCATCCTCCCATTGCCAGCCCGGCCTCGCGGAACGAGGCGAGGCGGTAGCGCAAGGTGCGCTCGCTTATGCCGAGTTGACGCGCGGCTTCGGCACGGCGGCCGCCGCAGGCGTCGAGTGTCTCCATGATCGCACGCGCTTCGGACAGCTGGACCACCTTCGACAGGCGCGGGCTGGCCAACGCTGTTTCGCGGGCTGGTTCGGGGCACGCTTCGGCGCGCGTTTCGACCAGACGCGCGGGCCGATCGAACACCACATGCTGCGTGCCGATCGCGCGCTCCCCGGCTGCCAGGACCAGCGCGCGCCGCATGACATTTTCCAGCTCGCGCACGTTACCGGCCCAGCCGTGCTGCTTGAGCATGGCAATGGCTCCGTCGCTCAACCAGGGCACCGGCTGACCGGGCGCGGTGTGGCGCATCAGCATGGCAAAAGCGAGCGGAACGATATCGCATGGCCGCTCGCGCAGTGCCGACAGCGTCATGGGAAATACGTTGAGGCGGTAATAAAGGTCTGCGCGGAAGCGGCCCTCTTCAACCTCGAGCGGCAGATCGCGGTTGGCGCATGCGATTATCCGCACGTCGACCTTGACCGGGGCGGTGGCACCGACCGGCACCACTTCGCCTTCCTGCAACGCGCGAAGCAGCTTCGCCTGAAGGGCCAGCGGCATTTCCGCGATTTCATCGAGCAACAGTGTCCCGCCATCGGCCGCGCGAAAGAATCCTTCCCCTGCCGCGTTCGCGCCGGTGAACGCACCTTTCTGATGTCCGAACAGCAGCGCCTCGAGCATCGTTTCGGGGATCGCGGCGCAATTCACCGCGACGAAGGGCTTGCCCTGTCGGGCGCTGCGATGATGGATGAACTGGGCCAGCACTTCCTTGCCAGTGCCGGTCGGCCCATTGATCAGGACCGGAATGTCGGTCCGCGCGAGCCGGTCGGCAAGCGCGAAAACGGATAGTGATTCAGGGTCAGCCGCCACCGGGCCACCCGCGACGGCGGCAAGCGCGACCAGCGCACCGAACGTAGCCTCGGAAACCGGATCATCGTAGGTGATCGTCGCGCCAGTACCGCCGCGCTCGATCGCAGGCTGGGTGCCGCGCGCCAACGCAATAACATTGGGCAGCGATCGGACCGCGATCTCGCCATCGTCGGCCAGATGGACCGTTGCGCGCGGAAACAGCGAGGACGCAATGCCCGCGAATTTGCCCGCCAGTGAAGCATGAACCTTTTCGAACCCTTGGGTCCGTTCGATCGATCCCACTGCAGCCCCCTGCTGTTAACCAACTTGCGAGGGCGGGTTTGCTCCATGTGGGGGCAAGAACCCCTTAATGGTTAACGGTGAAAAACCCCTAAGTAAAAATACGTATATATACGGTTTTCTCCCTCGGCGCCCCTTAAACATGATCGCCCGCCGTCGGTCTGTGTTCCAGCTGTCGTCCAAGACGGGGTCTCGGGGCAGCCCTTGAAGACCATTGTGGGAGCTTGAACACCATGTCTGTAATCAACACCAACATTAGCGCGATGAAGGCCGCCAATGCCTCGACCACCGCCACCAAGGCGCTGGGCACGGCGATGGAGCGCCTGTCGACGGGCAAGCGTATCAACAGCGCGAAGGACGACGCCGCCGGCCTCGCCATCGCCAACTCGATGACTTCGCAGGTGCGCGGCATGACGCAGGGCATCCGCAACGCAAACGACGGCATTTCGATGGCGCAGAGCGCGGAAGGCGCGCTCGCCGAAGTGACCAACATGCTGCAGCGCCAGCGCGAGCTGACCGTGCAGGCCTCCAACGGCACTTATTCGGCTGACGACCTTGCCAACCTGCAGGCGGAAATGACCGCCCTCAACACGCAGATCACCAGCGTTCTCACCAACACCCAGTTCAACGGGCAGAACCTGTTCGATGGTACCGCCGGTTCGGCGGGTGACGGCTCGGTGTCGATCCAGGCGGGTGCGAATGCGTCCGACACGGTCACGCTGGACCTGTCGACCGATCTGGCGGCTGATGCCGACATCGCTGCCGCAGCCGCCGTTGACCTTACTGCGCTGGCCGGCGACGGCAGCGAGCTCGCGCTGTTCGACGACGCGATCAAGGTGATTTCGACGACTCGCGCTAGCCTGGGTGCCTCCCAGAACCAGCTGGAATCAGCCGTCAACAACCTGAACAACAACGTCACGAACCTCTCGGACGCCCGTTCGCGCATCGAAGATACCGACTATTCGGCCGAAACGACTGCGCTCGCTAAGGCCCAGATCCTGAGCCAGGCATCGACCGCCATGCTGTCGCAGGCGAACCAGAGCCAGCAGAACGTCCTGTCGCTGCTGCGTTAAGCGCCACGCACCATCGGTTTCGATGGGGGAAGGGGCCCCGCACTCGAAAGAGTGCGGGGCCTTTTCGTGCGCGACGGCGGCGTGCAGAGAGCGAGAGCGAGAGCCAGAGCCAGCGCCGACAGGCTGGAGGCCAGCTGTGCCAACGCGCCGGTCGCGATCCCGGCAAGCATACACATTGGCCATCGCAGCTGCGCGCCGTCGCGGACAGATCGGCAGCCGTCTGCATAACCGGCTTGCAACCACCTGCGATCGCGCCGAACGCGACGAAGCGCCCCTTGCGCAATGCTGCCCCATCCATGCCTAGCGTCTGCCCGATTGTCTCGTGGTGGCGATCACGGGCGATCCATCGGGCGGGGCCACTGCTTTCTCGCACGCAAATAACCTGCGTCCACCAGACCCACGTGTACACGCGGCCCGCTCCGTGCCGAGACAAGCAGTGGTTTCAGCGGCTGCGTTTGTCTCCATGGACAGTCGGCACTCTGACCGCGCGTCCCGTCTGAACACGGAGCATTCCGGTGCCCGGGCGCGCGGGGCGAGCCAGGGTGGTCAAGTCAGGATCAGCGGGTCAAGAGGATCGAGATGCGTCGATTGCGCGGGTCCTGGGGATTGTCCGCCACCAGCAGTTCAGTGTCGGCAACGCCCTCAATACGCTTGAAGCGGCCTTCGGCAATGCCACTACGCAGCAATGCCTGGCGTGTTGCCTCGGCCCGGCCGGCGGACAGTGACCAGTTGTTGGATTGTGCTCCACTGCGCCATGGCAGCGAGTCGGTGTGGCCTCGGATCGTGAGCGCGCCTTGCTCGGGCGCGACGGCCTGCGCGAGCGCGCCGATCAGGCGCGCCGCATCGGGTGTCAGCACAGTGGTGCCCAACACGAACATGGTGAAGTCGGCATTGTCCACCAAGTCGATCCGCACGCCTTGCGTGGTGTCGACCATCCGGACCTGACGCAGCAGACGGCGAAGCCGCCCATTATCCGCCAGCTTTTGCTCGGCCCGCGCGCGCACGCGCTCAGCCCCGCCGGCACCGATGCTTTCCTTCGGGCCGCCCGTTGCGTCGCGAGGCACGGTGATCGTGCGATTGCCCGTCTGGCCCATGCGATGCGGGTAATTATCGACATCGGTCAGCGAGGAACCGCCCAACAGACCGTTGGCCCCCGCGCTCTTCTCTTTCATTTTCACCAGTGTCGGCGTGAAGTAATCCGCGAGCCCCTTGCGCTGGTCTTCGGTCGTTGCGCCAAGCAGCCAGAGCAGCAGGAAAAATGCCATCATCGCGGTCACGAAGTCGGCATAGGCCACTTTCCACGCGCCGCCGTGGTGGCCGCCGCCCTGCACGACGGTGACTTTCTTCACGATGATCGGTGGCAGCGGCTCGTTGCGGCCGGCGCGGCTGGCCATGTTACCTACCCCGCAAGCTGTCGAGCAGCTCCGACAACCCTGGGCGGAAGGCGTGGCCAAGCCCCGATCGCGCGCTTTCGACGACCAGCGGCTGCGGATAGCCATTGAGCGAGGCGATGATCACCTGCTTGACCGCGTGGAAGATCTGTTCGTCCTGGTCGTTGATCTGCTTGAGACGCGAAGCGAGCGGCCCGACGATGCCATAGGCCAGCAACACGCCCAAAAACGTCCCGACGAGCGCGGAGCCGATCATGCCGCCCAGCACCGACGGCGGCTCGTCGATCGAGCCCATCGTCTTGACCACGCCCAGCACCGCCGCGACGATACCCAGCGCCGGCAGCGCGTCGGCCAGCGACTGGAGCGCGTGTTGGGGTTCCTGCATCTCGTGGAACTGCGTCTTCATCGCGTTGTCCATCACGTCCTCGACCGCGTGGGTTTCAAGCGTCCCGGACGATACCACCAGCAGCGTCAACGTATCGCAGATCAGGGCAATCAGTGGCTCGTTCGACAACAGGTTCGGATACTCAGCGAAGATTTCCGAATCCGCCGGGTTCTCGACATGTGCCTCCAGCGCGACGGGGCCTTCGCTGCGCATGATCTTCATCAACCGGGTGGTCAGCGCGATCGCGTCGATGTGATCCTGCTTTGAATGGCGCGGACCCTTGAAGATCTTCTTGAAGGCGGCGCCGATCGCTTTCAGTTCGTGCATGGAATTGCCTGCGACGGTGGCGCCGATGGCAGCGCCACCGATGATCATCATTTCGGTCGGCACGGCCGCCATGACCGGGCCGAGCGACCCGCCCGTCAGCGCGAAGCCGCCGAACACCATGACCAGCAGGATGACAATTCCGATTGCTGCGAACATCTTTGATCTCGATCCTTGGTTCTGGTTTTCAGCGCATCATGTCGAACAGGGACAGGCCCGCGAGCCGCACGAAGCTGGCCTGGCTCGCCTCCAGCACGGTCATCACCTCGGTCAGCCGCGTTATCGTCGCTGCGACATCGGCGCTGCCGATCGCGCTCTGTTCGTCGGCAACAAGCTCGCCGCGCGCCACGCGGCGTTCATCGAGCATTTCCACCCAGCCCATGCGCGCGCCGATAACCGTCTGCGCGGTGGTGACTTTCTCAAGCCCGGCAGCCAACCCGGACAAAGCAGTGCGGCTCGCCTCGCCCTGGCTGCTGCCAGACTGCAATGCGGCTGCAAGGTCGCCCAGAACGGTGAAGAGATTGGTCGGCGCGCCGCCGACGCTGAATTCCATGATCTCGGGTCCGGTGATAACCGCCTGCACCGACTGCCCTTCGCCCAAGTCGATCGGATCGGCGTTGGCCGTACCGACATAGGCAACCGCGCCGCCCGAATTATCGTAAGCGGCACCGCTGGCCTGACCTCCGAATAGCGAATAGCCAGCGTGATTGCGCCCGTTCATCACTGCCAGCAGATTTTCCTGGAGATTGCCGATCTCGGTGCCGATGCTCGCACGCTGGGCATCGCTAAGCGTGTCGTTGCCGGCGCGCGTGGCCAGTTCCTGCGCGCGGATGATGATGTCGGCGACAGCGCCGACGGCCGCATCGGTCAGCTTTAGGTCGGTCGTGGCGAGATCGGAATTGCGCTGGTCGATAGCTGCCAGCCGCTCGCCACGCTCGAGCGCGCGCATGCGCGCCGCCGCGACCGGATCGTCCGAAGACCGCGAGAGCCGATTGCCGGTGCCGATCTGCTGCTGCAGTTCTTCCGCCTGAGCGCGAAGCGTGCCGACCTGGCGCGTGGCCCGTTCGTAGAATGCGCTGGTACTGAGACTGATCATCGTGCGCTCACAGTTCCATCAAGGTGTCGAAGATGCGACTGGCGACCTGCATGGCCCGCCCCGAGGCCTGGAATGCCTGCTGAAACCGCATGAGATTGGCCGCTTCGGTGTCGAGATCGACCCCGGCCTGCTGCTCCAGCGCAATGCGCGCCGACGAGGCGATCGAATCAAGCGCCTCCAGCGTCAAGCGTCGTCCGGAAACCGCGCTGGACACATCGAACAGCAATCCGTTGGCCGATGTCACGACGCCTGCGTTGGTAATCGCCGCGCGCAGGGCAGCCAGGTTCGATCCATCAAGGCTTCCGGCCGGGGCACCGGCAGGGGCCGTCGCAATCATGCCGCTGTCGCTGATCGCAACGCGGATCTGCGCCGCGCCGGTGCCGCTGAACATCGGCTGGCCCGGCGACCCATCGACCGCAGTACCCTGCGACTGGGCGGTATTGACTGCGCCTGAGATGGAATTCGCCAGGTTATCGAGGCGGATACGCACATCTGCGCTCGAAGCCAGCGCCAGAGCCGCGCCCGCGATGCGACCGCCGGCCGGCGTGAACGGAGGTGCGCTTCCCACACCGAGCGCGATCGTACCATCGGGATTGGTGACCAGCGCCATTGCCGTGTAATTGCCGCCACTTACGAGGTTCACGCCCCCCGTATTGACCGTAACCGCGCCATCGGCGGCGAAACTCGTCGAGATGTCGACGATGCCACTCATCCGTTCGAGGAGGGCGTCACGCTGGTCGAGCAGGGATGCCCGGTCGCTGCTTCCAGCGCCGGCGCGCGCGAGGCGCAGGTTGACCCGCGCCAGTTCACCACCGATCACATTGGCTTCGGTGACGGCGGCCCCGGCATCAAAGCGCAGCCCTTCCGAAGCGGCTTCGAGCGTTTCGACGGCGATATTGAACTTGCGCGCAAGGGTGTCGGCAGCCGACAATGTTGCCGCACGCAACGATGGATCGGTCGGATCGGCGGCTAGCTGCAGCAGCGATGCCTCGAATTCAACGATCGATGGGAACAGCCCCGACTGCTCGACTGCGGATTCGATGTTCTCCAATCCGCGAAGCTCGGTCGCGGCGCGTTCCAGGTCGCTCCCGGTGCGGCGCACCTCGGCCTGGCGGAACATGTCCGCATTGCGCACGATGCCTGCCACCCGCGCGCCCGACAGCGAGATATCGCCCTGGCGTCCCGGCCCACCCGCAGCCGAAACCTCCTCCAGCCGGACGCTGCGCCGGACATAGCCCTCGCTCGAAGCGTTGGCGATATTCTGTGCGGTTACGTCGAGCGCGCTGCGCGCGGCGCGCGCGCCACTGGCCGCGATCGAGAGAAGGTCGGATGCCATGGCTTAGCCCCCCGGTCCAACAAATCGGGCAAGCTGCGCCTCGATCGCCGCGGCCATGCCCAACGTGCCGGTTCCGGCCGCCAGCTCGGCAAAGCGTGCGTCGCGCATCTCGTTGAAGGTCTGCTCGCCCTGCCCGCCGAAAACGTCATGACCGCCGAAATCGGTTTTGCGCGCGGCGGCGAGCATCTGGCGCAGGAAGATCGCCTCGAACTGCTTGGCCGCCTCGCTCAGTTGCGCGCGTTCGCTGCCACCGATGGTGGGCGACAGCGCGTGGCTGGCGGCGGCCTCGCCGATGGACAAAGGCGCGGTCATATCACCACCATTTCGGCCTTCAGCGAACCGGCCTGCTTGAGCGCCTCGAGGATCGCGACGAGGTCCGACGGCGAGAGGCCAAGCAGGTTCAATCCGTCGACCAATTCGGCCAGCGACGCCCCGCCATCGACCATGGTGATCGTGTTGCCCTGCTGCTCGACCGAAATTTCGCTCGATTCCTCAACTTCGGTGCGACCTCGGCTGAACGGTGCCGGCTGTGATACGCGCGGTTCCTCGTCAATCCGCACCACCAGGCTGCCGTGACTGATCGCGGCGGGCGACAGGCGCACCGCATTGGAAATCACCACAGTGCCGGTGCGGCTGTTGACGATGACGCGCGCAGCAGCCTCTGCCGGGGTCACATTGATCATCTCGATCGCCGCCATCACGCCGGCTCGCTGGTTGGTATCCATCGGCAGTGTCAGCGCGATCGTCACCCCATCTTCCACCGATGCCATGCCGGGAAAGTGGGTGTTGACCGCGTCGCGCACGCGGGTCGCCGTGAGAAAGTCGGCGTTGAACAAGTTCCAGCGCAGCACTTCGCTCGTGTCGAACCCGGTCGAAACCGCACGCTCCACGCTGGCGCCATCGGGTACGCGGCCCACGGTGGGGACATTCACGGTCAGCTTCGATCCGTCACGACCCGACACGCCGAGCCCGCCCACGGCGAGGTTGCCCTGCGCCATCGCATAGACCTGGCCATCCGCGCCATAGAGCGCGGTCAGGACCAACGCTCCGCCGCGCAGCGACTTGGCCTTTCCGATGGTCGACACAGTGATGTCGATCCGCTGGCCGGGCTTGGCGAATGCGGGCAGATCGGCGGTGACGATCACCGCCGCCGCGTTCTTGAGCGCGGGATTGACGCCCGGTGGCAGGGTCAGCCCAAATCGGTCGGACACGCCGCGCATGGCCTGCGTGACATAAGCGAAGTTGTCGTCGCCCGTCCCGTCGAGACCCACGACGATGCCGTACCCGGTCAGCTGGTTGGACCGGACCGACTGGAACGTGCCGAGATCGCGCACGCGCTCGGCCGAGGCCGGCGTTGCAAACGCGGCGAACAGGGCGGCGATAGCAAGGAGGATAGTCCTGGTCATGGCGCGCCTCAGAACGGGGTTACGATGTTGAAGAATTTTTGCAGCCACCCTTCGCGGCTGGCGCGCTGGACGCTGCCCTTGCCCGAATAAGTGATCCGCGCATCGGCGATGCGCGGCGAGGCCACACGATTATCCGGGTCGATGTCCGACAAGCGCACGATGCCCGAAAGCTGGACCCATTCCTCGCCCTGGCTCAGGTTCATCAGCTTTTCCCCGCGGACCAGCGCCGTGCCGTTGGGGCGGACTTCGGCGATGGTCACGGTGATATCCCCTCTGAAGGTGCTGGTCTGCGCGGCGTCGCCCCCACCATTGAACGACGAGGAACCCGAGGAATTAAGGGCAGCCGGGTTGAACGAGAACGGTCCAGTGCTTGGCGGGGTCAGCGAAATCTCGCCGTCGCGTGCCGTGCTGGAACTGGCCGACTTGGACGTCTGGGTTCGTTCGATCAGCACCACGGTGACGAGGTCACCCACGCGGCTGGCCCGGTTGCCATAGTGCAACGGCGCATAGCCATTCGCCGCCTGGAAGATCGCGCCATTCGCCGGGGTCGCGGCATAGGCCTGCGGCGGTGGTGGCAGCGCGGCGTCGAAGCCGAGCGGTCGATGCTCGCCGCACGCGGCAAGCGCAAGCGCCAGGCCCAGTGTCGTCGCGGCGCGGAAAGTGGTGCGGTTCATGGTGGTCCTCACAGCGTCTGGTTGGCGTTGCGGAGCATCTCGTCGACAGCCGAGACCATCTTCGAGTTGATCTCGTAGGCGCGCTGGCATTCGATCATGTCGACCAGTTCCTCGACGATGTTCACGTTGGAACCTTCGAGCATGCCCTGGCGAATGTTGCCGCGGCCTAGTTCGCCACCCGGGCCAAGCTGCGCCGCGCCACTGGCGGCGGTTTCGACCAGGAAGTTGTCGCCGATCGCTTGCAGGCCCGATGGGTTGGCAAAGCTCGCCACCTGAAGCTGGCCCAGTTCGGCCGGGGCGGCATCGCCCGAGATGACCGCCGAGATTGTACCGTCGGGAGAGACGGTGATCGCCCCCGCTCCTTCGGGAACGGTAATCGCCGGCTGGACGACGTACCCCTGCTGCGTCACCAGCTGACCCTCGGCGGACCGGGTGAAGTTGCCCGCGCGGGTATAGCCCAGCTTGCCACCGGGCAGCTCGACCTGGAAATATCCCTCGCCATCGAGCGCCAAATCGAGCCCGTTGCCGGTGACATTGAGCGCGCCCTGGGTCACGATCCGGCTGGTCGACTGGATCGACACGCCCGTGCCAAGGTTCAGACCGGTGGCATAAGCCGTTTCCCCCGAGGAACGCTGCCCCGCGACACGCGCATCCTGATAGGCGAGCGTCGCGAAATTGGCGCGGTCCTTTTTGAACCCGGTGGTGCCGACGTTGGCCAGGTTGTTGGCGATGACCCGCATGCGCGAGTCCTGTGCCTCGAGCCCGGTGCGGGCGACCTGGAGAGCGGAAGTGGGCATTGTGCTGGTCCTTTCCTCAGCGAGGTTGTCAGCCCATGCGCATCAGCGTCGCGCCACCTTCATCGCACTCGCGTGCGGTGGCGATCAGCTTGCTACGCATGTCGAAGAGGCGCTGTGCGTCGATCATCGCGACCAGCACCTCGGTAGGCTTTACGTTGGATTGTTCGATCGCGCCGGTGATTACCGTCGCGTCGGCGTCGGCCGGCAATATGCCCCCGCCCTCGACCCGGAACAGGCCGTCGAGCCCCTTGGATATCGGGCTGCCCTGCCATCCGGCGAGCTTGATCTGCCCGATCACAAGCGGCGGCTGGTCGGGCACGGCAGGGTCGATCACGCTGACCGTGCCGTCGGGCGCGATCGACGCCTGCGAGCCCAGCGGCACGCTGAGCGGGCCATCGGCGCCCATGACCGGGCGTCCCTCGCCGTTCACCAGCAGCCCGGTCGGCGCGATCGAAAGGTCGCCCCGCCGGGTATAGGCCTCGCTCCCGTCCTCCGCCTGGACCGCCATCATGGCATCGCCCTGGATATAGAGGTCGAGACCGTGGCCGGTCTGCTTCATCTCGCCTGCATCCATCACCGCCCCGCGCACCTCGGCGCGCTGCATCGCGCGAACGTCCAGGCTGCGACCGTCGACCGTGACGGGCCGCTGGTCGATGAGCTCGGCCCGGAAGCCGATGGTCTGCGCGTTCGCCATGTTGCTGGAGATCACGCGCTGGCGCTGCATCGAGGCCTGCATGCCCGACAGGGCGGTGTAGATCAGGCGATCCATGATCAGGTCCGCAAGTTGATGACGGTCTGTGAGATCTGGGTCGCGGTATCGATCGCCTTGGCGTTGGCCTGGAAATTGCGCTGGGCGGTAATCAGCCCCACGAGTTCCTCGGCAATGTCGACGTTCGAGCGTTCGAGCGCGCCCGACAGCAGCGAACCGAACTGGCCGGCGCCTGGCTCACCATAAGTCGCCGCACCGGAAAGACCGGTGGCCTCCCAATTCGACGAGCCAACTTGTTTGAGGCCGGTCGGCGCAATGAAGGAAGCAAGCGCCACGACGCCGACCGGTTCCACCGAGCCATCGGCATAGGACGCCGACACCAGACCATTGGAGCCGACGACAACGCCGACAAATTCCGCGCCGCCGGCATTGGTGCGCGCGATTTGTGCGTCGACCGGCGTATTGGATGTTACCGCGCCGGTCGCGTCGGTCGGCAGCACTTGCAGCCGGTTGACCCCGCCATCGGTGATGAAGCCGTTTTCGTCGATGCCGAAATCACCGTTGCGGGTAAACACGGTCCGGCCGCTGTCGGCCGAACGCATCGAGAAGAACCCGTCGCCGGTAATGGCGAGGTTGAGCGCCGAACCGGTCTGTTCAATCGGGCCGAGCGAGAAATTCTGCGTGATCGCCTCGACCGTCGCGCCGATGCCGTTGATCATCCGCGGATTGGTCTGCGCCGAACCGGCAACGATGTCGGCGAACTGGGTGCTCGCCTTCTTGAAACCAGTGGTTTCGACGTTGGCGATGTTGTGGGCGATCACACCCAGGTCGGTCTGGGCGTTCTTTAGCCCGTTGAGCGAAGTGTAAAAGGACATGGTCGGTTACTCCTATGCGTCACTTGTCTGGATGGATGCGGTCTGCGCCGCGACGAGCAGGTCGAGTTTCTCGAGCATCTGCTGCAGCGTGGAATTGACGTCGTTGATTCCAGCGAGCGAAGAGAACTGGGCCATCTGCGCCAGCATCTCCTTGTTATCGACCGGGTCGAACGGATCCTGCTGCTGCACCTGTACGGTGAGCAGGCGAAGGAAGTCGGCCTGGCCGAGCGTCGAATAATCGCGCCCGGTCGTTCCGCCGAGTGCGCCGGACTGACCGGCATTGGCGATTGCGGTAATGCTGGTCATTTCATCCTCATCGTTTCGAGCATCAGATGTTTGGCGGTGCTCATCGCCTCGATCATGTTCTGGTACTGGCGCGAGGCTTCGAGCATCTCGACCATCTCGGCGTTCTCATCGACCGGGCTGACCCAGACGTCGCCGTTCTCGTCGGCGAGCGGGTGGCCCGGCTCGTGGCGGCGCACCGGCGCCACGTCGGCGCGCTGGACGCCTTGGACACGCACGGTGCTGATGCCGTTCGCCGCGTCGAGGTGCTCAGCAAATACCGGGCGCAGCGGGCGATAGGCCTGGTCCTCGCTCGCGGCGACACTGCCAGCGTTGGCGAGGTTGGAGGCGGCGGCGTTCATGCGGACGAGCTGCGCCGACATGGCGCGCTGGCCCAGTTCAAACATCGTCATCTGGCCGGGCATGGCTATTCTCCTTTTATCGCGCGGGTGAGCGTTTCGATCCGCCCGCGCAGGAATCCGAGCGTGGCGGTGTAGGCCACGGCGTTTTCGGCAAAGGCGGTCTGTTCGGTCGCCATCTCGACCGTGTTGCCATCAAGGCTGGGCATTACCGGCACCCGGTAACGCGTTGCCGACTGGATCGAGCCGAGCTCGTCTCCGCCGCCCATGCGCGCTTCGAGCGCGGCAGCGAAATCGATGTCGCGCGCCTTGTAGCCCGGGGTCGCCGCATTGGCGATGTTCGAGCCGAGCACGCCCATGCGCTGCGCCCTGATCTGCAGGGCCGCCCCATGAATTCCGAATAGGCCATCGCTCATGACAGTCTCCACACGTTTGGGCCCGTATCAGCAAACATCGTGCCAATTCGCCGTATGGTCGACGATTGCCGCATCAATGTACGCGGTGGGCGGCAAGCGCTTGCCGCAACCGGCAAATGTCCGCCGGGGGCTAAACTGTGGGCCCTTGCCGGTCGTTCTGGATTGGCAAGGAGACGCGCGTGGAATTCACCCAACTGCTCGATCCGCTGTCGGCGGCGATCGTGATCGGCGGCACATTGGCCGCGACACTGCTGCGCTGTGGCTGGAGCGAAACCGGCGCGGCGCTACAGATGCTGGCACAGGTTCCGCGCAGGCCGTTCGACAGCGACCGCGTGCGCGCGGAGCTGGCCGCGCAGGTGCGCGAGATCGGCCAGGACGGCATCCTGCGCGCCGAACCGCACCGGTTCGGCGATGGCGAATTCGACGATCTGAGCGATGCGCTGGTCCGCCACCGTTCGATCAAGGCGCTGTTCGCGGAGCACGATCGCCACCGCCAGCGGCGCCAATCCTTGGCCCAGGCGGCGACGCGGGTGTTCAACGAAGCCGCCGAGCTGGCGCCGGTCCTGGGGCTGGCTGGAACGCTGTTCGCGCTGGGCGGCTACGCGCCTGGGGTCGATGCCGACTATGCGCGGTCGATCGGCACCGCCGTCGTCACCACGCTGTATGGCCTGATCCTGGCCAACTTTTTCTTCGCCCCGCTCGCCAGCGCGGTGGAACGCCATGCCCGCGCCGAGGAAAGCGAACGTACCCGGCTGCTGGAATGGCTGGCCGCCGCGATCGAACGGACCGTGCCGCGTCATGGCCCCCCGGCGCAGGGGCGGGCTGCGGCGTGATGGTCACCGGGCGCCGTCTCGGCTGGCAAACCACCATCGCCGACCTGGCGCTGATCCTGTTCATGGTCACTGCCGCCGCGATGGCCGACCAGCCCGAAGGCGATGCCGCCCCGGATGCGAGCCTTCCGGTGGAGGCCGAACCGCTTGCGCTGTACCGCGCGGCTGAAGGGGCACCCCCATTGGATGACTGGCTGGCCCAGCAACCGCGCGATGCGCGCCAGCACCTGACCATTCTGGCGCGGCACGCACCCGGCGACGTGGATGCCGCCACGCAGCGGGCGCTGGAATTCGCAGCACTGGCCCGCGCTGCCGGCCGCGAACCACGCGTAACGATCGAGCCAGCCCACGTGACGGACGTTTCAGCAATCCTTTCCTATGATGGCCGTGGCAATTGGCACGGTGATTGCATTGCGCTGTCCGAACGTGACCGAAGGGGTTCTACATGCGAATGATGCATTTCGTCGCCGGAGCCGCGCTCGCGGGCGCCGCGACCACCGCCGCTATTGCGAGCGGCACCCAGAATCTCGCCGACATCGATCAGGCTGTCGTCCGCTTTACCGGCGCGCCCACGGGGCAACCTGGCGGCGCCCGCCTTCCGGTCGACCGGCGGCTCAGGCTCGCGCCGTGCCCTCAAACCCTGATTCTGGAATGGCACGGGAGCGCGGGCCAGTCAGTCCTGGTGCGCTGCCCGGTCGCGGGTGGCTGGCGCCTGTTCGTGCCCGTTGACGGCGCGCAGCAGGCTGCTCGGTCGCAGCCGGTCGTCGCGCGTGGTGAAGCAGTCGCGATCGCGATCGAAGGGCGCGGGTTCACCTTGTCACGCCAGGGCGAAGCGATGGAAGCAGGGGCGATCGGCGAATGGATTCGGGTCCGCCCGGCCGGCACGCGGACCGACCCGATGCGCGCGCGCGTGGTCCAGCCGGGCAAGGTCGCCATCGCGCTGCCCTAGGGTGTGCTGCTCCAAGCCACCGCCATGAGCCACGGAAAATCTTTGTCGCAACCTTAAACGTGATCCACCGCCGCCGTTCTTCCCGATGATACATGAATGGGAATCGACCGATGGACCGGATCGACATGCAGGGAACGAACGGGATCCGCGCCCGCCTCGCGGCGCAGGGCGCGGCGCCGATCGCGCGATCGGAGCCGGTCAAGCCGGCAGCTGACAATGGCGCCCAAGCGCGGCCCGTCGACGTCAAGACGGTCGGCCTGGCCGGAGCGCAACCTCCCATTGACGAGGCCCGCGTGAGCGAAATCCGCAAGGCAGTCGAGCAGGGGCGCTATCCGCTGTTGCCCTACCGGGTGGCAGACGGCCTGATCGCGGCGGGATTCATCTTGAGGAAAAGCAAATGACAGCCAACCTCCCGCTGAACGACATGCTGCGGCAAATGCTTGCCTTGCTCGAGGGCGAGCGGCAGGCTCTTGCCGCCCTCGATCTGGAGCGGATTCTCACCTGCGCGGACGGCAAGCTGGAATTGTGCGACGCGATCGAACGCGCCGCGCGTGGCACGCTCGACGAGGAAAGCCGCGGTTTGCTCGACGCGGTGCAGCGCCTCAACGAGATCAATCGCAAGATGCGTAATCTGATCGCAGCGAATGTGCAGTCGCGGTTGGGCTCCCTGACGGGCAGCGTCGGCCTTTACGGCGAAGGGCGCGCGGCAACCGGATACGCCTGACCACGCCAATTGGCACGGGTCTTGCTGAACCCTTGGCGTAGAGCAATAACGCCGGGGGTTTTTCTTTGTCAGGGGTCACACCAGTCCAGCAGCGCGAGGTGCAGGCTTCCATCGCCCGCGCCGCCGCCGCGACCGGGGTCGATTTCGACTACCTGCTCGCGCAGGCGAAGCTCGAATCCGGTCTCGATAGCGATGCCCGCGCCCGCACCTCCAGCGCGGCGGGCCTCTACCAGTTCATCAACAGCACCTGGCTCAACACGCTCGACCGGCATGGCGGCACCCACGGGCTCGGCTGGGCCGAAGCGGCGATCGATCGCAATGGCGGGCGCGCCTCGGTCAGCGATCCGGGGATGCGCGCCCAGATCATGGCGCTGCGTTACGATCCCGACATAGCCTCGCTGATGGCGGCCGAGCTGGCGCGCGACAATGCCGGGCATCTGCGGACCCAGCTAGGCCGCGAGCCCGACCATGCCGAACTCTACCTGGCGCATTTCCTGGGCGCGAGCGGCGCGGGACAGTTCCTGTCCGCCCTGCGCGACACGCCCCATGCGCCCGCCGCCGCGCTTTTCCCCAAGCCCGCGCAGGCCAACACGCCGATCTTCTACGATGGCACCCGCGCCCGGTCGGTCAGCGAAGTCATGGACGTGATGCGCGGCAAGGTCGAGAACGCCAAGGGAGCCAGCGGCGGATTCATGCCCGCACCCGGCTTCGGCAGCGGCATGACCGCATTCGCGCAGGGCCGGGGCCGCTTCGGCACCCCGGAGGGCGCGGCGCAGGGCGCCCGCCCTTCGATGGCCGACACATTGCAAGCCACATTCAACGGCGGTGACGGCCTGGGCGGCCGCGCGGCACAACGCATCGGCGAAGCCTATGGCAAGTTCAGGGCGTTTGGATTGTGACCTGGCGCAATTTCATGACGCCCGCGATGGCGCTGCCGATCGGCATCCTGACGATCATCGTGCTGATGGTCATGCCCATTCCCACGCTGGCGCTGGACGTGTTTTTCGTTCTCAATATCGCGCTGTCGGTGGCTGTGCTGATGGCCGCGATGAACGCGCAGAAGCCGCTGGATTTCTCGTCTTTCCCATCCGTCCTGCTATTCGCGACGCTGCTGCGCCTCGCGCTCAATGTCGCCTCGACCCGCGTGGTCCTGATGAACGGGCACGAGGGTGAGGCCGCGGCGGGCGAAGTGATCCATGCCTTCGGCGCGTTCCTGATCGGTGGCAACTTCGCTGTCGGCCTGTTCGTGTTCCTGATCCTGATGATCATCAACCTGATGGTCGTGACCAAGGGCGCGGGGCGCGTGTCGGAAGTTTCGGCACGCTTCACCCTCGACGCCTTGCCCGGCAAGCAGATGGCGATCGACGCCGATCTGGCCGCCGGGCTGATGACCGCCGACGAGGCCAAGGCCCGCCGCCGCGAGGTCGCGACCGAGGCCGACTTCTACGGTTCGATGGATGGCGCGAGCAAGTTCGTGAAGGGCGACGCGATCGCGGCGCTGCTGATCCTGTTGGTCAACATTGTTGCCGGTTTCGTGCTGGGAATGGTGTCGCATGGCCTTTCCGCAAGCGAGGCAGGAACGATTTACGTCACCCTGGCGGTGGGCGACGCGCTGGTTGCCTCGGTCCCCGCGCTGCTGCTGTCGATTGCGGCGGCGGTGATCGTCACCCGCGTGTCCGACACGCGCGATCTCAGCGGACAGATTGGCGGTCAGCTGGCCGAACCCGGCATCTGGCTACCGGTTGGCTGCATCCTGGCGGCGATGGGTGCCATCCCGGCCATGCCGCAATCCGTGTTCCTGCCGCTGGCGGGTGTTGCATTCGCGATCTGGCACACGTTGAAGCAGCGCAAGGCCGCAGCGATGCCGGTCGTCGAGATCGAGCCCGCCCCCGATCCGTCGCGGATCGCGATCGAGGACGTGTCGGACAATGCCCTGGTCACCGTCGAGCTTGGCTTTGGCCTCGTTCATCTCGCGGACGACCGCCGGGGTGCGCCGCTCGTTGCGCGGCTCACCGGGCTCAGGCGGCAACTGTGCCAGGCATTCGGCTTCGTGGTGCCTCAGTTCCGCATCAAGGACAGCTTTGACCTGCCGCCCGATCGCTACCGCGTGGTACTGGGCGGCGCACCCTTGGGAACCGGGCAACTGCGTCCTGACCGGATGCTCGCCATCGACACCGGAGATGCCGGCGCGCTGGCGCCATTGCCTGGGGAAGCCACGGTCGATCCCAGCTTCGGTTGTCCGGCGGTGTGGATCGAGCATGCATCACGCGATCTTGCGGTGGCGGAGGGGTATCTGGTGGTCGACACCGAGAGCGTCATTGCCACGCATATTAACCAGCTCCTGTCGAACCGCGCGCAGGATCTGCTTGGCCCCGATCAGGTGCGTGAGCTGCTGGACATGGTCAAGGAACGCAACGCGCAGCTGATCGAAACTATCACACCGCAGCCTCTCTCGCTTGCCGCGATAACGCGCCTGCTGCGGGCGCTGTTGGCCGACGGCATCACGCTGGCGCACCCCATCCCCGTCCTTGCCAGCCTGTCGCAGGCGGCACAGCAAACCACCGATCACGATCGACTGGTCGACATGGTGCGCGCCGACCTCGGCCCGCTTCTCGTCGGCAGCCTGTGTCCGCCGGACGAGCGCCTGCCAGTGATCACGCTTGCCGCGGAGCTGGAGGAGATGGTCGTTGGGGGCTTGCAGGATCCCACCAGTGGCCAGGTCATCATCGAGCCCGACCTTGCCCGATCGATTGGCGAACGAATCGCGGCGATCCTGTCCGCGCGTCCGCCGGGCGGGGCCACGCCAGCCCTCATCGTCCAGTCGCGCGCACGCCGCCCCCTGGCGGGCCTGTTGAAGCTGCGAGCGCCCGGCTGCGCCGTACTGTCGATCAATGAATTACCCATCGCGCAACCCATTGAGGTGATCGCGGTGGTTGGCGGCGAAGCGGAAACGCAGCCGCAGATTGCCGCGCCCGCCCCTGCCGCGAACCGGGAGCCGATCGCGGCATGAAGCACGATCACGCCCAGTTTGCCGCCGCCACCGCCTATCGTGGAAACGTGGGAGAACGCGTTGCCCAGTTCCTGCCCATGGTCAGGCGCCTCGCCTGGCATCTGGCGGGCAGCGGCGGCCCCACCATCGATGTGGACGATCTGATGCAGGCGGGCCTGGTCGCGCTGACCGAATGCGTTCACCGCCATGAACTTCCGGGGGAAGACGGGTTCGCGGCCTATGCCAAGCTGCGTGTTCGCGGCGCGATGGTCGATCTGATCCGCAGCGCCTCACCCGATCCGCGCGGAGCCCGTGCACGCCGCCGCGCTATCGAAACGGCCCGCGGCCGCCTTGTTACAACGCTCGGCCGCCAACCCAATGCCACCGAACTGGCTCACGAACTGGAGATGCGCGTGGAGGATTATCTCAAGCTGGAAGCGGACCTGGTCGAAACGCGGCTCGCCCCGTTGGAGGAATGTTATTCCGAAACCGACCTAGCCTTTGCCGCCCGCGAGCCAGATGCGGAGCGGCAAGTCCTGCAACAGGAAGATCGCGAGCAACTGGTTGCAGCGATCGGTGCGCTGAGCGAACGGCATCAGTTGGTGATCCAGCTCTACTTCGTGGAGGAACTGAACCTGGCGGAAATTGCTGCGGTGTTGTCGGTCAGTGTGCCGCGTGTGCATCAGCTGAAGGCTGCAGCACTTGACCGGCTGCGCCTGGTGATGACGACATCCTGAGTGGCCCCGCACGCATGGGTCAGCGTGCGTGGTCCCTCATCGCGCGCGACAGCGCCGCCAGCAAGGCATCGAGGCTGTACGGTTTTTCGACGGTCGGCGTGTCGATCAGATGATCGGGATGCGTGACATATCCATACCCGGTGGCGAACACCATTGGGCATCCGGTCGCGCGAATTTCATCCGCTAGAGGATAGCTGAACTCTCCATTCAGATTGACGTCGACGATGGCGGCATCGAAACTGTCCTGCGCCAGCCGTTGTCGCGCACTGGCGATGTTGGCGACCAGCGTGGTTCGCGCACCATGCGCGCTGAGCAGGTCTTCCAGCGCAAAGCCAATGATTGCCTCGTCTTCGACAAGCAGCAAGTGCAGTCCTTCAATGTTCATTGCCGGGGCAACTCCGCCTTGATCTCGCACCGAAGGCCGTCCGCTTCGAAAGCAAGCTGTACCTCGTCCGCAGCGCCGGAAGCGAAACCGCGCCTTATCAGACGCGTACCAAACCCGCGACCGGTCGGTTCGCAGACCTGCGGGCCGCCAGTCTCCTTCCAGGTCAGTGCGAATGTGCGATCGGACCCGCCGACCTGGTCCCATTCCACCCGCACTCGGCCCGCCGCGTTCGACAGTGCGCCGTATTTCATCGCATTGGTGCACAGTTCGTGGACGATCATGGTCAGCGCCACTGCGAACTGCGGCGGCAAGGCTATATCGGGGCCCATAATTGTGAAGCGACCTGCCGCCGGCCCCACCGCCGCCTCGACGGAACGGATAACGATGTCGCGGATCGAAGCCGCGCTCCAGCTTTCGCGCGTGAGCAGGTTATGCGCCGCCGCCAGAGCCCGTAGCCGCGCGTCAAACGTCGCCCGGCTGGCCTTGACCTCGGCATTTTCGGTGAACGTCTGCTGGGCAAGCCCCTGAACCAGTGCGAGCGTATTCTTGACCCGGTGGTTGAGCTCGTTGACGAGCAGCGCCTGACGTTCCCTGGTCAGGACTTCATCGGTGACATCGTACCCTTGCACGATGATCCCCGACGTGGTGCCGTCGGCATTGACCACCGGCTGGAAGATGAAATTGAGGAACCGCTGGCGGGCATCATTCGCCTGATCCTCAATCAGTGTGACCTCCTCTTGCCGGCCGAAGTACGCCTGCCCGGTGGCAAAAACCTGGTCGAGAATGTCGATGAAACCCTGGTCGACGATTTCTGGCAGCACCTCTTCCACCCGGTTGCCGATCAGGGCACGCTTGCCCACAAGGTCGCGATAGGCGCGGTTCGCCATCTGGAACCGATGTTCCGGCCCGCTCAGTACGGCGATGAAGCCGGGCGCTTGCTCGAAAAAGTCGAACAGTCGCCGGCTTTCGTCGACCAGCGACCGGTTCTGCTGCTGGACCGCGTTGGCGCGGCGTATGACGCCCATCTCGTCACGGAGCTGGCGGAGCTCGTGGAGTTCCGTGACATCGACAGTATGCTGAAGAATGTACCGCTTGGCCCCCGTCCGATCCGCTATGGCGGTGTGGGTCGCGCTCCAGTAACGCACTTCGAGACTGCCGTCGGGACGCTCGATATCATAGCGGATCAGCGCCAGTTCGTCGCTCGCGCCAGTTTCGATGACCCGACGTAGCGAACGCGCGAGCAGTTCGCGGCTGTCCGAACCCGGTTCGCTGGGAAAGGCGTCGAAGATCATGCGCCCGATCAAAGCGTCCCGCTCTCGCATGGTCACGCGCAGATAGGCATCGTTCATCCATACGATTTCAAGCTCATGATCGAGCATGACATAGGGGTTGGGCGAGGAGGCCAGGGCAAGCTGAAAATCTAGGTCCAAGCGCCATTCCCCCAGCACGAGCACGCCATCGACGCCGTGGCACAGCGGGCGGTTGCCGACAAGATGTGCAAGACCCTGATTAAATTCAACTAGCCGAAACGGCCGATCGTGCGACCGACGGCGGGCGCTATTTTCGGTCGAGCGCAATCACCGCGACCGTCAGCCGCGAAATGCAGACGAGCTTGCCCGCCTCGTCCTCCACCCGGATCGACCACACGTGGGTCGTGCGGCCGAGGTTCTCCGGCCGGGCCGTGGCCCGGACCCAGCCCGAATAGGCGGGGCGGATGTGATTGGCGTTGATCTCCATACCCACGGCGACAAATCTGGTGGCATCGACAACGTTCGCCGCCGCCACGGACCCGACCGTTTCGGCCAGCGCAACCGATGCGCCGCCATGCAGCCGCCCGAAGGGTTGGTGCGTACGCGCATCGACCGGCATTCTGGCGGTAAGCGAATCGTCGCCGACATCGACAAACTCAATCCCGATATGTCCAGCCATGGCCCCCTCGCCCAGTGCCGAGAGCTGGGCGAGATCAGGTCGCTGGCCGCCAAACCAGATCATTGGTTCAGCGCCCGCCCGCCGCGATCCAGCGGTCGATCTTGGCCTCCAGCACCGGCAGCGGCAGCGCGCCGGTGTCGAGGATTTCGGCATGGAAGGCCTTGATGTCGAACCGTTCACCCAGCGCCGCCTCGGCCTTGCGGCGCATTTCCTGGATTCGCAGCGCACCGACCTTGTAAGCGAGCGCCTGGCTGGGGATCGCGATGTAGCGTTCGACTTCGGCCGTCGCGTCGGTGCGGCCCATGCCGGAGTTCGCCAGCATGTACTCGATTGCCTGGTCGCGGCTCCAGCCTTTGGCGTGAAGCCCGGTATCGACGACCAGCCGCATCGCGCGCAACATCTCGTCATCCAGCGTGCCCTGTCTGGCGTAAGGATCGGTGTAGAGACCCATGTCGTAGCCAAGTGTCTCGGCATAGAGCGCCCAGCCTTCGACATAGGCGGTGTTGCCGCCGAAGCGCATGAAAGCCGGCAGCGCGTCGTTTTCCTGGGCGAGGCTGATCTGGAAATGGTGCCCCGGCGCACCTTCATGCAGATAGAGTGTCACTATGCCCGGCGTGGTCCGGCTCGGCAGGTCGTAGGCGTTGAAGTAGAACACCCCGGGCCGCGAGCCGTCCGGCGTGCCTGGCTGGTAGGAACCGCCCGCCTCGAACTTCTCGCGGAATTCCTCGTAGGGGCGGATTTCCAGCTTAGACTTCGGCACCAGCGAGAAATACTCGGGCACCTTGGCGTCGACGATGGCGCCGACGCGGTAATACTCGTCAGTCAGCCACTGGCGGCTCTGTGGCTTGAACTTTGGATCGGTGCGCAGATGCTCGAAGAACTCGGCGAGCGTGCCGGTGAAGCCGACCTCGTTCTTGACGCCCTCCATCGCGGCACGGATGCGCGCGACTTCGGCCAAGCCGAGATTGTGGAGGTAATCGGCGCTGAGCGGCAGTGTGGTCGTGCTTTCGATCATCTGCGTGTACAGCGCCTCGCCGCCCTTCATCTGGCTCAGCCCCACCGTCTTGCGTGCGACCGGCAGATAAGTGTCGCGCAGGAAATCGCGCAGCCGCGTGTTGGCGGCGAAGACGTTTTTCAGCGAGGCGCGATAATCACGCGTAATGCGGGCCTTGTCGGCATCGGAAAAATCCGTCGGCAATGCCGTGATCGGCCCCCAATACGGCGAATCCTCGATCTTCATCGCCAACTGCGTGTCAAGCTGCTGCACGACATTGCCAATCGTCAGCGAGGTTTCGAGCACCCCCGTGCCCATGCCTTCGCGGAACTTGGCGATCGAACGGTCGGTCAGCGCAACGTATTCACCGTGCCGGCTGATGGCGTTCTCGTAATCCTTCACCGTCTTGAACGGCGCCGCGCCCGATCCGCTTTCAATGTTCGGATAGAACGTGTGAAAACCGAAGAAGTGATTGACCGGGCGAACCTCGGTCAGCGCGACGATTTCCGGCGCCAGGCCTTTGAGCGTTTCCTCCTGATTATACTTGAACACGTCGTAGGCGATCTGATCGGTCTCGCTCAGCGCGGCGCGATCGATACGGGCCAGCGCAGCGATATTGTCCTCGGCTTGCCGCCGCAGCGCGGCGTTGTATTCGGGAAGCAGGAAGTCGCCGAGCCGGTCAGCGTAGCGCAGGTCCCCACGAAACAGCGCGCTGAGCGGATTGAGCCTGAGGCTCGCCTCGTCATCCGCGGCGAACAGAGCGAACAAGGCGTCGTGCTGGTTTTGCGCCGGCCCGGCGGTCGCAATCGGGGCGGTGGTCGCCGGCTCCGCGTTCATCGTTGTGCAGGCAGAAGCGGCGAGCGCGGTGGCGGCGATCAGCCCAATACGAAGCGTTTTCATTGTGGTGGTCCCCTGTCAACTCTGCAAGGCGCCACCTACGCCCCCCACCGCCGGGCCGCCAGCGGCGGCGGATGGAGGCGCAACGCCGTTCGACGAGCGGCTATTCGATCACCCGCCCGCGCACCATCACCCAGTCGACTTTCTCGAGCACGGTCGCGTCTTCCAGCGGGTTGCCCTCCACCGCGATGATATCGGCTGAGAAACCCGGCGCGATGCGGCCGATCTCGTTTTCCATGTCGAGCACGTCGGCAGCAGTCGTGGTCGCGGCAGCCAGCGCCTCGCGGCTGGTCATGCCCTGCGCCAGCATCAGGCGAAACTCCTGCGCGTTGCGGCCATGCTCGTAGACGCCGGAGTCCGTGCCAAAGGCGATCCTCACGCCCGCCCGGTGCGCTTCGCCCATGAAGACGCGCGCACGATCGGCGACGGCACGCACCTTTTCCTCCACCACCGGCGTGTAGATGCCCTTACCGAGGCGCTCCGAAATTCCCTGGAACGCCATCAGCGTAGGCACTAGGGTCAGGACCTATTAATTTGCATTGAAGACGAAGACGTGATTCAGAGTGG
>CAZEWN010000020.1:0-67296 GCA_964516135.1 uncultured Erythrobacter sp. | reverse complement strand
TCCGGTTCGGACTTCGTCGAGATGTTCGTCGGCGTCGGCGCGAGCCGCGTGCGCGACATGTTCGAACAAGCGAAGAAAAACGCACCGTGCATCGTCTTCATCGACGAAATCGACGCGGTCGGCCGCCATCGCGGCCATGGCCTGGGCAATTCGAACGACGAGCGCGAGCAGACGCTGAACCAGCTCCTGGTCGAAATGGACGGGTTCGAGGCGAACGAGGGTATTATCATCATTGCCGCGACCAACCGGCCCGACGTGCTCGATCCAGCGCTGTTGCGCCCGGGCCGTTTCGATCGCCAGGTCGTCGTGCCGGTGCCCGATGTCGATGGCCGCGAGAAGATCCTGGCCGTGCATATGAAGAAGGTTCCGCTGGCTCCTGACGTCAATTCGCGCACGATCGCGCGCGGCACGCCCGGATTTTCCGGTGCGGACTTGGCCAACCTGGTCAACGAGGCGGCCTTGCTGGCCGCGCGCCGTAACAAGCGCCTGGTCGCGATGCAGGAGTTCGAGGACGCCAAGGACAAGGTGATGATGGGCAGCGAGCGCCGCTCCATGGTCATGACCGACGACGAGAAGAAGATGACCGCTTATCACGAGGCCGGGCACGCGCTCGTCAGCCTCAACGAGCCGGCATCTGACCCGATCCACAAGGCGACGATCATCCCGCGCGGCCGCGCGCTGGGCATGGTGATGCGCCTGCCCGAACGCGATAATTACTCGTACCACCGGGACAAGATGCACGCCGACCTCGCCGTGGCGATGGGCGGGCGCGTGGCCGAAGAAGTGATCTTCGGCCATGAGAAGGTGAGCTCGGGCGCCAGTTCCGATATCCAGTACGCGACCAGCCTGGCGCGCAACATGGTCACCAAGTGGGGCATGTCGGACAAGCTTGGCCCGCTCCAGTACGAACAGACCCAGGAAGGCTATCTCGGCTACGGTGGCAGCCAGCGCACGATGGGCTCTGACGAGACCAACAAGCTGATCGACAGCGAGATCAAGGCGCTGGTCGAAGGCGCGCATGCGCGGGCAACCGATGTCCTCAAGACGCAGGAGGACAAACTCCACCTGCTGGCCCAGGCCTTGCTGGAATACGAGACGCTAACCGGCGACGAAATCAAGCAATTGCTCGATAGCGGCAAGATCGATCGCCCCGATCGCACTGCCGATACCGGCATCCGCCCGGTCACCGGTTCCGCCATACCGAAGGCTGGCAAGCGCTTCGGCAGCAGCGGGGAAGGGGCTCCACAAGGCGCCTAGCGCCCGGACCCTTCGTTCAGGCGGCCATCGCCCCGATGGCTGCCGCGAACAGCCCGATCGCGACCCAGGCAAACATGCTGAGCGCCAGCATGCGCCACAGTGCGCCCCATCGCCCCACGCCATAGGTGCCGCGCAGCTGGCGATACATATGGTAAGGCGCATAGAGCAGCAGCAGCCCCGCGACCCCGCCCGCATCGAGATAGAACAGCAAGCTCGACACCGCCACTAGCGCGATCATGAAGGTGATCGAATAGGTGGTGAAGACGGTATGATCGTATCCACCGAACCGACGGTTGAACGGAAACATCAGCCATACGAATGGCACCGACAGAGGGATCAGCATCCAGCTGAACTTGTAGGCATTGGTCTGGAGTTTGTAGATCGCCAGTTGCGGGTTGTCGCGCAAGTGCTGGAGAGCCTTGGCAAGAGCGCTGTCGCTGGGTAACGGATTTTCACTGAATCCTTCGCTGAATTGTCGTCCCGCACTGGATCCGACATTGCCCAGCACCAGCCGCAAACCCTGCTGATCGTCGCGCAGCTCATCCATTTCCACTTTGATCTCATTGCGACGCCCACGGTCCGATGGGGCGAGGCCAGCCTGCTCGCGCTCCAGCGCAGCGAGCCTTTCGGCGTTATTCTGGTACGCCTGACGCGCCGCTTCCAAGCCATCGGCGGGCGTTTGTACCGCGCCGCCTGCCCCCAGCAGGCTGAACGCGGCGAAGCTCAGGAACACCACGAACAGGAACAACGCGATCGGGCTGACGTAACGCGCCCGCCGCCCGTCGATATACTCGCGGGTCAGCTTGCCAGGTTTCCACACGAGCAGGGGCAGCGTGCGCCAGGTCTTGCCTTCGAAGTGGAGCACGCCGTGGAGCAGGTCATGGAAGAATGCGCTCAATGTGCGGTGCACGTGCCCGCGCTGGCCGCAGGCGTGGCAGTATGCGCCGAGCAACGGCGTGCCGCAGTTAAGGCAGGCCGCTTCGCCCGTATGCCCGCACGCTTCGCCATGCGGCGGTTCGATTGCGCGCGCCAGCAGCGTGCCTTCGCCCGCCGCGCCTATCGCATCGCCCAAGTCGCTCATGCGCAACGCCCTCGTATCCGCAAGGGCCTTACCGCGATGTCGCGCAATAAAAAAGGCCGCCCCGTCCTGCGGGGCGGCCCTTGTATCCCGCAGGGCGGGTTGTGATCAGCCGTCGTAGTCGGAACCGAACGAGTTAGACCGGGCCGGTGCCGAGGCGGTGATCCGCAGCGCTTCGGCCGACTGGCTGAGCGAACCGATTTCGTCGGCCTCGTCCTCGTCGTCAGGCAGGATTTTCTGCAGATTCACCACAGCGGATTCATGCAGGTCATCCGGCTGGATGGTCTGCTCCGCGATTTCGCGCAAGGCGACGACTGGATTCTTATCGCGATCGCGATCGATGGTCAGTTCGGCGCCGCCTGAAATCTCGCGCGCACGCTGCGCGGCCAGCAGGACGAGATCGAAACGGTTGGAAACCTTGTCGACGCAATCTTCGACGGTAACGCGCGCCATCGGGCACTCCACTTATCGCAATGCTGCGGGAAAGCGCGGCAAATAGGGCCAGGCCCGCCACGAGTCAAGAATTTGCCGGGACGGCAGGTGCGCGCTAAGCCGCCGGGCTATGATACCGGAAACCCCCGCGAACAAGGTAGCGACCGCGTTTCGCGATCCGGCTCCGTTTCATGTCGCCTCGCATGGTCAGACGCTGACCTTCTATCCAGCCGGCGCGGATCGGCGCGCGGCGTTGATGGAACTGGTCGATGGCGCGCGATCGACGCTGGAGGTGTGCTTTTACATTTTCGCCGAGGATGCGGTGAGCACTCAGTTTCGCGACCGGCTGGTCGCGGCAGCCTGGCGGGGGGTCGCGGTCACGTTGATCATCGATCGGTTCGGCTCCGCAGCCAGCGATGCCTTCCTCCAGCCGTTGGTGGACGCGGGTGGCTGCTTCATCTGTTTCAGCCCGCGCTGGACGCAGCGCTATCTGATCCGCAACCACCAGAAGATGGTTATCGCCGATCACGCCCGGGCGATGTTCGGCGGCTTCAATATCGAGGACGATTATTTCGCCTCACCTGAAGAAGGCGGCTGGACCGACCTCGCCATCGCCATCGAAGGCAGCGCGGTGGCGGGCCTCGCCGAATGGTTCGAGCGGCTGCGCGCCTGGACACTGGAGGACCACCGGCATTTCCAGGCGATTCGCCGCGCGGTGCGGACCTGGGACTGGCACGAGGGCGAGGGGTGCCGCTGGCTGGTCGGCGGCCCCACGCGTGGAATGTCCACCTGGGCGCGGTGCGTATCGCAGGACTTGATCCGCGGCGAGCGGCTCGACCTGGTGATGGCCTATTTCTCGCCGCCCTACAGCGTCCTGCGGCGGATCGGCCGGATTGCCAGGAAGGGCCAGACGCGGCTTCTGCTGGCCGCCAAATCGGACAACAACGCCACCATCGGCGCGGCCCGGGCGCTCTATCGCTATCTGCTCAAACGCAAGGCGCGAATCTGGGAATTCAGCCCGGCCAAGCTCCATACCAAGCTGATGGTGCTCGACGACGCAGTCTATATCGGCAGCGCCAACCTCGACATGCGTAGCCTTTACCTAAACCTCGAAATCATGCTGCGGATCGAGGATCCGGCGCTGGCCGGGCGGATGCGCGAATATATCGACCAACACGTGGCATATTCTTGCGAGATCATGCCCGAGCGCCTCAAACGGATGGCGACGCCATGGAACCGGCTGCGCTGGTTCCTGGGTTGGGCGCTGGTCTCGGTGGTGGATTACAACGTGACCCGGCGTCTCAACCTGGGGTTGTGACTTATTCTCCGTAATCCGAGTAATCGCGCCGTTCGGGCGAGCTGAACTTGGTGAACTCGCTCTGGAAATGAAGCGGTACGTTGCCGGTGGAACCGTGGCGCTGCTTGGCGACGATCAGCGTGGCCTTGCCGACCAGCTGTTCGTGATGTTCTTCCCACAAGCGGTACTTTTCCTTCATGTCGTCGGAACTCGTCGCGTCGGGCATGTCGGGGCGGCTGGCGTTGTGATAGTATTCGGCGCGGTAGATGAACCACACCATGTCGGCGTCTTGTTCGATCGAGCCGGATTCGCGCAGGTCCGACAGCTGCGGCCGCTTGTCCTCGCGGCTTTCAACCGCGCGGCTGAGCTGCGAGAGCGCAATCACCGGTACGCCCAGTTCCTTGGCCAGCGTTTTCAATCCGCGGCTGATCTCCGAAATCTCGTTGACCCGGTTGTCGTTCGCGCGGCCCGATCCCTGTAGCAGCTGGAGGTAATCGACGACCACCAGCCCAATGTCGTGCCGCCGTTTCAGCCGGCGCGCGCGGGCGCGAAGCGCGGCGATCGAGAGCGCGGGCGTATCGTCGATGTATAGCGGCAGTTCGGCCAGTTCCTGGCTGGCGAAGGAAAGCTGCTGGAATTCATCGCGGGTCAGCTGGCCCGAACGCAGCGCCTCGCTCGAAATCTCGGCCTGTTCCGACAGGATGCGGGTGGCGAGCTGGTCGGCACTCATTTCCAGGCTGAAAAACGCGGTTGCCGCGCCTGGGCTGTTGTCAATCCCGTCACGTCGGTCGCGCATCAGGCGCGCCGCGGCGTTGAAGGCGATGTTGGTGGCGAGCGAGGTCTTGCCCATGCCCGGCCGCCCGGCCAGGATGATGAGGTCCGAATTGTGCAGGCCGCTGGTCTTCTCGTTGATCGAATCGAGCCCGGTGGTTTTGCCGGAAAACTTGCCGCCGGAATTGAGCGCGGCCTCGACCAGTTTCAGCGCGCCCAGCGACGCTTCCTTGAAACTTTGCGCCTCGCTGCCCACCACCGCGCCTTCCGCCACGCGATAAAGATCGGCCTCGGCCTGCTCGATCTGCTGAAGCGGGGCGACTTCCTCCGACGTATCGAGCGCACCTTCGACAAGCCCGCGCCCTACGCTGACAAGCTGCCGCAGCAACGCCAGGTCATAGATCTGCTGCGCCAGTTCGCGCGGGGCCAGCAGGCCGTGCCCATCGGCGGTCAGCTGCGCCAGATAGGTGATCCCGCCCAGTTGCTGCATCGCCGGATCGCTGTCGAAATAGGGCTTGAGCGTAACCGGCGTGACCACCGCGTTGCGGTCGATCAGTGTCGTGACCCGTTCGTAAATGCGCTGGTGCAGCGGTTCGAAGAAATGGTCGGCACGCAGGGCGACCGGCAATTCCTCGATCACCGAATTGTCGATCAGCACCGCGCCCAGGAATGCCGCCTCCGCCTCGAGGTTGGCGGGCAGCTGGCGGCCGGGCGTCAGCTCGGCCGATTCGGCGCGGTCGAGGAGGTCTTGGTCGGGCATGGCGCGCTTGTGCGGGAGGGCGGCAGGCACGGCAAGTGCACGATTGCCGCAGCCCCATGTGGATATCGGGGATGAATGCCGAAACGCTTGCCCGCCCCCCTTCGCATCTGCGAAAGCGACGCACCATGACAGCGCCCAAGGACACCTGGCGGATTGCCCACATCGCGCTCGACGACGAGACAATCCTCTGGCGTAACGCCGATGTGGAGCAGGAACGGCGCGTCGCGATCTACGACCTGATCGAGGAAAACACTTTTCGCCCGGTCCGCGCAAGCGATGCGGGAAACAATGGCCCCTATCGTCTGATCCTGTCGGTGCGCGACGGACGGCTGGCACTCGACATCCGCGACGAGGGCGATATTCCGCTTGAATTGCTGCTGCTGGGCCTGGCGCGTTTTCGCCGCCCGGTGCGCGAATACTTCGCGATCTGCGACAGCTATTTCCAGGCGATCCGCAAGGCGACGCCGAGCGAGATCGAGACAATCGACATGGCCCGGCGCGCGATTCACAATGATGCGGCGGAATTGCTGATGGAACGCCTCACCGGCAAGGTGGAAACAGACTTCGCGACCGCCAGGCGGCTGTTCACGCTGATCTGCGTGCTGCATATCCGCGGCTGAACGGGGCGGGATTCGCAGACAGCATCATGCGGCGCAGGAAAAAGGGTTTCGGCTGGCCGGCGCGCCTGCTCGCGCTTGCATTATTGCTGGCCACCGTCAGTGGCGGCTGGGCCTGGTGGCACCTGGCGCACTGGATTCCGGCGGAAACTGACTATCCCGACCAGGGCATTTACATTGATGCGAGCGACGGTGTCGTGGATTTTCGTGCCGCGCGGGCGCTGGGGGCTGACTTTGCCTATCTGGCGGCCAGCACTGGCGGCCGGGGGCAGGACGCTGCATTTTCACGCAATCTTGCCGCCGCGCGCGAAGCCGGGTTGCAGGTGGGGGCGGTCCACCGCTTTGACCCCTGCCTGATGGCCGACGGGCAGTCCGCGAATTTCGTGACCATTGTGCCGCGCGGCTCTGATTTGCTGCCCCCGGCGATCGAATTGTCGCGTGGCAGCGAGAGCTGTACGCAAAACGTGCCAGAAGCTGCGGTGGCGAGCGAACTGATGACCCTGGTCAACCAGATCGAGATGCATACCGGCAAGCCGGTCATCCTCAAGCCGTCTGAAGCGTTCGAGGCCGCGCATCCGATTGCCGCGCGGATCGATCGCAACTTGTGGCTTACCCGAATGCGGATCGAACCGGACTACGCGGGGCGCCCGTGGCTCTTGTGGACCGCCAACGATGCCTTGCGGAGCGATGCGGCGGCTTCGCCACTGCGCTGGGTCGTGGCGCGGCCCTGACCTGTCAGGCGGGGGTTTTCTCGACGCACACCAATACCTCGTCGTGTTCGGCCGGTGGTGTGCCGTCATAGGCGGTGATCGGTTCGAACGGGGTTTCCAGACACGCTACTTCGCTGAGTCCAGCCAAATTGAAGTTGCCCAGCCGATGATCCTCTACGCTGCGCCAGGTCTTGTCCGGATTGAACGCGCCGAGATAAAGTGCACCGTGGCGCAGGAAGATCAGGTGAGGTGCCAAGGTGAGCGCGGCGCCGTTGTAGCGAACGCTGACCATGCGGCGGCCAAGGATGGCGTCCGATAGAACGCGAAGAAGACCAGGTGCGCCGGAATCATGCTGCATTGCACCATGATGATGCGTTGCAGCGAAATGTGCAAGGGGCGACAAGCGCGCCCGCGCACGCTAAGTCCGCCGCGATGACCGACGATGAACTGATCGCGGCGGCGCGCGAAGCCGCTCGCAATTCCTATTCGCCGTATTCGCGTTTCGCCGTTGGTGCCGCGCTCGCGTTTGCGGATGGCGCGCTAGTCACGGGCACCAATGTGGAGAATGCGAGCTATGGCCTGGCGCTGTGCGCGGAAACCGTGGCGGTAGGTCGGGCCATGGCCGACGGGGTGCGCGGCGGACTTGTGAAAGTTGCCGTCGTCGGGCCCGCCGCCGAACCCATCAGCCCGTGCGGCCGCTGCCGCCAGGTGCTCAACGAACTGGCGCAGCTTGGCGGTACGGATCCTGTCATACTGTGCGTGGGTTCCGAACACGTCCGGGCCGTGCGACTGAGCGAGCTGCTGCCCCATGCGTTCGGGCCCGCAAGCCTGGTCTAAGGCCCGGGCTAACGCGTATCCAGCCACTCGAGCAGCGCGCCCATGCAGTCGGCGCCCAGTTGCATGCTGCGTTCGGGCGACCAGTTGTAAATCGGGTCGGCGGCGGGATCGTGATCCTTGAAGGGCATTTCCAGGGTCATCGCGCAAGCGTTGTAGCGATGCGCGACCTGGGTGGTCGACATCGTCATGTTCGCCTGCCCTGGCCTGGCGACGGGATACCCTTTTTCGAGCTGGAAGTCAGGTGTGCGGCGCGCCAGGATCGCGCGGTAGCGTGTGAACTGGTCAAGATGTTCCCCGGTCAGCCCCGGAATGCCTTCGTAACCAGCAAAGAATACCGCCGGGATCGCCTCGTCGCCGTGGACGTCCATCGCGAAGTCGACGCCAGTGGCATCCATGGCATTGCGGATTGCGAGTATTTCGGGGGATCGCTCCGCACTCGGGCTTTCCCATTCGCGGTTCAGGTTCACGCCCGCCGCGTTCGTTCGCAGATGCCCCCGGCGCGACCCGTCTGGATTGCAGTTCGGGACAATGTGAAAAGTGCAACGCCCGCGTAATTCCCGCCCGACCGAGCTGGCGGGGTCGGTCAGCAGGGCGAGCGCGCCCTCCATCCACCATTCGGCCATTGTTTCGCCGGGATGCTGCCGTGCGTAGAGCCACACCTGCGCCGGGCCATCGCCCATTTCCAGACAGTCAAGCGGCTGCCCGTCCAGGGTCGTGCCCAAACGGCGGCACGATACGCCCTCGTTCGCCGCGCATGCGGCGATGAGGTCGTGATGGCGCTCCATGGAATAAGGGGCGAAATAGGCAAACCATGCCACATCGGCCGCAGGCGTATAGCTTATGGTGATCGACCCGTCGTGCGCGTCCATCGCGCAGGTCGTGGGCGCGGCGCGCCAGGTTTCCCGATCTTCCGAAACGCGACAGTTGTAGCCTGGCCAGCCGAGCGGATAGGCAGAGGCGTTCAACCCCGTGATGGTCAGATCGAGCGCACGGCCCCTGGCGCCCGCGACGCGGAAATGGAACCATTGCCGGAATTCGGACTGATGATCCTGGCGGATGGCCAGCATGGCCTTGGCGCCGTCAATCGACAGGACGTCGATATTGCCGCCGTCGAAATTCGCATCGATACTGATGTCGTTCACTCGGTAACCCTTACCTCGACCGTCTCGCCATTGTTGCCGGGGAACTCGCGAAACAGCGCGCCCGCGATCGCCGCGGCATTCGCGCCGCTATCGGCATAACGTGAATTCGTGCTTACCGCGAACTGCGCCCGGCCTTCCCACAGGGTGGCATTGTTGGCCTTGTCGCGCAGCATGATGCCCATTTCCGTGACCAGTCGTTCGCGGTCGCGGCTTCCGCCAAGGTTTATGCCGATGCCGAGCCCCACGCCCGAGCCATAGCTTCCGGTCGATCCGCCCACACCGACGCTTACCGGCCCACGCCGGGCGCCGTCATCGCCAACGACGAACCGCTCAAGCCGTACCTGGGCGACCTGCTGCGCCGCATCACGCGATGCCTCGCGATAGCCGAGCCGGGCGAGTTCGCTCGCGACCGCAGCCTTGTACGGCGCGAGCTCAAGCGAATCGCCGGTGCCCGGCGCGCTTTCCACGAACACGGTCCCGCGGCCAATTCTGTCGGCGGCATTGTCCGCGACGAACCGGGTAACTTCAACCGGGCCGGCATAGGGCGTGGTGGCACAGCCGGCCAGCGTGGTCGCGCCTAGCGCTGCAATACCAAGAAAAGCGTGTTTCATCGCGCGACTCCTCTGCCTTCTTCCCTACCGCTCGACAG
Organism: uncultured Erythrobacter sp.; assembly: GCA_964516135.1. Taxonomy (GTDB): domain Bacteria; phylum Pseudomonadota; class Alphaproteobacteria; order Sphingomonadales; family Sphingomonadaceae; genus 34-65-8. Next base: position 57,746 of record CAZEWN010000020.1, on the reverse strand, counting down.
GCGCGTGTGCCAAGAGCGCGTTAATCCTTGTAACGTCGTTTGCTGCTACCGGACCCCGATATGACCAAAGTTAATCGCCTGCCCGTGTTGGTGACCGGGGGTGCCGGATATATTGGCAGCCATGCCGTGCTCGCCTTGCGCGATGCGGGTTGGCCGGTGACGGTGATCGACAACCTTTCGACCGGTTTCCGTTTTGCGCTGCCCGACGGGGTGCCGTTCTACGAGGGCGATATCGCAGATGCCCAGTTGCTTGCGCGCATTTTCGCCGAGCAGGGCACCGGTGCGATCATGCATTTCGCGGGTTCGATCGTGGTGCCCGAATCGGTCACCGACCCGCTCAAGTATTACCTCAACAACACGGTCCGCACCCGCGCGCTGATCGCGGCGGCGGTGGAAGCGGGCGTGCCTCATTTCATCTTCAGTTCCACCGCCGCGACCTATGGCATGCCGACGGTCGCCGCGGTGACCGAGGATACACCGCAACAGCCGATCAACCCCTATGGCTGGTCCAAGCTGATGAGCGAGCGGATGCTGGCGGACGTTTCCGCGGCGCACCCGATGAACCATTGCGCGCTGCGATATTTCAACGTGGCAGGCGCCGATCCGCAAGGGCGCACCGGCCAATCGACCGCCGGGGCGACGCACCTGATCAAGGTCGCGGTCGAGGCGGCGCTGGGTAAACGCGAACACGTCGATGTGTTCGGCACGGATTACGCCACGCCTGATGGCACCGGCGTGCGTGACTATATCCATGTAAGCGACCTCGCTGCCGCGCACGTCCTGGCGCTGGAGGCGCTGATCGCCGAGCCAGCCCGGTCGATGACGATGAATTGCGGTTATGGCCGGGGTTTTTCGGTTCTAGAGGTTCTAGACGCGGTCGATCGCGTCACCAATCGCACGATCGAGCGGCGCATCGGGCCGCGCCGATTGGGCGATTCCGATATGCTCATTTCCGATCCGTCGTTGATCAAGGCGACACTGCCCTGGCAGCCGCGCCATGCCGATCTTGAAACGATCGTGACACATGCGCTGGCGTGGGAGCGCCGCCTGGGCGAGATACGTGGCAACAGTTGACTTCGCCCGGGCGCGGCCCTAGGGGCGCGGCTCGAAATTTCGGCGTCCGGCTCGGATCGCCGCTCTCGCTTCGGGAAAGACCAATGAAGATTCGCAACAGCCTCAAGTCGCTGAAGGACCGCCATCGCGACTGCCGCGTGATCCGCCGCCGCGGCCGGACCTACGTGATCAACAAGACCAACCGCCGCTTCAAGGCCCGCCAGGGCTGATTCGGCATCACGGTTCCCGGCTCCGGCCGGGATCGACCAATCGGCCTGCCTCCATCCGGAGCGCGGGCCGTTTGCTTTGGTAGTAGTGATGAACAACCAGATCGAAGCGGTGGTATTCGATGTCGGCCGTGTGCTTTACCGGTGGAACCTGGCGGCGCTGTTCGACAAGCTGATCCCCGATGAAGGCGAGCGCGCCTGGTTCCTCGCCAATGTCGTGACCGAAGAATGGCATTTCCAGCATGACGCGGGCGTGCCGCTGGCCCAAATGGTGCCCGAACTGCAGGCGCGCTTTCCCGACCACGCGCACCTGATCGATGCCTATTCCACGCGCTTCAACGAGACGATCCCGGGGCCGGTGGCGGGCAGCCTCGAACTGGTCGCGCGGCTCGACGCGGCCGGGGTGCCGCTTTACGCCATCACCAATTTCGGCGCCGAGTTCTGGGCCATGTTCCGCCCGACCGCGCCGGTGTTCGACCGCTTTCGGGATATCGTGGTGTCGGGTGAGGAAAAGCTTGCCAAGCCCGATTCGGCGATCTTTCACCTGGCCGCGCGGCGTTTTGGGCACGAACCCCGGGCAATGCTGTTTATCGACGACAATGCTGACAATGTGGCCGCCGCGGCGGCGCTGGGTTGGCATGTGCATCATTTCGCCGAGGCCTCGCGCCTTGAGCGCGATTTGGCTGCACGCGGGCTCCTCCCATGAAAAAGCCCCCGGGATGGGCATCCCGGGGGCAGTGGTTTCCACCCGAAGAGAGGACAGGGGGTGGTGATCAGTGAATCATTTGCCGTTGCACTTGGCCAGGCGCTCCGCTTCCAGCGCCTCGCCATTGGCGGTGAAGTGTACGACTTGGCCGGCTTCGCGCATCAGCTTGCGGCAGACGACTTCGGGCCGCGATGTGCCCTTCGCCGCGATGCAGGTCGTGTCCGCACAGCGCCATACGAGCCCGCCGCCGATGTAGCGATTTTCCTGCGCCGGGGCGGCGAGCGTGGCGGTGTAATAAGCGCCGGTATTGGCGTACGCAGGGGCGGGGGAAATCGCCGCGCCGAAGGTAATGGTGGTGTAGAGCGTGGCAGCGCCGAGCGCGGCGATGTTGCGGAACCGGGGGAAGGAGGCGGTCATGATCGTTTTCCTGTTGCTTGGTCCGGCAACCAGCCTTAATTCAGTTGCGAATCAAAACCAGTTGCTAATCGCTACCTATATTGATGATAATTAGGTTGCAAGAGAAAACTGACTTTCAATTTTGTGACGCTACGGAAACCCGTTAGAACGGGGCGCTGGAGAAGGATGGACGATGGGCGAACTGCGAGAACCGTTGCGCGAATTGACCGCCTGCGGGCTGCCCGAAGCGCTGGAGGTGATGGGCGAGCGATGGAGCTTCATGATCCTGCGCGCCAGCTTCAACGGGCTGCACCACTTCGAGGAATTCCTGAATGAATTGGGCATCGCCCGTAACATCCTCTCGAACCGCCTCGCCAAGCTGGTTGAGCACGCGATCCTCGACCGCCAGCCGTGCCCCGACGACCGCCGGCGGATCGAATACCGCCTGACCGAGAAAGGCTTCGATCTCCTCCCCGCGATGCTGGCGCTGCGCCAGTGGGGCCAGAAATACGGCAGCGAAGTCGTGGAGAACCCGGTACTGGTCGACGAACAGGACCGCCTGCCGATCGGCCCCGTCGCGATCCTCGCCCACGACGGCCGCATCCTCGGCCACCGCGACCTGTGGCTGACAAAGCCGGAAAACGTCGGATTACGCGCCGACGGCTCGCGGGCGGAGCCGGGCGCGGCGCTGGAGCGGGGGGATTACGCCGACCTCAACCGGAGGCAGGCGGCGGAGTAGGCGGAACGCCTTGGGCGCATCTCACATATCTTGACTTTTCTTGCTCGTTACGCCATATCAATGGCTCGCGAGCGATAACGCCGCAACGAGCTAAAGGCGGTGCAACGATCCAGTGGTTTCTGCGCACCGCCGAACCGATTAGGGCCGCCGATTTGGCGGCCCTAAATATTTGTCCCGCCGCTTCACGAAGGTCAGATACACGCCAAATACGCGGTACTCCAATGCTCGCAGCGAGTTCTTGGAGAGCTTGTTACTCACACCGGGCCGATCTTTGGTGACGATGTGCTTGCGATCTAGTGTATCGATCATGGCGTGCAGGACGACTTGGTACTGAAGAAGGCGTTGGCGCTCGGCGTTGCCGTCAAGCTTCGCCAAAAAATCGATCAGCGGCGCTAGCCAGCGCTGCACGTAGGAGTCCTCTGCGTGCAGTTTGACGAGTTGCACGAAGTTCGCTGGGCGCCCTGCCAATAAGGCCGCTTCTCCAGCCGCACGTTGCGATGCACGATCGATAATGCGAACGCGGCGCGATTCAAGGCAATCCAGAAATCGCGCGATTTGTCGTCCCTTAGCGCTTCCACCCAACGCACTGTCGAAAGACTCCATCCGGAAAACTTCAATCCAGGACCAAAACTGCACAAATAGGAAAACGAGGCTCGCGAAGTCGGTGTCTGACAAGTTGGCGCTGGTCTGCCGACGAATGGGGATGAAATCCTGCTCCGCCAGCGAGCGCAGCTTCCCGACAAGCTCATCGGCCGACTTGACCAGTGGCTCGAGGCTGGAGGTGACGCCACGAGCAGTAACCGAACGAGCTTTCCACCAGTCGGCCGCTTCCTTGTACAATATCTCGAACAATTTCAGAAAAGCGCCGCCGCCGATCGCAGCTGCAAAGAGTTCCCACCATCCATCGAACATCTGCACGCGCTCCTAAGCCCTCGGCGCCTGCCTCCGGTAACTCAGCGCCTCCGCCACGTGGATGCGGCCCACCTCCTCCACGCCCGCCAGGTCGGCGATCGTTCGTGCCACCCGCAGCATTCGGGTGTAGCCGCGCGCGGATAGGCGCATCGCCTCAGCGGCTTGCATCAGCAGGCGGCGGCCGGGTTCGTCGGGGGTGGCGAAGCGTTCCAAAGGCGCGCCGTCGAGCTCGGCGTTGGCGCGCGCGCCCGTCTCCGCGCTCCGCGCCGATTGCACCGCGCGCGCGCGGGACACGCGCGCGGCGACTTCGGCGCTGCCTTCGGCGGGCGGGGGCAGGGCGAGGTCGGCGGCGCTGACCGGGTCGACCTCGACATGCAGGTCGATCCGGTCCAGCATCGGGCCGCTGACGCGCGACTGGTAATCCGCCGCGCAGCGCGGCGCGCGGCTGCACGCCAGCGCGGCATCGCCCAGGTGGCCACACCGGCAGGGGTTCATCGCCGCGACCAGCTGCACCCGCGCGGGGAAGCTGACGTGGGCGTTGGCGCGGGCCACGTCGACCTTGCCCGTCTCCAGCGGCTGGCGCAGCGAATCGAGCACCGCGCGCTGGAATTCGGGCAGTTCGTCGAGGAACAGCACGCCCAGGTGCGCCAGGCTGACCTCGCCCGGCTTCACTTTCAGCCCGCCGCCGGTCAGCGCGGCCATGCTGGCGGAATGGTGCGGCGCGCGGAATGGCCGCGCGCGACTGATCCGCCCGCCTTCGAGCAGCCCCGCGACCGACTGGACCATCGAAACCTCCAGCGCCTCACCGCTTGTCAACTCGGGCAGCACCCCTGGAAGGCACGAGGCGAGCAGCGACTTGCCCGCGCCGGGCGGCCCGATCATCAGCAGGTTGTGCCCGCCCGCCGCCGCGATCTCCAGCGCGCGCTTGGCGGTTTCCTGTCCCTTTACCTGCTTCAGGTCCGGCCCGTGGCTGCGCGCCTCGACCGCGCCCGGAGCGGGTTCGGGCAGGCGCTGGGTGCCTTTGAGATGATTGAGAAGCGAAATCAGGTCGGGCGCAGCCACCACTGGCACGCCGCTGGCCCAGCGCGCCTCGCTGCCCTGCGCCGCCGGGCATATCAGCCCGGCCTCCTCGCTGCTCGCATGAAGCGCCGCAAGCAGGACGCCGGGCGAGGGTACGACCCGCCCATCGAGCGCCAGCTCGCCCACCGCGATGAAATCGGCGAGCTGTTCTGCATCGGTCACCCCCATCGCCGCCAGCAGCGCCAGCGCCACCGGCAAGTCGTAATGCGAACCTTCCTTGGGCAGGTCGGCGGGCGAGAGGTTGATGGTGATCCGCTTGGGCGGGAGCGCCAGGCCCATCGCGGAGAGCGCGGCCCGCACGCGCTCCTTGCTTTCGCCTACCGCCTTGTTGGCCAGCCCCACGATGTCGAACCGGGGCAGGCCCGGCGCAATCGAGCATTGCACTTCAACGCCGCGCGCCTCCAGCCCGAGATAGGCGACCGTCCTGACGAGTGCGACCACGAATGCCCCTGTGCTAATCCTAGGCGGTGATGGCTGCACAGCGCCCGCTTGTCGAGCGCCCGGTAACCTTTGGGCAAGGATATCGCTTGTGAATCGGGCAAGCCGCCCAGGTCCACAAGGCGGGAATGCGGTTTCTGCTCGCCCTCTGTCTCGCGTTTGCCGGCCTGGTGGCCACGCCCGCCCAGGCGCGGGTCGTGTCGGTCGAAACATGGGTGGAGGAGTGGAATCCGGCAACGGGCGCATGGGTCAGGATCGAGCGCGGTGCCGACCGCTTTGTCGCGCCGAGCGTCGCGCCTGCCGCGCCAATCGCCCAGCAGTACGGTCCTTTCCGGGTTATCGACGGCACCCGCGCGCAACTGGTTGGTATCACCGATGCGCGCGCTCCGGCGCAATTCGCCGCGATGCTGCGCGACCATCCCACGTTGGCGACGCTCGAAATGATCGAGTGCCCCGGCACCGATGACGACCAGGCGAATCTGCGTGTTGGCCGGATGATCCGCGCCGCCGGGCTTGAAACGCATGTCCCGCGCGGCGGTTCGGTGCGTTCGGGCGCGGTTGAACTGTTCCTGGCGGGGGCGTCGCGGCGGATCGACGACGGCGCCGAGTTTGCGGTCCATTCCTGGCTCGACGACTGGGGCCGCGAGGCGCGCGAAGTCGCGGCCGATGCGCCCGAGCACCGCGCCTACCTCGCCTATTACCGCGAGATGGGCATGGCGGAGGATGAGGCGAGCGCCTTCTACGCGATGACCAATTCGGTAGGTTTCGACAGCGCGAAATGGCTGGATGCCCACGAAATGCGCGGTTGGCTCCGAATGGCGGCGCCGGTATCGCAGCCCACCCTGGCATCTGCGCTCGCGCCGAAGCTCGCCTATCTTGACTTGCCCGCCCTGCTGCCCTAACGGCCCGGCCTTACAGGCGGCTGCCCGGCGTGGCGGCCCTTTTTGTTTCGATCAGAGGTTATCATGAAGCGGACTTTCCAGCCCAGCAATCTTGTTCGCGCGCGCCGGCATGGCTTTTTCGCGCGCAAGGCGACTCCGGGCGGCCGCAAGGTGCTCCGCCTGCGTCGCCGCCGCGGTCGCAAGACGCTCTGCGCCTAACCTCGCGCTGACCGGATCGGGTGTTGCCCGGTCCTCCGCGCTTCCGGCCCGCTTCCTTCGCTGGGGGCGGGCTTACGCGTTCCTGGCCGGGAAAAGCGAGTGTGGCGCCTTGCCGTGGGCGGGGTCGCTGCCTATCGCGCTTGCCTATGCTCAGCATCGCTACCTGGAACATCAATTCGGTCCGCCTGCGTCTGTCCCAGGTTGAGCGCGTACTGCGCGAGCAGGCGCCCGACGTGCTCTGCCTGCAAGAGATCAAGTGCCAGGAAAGCCAGTTTCCCGCACAGGCGCTGGCCGATCTCGGCTACGTCCATCAGGCGGTGCATGGCCAAAAAGGCTACCACGGCGTCGCCACCGTCAGCCGCGTTCCGCTGCGCGAGCTGAACCGTCACGATTGGCAAGACAATGGCGAGGCGCGCCATGTTGGCGTGGAGCTGCTCGGCCCCGAGGGGCAGGGGATGGTGCTGGAAAACGTCTATATTCCCGCTGGCGGGGATGTGGCCGACCGCGAGGTAAACCTGAAATTCGGCCAGAAGCTCGATTTCCTCGAGCGCATGACGCGCTGGGCCGATGCGCTCGACCGGCCAACGCTGATCGTCGGCGATTTCAACATCGCGCCGCTCGATTGCGACGTTTACGATCACAAGGCGCTGCTCAAGGTCGTCAGCCATACCCCGGTCGAGGTGGAGACACTGGGCAGGTTCCGCGATGCGCACGGCTGGGTCGACCTGGGGCGCGAATTCATCCCGGCGCCGGAACGCAATTACTCGTGGTGGTCGTATCGCAGCTACTGGCGGCAGAAGGACCAGGGCCGCCGCCTCGACCATATGTGGGCCAGCCCGGACCTTGCCCCACAGGCCCGATCGCACCGGTTCGTTGAGGAAACGCGGCGCTGGGAATCACCCAGCGACCATGTTCCGCTCGTCACGGAGTTCGACCTCTGACCATTCCGTCGCCCGCTCGCCGCGCGGCGCAGGCCATCGACGCGCTGCGCCACGGCTGGCCCATCGCACTGGACGGCGGGCCGGTGCTGCTTCCGGTCGAAACCGCGATCGCCACCGGGGCCAGCGCTACGCATATGCTGATTTCGGCGGCCCGCGCCGAAACGCTTAAGCTCGCCAACCAGCGCGCGGCGGCGGTGCCTCATGCCCCAGTGGTGATTCGCGGCGCGGAACCTTTCGCACTTGCCGAGGCGCTGGTGATCGCTGACCCGACCCTCGATCTGGCGGCTCCGCTCAAGGGGCCGTTCCGAGCGGAGCCGTGCGATTGGCCCGAGGCCGCCGAGGCAGCGCTAGAGCTGGCGCGGATAGCGGGGATCCTGCCCGCATTCCTGGTCGACGCAGCGCATGCGGGCGAAGCACAGGCGGCCTCGTCTGCCGATCTTGCCGCCTACCAGGATCCCTCGCGGCTGATGATCGCCAGCCGTGCGCGCCTACCTGTTGTCGCCGCGGAACAGGCCGAGATTGTCGTGTTTCGCGCGCCCGACGATTTGCGCGAACATGTCGCCTTGATCATCGGCGCGCCGACAGGCGACCGCGTGCCGCTTGTGCGGCTTCATTCGGAATGCCTGACCGGCGATATCCTCGGCAGTCTCAAGTGCGATTGCGGCCCGCAGCTGGATGCGGCGCTTGTCGCCATGGCGGGGGAAGCGGGTGGTGGCGGCTGGGGTGTGCTCCTTTACCTGCGGCAGGAAGGGCGGGGGATCGGCCTCGTCAACAAGATGCGCGCCTATCGCCTGCAGGATCAGGGTTTCGACACGGTCGATGCAAACCGCCGACTGGGCTTGCCAGACGAGGCACGCGATTTTCCCGTTGCGGCGCGAATGCTGGCTTTGCTTGGCGTGCGCGCCGTGCGACTGCTGACCAACAACCCGGCGAAGGTTGCTGCGCTCTCGGCGGCGGGCACGATTGTCGTGGAACGGGTTTCCCATAATATGGCCGCCAACCCCCACAATGCGCGCTATCTGGCGACCAAGCGCGATCGCTCGGGACATATCCTGCCATGACCATGACCATCCGCCCCGAACAGCCCGGCGACGAGCGGGCGATCCACGCGCTGACCGATGCCGCCTTTCGCGACATGCCCCATGCCGACGGCGACGAGGCAGATCTCGTGGACGCGCTGCGGCGGGATGGCGATCTCGCGTTGTCGCTGGTCGCGCTTAACATGGACCAGGCAATTGTCGGCCATATCGCTTTCTCGCCAGTGACGATCTCCGACGGCAGCGAAGGCTGGTTTGGCCTCGGGCCATGCTCGGTCATTCCCACGCGCCAGCGAACCGGAATCGGCAGCGGGCTGGTGGAAGCGGGCCGGGGGGAACTGCGCGGGCGCGGCGCGAGGGGCGTGGTGCTGGTCGGTAGCCCCAATTACTATGGCCGCTTCGGGTTCGAGCATGACCCGGCGCTCATTTGCAACGGGCCGCCAGCCAAATATTTCCAGCGGCTCGTATTGGCTGGCGTCCCTCCCACCGGGGTGGTCCGCTACGCTCCTGCCTTCCGCTTGCCAAGCTAGCGCCGCTCTAACGGTGCGAGCCCGACGCCCAGCTGATTGTCGGCAAGCGCGATGCGGGCGCCCGTCCAGTCCGCCACGAACGTGGTGCTGCGGTTTAGACCCGGCACGATCCGTGCGTCGTTACCAGCGATCCGCAACCCGTCGGAGGGATGCAGCACGTCTTCTGCTCCGACTGCGATGAAGGCGGAATAATTTTCCTTGTTGCGGCCTTGTACGAACCAGTTGTTGCTGATCTGCCCGACCGCGCCCGCCGGCAGGTCGATCATGTAATTGGTGCCGCGCCCCGCCGAATCGTCGAAGCTAGAGGCCACGATTTCCACGCGGGCCGCGCGAGATTTCACGTAATGCCCGCCGGTGCCGCGTTCAAACCGGCTTCGCGTGACGCGCAAGGCGCCATAATCACCGATGTAGATCGAATGCGCGCACCCGGCCGAATTCTCGCAGGTTCCCAGGCCGCTGAAGGTCGACTTGTCGATCACGATCCGGCCGGCGGGATTATTCGCGGTCAAGATACCTTGCTGGCTCTCCTGGAACCAGCTCTGGCTCACCGTGAGATTGCCCTCTTCGAGCCGAATTCCGGCCCCGTTGCCATCGGCCACGCTAACGCGGCGAAACACCAGCCCCGCGATGCTCGCTTCGCGGCCGCGCAGCACCAGGGCCGCCTTGCCTTCGCATGCGACCCCGTCGAAAATGGCCGAGCCCGGTTCGCTGGCCATGAACGCAATTTTGCCTGCTTCCTGCACCGCGCACTGGCGATGGGTGCCAGGGCCGATGGCGACCGTTCCGGTGCCACTGCCGATCGCGTCGACCGCGTCCTGCAGCCGCTCGAAAGACTGACCCGTCTCGATCACCGTAAAGGGACGTGACGGCGCCTGGGCCAACAAGGCTACGGCGGGAAGCGCGGCAATAGCCGATATCGCGACAAAGCCCGCCAAGGGCAGCGAACGACGGCCCGATGGGCGGCGAGCATGGTGTTCCATGCTGGCCGCCATACAGCAGGCCGGTTAACGCCCGATCAAGGCTAGCCGACCGGGCCGGATGGCGGTCTGCCGCGCCGAGCGCGCGGGCTGGTGCCAACCTCTATACCGCGCCGTTTCAGAGCCTCGCGCAGCAGGATTTCGATCTGCGCGTTCGCGCTACGCAGGTCGGCCGCTGCCAGCCGCTCGACCGCGGCGTGGACGGCCGGATCGAGACGGAGGGCAAAGGCTTTTTTCTGCGGCATGTCCGGCACGGTCGATTTACTGATACAGCGATCCGGTGTTGACCACGGGCTGCGCCTCGCGCTCGCCGCACAGCACGACCATGAGGTTAGACACCATGGTGGCCCGGCGTTCATCGTCGAGCTCCACGATCCCGTCCTGGCTAAGTTTGGTCAGCGCTTCCTCGACCATGCCGACCGCACCCAGCACCAGCTTGGACCTGGCTGCTATCACCGCGTCGGCTTGCTGGCGGCGCAGCATCGCGCTGGCGATTTCCGGGGCATAGGCGAGATGGGTCAGGCCTGCTTCGTCGACCATGATTCCGGCCACGCGCAGGCGATCGTTCAATTCCTCCAGCAGTTCGCGGTTCACGACCTCGCCGCTGCCGCGCAGCGTCACCTCCTCGTTCTCGAAATCGTCGTAAGGGTGGCGCGATCCCACGGTACGAAGGCCTGCCTCGATCTGAATTTCGACGAACTCCTTGTAGTCGTCGACGTCGAAGCTCGCCTGCGCCGTATCGGCCACCCGCCACACAACGTTGCATGCGATCTCTATCGGGTTGCCGCGCAGATCGTTGATCTTCACTCTTTCGGAATGGATGTTGTGGGCGCGCACGGAAACCTTGGCGCGCATGATCCAGGGCCAGACCCAGCGCAGGCCTTCGGCCCGCTCGGTTCCGCGATACTCGCCGAACAATGTCAGCACAGCTGCCTGGTTGGGCTGGATCATGAAGAACCCGCACATCAGCAGGAGCGCCAGTGTCCCGACAACGATGCCCGTCCATAGCAGGATCAGGTCACCACCACGCGCCGCTGCGATGACCGACCACGCGGCCAGGACCGTGAGGCCCAGCAGCACCACCAGCAGCAAATAACCGCTGTAACTCGTGCCAGCTCGTTCCGAACTGACTTTCATGCCCTTGCGCTCCACAATAGACCTCCCTTGATATAAATACGATATCACGATTATATCGCTGGTGAGGGGATGGCAAGATAAATTGCTTCGCACCTGTTGAAATCGGGATAGCGCATGCCCATACTGTCGCTTGCGGACCGGGCCCCTCTGGCGCGGCGTTTCGTCGAATGACGGTATGCTGCGCGATGTCGGACCGCATCGGATGACGCCGATGCCGGGCCCGGGGTTTCCCCCTCCCCCCCTCCCAACCTCGGCCTGGCGCGGCGCATCCGATCGATCGCTTTCTTGCAATCGAAGGGACCAGTCATGTCACAACGTATGTACCGTTTGATGGAACGCCATCAGAAGCTGGAAGCGCTGCTCGAGCACGCGCGTCGGCGCCGCTGGGTCGATCCGCTTGAGATCGTGCGGCTGAAAAAGCTCAAACTTGCGATCAAGGATCGCATCGCCGCGATGATGCGAGGCCACGCCACCGCCCGTCAGGGCTCCTGACAGAACGCCGGGCGGGACTGCTTGAGCGGCTCGCCCGGCCCTATTCCTGGGTAGACGACAATGGAATTCCTGACCGCCGACTGGCTCGGCACGCCAGTCTGGTTCTGGCTGGCTTTTGGCGCGATCGTGATCGCGCTCACCGCCTTCGATCTCGGCGTCCTCCACCGCGAGGACCGGGAGCTCGGAGTGGCTGAATCGCTGAAACTCAGCGCATTCTACATTGGCATCGCGCTTGCCTTTGGTGCGTGGATCTGGCTCGAACGCGGGCCTGAGCTGGGGATGCAGTACTATACTGGCTTCTTCATCGAAAAAGCGCTGTCGATCGACAATGTCTTCGTCATTAGCATGATCTTCGGGTATTTCGCCATTCCGGCGAAGTACCAGTACCGCGCGCTCTTGTGGGGCATCATCGCGGTGATCGTGCTGCGCGGCCTGATGATCGCGGGCGGTGCCGCACTGGTGGCGGAAGCTTACTGGGTGCTCTACATCTTCGCCGCATTCCTGATCGTGACGGGCATCAAGATGTTCTTCACCTCCGACCACGATCCCGACATCGGCAACAACCCGGCGGTGAAGTGGATTTCGCGCCACATGCGGGTGACGCCCGAACTTCACGGCCAGAAGTTCCTCGTCCGAGTACCTGACAACAAAACCGGCAAGATGGTGCTGGCGGCAACTCCGCTGCTGCTGGCGTTGGTGGTGATCAACATCGCCGACCTGGTGTTCGCGATCGATTCGGTCCCGGCGATCTTCGCCATCACGACCGATACGTTCATCGTCTACACCAGCAACATCATGGCGATCCTGGGCCTGCGGGCGCTCTACTTCGCGCTAGCCGCGATGGTGCACCGGTTCTACTACCTCAAATTCGCGCTCGCGGCGGTGCTGGTGTTCATCGGGTCGAAGATCCTGATCGCCGACTTCCTGCTCGGCGGCGCGAAGTTCCCGCCCGCGGCGAGCCTTGGCATTACCTTTGGCCTCATCGCCGCCGGGATCGCCTACTCGCTGTGGAAGACACGCGGTGAAGGATCAGTGTTGCCGGATCACCGTTAGGAATCGGTCGCCGTAAGCCTCCAGCTTGCGCGTGCCGACCCCCGCGATCCGTCCCAGCTCTGTCAACGAGCTGGGGCGGGTCGCCGCCATTTCGCGCAAGGTCGCGTCGTGGAACACGACATATGGCGGAACCTGCGCCTCGATCGCCAGCTCGCGGCGCAGTTCGCGCAGCGCGTCGAACAGTGGATCGCCCACCGGATTGGGCGCGCTGTCACTACGGCGGCGGCCCTTGCCCTGCTTCGGCGGAACCGCGATCACGACCGGCGCCTCTCCCTTGAGGATCGCACGCGCATCCCCACCCAGCGCCAGCCCGCCGTGCTCGTTCGCGATCAGCGCACCGCGCGCCTGCAAGACCCGTGCGAGCGGCTGGAGAAGCCGCGCCTCCTCCCCATCGACAATCCCGAATACGCTCAGCCGATCATGCCCGCGCTGCCGCACGCGATCGTCCTCGGCGCCGGTCAACACTTTCTGCAAGTGACCCATTCCGAAGCTTTGCCCGGTACGGAACACCGCCGACAGCAGCTTGCGCGCGGTTTCGGTCGCGTCGATCACGCCCGGCGCCTCGAGGCAGTTGTCGCAGTTGCCGCACTTTTGCGGCGGGTCCTCGCCGAAATGCCGCAACAGTACCGCGCGCCGGCAGCCGGGCGTCTCGACCAGCGCGGCGAGCGCGTCGAGCCGCGCCCGCTCGCCCCCCCGGCGATCCTCTGGCACCTCCGACAGTCGCTGGCGCGCCTGCGCGAAATCGCCCGCGCCCCATAGCATCACCGCCTGCGCGGGATCGCCATCGCGCCCGGCACGCCCGGTTTCCTGGTAATAGCTCTCGATCGACTTGGGCACGCCCGCATGGGCGACGAAGCGCACGTCAGGTTTGTCGATGCCCATCCCGAATGCGACCGTCGCGACCACCACCATGTCTTCGCTGCTGACGAAGGCGGACTGGTTGGCGGCCCGCGTTTCCGGCTCCAGCCCCGCGTGGTAAGGACGCACCACGCGCCCCGTCGCCTGTTCCAGTTTGACCGCCAGTTCCTCCGCTTTCCTGCGCGTGGGTACATAGACGATGCCCGCGCCCGGTGCAGCGCGCATCAGGTCGGAAATCTGGCGCACCGGATTGTCGCGGTGGTGCAGGGTATAGCGGATGTTGGGCCGATCGAACCCCGCCAGCACCATGCCATCCGCCGGGATGCCAAGCTGCGCGCGCACGTCTTCGCGCGTGCGCGCGTCGGCGGTGGCGGTCAGTGCAAGCCGCGGCACACCGGCAAAGGCATCCATGAGCGGGCGGAGCTGGCGGTAATCCGGGCGGAAATCATGGCCCCACTCGCTGACGCAATGGGCTTCGTCGACGGCGAACAGGCATAGCGGCGCGGCGGAAAGAAAATCGCGAAAAGCAGGCTGACTGGCGCGTTCAGGGGCAACGTAGAGCAAGTCCAGCTCTGCGCGGCGGAAGGCGTCCTGTGTCTCGCGCCAGTCCGAATCCTGGCTGGTCAGCGTCGCTGCGCGGATGCCGTTCGCCCGCGCGGAACGGAGCTGGTCGTGCATCAGCGCGATGAGCGGCGATACCACGACACAGGTTCCCGCCATCATGGTGGCGGGCAGCTGATAGGTAAGCGACTTGCCGGCGCCCGTGGGCATGACGGCTAGCGTGGATCGGCCCGCAAGCACGCGCGCCACCACGTCGGCCTGGTGGCCGCGAAAATCATCATAGCCGAACAGTTCGCGCAAGCGCCCGCGCGCAGCGACGAGATCGGGCGGTGCTTGATCGGCGATCATCGGGCGCCTGATGACAGATGGCTGCGTCGGCGCAAACCACGCACGACCCGTTTTCCCGTTTGAAAGCCCCCGATCGCGCCGCTAGAGAATCGCACCGACCCTGAACCCCCTGGAGGAACCCATGAAGAAGCTACTCACCGCCGCGTTTATCAGCACCTTCACACTCGCGCTGGCGGCTTGCGGCAGCTCCGATGATGCCGCGACCGAGGCGGAAGCCGACACGGTCGAGCTACCTGCCGACGAGGCGATGGAAGATGTGACGGCCGAACCGGTTGCCGATCCGGCCGCGACGACTCCGACCCCGGGTGCGACCGAAACCACCACGCCCGATCAGGCTGCCGACCAGGCTGGTGCCGATGCCGCCGAAGCCGCTGCCGCCGTTGCCGCGGCAGCCGCTGAAGGCGCGGAGGACGCGACGCAATAACCGCAGGGCATACCCAATGCCGAAAAGCGGGCGGGTCGGATGCGATTCGCCCGCTTTTTCTTTGCCGCACAGCCGTTATGGTGGCCAACATGACGCGAACGTCAACTTGCATCCTCACCTTGCTTCTCGCGGCTTGTGGCCCGGCGGGTAACGATCCCGGCCCCGGCGGCGTGACCGTCGACGAGGCGCGCGCGCTCGACGAGGCGGCGGCGATGCTCGACGAGCGCCGCCTGCCCGATGCGGCGCCGGAAGGCGCCGCTCCGGCCGACGATGCTGCCGAATGACATTGCTCGCGCACCATCAGGAGAGGACCAGGGCATGAGCCAGACCGGTATGGATGCCGACACCTTCGAGCAGTTCATGGAGCAGCTCGAGCGCTATGTGCGCGAGCGGCTGATCCCGGCGGAACGGGAAACGATCGAGAAGGATGCAATCCCGGCCGACATCCTTCGGGAAATGAAGGACATGGGGCTGTTCGGGTTGTCGATTCCTGAAGAATTTGGCGGCGCGGGACTCAATGTCACCCAGTACGCGCGCACCGTCCACGCGCTGAGCTATGCCGCGCCCGCGTTCCGCTCGATCTTCTCGATCAACATCGGGATGTTCAATTCGGCGATAAAGAACGGCGGAACAGACGCGCAGAAATCCGAATGGTGGCCGAAGCTGGCCAGCGGCGCGATCGCCTGCTTCGGGCTGACCGAGCCTGGCTCCGGATCGGATTCGGCCGCCATGCAGACCACCGCCCGGCCCGATCCCGATGGCAACGGCTGGATCCTCAACGGCACCAAACGTTACATCACCAATGCGCCCCACGCCGACGTCGCGCTGATCATGGCGCGGACGGAGAAGGAGGCGCTGCCGAGGAACGCCCACGTTTCCGCATTCATCGTGCCGATGGACACGCCGGGCGTTTCCACCGGTAGCCCGGACAGGAAGATGGGCCAGGCCGGCGCGCAGATTTCCGACGTTATCCTGGAGGATGTCCACGTGCCGGGCGAGGCGCTGCTCGGCGGCGAGACGGGCAAGGGTTTCGTGTTCGCGATGAAGAGTCTCGACAACGGGCGCATCTCGGTCGGCGCAGCATCGACCGGCTATGCCCGCCGCGCGCTCGATTCAGCGCTGCGCTACGCGACGGAGCGCAAGGCGTTCGGCGAACCGATCGCCAATTTCCAGCTGATCCAGCAGATGCTCGCTGAAAGCGAGACCGAGATCTACGCCGCCGAATGCATGATGGCGGACGTCACGCGCCGTGCCGACGCGGGCGAAAACATTTTGATGAAAGCCGCCGCCTTCAAGGTGTTCGCATCCGAGATGTGCGGCCGGGTGGTCGACCGGGTCGTGCAGATCTACGGCGGGGCAGGCTATCTCGCCGAATACGATGCCGAACGGTTCTTCCGCGATGCGCGCATTTACCGCATCTACGAAGGCACGACGCAGATCCTCCAGCTCCAGATCGCCAAGCACATGTTGCGCGAATTCGCCGCGCAGGCCTGATGCACGACCTGCTGCCCGACCTTTCGCTGATCGAGGTCTCGAGCTTCGTCGCCTCGCCCACTGTCGGCCTCTATTGCGCGCAGATGGGGGCTGAGGTGGTGCGGGTGGACCACAAGGCAGGCGGGCTTGACTATCGCCGCTACATGCTCACGCGCGAGGGGCGCTCGCTCAGTTGGGAAAACCTCAACCGGGGCAAGAAGAGCGTCGCGCTCGATCTCCAGAGCGGCGCGGGGCGGGAGCTGCTGGTGGAACTGGCGCGGGCCACCGGCACGCTGGTCACCAACCTGCCGGAGCAGAGTTTTCTCTCGCACGGTGGGGTAGCGCAGGGGCGCAAAGACATGGTCAGCTTGCGCGTGATGGGCTGGCACGACGGGCGCCAGGCGATGGATTTCACCGTTAACGCGGCGAGCGGCTATCCGATGATGTGCGGGCCGGAGGATTGGGAGCCCGAATCCGCGCCGCCGGTCAATCAGGTCCTCCCCGCGTGGGATTTCATTACCGGGGCCTATGGCGCCTTCGCGCTCGTTGCCGCGCACCATCGCCGCAGCCGCACCGGCGAGGGGGCGGAGCTGCGCCTGCCGCTGGGCGATGTCGCAATCGGGACGATGGCCAACGCGGGCGCGCTGGCCGAGATGCGCTATCGCGGCGTCGATCGTGAGCGGCTCGGCAACGCGATCTGGGGCGCGTTCGGGCGTGACTTCAGGAGCCGCGACGGGGTGCGCTTCATGGTCGCGGCGCTTACCGGCAAGCAATGGCACGGACTGGTGGAAGCGTTTGGGCTCGAGCCGGCAATCGCCGCGCTGGAGGGTGAGCTCGGCGTGCGGTTCGCCGATGGCGACACTCCGCGCTTCGAACATCGCCACCGTCTGTTTGCGCTGTTCCAGGACGCTTCGGATGCGCTCGACTGGTCCGAGCTCGAGGCGCGCATGGCAGCGGCAGGGACCACCTTCGAGCGTTACCGCACGATGCACGAAGCCGCGACCGATCCTGCGCTGGTTGACGCGAACCCGCTGTTTGGCCCTTCGCCCGCCAATCCCAGCGGCTTCGCTTATCCCGCGACGCGAAGCTTCGCGAAGTTGCACGGGCACGAACCCGGCGATCCCGCCCCTGCGCCCTATCTCGGCCAGCACAGCGAGGAAATTCTCGCGGAAAGGCTCGGCATGGGGTCGGGCGAAATCGCGCGGCTGGTCGATGCCGGGACCGTCGCCCTGTCGGACAAGGAATAAGCCGATGACCCTTCGCCGCGTTGCCATCTGTTCGCCGCTCCGCACGCCAGTGGGCCGCTTTCTCGGCACGCTCGCGCCGCTGGAGGCAGGCGCGCTGGGTGCAGTGATCCTCAAGGCGTTGATCGAGCGCAGCGGGGTCGATCCAACGCGGGTCGACGACGTGGTGTTAAGTCAGGGGTACGGCAATGGCGAGGCGCCCGCGATCGGGCACTGGGCATGGCTCGCGGCAGGGCTGCCGATCGAGGTTCCCGGCTATCAGGTTGACCGGCGCTGCGGATCGGGCCTGCAGGCGGTCGTCAACGCGGCGATGATGGTCCAGACCGGCGCCGCCGACTGCGTGGTCGCGGGCGGGGTCGAATCGATGTCCAACGTCGAGCACTACACCACCCGCGCGCGGCATGGCGCACGCGCGGGCGACATGGTCCTTTGGGACCGGCTGACGCGCGGGCGCCTGATGAGCCAGCCGGTCGAGCGGTTCGGCGTCATCACCGGCATGATCGAAACTGCCGAAAACCTTGCGAAGGACTACGCGATAACGCGCGAGGAGGCCGACGCCTTCGCAGTGCGCTCTCACCAGAACGCCGCCGCCGCGTGGTCCGCAGGCAAGTTCGACGCGCAGCTCGTCCCTGTGCCAGTGCCGCAAAAACGCGGCGAGCCGGTGATGTTCGCGCATGACGAAGGCTATCGCGCCGATGCCAGCATGGAGACGCTGGGCGCACTCGCCCCGATCGATGCGAAGCGCGATCCCGCTACTATCGTCACCGCGGGCAATGCCAGCCAGCAGAACGATGCCGCCGCGGCGTGCCTCGTCGTGGCGGAGGACAAGCTGGCGGAACTGGGCCTCGAACCCATGCTGTGGTTCACCGGCTGGGCGGCGGCCGGCTGCGACCCGGCGCGCATGGGCATCGGCCCGGTCCCCGCGGTGGAACGGCTATTCGCCCGCACTGGCATGGACTGGGGCGACGTCGATATGGTGGAGCTCAACGAGGCGTTCGCTCCTCAGGCGCTTGCGGTGCTCAAGGGGTGGGGCTGGTCGGCTGATGATTCGCGCCGCGACCTGCTTAACGTCAATGGTTCGGGTATTTCCCTGGGCCATCCGATCGGCGCGACCGGTGGGCGAATCCTGGCTGACATGGCACACGAAATGCACAGGCGCGGCGCACGCATCGGCCTGGAAACGATGTGCATCGGCGGCGGCCAGGGCATAGCCGCGCTGTTTGAACGCGCGGCCTGAGGGACGCGACATCCTGCCATAGCGCATTGATCCGTCGCAGCGGCCAACCAATGCATCGGTCCGCGCCTACGGCCAGCCCTGGCCGAACCCCGTGCATCCGAAGTCGCAGGATTTGCGCGATTATTGCGTAACGAAATTCGCCCAAGCGTCGCGCTCTGGGCACAATCTTGCGCCGAATTGAAAACAGATATTTGCATTCGAATGCAAACGGGTTATGCTTGTTGCTCGGATAAAACGCGGAATGGGGGGTTTTGAGATGCGCAAAACACTGCTGCTGGTAACAGCGCTCATGTGCAATTCGGCGCTGGCGGGGGTGGCTTCGGCGCAATCATCCGCCGAGCCGGGTGCGAACGCTCAGGGTGGCGGGGTCGATGTGATCATCGTCACCGCGCAGCGCCGCTCGGAAGACCTGCAGGATGTGCCGATCGCGATCACCGCGATAGATGCTGATGCCCTTGCCGCGAACGACATCCGCGACCTTTCCCGTGTTGAACTACTCACGCCGGGTTTCTCGTTCGGCAAGTCGGGCTCTGACGCACGTCCCGCCATCCGCGGCGTGCGGACGGAAAACGTCGGCGTCTCGGGCGATCCATCGATCGGGTTCTTCGTCGACAACGTTTATCGCAGCCGTACCTCGATGGCGAACGAACCATTCATCGACGTGGAACGGGTCGAGGTCCAGCGCGGGCCGCAGGGGACATTGTACGGACGCAACACCTTCGGGGGTAACGTGGCGGTTTCCAGCGCCGCGCCCGATTTCACCGATTTCAGCGGCAGCGGCGCGTTCACTTACGGCAGCTACGATCGGCTGCGCGGCGAGGGGCATCTCAACGTGCCGTTGTCAGACCGGATCGCGGTTCGCGTCGCGGGTCTCCGCGAGACGATGGACGGCTATGTCGAGGGAATCGACGAAGCACATGACATCTTCGACCGCGACACGACCTATGTTCGCGCGGCCTTGCGTATCGAGCCGACCGACGGTTTCGACATGACGTTCCGCTATACCCGCTGGGAGGAACGCGGCACGGGCGGTGCGGCGTTCGGCTATCGGGTCGGCGGCATCTTCGTCAATCCGACCACCGGGCGCTTCGACATCAACGGCGAGCCTTACCTGCTGCGATACGACATCCCGCGCACCGGCAATCCTCTGGTCGAGGGTATCCCGATCGACGAGCGCCCGCTGTTCTACCCCGGTGACACGATCCTTGAACAGGAACTGGACCAGGACGTGTTCAGCGCGAACATCTCGCTCGACCTGGGCCCGGTGACGTTCCGTTCGATCACGGGCTACGTTGACTATTCTGTCTTCCGTAACGCGGACAACGACTTCGGAACCCGCGTCGGGAATGTCGACGGGCAGGAAGACAGGCTCGATGCGTGGAGCCAGGAACTGCAGGTGTCGAACAGCAATGCCGGTGACCGGTTCAGCTGGATCCTCGGCTACTTCTATTACCAGGAAGACGTCTCGGCCTCGTTCTTCTCGAGCTGTCCTTCATTGGCGCGCAATACCCCGGGATGCGCTTTCGCGGCCGGGCTGCCCAAAACCACCTCGAATGCCTTTTTCGGCCAGGCTTCGTTCTGGATCATTCCGGATGTCCTCCGAATCACCGGCGGCACCCGGCATACGGAAGACGAAAAGACTGTCTACCGCGCGGTCGGCACGACCGACGCCAGCCAGCGGCTGACCAGCGTGACGCGGACGGGGCAGCAGTTCGATTTCACGTTCGATAAGATCACCTGGCGCGGTAACGTCGAGTATTACCTGACGCCCGACAACAGCGTATACGGCACGATATCGACGGGCTTCCGTTCGGGCGGCTTCAACTTCGGCTTCTTCGCCAATCCGGCGTTGCCGGCGTTCTTCGCGCCCGAAACCGTGACCGCTTACGAATTCGGTTCCAAAAACCGCCTGCTCGACAACGCGGTGCAGGTGAACCTTTCGCTCTATCGCAACGAATTTCGCGACTTGCAGGTCCAAAATCAGTTCCTGGTGCCGGCACCGGGCGGCGGCACCACCACGACCTCGGTGATCCTGAACGCGGCGAGTGCCTATTCGCAAGGGTTCGAAGCCGAAGTCCAGGCCGTGCCGGTCCAGGGTCTCGATATTGGTTTCTCCGCCACGCTGATGAAGGCTCGGTACAAGGATTATGCGAACGTACCCGCACCGGCCAACTACACGGGCACATTGGATTACAGCGGCAATCACATCCCCTATTCGCCGGACTGGAAACTGACCGGATACATCGCCTACGACATCGATCTGGGCAATGCGGGCACAATCCGCCCACAAGCGACGCTCCTGTGGTCCGACGGATATTTCAATACCGACACCAACACGGTGCTGGATTTCCAGCCGAGTTACGCGAAGCTTGACCTGCGCATCGGATGGACCAGTGCCGACGAACGCTTCTCGATCGAGGGGTTCGTCAATAATGTGACGGATGAAGTGACGCTCAACCGTGCGACGTTCGGATCGCGCGGCCTCAATCAGAGCTACGATGCGCCGCGCATGTTCGGAGTCCGGGTCGGGGCGAACTTCTGAACCTTGGCGATGCATGGCGGCCCCGGCTAAGGGTGTGGTCGGACCCGGTCCGGCCGCACCGTGCCGACGGGCCACGTGGCGCGCGAGGGACTGCTGACATGCCGGTCAAGAAAGATGCATCCGGGCCCGCCGGCAAGCGGGGGACTTCGTATGATGTCGCGCGTCTCGCCGGGGTTTCCCAGTCGGCGGTGTCGCGCTGTTTCCGCGAGGGGGGGTCGGTTTCACCAACCACCCGCAAACGGATCATCGCTGCGGCTGAAACGCTCGGCTATCGACCCAACGCGATCGCCCAGGGCCTGATCACGCGCCGTTCGAACATGGTCGCCGTGGTCATCTCGAACCTGACCAACCTGCATTATCCCGAAGTGCTCGCTGAACTTACCGGGCGGTTGTCGCGCCGCGGCGTGCGTGTGCTGCTGTTCACTCTTTCGGCCGAAAGCGAGATCGACGATATTCTCGACCAGATCTGGCGTTATCGGGCCGATGGCGCGATCGTGGCCGCCCGTCTTTCTGCCGCGCAGGTCGATGCATTCGGCAAGGCCGGGATGCCCTTGGTGCTGTACAATCGGCAGATGGATGATGCGCCCGTCGCCTCGGTGATGTGCGAGAGCGGGGCTGGCGAGGCGATGCTCGTTGACGCGATGATTGCGGCAGGCATGCGACGTTTCGGCATCATCGCCGGGCCTGAGGACTCCACTGTCGGCGAGGCCCGCGTCCGCGCTGCGCTTGACCGGCTTGCCCAGGCCGGCATCGTCGATGTGCCGCGCGATCGCGGCGACTTTTCCTATGCCAGCGGTCACGCTGCGGCTGGTCGGTTACTGACCGGCCAGTCGCTCGACGCAATCATCGCCGCCAACGACGTGATGGCGCTCGGCGCGATGGACGCGGCGCGCATCGATTTCGGGCTTGCCGTGCCCGACAAGCTGTCGGTCGTGGGCTTCGACGGCGTCGCCCCCGCACGCTGGGCGAGCTATCAACTGACCACGGTTCGCCAGCCAGTGGGCCGCATGACCGAGGCTGCGGTTGCGATGCTGATCGAGCGGATCGCGGATGCCACGATCGGGCCGGAACGTCGGCTGTTCTCCGGAACGCTGATCGAAGGGGCATCGGCCCGGCTCGCCCGATGATGCCGAAGATCCTGCTGATCCCCGGCAACATGTGCGATGCGCGGCTCTGGCGCCCGGTGGCTGACCGGTTGACGGCGGCCGGCCACACGGCGACCGCGCTGGGCGCCCCCACCGGCGATTCGATCGCCGCGATGGCGCAGGGCGTTTTGTCGGCGCATACGGGGCCGCTTGTTTCAGTTGGCTTTTCAATGGGGGCGATCGTGGCGGCAACCATGGCCACCCTTGCTCCCGATCGGATTTCCGGCCTCGGCCTTGTCGCCTTCAACGCAAGCGCCGATCTGCCCGATCGCGCCGCCGCCCGGCCGCGCCAGCAGGAACGCGTTCGCGAGGGGGCGCTCGCTGCGATCGTGAGCGATGAACTGAAGCCCAATTATCTCGCGCTGGCAAATCGTGACAATGCCGCATTGCGCGCGCTGGTGATGGACATGGCTGAAGCGGTCGGGCCCGCGCGATTTCTCAGCCAGAGCGAGGCCCTGCGGACGCGCAATGACCTGCGCCCCGATCTGGCCGGCCTTGCGATGCCGGTCATGCTTGCGGCGGGACGCGAGGACCGGCTGTGTCCGCCCGCCTGGCACGCCGTATGGCGCGATGCGATCGGGCCACATGCGCGACTCCATGTGATCGACGATGCGGGGCATCTCGTGCCGCTCGAGCAACCGGAGGCGCTGGCGGACGCGCTGATCGACTGGATCGAGGAGGACTTCAAATGGCCGCGACAATTCTGACCACGCACGTCGGCTCGCTGCCGCGCAACGCCGAACTTACCGAACTGCTGTTCGCGGCCGAGGCTGGCGACCCTGTCGACCAGACCCGGTTCGATGCGGTGGTCGCGGCGGCGGTGGACGATTGCGTCGCCCGTCAGGTGGCGGCGCGCGTCTCGATCGTTTCGGACGGCGAGATGGCGAAGATCAGCTACGCCACCTACATCAAGGATCGGATTAGCGGCTTTGCTGGCGACAGCCCTCGCCGGGCGCCGGAAGACCTGGAGGCCTTTCCCGGATTTCTTGAACGCCAGGCTAAGGGCGGCGGAACGCCGACCTATCGGCGACCGCGTTGCGTTGGCCCGGTGGCGCCAGTGACCTTGGCCCCGCTGGAGGATGATTTGGCCCGATTCGCTTCCGCCCGCGCGGTGCATGGCGATCCGGCGGGTTTCATGAACGCCGCCTCGCCCGGGGTGATCGCGCTGTTCCAGCCTAACGACCACTATTCCGACGACGACGCCTATCTCGAGGCTCTCGCCGAGGCCATGCGGCCGGAGTACGAGCGCATCGTCGCGGCCGGCCTCGTCCTTCAGCTCGATAGTCCGGACCTGGGCCTGGGACGGCACATGATGTTCAAGGGGCGGGATGATGCGAGTTACCTCGTTCGGATCGAACGACATGTCGAGGTTCTCAATCACGCGCTGAGGAACGTTCCAGCCGAGCGTGTCAGGATGCACGTCTGCTGGGGCAATTACGAAGGACCGCATCATTGCGATGTGGAAATGGAAACTATCCTGCCGGTGCTGATGAAGGCCAAGCCGCAAGGTCTGCTGTTCGAAACCGCCAACCCGCGCCATCAGCACGATTTCGAGGCTTTCGACCTGCACCGGCGTGACATTCCGGACGACAAGGTGCTGATTCCGGGAGTCATTGATTCGACCACCAATTTTATCGAGCACCCGCGCGTCGTCGCGAACCGGCTCGGCCAGTTCATCGATCGCTTCGGCGCGGCGCGGGTGATCGCCGGAACGGATTGCGGCTTCTCGACATTCGCCGGGTTCGGCGCGGTCGATCCGGATATCGTATGGGCCAAGCTCGCCGCCCTCGCAGACGGTGCGGAACTGGCCGCTTCGCGGGTGCGCGAATGGGCCTGAAGCAGCGAATCGCCGCAGGGGATGCGCTGTTCGGCACTTTCCTCAAGACGCCATCTCCGATCCTGGTGGAAGTCCTGGCCGGCGCCGGGCTGGATCTTCTGTGTCTCGACGCCGAGCATGCTCCGTTTGATCGGCTGGCAATCGACATATGCGTGATGGCGGGTCGCGCGAGCGGATTGCCCATCCTTGTACGCACTGCGACCAGCGCGGCGGAGCATGTGCTGAATGCGCTCGATTGTGGAGCTGACGGCGTGCTGCTGCCGCACGTTCGATCGGCGGAGGAGGCGCGTGCCGCGGTGGTGGCAGCGCATTATGGGCGCGGTGGGCGCGGCTATGCAGGTTCGTCGCGCGCGGCGGGATATGGAACCGTGCCGATGGAGCGGCATCTTTCGGCCAGCGCCGAACGGACGATTGTCGTTGCCCAGATTGAGGATGTCGAAGCGGTCGAAGCGATCGACGCCATTGCCGCGGTCGAGGGGATCGATTGCCTGTTCGTGGGCCGGATCGATCTCACCGTGGCGCTGGGCGGGACTTCGCCCGACGATGCCGCGGTGATCGGCGCCGTTGACAAGGTGATTGACGCGGCGAACCGCGCCGGGCGACCGGTTGGAATGTTCGTGCCCCGCGATGGCGATGTCGCGCATTGGCGTGACCGGGGCGCGCGGCTGTTCCTGCAAGGCTCCGACCACGCATTCCTTCGCGCCGGCGCGGCTGCGTCGCGCGCCACCGCGGGGTTCTGACCGGGTTCAAAGGGCCGTCGCATCAGACGCGTCGTGCGCGCAGCGCACGTCCGGCTCATCGTCACATCGCAGGGCCGTAGTCGATCAGGGGTCGATGCGCGGTGGCCCGCATGGCGAGCGTATCTACCAGCATGTCCTCAGCGGCGATGTTTCCTTCGGCCATGGACAGCACGCTGCTGCCGATCAGCCGGACTCGACGAGTGCTTGGCCCGCCAAATCCCGGGCCGAGGTGATGCCCGTGAAGGCGCCACAGCACCGCTACCCGGCCGTCGTCAAGAATAGAGCCCCGTACCGGCAGCCAGACTGCATCGGGGAGGGCGGTCAGCAGGGCAATGACGAACGCGGCGCCGTCTTCGCCGGCCTCTCTCGGTCCGCGCCATTCCCGCGGCACCTGATTGATCGCGCGCCCGTTCCAGATGCGGTGCAGCGCGGTTGCCGCTTCAACAGCGGTCGTGGCGAAGCCACTGGGCAGTGCGGGTCGTTCCGATGTTGCCAATTGCCCTAGCCCGGCACGTAGTTCGCCCAACGGCCCGTGCATCGGACAGTTGGCGGCCTTTGCGCGCGCGGCATCGTTAAGGTCCAGGCCCAGCGCGGCTGACCGTGCGGCACCGTCGAGGATTTCGGTTTCGCCCAGGATTCGGTCGCCTTCGCGCTCGACCCAGCGATGCCCGCGCCAACCCCCCATGGTGGTGAAAGCGATCATCTCCGCGCCCCGCGCCTCGATCGTCGGCGCTCCCGCTTGCTCATCGGCAAGCGACGCCAGGACCGCTTCGCGCAGACGGTCCCGTCCACGCACGCGGCCAAGGGCATCCTCCCGCCATGCCCGGTGAAGGTGCGTTTCGTCGAGCACGGACAGGTCGCGTGTCTCCCGCAAGCGGCATTCCATCTCGGCGAGCGTGATCACAGTCCCCCCTCGATCTGGCGCAGCAGTGCGATTTCGTCGAAAACAGTCACCTCGTCGATTATCCGGCCATCAAGGATGCGCCAGTGGGTCACGGCAAGAAGATAGACCGGTCGGCCCGTGGGCGGCCCGTAAAGCGCGCTGCCATCGTGCGTTGCGGCCATTTCCCAGCGCACCGCGACATCGCGGATGCCATTTGGCCCGTCCACCGCCGCAACATGGTCCACGCGGAACCGCGCATTGCCGAATGTGGCGATCACAGCAGTTGCCCAGCCAGTCACTTCTCCATGGCCGAACAGCGATCGGCCGCCCGGCACCTGGACGTTAGCCGCCGGGCAATAGGCTTCACGCAGCCGGGCAAA
Source organism: uncultured Erythrobacter sp. (assembly GCA_964516135.1). Taxonomy (GTDB): domain Bacteria; phylum Pseudomonadota; class Alphaproteobacteria; order Sphingomonadales; family Sphingomonadaceae; genus 34-65-8. The sequence goes on along the minus strand of CAZEWN010000020.1, from coordinate 31,256 downwards.
GCGCCGGTGGTTCCAGGCCTGGTCGAACAGCGCGCGTGCGAATGTCTCCGGATTGTCAGGCGAAGGCAGGCCTGCGCGGGGGAAGGGAGTGCTGGGGCCCGTGAGTACCCGGTCCATCGCCGCCGCGCGCCAGGGCGCTGGCTTCCCATCGTTGGCGTCCCCGAGCGCCTGTTCGCGGGCAACCGCGCGCGGTGACAGGCCGAGACCGATGACCAGCGCGCTATTGTCGCGCACCAGCCATTCTTCAATGATCTCGTTCGCGCGGCACAGACAGTCGGCCACGGTGGTGAACTGAACCCGGCGTCCTGTCGCCGGTCCGAAGTCAGAGGGGCCGAGATTGGTCCCGCTCGACGTGATGCGATGCGACGACAGATAGGTCTGATTGCCCTCATCCGACCAGATCACCGCCTCCCCGACCAGCGTCCGGTCCGGAAATGCCGCCAGGGTGCGGATCGTGTTGGCAACCACGCCATCGGCGCCGTCGATAGGACCAGTCATCAAATGCATTCGAATGCAATCAGCATAATGCGTTTCGATCAGGCCGATGTCCTTCTGTTCCCAGATTCGGTGGGTGCAGCGGATGATGTAATCCACGATATCGGCATAGTCCGGATCGAACCCGTCCAGGGGCTGGCGCCGTGAACCTTGCGGTGTGAGCATCTCCGATATGTCGCGGCCGGAAACGCCGGGAACGGTCATGCCGCCTCGCCCATCACTGAGAACACGATCGCCTCCGTCTCGCTCGCTTCGATGCTGTGCTCCGAACCACGCGGGAATGTGATGGTATCGCCGGCGGCGAGCGTGGCAATGGCTCCGTCGACAGTTATCCGGACGGTGCCGCGCTGAATGAATGCCACATGCGGTCGGTCGCTTGCCGTTGACCGCCAACGCTTGTCTCGCTTGATGGTAATGCGATCGACGGTGAAGCCGTGATCCCAGGCGAAGGCGCCGCCCGCGCCGATCACCCGCATCATCGCCACACCAGGGGCGACGACATGCGACCCTTGGGAATCGTCGGCGCGCACGATCAACGTATCGGCATCGCCTTGTGCCACCCGGTGAAGCGCCGCGACCTGCGCCGGTGTGGTGGGAGTCATCGGAGCGACGCCTTCTGGCGCGCGCTGCCCCGCGCGTTCATCAACCAGAGCGCCGTTTTCGAGCAGCACCAGGCCATAGTCGCGCGCCAGTTCGAACACCCGCGGTGCCCACATGACCCGGCCGGGGTCATCGCCGCCCAGCACCGACCACAGGAAACCCGCATCGTCCCCGATATTCTCGAAACCGCGAAATGCGTGCGTCGGGAACGAGACGATATCGCCGGGGCGGCCGACAATCGCCGAATCCTCCCCATGCTCGCCAAAGGTGAAGCGCCATTCGCCGCTGTGCACCACGAATGTTTCGGCGGTATCGTGGCTGTGTTGCGAATTGACGCAGCCCGGAGGCTGGCGAGCGCCGCCCACATTGAATCCATGCGCCTCGGTGATGTGAACGTGCTGCTCGGCGTTTTCCGACACGCCGGGGCCGATGATGGTGAAGTTCTCCTTCTCTTCCGAGCCGGGCGTTCGCGTGTCGATGAACGCATTCCGGCACGGAACCAGATCGGCATAACGGACGATCCGGTCAGCCAGTGCGACTGGCATGGGCGCGGCTGCGGGCTCGGTCTGCATTGTCTGGCAACTCCCCCGGAAACGGCCACGGCAATTGAAGCTTGCCGTTCGTTGCATTCGAAGTCAATATGGCACGGCGGGGAGATGCTGCGGGTGGATCATACTTTTCACGATCGGGATCGAGCGGCCGGGCTAATCCGGGGGGCATCGCTACTGGGAAGCACGAGCACGTTGACATCGGGTGGGCCGGTACACGCCTGTGCGCCGCTCGACTCGCTTTCGGGGGCGGACGTGCGGGTTCGCTTGATCGAGCCGCTGTCCCGCGCCTTTGTGCATGGGCGGGAGCGCCTAGACATCCTGTTGGAAGGGCGCTGGCGCGACCAAGCCTGGACAGCCGCGACCGGCCACATCTCGGGCGTGTTCGCAAACGACCTGTGGTCGATCCCGGCAACGCGGCGCGTGGCATATTTGCGCTTCGCCCGGGTCGATCGGTGGGACGGGGGCGCTTTGGCCGAAACATACCTGTTGCTCGACCTGCCGGGGCTGATGATGCAAGCAGGCGCCTGGCCACTGGCGGCACCGCTTGGCCCGGTATGGCGGAGCCCCGGACCGGAAACAGCCGACGGAATTCGGCCCGAAGGCGATGGAACGCAGTCGCTGGAATTGGTCGAGGCGATGATCGCCGGCCTCATGCGGTTCGACGGGCAGGACCTCGCCAGCATGCGGATGATTGATTTCTGGCATTCAGACTTCTGGTGGTACGGCCCTGCCCCGATCGGGGTATTTTGTGGCCATGCCGACTATGAACGTGGCCACCAACGCCCCTTCCTGGCCGCATTTCCCGACAGGGTTGGCGGCAATCATGTCTGCCGGATAGGAGCGGGCGATTACGTCGCTTCGGCCGGATGGCCAAGCATCCGCGCGACGCACAGCGGGGGCGATTGGCTGGGCCTGGCGGCGACCAACAGGGCCGTGACGATGCGGGTAATGGATTTCTGGCGCCGTGATGGCGACCTGCTCGCCGAGAACTGGGTATTCATCGATATCCCGGACCTGCTCCGGCAATTGGGCGTCGATGTGTTTGCGCGCATGCGGGTCTCGCGCGGTGAAGGAAACGGCAAGTGAAGGCCGGGCTAGGCCTCGAAGCGGCCACCGCGCCCGCCGTGTCTGAGGTTGAGACGCCCTCGGGCTGGTTACGGGCTGATGCGATGTCCGCCTCGCGCCGGATCGGTGCGCTGTCGTTCCTGCTGGTCGGCTATTTCTTCTATGCCTGGTCGTGGAATACCGTCGACATCCTGCGACCGTACATCCAGGAATCGCTCCAGCTTGACCTGACGCAATCGGGCTCGCTCTACACGCTCCAGTCGGTCGGCGCGATTGCCGGGGCGGTGATCATGGGCCAGATCGCCGACAAGATCGGTCGCCGCAACGCGCTGGTGATCACGATGATTGGCTATGGCAGCGGGCTTCTGGCCGGACTGATCGTGACCAGTTTCGCCGGGCTTGTCGCCCAACGGGTATTCCTTGGCTTTTTCATGGGTTCCATGTTCCCGATCGCGGTGGGCATTTACTCCGGGTTGTTCGCGCGCGACGTTCGCGGGGTGATTTCCGGCGTCGTGATGGGAACCTACAACCTCGCCGTGGCAGCGCTGGGATTCCTATCCGCCGCCGCGTTCCGCGCAGGCTATGACTGGACAATGCTGCTCTGGGCGGGCGCCATTCCTGTGGTGCTCGCGATATTCGCGCTCTGGGCAATTCCCGATGATCGCCGTCTTGTCCCGATGGACGGACTCGTCGGCGGCCAGGCCACGGCCGAGGCGAAATTGCCCATCGCCGAATTGTTCCGGCCAGGCGTGGCGCGGCAGACGATCCTGCTCGCGACCATGACGGGCCTCAACTTCTTCGCGTACCAGGCCTTCACCGGCTGGGCTTCCACCTACCTCCGCACCGAACGTGGCATCCCTGATACTGTCATCGGCGACGTGTTGGGCTGGCAGTTCATCGGGGCGGCGATTGGCGGGCTGATCTGGGGCTGGCTCAGCGATCGGCTCGGTCGCCGCGCCGCCGCGACCGGCTTCGTCATCGCGGCCGCCCTTATCCCGGTGTACCTGTTCGCGCCATTGCCGGTAACCGCGCTGGAGGTGACGGGGTTCGTTTACGGGGTGATGCTGTCGTGCAGCGCCATCTGGGGGCCATGGCTGTCGGAGCTTTACCCGCCCCACCTGCGTTCGACTGCCGCCTCAATATTCAACTGGGGCCGGATAATCTCGATGACCGCGCCGCTGATCACCGCGCCGTTGGCGGAAGCTTTCGGCCTCGCGCCCGTCATGTGTCTCGCGTCCGTCAGCTTCCTGGCGGCCGCGGTCATCTGGCGAATGATTCCCGAAACTGTGGTGCGCCGCGCGCCAAACTGATGGAGTTCACTCGTATGGCAAATTGGCTCAAGCGGGGCGCCTCGAGCGAGGTTCGCGCCGACATCGACCGGCAGGTTCGCGACACGGTGGAAGCGACCCTGGCCGACATCGCGGCTCGCGGTGATGCGGCGGTGCGTGAACTGTCCGTCCGGTTCGACGGATGGGATCGCGACGATTACCGGCTCACGCAGGCGGAGATCGACGCATGTGTCGACCAGCTCTCGCCGCAGGCCTTGAAAGACATCGAATTCGCCCAGGCCCAGGTCCGCAACTTCGCCCAGATCCAGCGCGATTCAATGCTCGAAGTGGAAGTCGAAACCCTTCCCGGGGTCGTGCTGGGCCACAAGCACATCCCGGTGAATGGCGCGGGTTGCTATGTGCCAGGCGGTAAGTACCCGCTGCTCGCCAGCGCGCACATGAGCGTGATCACGGCAAAGGTGGCTGGGGTCAAGCGCGTGATCACCTGCGCGCCCCCGTTCGAAGGCAGGCCAGCGCCCGCGATCGTCGCGGCACAGGCTCTGGCGGGGGCGGATGAGATTTACGCGCTGGGCGGGATACAGGCCATCGGGGCGATGGCGCTCGGCACAGCGTCGATCGCACCGGTCGACATGCTGGTGGGGCCGGGCAACGCTTTCGTCGCCGAAGCGAAGCGGCAGCTGTTCGGGCGCGTCGGCATCGACCTGTTCGCTGGCCCGACCGAAACCATGGTGATTGCCGACGAAACCGTCGACGGTGAAATCTGTGCGACGGATCTGTTGGGACAAGCCGAACACGGGCCGGACAGTCCGGCGATCCTCATCACCAACTCGCGCAAGCTGGCTGAGGACACCATGCGCGAGGTCGAACGGTTGCTCGAGATCCTGCCCACGGCGCCGATCGCGCGCCAGGCATGGGAAAAATATGGCGAAATAATCGTGTGCGAAGATGAGGCCGAAATGCTGGCCATCGCGGACGAATATGCCAATGAACATGTGCAGGTGATGACCCGCGATCCGGATTATTTCCTCGACAACCTGACAAATTATGGCGCGCTGTTCCTGGGGCCGCGCACCAATGTCGCCTACGGCGACAAGGTGATCGGGACGAACCACACCCTGCCGACCCGCAAGGCGGCGCGCTACACCGGTGGTCTTTGGGTCGGCAAGTTTCTCAAGACCTGCACCTACCAACGGATCAACAGCGACGCTGCGGCGACGATGATCGGTGAATACTGCAGCCGCCTGTGCGCGCTGGAGGGCTTCGCCGGGCACGGCGAACAGGCCAACATCCGGGTGCGTCGGTATGGCGGGCGCAACGTGCCTTACGCAGGTTCGGCGGAGCCGATGGAAACACTGTGACCACGATCCCGTGCACGCCCAGTTTCCGGCTCGATCGGAAGCGCGCCCTGGTGACCGGAGCGGGGCGGGGGATCGGCCTCGCGGCCGCCGCCGCCCTGGCGCAAGCGGGTGCCGAGGTGACCATGGTGGCGCGCGGCGCGGATGAGATCGAAACGGCCGCTGCCGCCCTTCGCGACAGCGGCCATTGCGCCCAAGCACAAATTCTCGACGTCGCCGATATTGCGGCGGTAGGGCGGTTCTTCGCCAGCCACGCGGCGTTTGATATCCTGGTAAACAACGCGGGCACAAATCGCCCGATGCCGATGCAGGACGTGACACCCGACGACTATGACGCCGTGATGGGTTTGAACGTACGTAGCGCCTTTTTTGTTGCCCAGGGCGCGGCACGGGCGTTGCTGGCAGAGGGCAAGGGCGGCAGCCTGATCCACATGGGGTCGCAAATGGGCCATGTGGGCGGACCCAACCGTTCGCTCTATTGCGCATCCAAATGGGCGTTGGAGGGGATGAACAAGGCTTTCGCGCTCGATCTGGCGGCCCAAGGGATCCGTTCGAACACAATCGCGCCCACGTTCATCGAAACCCCCATGACCCGGCCCTTCTTCGAAGATGCGGGATTCCGGGAGAGCGTTCTTGCCAAGATCAAGCTTGGCCGGATCGGATGCGTGGAAGATCTTATGGGCGCCGTCGTGTTCCTTGCGTCAGATGCCTCGGCGCTCATGACCGGCACCAGCCTGGTAGTCGATGGCGGGTGGACCGCCGATTGACCGGGTACCGCTTTCACGCGGGGCCGCCGCCGGGCCACTGGTTCAACGATCCCAATGGCCTGGTACGAAGCGGCGACAAATGGCGGTTATTCGTTCAGCATGCCGCCGACCCGCCCGAATTCCGCCAGACGGGATGGGCGCGTCTGTCCAGCGATGATCTGATCTCGTGGACATTCGACGGCGCCGTCATGCCGCATGCGGAACACGTGAGTCGCTATTCAGGCAGCGTCCAATCACATGGCTCCATGTTATCCGCCTGGTTGACGCATCACGATCACCGCGTCGGGGCCGCACCGCGCCAATTCCAGCAAGGGGCGACCAGCACCGATGACGGTGCCACCTGGCGCGAGCAGTCGGGCGCCGCCTTGCCGTCGGGGATGAATGTGCGCGACCCGTTCGTGTGGGGGACCGCCGGTCGCCGTCAGGCGCTGGTCGCCCACCCCACCGACTGGAATGACACTGACGGAACGTCGTTTCTGACGCTGCACCGCGAACGCGACGGGCGCTTCGCCGAAAGCGGCAGGATCGGTCCGTGGTCACCTGAAGGGGTCCTGTGGGAGGTGCCGCTCCTGCTCGATTTTGGCGACCTTCAGGTGCTCGTCCTGTCGCTGGTCGATCGCCGCGATAATGCGACGCACAGCTGTGTGCGTTATTGGACCGGGCAACTGTCCCACTCCGGTTTCACTCCCCTCGTCACCATGCCGCACGATGGACTGCCGCTCGATCTCGGCCCCGATTTTTACGCCGCCATCCCCGCAGCATCCGGCCGCATGCTAGTGGGATGGGCATCCAATTGGGCCGACGCGCGGTCACGGCAGGTCTTCAGCGGCGGTCACGGCGGTGCCATCACGATGCCCCGCGCCTTCGCCTTGGTCGACGACCTTGTCGTGCAAGGTCCACTTGCAAGTTTTCGCCGCTTCGCGGTCGTGCAGGACCAAGTGGACACGGCGCGGCTGCATTTGCGCTGGCAGGGCGGAGAGGCGCGCATTGCGATAGGCTCCGACCGCGTGATGATGAGCCGGAACGGGATCGTGACCGCGCATCCGCGGCAGGCCGGATCCCGCGATTTGTGGGTGTTCCACGACCACGACATCGTCGAGGTCTTCGCCGCCGGCGTCCCGGCGACCTTTGCGGTTGCGGGCAAGCTGTCGATCGAACGCCGTTGATCCGGTCGACCATGCCCGGACAAGCCGCTGTAGCCAGGCATGACTGCGAAGGGGTCGTTTGCAGACTGTCGGCTGTTGGGAACCCGGCGCGCCATGGCTGTATGGAGGGTTTTGGCAGCGCGGCGGGCCGGTGCTCAGGAGCGGGAAGGGGCGATAGGCGAACGGCGGCTCTTTCATCTCATCGCAGTGCAATGACAACCTGCGTAACCAGTTCGACCGGCGGCGGCGCCTCAACCGCCCTTCTCCGGATATGGGTTCCTTGCCGCGGTCAAGGTCTTCACAACACCAGCGACGCCTGCTTGTGCCTCCCTTGTGCATCTACGCGCGCTGCGCACATTGCGGGGCAGCCTGTCCACTGCCTGTGTTTGGCATAGGCTCCGTGCTGCGCGCTGGATGCGCAGTGCCAGAATGCGCCGCCCATTTTCGGATTGCAGATCGAGATCACCTGTCTCTACCGCGACGCTTCGGTAAGGAGGCGCGCCTGCTGCGACTGAAGGCATCGCCACAGCGGCAGCGGCAATGAGGGCGGGGATACGCTTCATTATGGGTTACTCCGGGAAGGCCGCCCACCAATTCGAGCGACCACCCATTGCCAATCGCTGCTCCGCGCGATCGATGCTGCCCGGTTTCGAAATCGAACTGGTTGTTTGCGGATCACGCTATGCTGATGGAAACCGGACAAGCTGGGCGATTCCGAAATCGGCTTGTCGCTCCGCCCGCGCGCTGGCAGCCACGCGCCGATGACTGGCTTGGAACAGCTCGATTTGATGGCGCGTGGCGGCTCGATCGCCTTGCTTGCCTTGTGGGGCTGGATCCTGATCCGCGATCACCGTGATCAGCTTGCCGCGAGGCTTGCGATCGTCATGGCGCTAGCGATCATCTGCTACCTGCTTCAGACCGCAAAGACGGTTCCGATCACCACGATCGGGGGACTTGCGCTTTCATTGTGCGGCAGCTCCACAGCGGGGATCTTCTGGCTCTTCGCCAAAGCCTGGTTCAATGATGAAACACATATCCGGGTCCGCGATATGGCGTTAGTGGGATTGGCCGCGCTCAACAGCCTTGTGATGTTCCTCAGTTTTGCTGATGGCGGCATCGTCAATCAGATCGCGGGCACGCTGTTCCGGGTCGGCATGCTTTTGTTCGCAGCAGCCGCCCTGTGGGAGGCTTGGCGCGGCCGTGAGGGCGACTTGATCGAGAGCAGGCGCCGCGTGCGGCCCCTGCTGGTCGCGGCGGTGGCATTCTATGTCGTCGTCATCGCGTTCACGCAGATCGCGGTACATAATCTGGGGATGCCCGGTTGGCTGCTCAGCATCGTCAACGGTAGCATTGTTGCGATCTCACTCGTTTTCGGTGCCGCCATGTTCGGGATGCGGCAGGCTGACCTGTTCGGTCCTGCGGTTGCTGCGCGCATAGGCTCAACGAAGCCGGCGATTGATGGCCCGCTCGCTGAAAAGCTGTGCAGCCACATGGACGCGCGCAAGGCGTGGCGGGATGAAGGTCTGACCATTGCCAAGCTCGCCGCCCAGCTGGGCGAGCAGGAATATCGCCTGCGCCGCACGATCAACGGACAGCTGGGCCATCGCAATTTTTCCGCCTTCCTCAACGGCTACCGCCTTGCCGAGGTCAAGGCTGCGCTGGCCGATCCGGCGCAGAGGGAGGTGCCGATCATCACCATCGCCTTGGATGCAGGCTTCGGCTCGCTCGGCCCCTTCAACCGCGCCTTCCGCGAGGCAGAGGGCATGACACCGAGTGAATTTCGCGCCCGAATGCTGGCCGTTTCCGAAATCGGCTAGCCGGAATCGAACGCAAGAGCGCACGTAAGGGCAGGCACCGGCAGAGGGCCCCGACACTCTGCCTGGAGGATCATACGATGCCGACCGGAATTCCGCCCCTCGATATCCTGCTCGCCAGAGGGCAAAACATCTTTGTCTTCGATTTCACGCGCTATCTGATCGCCGCCTCGGTGACCTTCGCGCTCGTGTGGCTGCTGCGGCGCACGGCGCTGAAGGCGCGCAAGATCCAGGCGCGCACGGCCACCGCCGCCGACATGCGCCGCGAGTTCGCGCAGTCGGTGCAATCGGTGCTGGTCTATGTGGTCGGGATCTGTTTCCTGATCTGGGGCCGCGAAGTCGGGCTGTTCTACAGCGTGTTCGGGGAGGGCTTCGGGCTTGGCATCGACCTTGTGATCCTCGCAGGGATCATCATCGCGCATGACGCCTATTTCTACTGGACGCACCGGATGATGCATCACCCGCGCCTGTTCCGCTGGTTCCACCGCGCGCATCATCGCTCGATCACGCCCACGCCATGGGCCGCCTATAGCTTCGCGATCCCCGAGGCGGCGGTGGCGTTCGCTTTCGTGCCGCTCTGGCAGTTCTTCGTGCCCACGCCGGGCTGGGTGATGCTCACCTGGCTCAATTTCCAGATCATCCGCAACGCGATGGGGCATGCCGGGTTCGAGTTCTTTCCCCGCTGGTGGCTGGATTCGCCGCTGACCCGCTGGATCAACACAACGGTGCACCACGACCTCCATCACAACGGCGGCTTCAACACCAATTACGGCCTTTATTTCACTTGGTGGGACAAGTGGATGGGCACCGAGCACCCGAAATATCACGCGAAGTTCCGTGAGGTGACGGGGCGCAGGCAACCAACTGCGGCGCAGGCGAGCAGCGAAGTAACGGCCTGACAAAGGCGCGTCTCAGGCAGTTGAGCGATGGAAACAGGCTCGCGAAACGTCCGCATCGGGCGCGGCAGCTGAAAGTCCGTTTCGCCAGAATTCTAAGCTGATAGCGGACAGTCCGGTATCGGCCCAGTTTCTGCCGCGCTGTGCGAGCTGCTTGCAGACGGCTCGTCTGATCCCCTTAGTCTTGGATTCAGGCAGTGCCATACTCAAGAATGTCGAGCTTCAGCAATCGCGCGACGTCTTGGGCGGCTAGGGGTTCGCTGAAAAGAAAGCCCTGGATGAACCCGCACCCTTCGCGCCGTAGAATGTCGAGTTGCTCGGGCGCCTCGACACCCTCCGCCAACGTTTCCATGCCCAATGCATCCGCCAGTGTCGTGATCGCGCGGATCACCGCGTGCGCATTGCCGTCATTGGCCAAATCCTCGACGAAGCTGCGATCGATCTTGACTTTGTCGAACGGGAACGAGCGCAGGTAGCTGAGCGAGGAATACCCGGTCCCGAAATCGTCGAGCGCTATGCGGACGCCTAGGTCGCGCAGCCCGTGCAGCGTCGCCAGCGTCTTTTCGACATTTGCAATAAAGATGCTTTCGGTGATCTCCAGTTCCAGTCGGCCAGGCGCCAGGCCGCTCGTCAGAAGAGCCTGCATTATTGCTTGCGGGAGTCCCGGCGTACCGAATTGCTTCGGCGAGACGTTGACCGCGACCGACATGTCTTCAGGCCAGACCGATGCCTGGCGGCACGCCTCGCGGATCACCCATTCACCGATCGGCACGATCAGGCCGGTTTCTTCGGCCAACGGAATGAAGTCGCTTGGGCTGATCAGCCCAAGCTCGGGATGCGGCCAGCGGATCAGCGCCTCGAAGCCCTGCAAGGTATTCTCGGCGATGTTGTAGAGCGGCTGGAAATGAAGTTCGAAGCCCCCCTCGCGTATGGCGCGGCGTAAGTCGAGTTCCATCTGTCGGCGCTGGCGCGCCTGCTCGTCGAGCGCGGGCTCGAAGAAGTGATAGGTCGCCTTCCCATCGTCCTTGGCGCGATAGAGCGCCAGGTCGGCATGCTTCATCAGTTCCATGCCGTCGGTTCCGTCCGAAGGCGCGATGGCGATGCCCAGGCTCGCGGTGCAGACCGCCTGCTGCCCGTCGAGCATGACAGTGCGGTCGAAGCATTCCCGCACTCGTTCGGCGATGGCAGCGACGCTCTGGTCCGCACCGATCGATTCGATCATCATCGCGAATTCGTCGCCGCCGAGGCGCGCAACGAGCGCATCGGGCAGTTCCGCGCGCAAATGCCGCGCCACGTCGCGTAACAGCGCGTCGCCCGCCGTGTGGCCGAGCGTATCGTTGACCAGCTTGAAATCGTCGAGATCGACATAGACAACCATCAGGCGATCGTCTCCGCGCAGCTGCGCCAGGGCACGGTCGAGCTGTTCGACGAACAACTTGCGGTTGGGAAGCGCGGTCAACCCGTCGTGCAGGCCGACGTGGATGATCTTGCGCTCGCGTTCTTTGATCGCGTCGACCATCGAATTGAAGCTCGCGGCAAGCCGGCCGATCTCGTCGTCGGTCTCTATCTTGAGCTCCACATCACGGCCTTCGCTGATCATGCGCGTTGCCTGATCGAGTTTCTGCAACGGCTTGGTGACCGTTCCCGCTACCCGCCAACTCAGCGCGATTACTAATGCGATCGCGCTGATCGCAAGGCCTGCGAGCAGATATTGCAGCGAGGCATATTCCGCCATCGATGCGCTGAGCGAGTGACGCAGCACCAGTCGCGGCTCGAGCCCGTCCTCAAGCGCCGGAACGGAAGAAACGTGATAGAGGTAGCGCTCGTCTTCCTCGCGTTCAAACACCCGCCCTTCGGCGGATTGCCTGAGCCAAGTGGGCATCCGCCGGTTGGTGGAAACGCGCGCTTCCACGTCGATCGCGGCCAGTTGCACCAGCCGGTTGAGCTCAAATTTGTCGAGCGGTTGGGCCAGCACGAGCCAGCCCACGAGGTCAGGCGTCTCGATAGGGGCCGCAGCGGCCAACGCCAGCTTGCCGCCCACTTGGATCATTCCGCGCTCGCGCCCTTCGTCGAGCGGAGCCCACAGCGCCTCGGGTGAGATGATCCGCGTATCGCCCGAGGCAAGAAGAGCACCATCTAGGCCGACCACGAACGCCGCGTCGGCGCGGGAACGGGCCTTGAGGCTGGTCAGGGCACTGTCGATCGTGGCGCCATCTTCGGTCGCCACCGCCTCGCGGAAGCCGAAATCGCGGGCGAGCACGTCGGCCGCCCCGCGCATCTCCCGCGCGCGCAAGTCGAGCAGTTCGGCGAACACGCGCGCGTTTGCCTCGAGGTCGCGGGTCGCGCTCGCTTCGCCGAAACGGGCGAGGCCGCCACCGGCGAGCATCAAGATCACTGCCAATACGGCGGCGAACAGGCCCGCATAGTGGGTCGCGATGCGCAGCCCGAGCGAGCCGAACCGCATCTTGCCTGCTACATTGAAGGGGATAGTCATCGCAGCCGGGCCTGCATCTTGCGTATCGGCCCGCCGGGCGCGATCGCGACAGTCTGCGTCATTTCGCCTTCTGGCGCGCGTAGCCGCTGATGCCATACTGTGACCTGAGCGGAACCACGCGGCAGGGAGGAGATGCTGACCAGGCCGTTGGCGTCGGTCTTGGCGGCGTACGGCGTGTCGGTGACCCGGATATAGCCGCGCATCTCGTCGTGGATATTGCACCCGACCGCAACCGATCCGGCAACCGCGAACAGGTGCGAACGCGTCTGGTCGCGACCGTAGAGGTCGATCTCGAACTTGGCGGCCTTCGAGAAACTGTAAACTGAGTGGCGAACCCGATCGAGGTTGGGAAAGGCCACCTTGCTGCCCTTCGCAACGACCAGCGTGCCAGGTACGAACGCCATGTCCTTTTGCGCCATCGCCATGCGCCACGAGAAGCGGATCGGACCGCCCGCACCGTTCGCCGGGCGCACTTCGACCACCGCGTCTCGCACTGGAATGCCGCGTTCGTCGACGACCTGGAACCGTGCGACAGAGCCGGACTGTGCTTGGGCAGCGCCGACGGTACTCGCGAGAGCGATGGTGGTGACGAGGGCGCGGCGAACGGTCATCGTTCCGCCGCTAACGGGCAGCAGTTAAGATTCTGCCCTTTGAACGGTTAGGACGAACTTTACCCTGATCCTCTACCACGTCTGCCGATGCGAATGATTTCAAACCTCACGGCAACTCTATTCGCTGCGCTAGGTGCTAGTGGCGCGAGCGCAGAAGACCTGGCTTGGCTCGATGGCGGCAAACTCGTTCTCACCAATGGCGTCAGCACGATCGAGGGCGCCAGCGGCGGCGGCATCGCCACCTGGGCGACCATAGCCGGACGCGAACTGGACAACGGCGTCGGCATTTCCGCCCATGGAACGATTGTCGAGCTGCCCGATTTCGGGTGGCAAAGCCACGGCGTGGCGATCGGCATCATGAACCGGGTCGAGTTGTCGTACACGCGGCAGAATTTCGAGACCCGCGATGTCGGTGCGGCGCTGGGTCTTGGCCAGGGCTATACGCTCAATCAAGACGTTTACGGAGCCAAGGTGCGCCTGTTCGGTGACGCCGTGTATGGCGACCCTAAGCTGCCGCAGGTCAGCGTCGGCGTGCAGCACAAACGCAACCTCGATGGACCCGTCGCGCTTGCGGTGGGTGCGGCCGACGACAGCGGCACAGATTTCACCATTAGCGCGACCAAGCTGTTCCTATCCTACAGCATCCTCGTGAACACGACTGTCCGGCTGACGGAAGCCAACGAGAATGGCCTGCTCGGCTTCGGCAGCGCGGCGGGCAAGGGCCGCACATTGCAGTTTGAAGGCACGCTTGCCTACCAACTGTCGCGCCGCGCCGTGATCGGCGCCGAGTTGCGCACCAAACCCGACAATCTCGGGCTGGGCGAAGACGACTGGTGCGACCTGTTCGCCGCCTATGCGTTGACCGACAACCTGACGGTGACTGCAGCCTATGCCGATCTAGGGACCATCGCCACTTTTTCCGGCCAGCACGGCGCATTCCTGTCCGCCCAGCTGGCATTCTGAGGACCGTTCGATGTTTACCTTCGCCGCCCTGCTTCTCGCTGCCCAGCCCGTTACAGAACCAGAAGTGGATTGGGACAAGGAATTCGGTGTCGAGGAAGCTGCACGCGATCCGGTCACCGGTGAACTTCCGGTGGATCCCTATGAGCAGAGCAACGCCAACGCCGACGCGCGACAGTTCGAGGGCCAAACGATGGCGGAGGCATTCAACGGTCAGGACGGCATCCGCCGGATCGCCGTCCGCCTGATCGAATTGAGCGAGGCCGATCCGCGCATCGCCGAGATCTTCGTCGCGCACGACATGGTGCGTCTGCGGCGGACATTGTTTGAGCAGTTCTGTTACATCCTCAACGCCGGTTGCAACTATACGGGTCGCGACATGCGCGCTGCCCACGCCGACATGGGCGTGCGCATGGCGGACATGAATGCACTGGTGGAGAATCTCCAGAAGGCTATGCGCGAGGAGGGTGTTCCTTTCGCAGCGCAGAACCGCTTTCTCGCCAAGCTCGCCCCCATGTCAGGTATGGTCATTTCACGCTGACCCTGCTGCTAAGCTGTGGCAGGTCGCGTGCGTGCTGATCTACGCTGATTGAGGTCTGTCGCTGGGGCGATTGCAGCGCGGCGCGCGCACCTAGGGCGCACAGAGCTCCCGCGTCGTCTTCTGAAGACAACCGTGGGCGTGGCTTTTGCCGGTCTTTGGAACCCTCAAAGAAAAGACCTCAACTCGCTGATTTTTCCGCGCCTGCGAAGGTTGCATCAGGTCGGCTGAGGGCGCGGAATCCTGCCATGCTCGCGCTAAACCACGCTGCGAGCCGCCTCCTGCTGCTTCCCTATTGCTTTCCCCTACGCAGATTCGGGGCGGGGAAGCAGGAACTGCGAAAACGCGAGCCGACTGAAGTGCTGAATTACGAGGGAAGTAATGGAGCGGGCGAAGGGATTCGAACCCTCGACCCCAACCTTGGCAACTTCGATAAACGGCTTTTCCAAGCTTCCCGAGAGTACGCCAATCTACGATTCATCCAGTAATACTAGATATTTATTGTTCTCCTGTATATCCTCCCTTTGTACGCCGTTGGGCGTCGCGTGGAGACAATATGGAGACAAAGCTCCCTTAGTGAAGTTTTGTCTCCAACTGGAGAAACATGATGCCGACCAGCAAGCTCACGAAGCGCGCTATTGATGCGCTCTCACCACCAGCGACGAAGCAAACTGTGCTTTGGGATACCGACTTGAAGGGCTTCGGTGTGCGCGTGCTGCCCTCAGGCCTCAAAACCTTCATCGTCCAGTATCGTAATACCGAGGGGGTAAAGCGTCGCATCAACATCGGGCGTTACGGCGTGTTGACGGTCGAAAAGGCCCGGGCACTCGCGATGCTCAAACTTGCAGCGGTAATCGACGGTGAAGACCCAGCGGAGGAAGCGCGCCGGGCGCGCAAAGGCATGACGGTCGAGGAGATGTGCGGCTGGTATCTGACCGAAGCACGTGCGGGTAACATCCTCGGCCGTAAGAATCTTCCGATCAAGAAGTCGTCGCTCGACATGGACGAAAGCCGGATCAGAACACACATTAAGCCGCTCCTCGGCAAGCGGATCGTGAAGCATCTGACCGTCGCCGACGTCGAGCAGATGCAGACCGATGTCAAAAACGGAAAGACGGCGAAACCACGCAGCGGAGGCAGAGGCGGCATGGCATCCGGCGGCGCAGGTGTCGCCCCGCGATGTGTCGGGACGCTTCAGGCCATCATCGGACATGCGAAACACAAAGGCTTGCTCGACGTGCATCCCACACAGGGTGCGAAGAAGCTTGCGAGCAAGAAGCGGACGCGACGCCTCAGCGTGGCGGAAATCGAATTGATTGGCAAAGCGATGGCCTATGCAGAATTCAACGGAGAGAACCCTGTAGCCTTAGGAGTCCTTCGCATATTGCTGTTGACCGGATATCGTCGGGAGGAAGGTCAGGCGCTGCAGCGCCCCTGGGTCAATGCAGCGGGTGGGTATGTGGCGTTTCCCGACACTAAAGGCGGCGCACAGATCCGAGCGATAGGGCCTGCTGCTATTAAGATCATCGAAAAACAGGCGGTAATCGCAGGCAATCCGCATGTTTTCCCTTCTGCTGCGGGGTCAGGGCCATTCACGGCCGTTAGCGCCTGCCTTCGCCGTGTCTGCAAACTGGCCAAGATCGAGGGCGTCACTCCGCATACACTGCGCCATACATTTGGTAGTATTGCAGGCGACCTAGGCTTTTCGGAGCTAACTATTCGCGCGGTGCTGGGTCACGCCTCGCAAAATGTGACCCAAGACTATGTTCATATCGACGAGGCTCTGAAGCTCGCCGTGAGTCGCACATCGGACGAAATCGAATCCATTCTGAATTGCAGCGCAGTCAAAGCAGTTCAACACATCATGGCTGCCTAATCCAAGCCACCTCCATTCGTTGGTTCCGCCGCGTGGACCTATTCCAACGTGGCCAGAGGGGCAACTGGACGCTTCGAAAAACCACTGGCGAGTAGCAGCCTGAGCTGATTCACTGCCTTTGCGCGGCAGCGGAGGCGATGATGGCGGGACAGCCTGGTTTCTTTGATCTTTCGGACCGGTACGAAGCGCTTGAGCGTGGCGGGTGATCCGCTTGAGGCCTGGCGGCTGTCACCGACTTCGAGGCTTTCCGCAGTCCGCTGGTCGCCGCGCTGCGACGGAAACGTTAGAGGCTGTTCGTTTGTTCGTTCACCGATCGCACGGCGTTCATCGTCGCGGTCGACGAGGCGATGATAGCATATTCCGTGCGGAAACATTTCCTAGATTTGACCGACAACGGACCGCGGGATGATGCACGCAATTATCTTGAGAAACTGATCCACGCACCGTTCCGCATACCCGCTTTGCGTGAGACCGAGACACCCATCTATGCGACGCTGCTGCTCCTCGGGGTAGAGCTCGGCAAAGGCCACGAAGGATAACCATGTCCACAGAGATAACGCGGAAATTCCTCACCGCACTACCAATAGCGGGGCTGCACACGCTGCATCGCGGAAGCATATAGGAAACGGGCTAGGGTGAGCCAGAACGTCGCTGTATTGAAGGAGCAGGAAGCTGGTAGGCCAACGGTAGATGAAACCGCAATTGCATATTGCTATCGGTCGAACTCATTCATCGCGTCGGGCACGGGATATCCCCATTCGGCATAATGTTCGGCAATCACCCGTGACATTATCGCCAGCTCTTCGGAGCGGTCGCCGACCCTGTGGCTCATAATGATCGGAGAACCCACATCTCCTGCGAGTTCGCGATACACCACATCGTCCACGCGTGATTTGCGTACCGAATCCGGCACGATACAGACTCCCTCCTCAGCGGCGACTAGCCCGATCGCAATTTGCAATTCGCGCGCTTCATGCGCGAGAACCGGCCGCAGTGAATGATCCGCGAACATTTCCAATACTTGGTCGGCAAAGCTGGGCCGGGTATTGCTGGGGTAGACGATCAGCGGTTCGTCGCGCAGCTGATGCATTGCGATCGTACCTTCCTGAACTGAAAGTGCATGATTGGCCGGGAGTGCGACGACCAGTTTTTCCTCGCGCAGGACGGTTCTCTGCACGGCGGGATCGTCAAAGCGGATGCGACCAAAGCCCACGTCGATACGTCCCTCCTTTACCGCGGCAATCTGTTCGAGGCTGACGAGTTCGACGAGCGAAAGCTCGACGTTGGGCGCGGCCTTGCGAAATCCGCGTATCAGGGGTGGCAGCCGCGCATAGATGGTTGAGGCCACATAGCCGATCGCGAATCGCCGTTTTCGCTTCATGACCGCCGCACTCATCATGGTTTCCAGCGATTCCATTCGCGCCAGTATCTGAACCGCCTGCTCAAGGAACATGCGCCCCGGATCGGTCAATGTCAGTGGGCGTGTCGAACGATCGAGCAGCGGAACCCCGACGTCTTCCTCCAATTGCTGGATCGCACGGCTAAGCGGCGGCTGTGAAATATGCAGCCGCTCGGCTGCGCGAATGAAATTCCGCTCTTCTGCCACCGCTTTAAAATATCGCAGCTGCCTAAGGTCCATAGTATACCCTCCAGGTATGAATGCCAAACCTAATCAATCTTTGCGCCTGTTCGATTGTGTTCTTAGAGCTTGAGGGAAGGTAAGAACAAGGGAGGATGGCGCAGGCGTGACCGCGATCGAAGGTATAGAAGCATTCATCGTCAATCTTCCGACCATCCGCCCGCATGTGCTGGCGATGGCCACGATGCATCACCAGTCGATCGTGCTGGTCCGCATTCGCGATACCGACGGGGTCGAGGGCGTGGGGGAAGGCACCACCATCGGCGGCTTCAGCTATTGCGAGGAAAGCCCCGAGAGCACTAAGCTCGCCATCGACGATTACATGGCGGCCGCCCTCATCGGCCGTGACCCGACGCAGGTCGGCGCGATCATGGCGGATATTTCGCGTCAGGTTGTGGGCAATCACATGGCGAAATGCGCGGTCGAAACCGCGCTGCTCGATCTTGTCGGCAAGCGTCTGGGCCTGCCCGTTTCCGAACTCATCGGTGGCGGGCGCCGCCGCGACCGTCTGCCCGTCGCATGGACACTGGCGAGCGGCGATACGGCGAAGGACATCGAGGAAGCCGAGCGCTTCCTTGCCGAACGCCGCCACAATATTTTCAAGCTCAAGATTGGCAAGCGCGAAGTGCGCGAGGACGTTGCCCATGTCACCGCGATCAAGCGCGCATTGGGCGACCGCGCCAGCGTGCGCGTCGACGTCAATCAGGGCTGGAGCGAGGCGAAGGCGCACCTTGGTTTGTGTCTGCTGCAGGACGCCGGCATCGATCTGGTTGAGCAACCGGTGAAGGGCAAGAACCACGCCGCCATGACCCGGCTTTCCGCCGCGTATGGCATCCCGCTGATGGCGGATGAGGCGCTGCGCGGCCCCGGCGATGCCTTCGCCGTTGCTAGGGTCAGGACTCATTGATCAGAGCCAGAAGATGACGGTAGCGGCGAGAACGATGGCGGAGAAGAAGGCTGTGGCGCAGCGATCGTAGCGCGTAGCGACCCGCCTCCAGTCCTTGAGGCGCCCGAACATGATCTCGATGCGGTTGCGTCGTTTGTAGCGGCGCTTGTCGTATTTGACGGTCTTGTTCCGGGATTTCCGACCAGGAATGCAGGGGGTGATGCCCTTTTCCTGCAAGGCATCGCGGAACCAGTCTGCGTCGTATCCTCGGTCGGCGAGCAGCCATTGCGCCTTGGGCAGTTCGTCCAGCAAGGCCGCCGCGCCGATATAATCACTGACCTGGCCCGCAGTCATGAAAAAGCTGATCGGGCGACCGTTGGCGTCGGTGACGGCATGCAGCTTGGTATTCATGCCTCCTTTCGTGCGGCCGATCAGGCGCCCCGCATCCCCTTTTTAACCCGCAGGCTGGAAGCCGTGCGGTGCGCCTTTAGATAGGTCGCGTCGATCATGATCGTCTTGCGTTCCGTAGCCTGAGGCATAGCCAGACCTTCCATCATCCGCAGGAAGATGCCTTTGTCGCTCCACCGCTTCCACCGATTGTACAGCGTCTTGTGCGGCCCATAGTCCTTCGGCGCGTCACGCCACCGCAAGCCATTGCGATTGACGAAAATGATACCGCTCAAAACACGCCGATCATCAACCCGCTCGCGGCCATGGCTCTTCGGAAAATAGGGCTCAAGCCGAGCCATCTGCTCGTCCGTCAACCAATACAAATCACTCATTATTCAGGCTCCTCACCACAAGCCTGAATCACAACCGTCACCGCAAATCAATGGGTCCTGACCCTAGCACTGCAGGCGCCCGCGTGTTTGCGCTGAAGATCGCGCAGGCGGGCGGGCTTCACGCCGCGCATGCGGTCGCCACCATCGCCGCGGCGGCGGGCATCGGCCTGTATGGAGGCACCATGCTGGAGGCGGGCGTCGGCACCGCCGCTTCGGCCCAGCTTTTCTCGGTCCTTCCCGAACTCGAATGGGGGACCGAGCTCTTCGGCTCTTTGCTGGTCAAGGAAGACATACTGGCAGAGCCGCTTCGCTATGCGGATTTCCATCTTGAGGTGCCGACCGGCCCCGGCCTCGGCATTGCGCTCGATGAGGACCGCATCGCCTTCTATCGGCGCGACCGCCCCCGGTCGCCCGCACAATCCATCCCCGAAAAGGTGTGACCATGCTTTTCCAAGTCGAAATGGACGTCAACATCCCGCTGGATTTCGATCCCGAGAAGGCCGCCGCGATCAAGGCGAAGGAAAGGGCCTATTCGCAGGGCCTGCAGGAATCAGGCAAGTGGCGCCATATCTGGCGCGTTGCCGGGCACTATTCGAACCTGTCGATCTTTGACGTGCAATCATCGGAAGAGCTGCACCAGATCCTTATGGGCTTGCCGCTTTATCCTTTCATGACCATGCGCGTCACCGCGCTGTGCCGTCACCCCTCCTCCATCCGCGAGAATGACAGCTGATCCCCAGCGGCCCAGCGGCCCCCCTCCCCCCAACACGCCGCAATGGCACGCCAAAAGAAACTTCAGGAGAGTTCCATGGATATCAGTTTCGTCAAGACCCCACCCATCCAGCAATTGCTCGACCGGGTGGCGGGGACTGATGCGGACGGCGGCAACAACCGGCTCAAGGCCATAGTGCGCGAGATCGTCGAGCAGCTAATGGAAACCATCGTCCGTCATGAAATTACTGAGGACGAGCTGTGGACCGCGGTCAATTATCTTCAGAACGGCGCGCAGGAATTCGGCCTGCTGATGCCGGGCCTCGGTCTTGAGCATTTCGTGGATCTCTATCTCGACGCCAAGGACCAAGAAGCGGGCCGCAGCGGCGGCACCCCGCGCACCATCGAAGGCCCGCTCTATGTCGAGGGCGCACCGCTGGTCGACAGCGGCGCGAGCCTGACCGACGATGCCGACGAGACTGAAACGCTGTACATGAGCGGGCGCGTCATGGGCCCCGATAGCGAGCCGGTGAAGGGTGCGATCCTCCATGTATGGCATGCCAATTCCAAGGGGTTCTATTCGCATTTCGACCCTACCGGCGAGCAGACGCCCTTTAACAATCGTCGCCGACTGAAGCTGCCCGACGATGGCAGCTATTCGTTCCAATCGAAGATGCCGCGCGGTTACAGCGTGCCCCCGGGCGGCGCATCCGACGTGCTGATGGGCGCATTGGGCCGCCACGGCAATCGGCCGGCCCACGTCCATTTCTTCGTCGAGGCGCCGGGCTATCGCCGCCTGACCACGCAGATCAATTTCGGCGACGATCCGTTTGCCGCCGACGATTTCGCCTTCGGCACGCGCGAAGGGCTGCTGCCCGTGCCCAATCGGCAGGGCGACACCGCGCAGATCGGTTTCGACTTCGTGCTGCAGCGCGCCGATGACTGCGATGAGGAAACGCTCTCGGCCCGCAAGCGCCTCGCGGTCGCCTGACCGCCAGCACCCAAGTCTTTCGCCTGGTCCGAAGCGCCGCCGCATCTGCGCGCGCCGGACGACTAGAACAAGCAAATGGAGAAAACCGATGACCACGCTTCGCGAACGCCTGAAAACCGCAATAATCGACGATCCAGAAACCGGAGTCTTCAAATGCCGCCGCGATATCTTCACCGATGCCGAAATGTTCGAGCTGGAAATGAAATATATATTCCAGAAGAACTGGGTCTATCTGGCGCATGAAAGTCAGATCCCCGAACCGAACGATTATTTCACCACCTGGATCGGGCGTCAGCCGATCATCATCACCCGCGACAATGATGGCGAGCTTCATGCCGTCATTAACGCCTGCGCGCATCGCGGCGCGACGCTGTGCCGCAAAAAGCGCGGCAACAAGGGCAGCTTCACCTGCCAGTTCCATGGCTGGACGTTCAAGAACGACGGCCACCTGCTGAAGGTAAAGGACGGCAAGACCGGCGCTTATCCCGAAGCGTTCGACACCGACGGTTCACACAATCTGACCACGGTCGCGAAGTTCGAGAATTATCGCGGCTTCCTGTTCGGCAGCCTGAGCGAAGACGTGCTGCCGCTGGAAGAGCATCTGGGCACCACGACGAAGATCATCGACCAGATCGTCGACCAGGCGGCCGCCGGCCTCGAAGTGCTGCGCGGTAATTCCACCTATGTGTATGATGGCAACTGGAAGCTGCAGATGGAAAACGGGGCCGACGGCTATCACGTCAGCTCGGTCCACTGGAATTATTCCGCCACCATGGGTCGCCGCAATTACGAGGCCGACGGTACGCGTACCGTCGATGCCAATGGATGGTCGAAGAGCGTGGGCGGTGTCTATGGCTTCGAACATGGCCACATCCTGTTGTGGACCAATGTGATGAACCCCGAAGTGCGCCCCAATTACGGCCAGCGCGAAGAGATGGAAGCGCGCCTCGGCAAGGAGAAGGCGCGCTTCATCCTTGACCAGACTCGCAATCTGGGCGTCTATCCCAATGTCTATATCATGGATCAGTTTTCGACCCAGATTCGGGTCGTGCGCCCGATCAGCGTGAACAAGACCGAGGTCACGATCTACTGCTTTGCGCCCAAGGGCGAGGCGGTCGAGGAACGCCGCCTGCGCATTCGCCAGTACGAGGATTTTTTCAACGTATCTGGCATGGGAACACCTGACGATTTGGAAGAATTCCGCGCCTGCCAGACCGCCTATCAAGGTGCGGGCGAATTGTGGAACGACCTGTCGCGCGGGGCTACCCGCTGGCAGGAAGGGCCGGACGATAACGCCAAGGCCATCGGCCTTGATCCCCTGCTCAGTGCCAACCGCGCAGCCGACGAAGGGCTCTTCGTGCGCCAGCATGAATTCTGGGCGCAGGCATTATTGAATGCGCTCGACAAATATGGCGATCCCGATGGTCCGGGCACCGCACATCCCAGAAAAGGCGACCAGCCGAGGGCCGTGGCATGACCTATCAGGAAGTACTCGATTTTCTCTATCACGAGGCGCGGCTGCTGGACGACCGTCAGTGGGATGAATGGCTGACCTGTTATTCCGAAAAGGTGGTCTACTGGATGCCCGCGTGGGACGATGAAGATCAGATCGTCGAGGACCCGCAGAGCGAGATCTCGCTGATCTACTACCCGAACCGCGAAGGGCTGGAGGATCGCATCTTCCGCATCAAGACCGAGCGCTCGGGCGCGACCATGCCCGAGCCGCGCACCAATCATGTCATCAGCAATGTCGAGATCGTGGAGGAGCGCGCAGGCGAGATCGACGTGCGCTTCAACTGGCACACGCTCAGCCACCGCTACAAGGAAACGCAGGGCTTCTTCGGCACCAGCTTCTACACCATAGCTACCGATGGTGAGACGCCAATGATCACGAACAAGAAGATCGTGCTGAAGAACGACTATATTCACCAAGTGATCGACATCTACCACGTCTGATCCCGCAGCGGGCCGAAAGGGCCAATATGGCATATCGCATTGCATTGAGTTTCGAGGACGGGATCACCCGTTTCATCGAATGCAATCCGGGCGAGACGGTGCTCGACGCCGCCTATCGCCACAAGGTCAACCTGCCGATGGACTGCTCCGACGGCGTGTGCGGCACCTGCAAGTGCCGCGTCGAATCGGGCGAGTTCGATCTTGGTGAGGATTACATCGACGAGGCGCTGAGTGACGAGGAAGCCGCCGAAGGCATGGTCCTCACCTGCCAGATGGAGGTGTCGTCGGATTGCGTGCTGCAGGTTCCCGTGCCGTCCTCGGCGTGTAAGCTGACGCCCGCCGAGCACAAGGGCACCATCTTTGTGGTCGAAAAGGCATCGGGCAGCACCATCGTGCTGAAGCTGACGCTGGAAGACCCCAAGGCGCTTGCATTCCTACCCGGCCAATATGTGAACCTCACCGTCCCTGGCATCGGCCAGCACCGCCCCTACAGCTTCAGCTCGAAGCCCGGTGCGGCACAGGCGAGCTTCCTGATCCGTAACATCCCCAACAGGATGATGAGCACCTGGCTTTCCGAACAGGCAAAGCCTGGCGATGCGATGACCATGGTCGGCCCCAATGGCAGCTTCTTTTTGCGCGACATCGACCGACCGGTCGTGATGCTGGCGGGCGGCACCGGGCTGGCGCCGATCCTGTCCATGCTGGAAGTGCTGGCGGATTCCGGCACCGATCAGCCGATCCATTTGATCTATGGCGTCACCCATGACGGCGACATGGTCGAGTGCGAGAGGATCGAAGCGCTGGCCGACCGCATGCCAACGCTGATCTGGGCTACCTGCGTCGCGGACCCGGAATCGGCGCATCCGCTGAAAGGCTATGTCACCGATCATCTGGCGGACGAACATCTGAACGCGGGCGACTGCGACATCTATCTCTGCGGCCCGCCGCCGATGGTGGAAGCGGTGCGTCAATTCTTGCGCGACAAGGGTGTGACGCCTGCGCATTTCCATTACGAGAAATTCGCGCCCAGCGAAGTGGAAAGCGAATCGGCATGATCTTTGCCGATCGCTTTTCCGGCAAGCGCATGGTCGTGACAGGTGCGGCACAGGGCATCGGGCGGGGCGTCGCTTTGCGCGCGGCGGCGGAAGGGGCCGAAGTCCTGCTGGTCGACCGCTCCGAATTCGTCGTCGACGTGGCAGCAGAGGCGGGCGGGAACGCGCATCATTTCTGCTGCGACCTCGAAACCGCTGAAGGCGCCGCCGATGCGGCAGCAGAGGCGGTGCGCGTGATGGGCGGCGTCGACATCTGGATAAACAACGTCGGCGGCGCGATCCGCATGCGCCCCTTTGCCGAATTCGAGCCAAGCCAGATCGACGCGGAAATCCGCCGCTCGTTGATGCCCACACTCTATTGTTGCCACGCGGTGCTGCCCGCCATGCTGGATCAGGGCGCGGGCACCATCGTCAATGTCTCATCCAACGCGACGCGCGGCATTCACCGCGTGCCCTATTCGGCGGCGAAGGGCGGTATCAACGCGCTGACCCAGAGCCTTGCCATGGAAGTTTCGGGCAAGGGCGTGCGCGTGGTCGCAACCGCGCCGGGCGGCACCAGCGCGCCAGAACGCCGCGTGCCGCGCAATTCCGATGGCGACGATGCGCGCGAACAGCAGTGGATGGCACAGACGGTGGAGCAAGTGACGAGCTCGGCCTTCATGAACCGCTACGGCACATTGGACGAACAGATCGCGCCGATCCTTTTCCTCGCCTCGGACGAGGCATCATATATCACCGGCAGCGTGCTTCCCGTGGCCGGCGGCGACATTGGATAAAGGTCGGGCACGATGAAAGACCAGCGATGAAGAGCAAAATCCATGACAGTCCCGCGGCCGCGCTCGATGGCGTGTTGTTCGACGGGATGACCATCATGTCGGGCGGCTTTGGCCTGTCGGGCAATCCCGAAAGCCTGATTCCCGTCATCCGCGACAGCGGCGTGAAGAACCTGACCGTCATTTCGAACAATGCGGGCGCCGACGGCTTTGGCTTGTGGATGCTGCTTGAAAGCGGGCAGGTGCGAAAGATGATCTCCTCCTACGTGGGTGAGAACAAGCTGTTCGAGCAGCAATATCTGTCGGGTGAGCTGGAGCTGGAGCTCAATCCGCAGGGCACTCTGGCCGAACGCATCCGCGCGGGCGGCGCGGGCATCCCTGCATTCTACACGAGAACGGGCGTCGGCACCGTCGTCGCGGAGGGCAAGCCGGTCGAGAATTTCGAGGGCGAGGATTACGTGCGCGAAACCTGGCTGCAGGCCGACCTGTCGATCGTCAAGGCATGGCGCGCAGACGCCGCTGGGAACCTGATGTTCCGCAAGACCGCGCGCAATTTCAACCCCAACATGGCGACTGCGGGCAAGGTCACCGTGGCCGAGGTGGAAGAGATCGTACCCGCCGGCAGTTTCGATCCCGATACGATCCACACGCCCGGCATCTTCGTCGACCGCGTCGTGCTTTCCACCATCAATGAAAAGCGGATCGAGAAGCGAACCGTGCGCGCAAGGGTGGCCGTGTAATGGCTGATCAGGCAAAGGGCTGGAACCGCGACGAAATGGCTGCACGCACCGCGCGGGAATTGCAGGATGGGTTCTACGTCAATCTAGGCATCGGCATTCCGACGCTGGTAGCAAATTACGTGCCCGAGGGGATCGATGTCACGCTGCAGTCCGAAAACGGCATGCTGGGCATCGGCCCCTTCCCCTATGACGAGGACATCGACCCCGACCTCATCAATGCGGGGAAGCAGACCATCACGGCGCTGCCGACCTCCAGCTTCTTTTCCAGCGCCGACAGTTTCGGAATGATCCGGGGCGGCCATATCGACATGGCCGTGCTGGGCGCGATGCAGGTGAGCGCGGGGGGCGACATCGCCAACTGGACGATTCCCGGAAAGATGATGAAGGGCATGGGCGGCGCGATGGATCTTGTCGCCGGGGTCAAGCGTGTCGTCGTGGTGATGGACCATGTCGCGAAGTCGAGCGAGGCGAAGATCCTGCCCGAATGTTCGCTGCCGCTGACGGGGAAGGGCTGCGTCGATCTGATCGTCACCGATCTTGCCGTGATCCGCTGCGACAAGCCCGGCCTGACCTTGGTCGAACTCGCCCCAGGAGTCAGTGCAGAGGATGTGATTGCCAAGACGACCGCGCCGCTGACGGTGGAGCTGGAACAGGCGGTGGCCTGATGCCCTTTACCGAAACCGAAATCCGCATCTACTGGAAGCTTGAAGGGGAGGACACGCGCCCCGCGCTCGTGCTCCTCAATTCCATCGGCTGCGACATTGATCTGTGGGCGCCCGCGCTGGCGCAACTGCGTCCGCATTTCCGGCTGCTGCGGATCGACACGCGCGGGCACGGCGCATCCGATGCCCCGGCGGGCGATTATTCGCTGCCGATGCTGGCGGGCGATGTGCTGGCCGCGATGGATGCGGCGGGCATCGACAAGGCTGCGGTCGCGGGCGTTTCGCTGGGCGGGATGATCGCGATGCAGATGGCGCTGGATGTGCCCGAGCGCGTGACGGGCATCGGCCTTGTCTGCACCTCTGCCACCATGGACCCCGAAGCATGGTCCGGCCGCATCGCCAAGGTGCGCGGCGAAGGCACGGCATCCATCGCCGAACTTGCCATGGGCCGCTTTCTCTCCCCTGGTTTCGCAGCCGAGCGCCCCGAAGTCGCCGCCACCATTTTGCGCGGCCTGCTGACGATGCCTGCCGATGGCTATGCCGGATGCAGCGCCGCAATCCGCGACATGGCGGTCCAGCCTGGTCTGGGCGAAATCGCATGCCCTGCACTGGTCGTGACCGGCACGCTCGACAGTTCCACCCCCCATCAGGGGCACGGCGAGCATCTAGTCGCCGGGATCGCCGGGGCTGAGCATGTCTCGCTCGACTGCGCTCATCTCGCCCCTCTCGACGCGCCGGCGCCGCTGGCCGATGCGCTCATCCGTAAATTCACCTGAGGTCTTTCATGCCCGACGCTTTCATCTGCGACGCCATTCGCACCCCCATCGGCAAATTGAACGGTTCACTTTCGATCGTGCGCGCCGACGATCTTGCCGCGATCCCGTTAAGAGCATTATTCGAGCGCAATCCCGGCATGGACTCACACGCGGTGGACGACACCATTCTGGGATGTGCCAACCAGGCGGGTGAGGATAATCGCAATGTCGCGCGAATGGCCGTGCTGCTCGCGGGGCTACCCGAAGCGATCCCCGGCATCACGGTCAACCGCTTGTGCGGATCGGGGCTTGGCGCGGTGGGCATAGCCGCGCAGGCGATCCGCGCCGGTGATGCCGATCTGATGATCGCGGGCGGGGCCGAGAGCATGACCCGTGCCCCCTATGTCTTGGGCAAGGCCGATCGCGCCTATGGCCGCAGACAGCAGATCGAGGACACGACGCTTGGCTGGCGTTTCGTGAACCCGACGATGGAGGCTGCCTATGGCGTGGAATCCATGCCGCAGACCGGCGAAAACGTGGCCGCGAAATGGGGCATCACGCGTGAGGCGCAGGACGCTTTCGCCCATGCCAGCCAGCAAAAAGCTGCCAGGGCCATTGCCAGCGGACGCATGGCCGCCGAAATCGTCCCCGTCATCATTCCGGTGCGCAATGGCGCCGATTTTACCTTCGATACAGACGAACATCCGCGCCTTAGCGAACCGGACGTTCTGGCGAAGCTGCGCCCGGCGGTGAAACCGAATGGCACGGTGACGGCAGGAAATGCCTCGGGTCTTAGCGATGGCGCGGCAGCAATGATCGTCGCATCGCCTGCAGCGGTGAGGCGACACGGGCTGACACCGCGTGCCCGCGTGCTGGGCATGGCATCGGCGGGCGTTGCGCCGCGGGTGATGGGTATTGGCCCGGTCGATGCAGCACGCAGGCTAGTTGGCCGGACGGGCATTTCGCTTGACAGCCTCGACCTTATCGAATTTAACGAGGCGTTCGCCAGCCAGGCACTGGCGGTGCTGGGGGATCTGGGCATCGCGGCCGACGATCCGCGGGTCAATCCCAACGGTGGGGCGATCGCCTTCGGGCACCCGCTGGGCATGTCGGGCGCGCGCATTACCATGACGGCGGTGGAGGAACTGCACCGCACTGGCGGACGCTATGCGATGGTCTTCATGTGCGTGGGCGTGGGCCAGGGAACCGCCATCATGCTAGAGAAGGTCTAGGAGGATATCGCGCCGCCGCCCCGCAGATCGAATGGACATGAATAAAGACTAAGGAAAAGAAATATGAACAGAGACAATCAATATCAGGGCAAGACGGCCATCGTAACCGGCGGCACCTCGGGCATCGGTGCAGCCTGCGTCAAATATTTCGCCGAATGCGGCGCGGTCGTGCATTCTTGGGGGCTCGACGCGGACCAATGCGAGTACCGCCATGAAAACGTCCACGTTAAACAGCTCGACGTGACCGACGAAGACGCGCTGGCATCGGCCATCGACGCCATCGATACCATCGATATCGTCATCCCTGCAGCGGGCATCAGCGTCGCCGATCGCGAGCATGAGATGAACGTCTTCGACAAGGTGATTTCGATCAACCTGTCGGCGGTCATGCGCACCTGCTCGCTGGCCAAGGCGAAGATGCCGATGGGTGGCTCGATGGTGCTGATCGCATTGATGTACAGCACGTTCGGCGCCGGCGGCCGTCCGGCCTATGCGGCCAGCAAAGGCGGCATTGTCCAGCTCGTGAAGTCGCTGGCGCAAAGCTATGCACCCGACGGTATCCGCGTGAATGCCGTCGCGCCGGGTTGGATCGATACGCCGCTGCTCGCGCCGCTGAAGGCAGACAAAGATATTTCTGGCGCCATCCTCGGTCGCACGCCGCTCGCCCGCTTTGGCGATCCGGAAGAAATCGCAAAGGTCGCCTCGTTCCTGTGCAGTGATCACGCGTCCTTCGTGACGGGTGCGACTTTGCCTGTTGATGGGGGATATCTGACGGTATAGACCGGCCCTATAAGGGTCGCGGGAGACAAATGTGACCACGACGCGGGAAGAGAGGGTCTACAACGCGCAGAAGACGCTGCGCGGCACCCTTCTTGACGGGTCACGAGGATGCGTCGACCCATCCTTGCGCGACCTCACGCACGAACTCCTGCTTTATTTGGACAGTTCCGACAAATGCTGGATCCGCGCGACCGGCTATATTCGCGACCGGCTTGGGGTAGAGCGCGTCGACGGCGGTTATGCCAGCCCCGCCGACGCGCAATACCGCCCCGGCCAGACCGAAAGCGTGAGCGACACTGAGGAAATTCCCAGCCTGGCGGGCATGCTGGTGAACAACACCGATAATGGCGTGCGCAAGATTTGGCAGTCGCGCCACCCGCTTGTCTTTCGGTCTTTGGCGGAAGATGCATCGTTTGGCGATAGCCTTCGGCGGGATCTGCTACGCACCGGGGTATCGACCAAGATGGCCGTTGCCCTACGCGACGGTGCCGGACCTTTTGCGCTATTATGTGCCGACAGAGTGAAGCGGGGATCTCTCGAATGGGACAGTGCGCAATATGATGTTTTCGCAGATGCCGCGCGATCAGTGTTGGGTCCGATTTTGGGTACGGCCCGATGGATAGAGATCGAATGCCCCGGAGCAGTTGATCGTGCAGCGCTGGGCGAACTGACAAAGGCCGAGATGCGCGTTGCAATGTTCGCAGCGCAAGGGCTCAGCTACAAGGAAATCGCACGCAAGACGGAGCGGTCAGTGTTCACGATCGATCACCATCTGCGCAATATACGCCGCAAGCTCGACCTCGATTCCCACGCCAAGCTTACCAGGTTCCTGAGCCAGCACAGCTGCGCCGACGTTTAGGTCCTTCCCGCGGGACAGCGATGCGGCCTCTCAGGTCGCAATATAGTTCAACCGGGCCCCATCCAGCCATGCATTATCGCTTCGGCTGATAGCGGCAAGCGCTATGGCAAGATCGATCCGACGCGCGCGATCAAGGCCCTGATCTTATCCACTTTTCCGTGCCCGGTGGTGGCCGGACCGCCACTGTACGTGATCACGCAAAAATAGCGGATATACGCGATAGACACGCGCAGCACGAAAATGCGAAAAATATCCAACGCGATGCCGGATCAACGGACGTCGAAAAGCAGAGTATTTTTGGGAAAGGACTATCGTGTTGACTGACAGCCTTGCAACCCCCTCGGCCTTGGGCGAGGACGAGCGCCGCATTCTGGGCCATCACGCCACCTATGGCGTTCCTGACATGTATATTTCGGGCGATGAATCGCTTTATCACCCCTGGGTTGGCGATGTCTGGCTCAAGCCGCTGCGTTTCGACGTGCGGAATAATCTTTACGTAACGATACTGTGGTCGAAGGGCCCCGGCGGTCTTGGACGCCATCGCCATCGCGGTCCAGTTTCGGCCTACACGCTTGAGGGTTCATGGCGTTACGAGGAATATGACTGGCTCGCGCGCCCGGGCGATTTCGTTCAGGAAAATCCCGGCGTCATTCACACGCTGACTAGCGATACGGGCGTGAAGACGCTGTTCATGGTCGGCGGTTCGCTCGAATTCTATGACGAGAACGACAATCTCGAAAATATCATGGATGTCTTCTCATTCCTCGACCTGTACAAGAACTACTGCGAGGAAACCGGACAATCCTTCAACGAGAAACTGATCTTCTGATCATTCCTGGCGAAAGTCAAAAACATCGCAAGGAGGGGTCATGTTGAAGACTGCAGTCGAAGTGTTCGACGAGAAACTGTCTCGACCGGACGTGAAGGTATTTCTCTGCGCCAATCGCTATGTCCAGGGCGCGAACGTGCTGGAAGACCTAGG
>CAZEWN010000019.1:0-71980 GCA_964516135.1 uncultured Erythrobacter sp. | reverse complement strand
CGGCCTCGGCCCGCGCTCGGCGCGGCGGGCGGTGCTGTGGCTGGTCAAGCACCGCCAGAAAGCGCTGCCCGGGCTGCTCGCCGCGCTGACCGAGGTGGAGGAGCGGCTGGTGGAATGCCCGGTGTGCGGCAATGTCGATACGCGGGCACCGTGCGGCGTGTGCAGCGACCCGCGCCGCGACCAGCGCTCGCTCTGCGTGGTGGAGGACGTGGCGGACCTCTGGGCCCTCGACCGCGCGCGGCTGTTTACCGGGCGTTACCACGTGCTCGGTGGGCGGTTGTCCGCGCTCGATGGCGTACGTCCGGAAGACCTGGCCATCGACACCTTGCTCGGCCGCGTGGCCGAGGGCGGGACCGACGAGGTGGTCCTGGCGATGAACGCAACGCTGGAAGGCCAGACCACCGCCCACTACCTCGCCGAACGGTTGGAGGAGTACCCAGTCCGCGTGACCCAGCTCGCCCACGGCCTGCCCGTCGGCGGCGAGCTCGATTACCTCGACGAGGGCACCCTGGCGCAGGCGCTGCGCGCGCGGCGGCCTGTTGCCTGACTCCGCCCAGCCGCGGGATTGATTGCGAGCCTTCCCGCGCTTATCTGGCCACTATGGCTATCCGTGAGATTCTCGAGGTGCCGGATCCCCGGCTGAAGGTCGTGTCCGAACCGGTGACGCAGTTCGACGACGAGCTGCGCACCCTCGTCGCCGACATGTTCGAAACCATGTATGACGCGCCCGGGATCGGCCTCGCCGCGATCCAGGTCGGCGTGCCCAAGCGGGTGCTGGTGATCGACCTCCAGCCCGACGATCCCGATGCCGAGCCGGTTGCGTGCAATCACGATCATGGGCACGACGGCCACCACCATCACCACCAGCCGACGCTGAAAGAGCCGCGGGTGTTCGTGAACCCGGTGATTCTCGACCCGTCGAGCGAGATCGCAACCTATCAGGAAGGCTGCCTTTCGGTGCCGGAGATCTTTGCCGATGTCGACCGCCCGGCGACCTGCCGCGTGCGCTACCAGGATCTCGACGGGAACACGCACGAAGAAGACCTCGACGGGCTGATGGCGACCTGCATCCAGCACGAGATGGACCATCTCGAAGGCATCTTGTTCATCGACCACCTGAGCCGCCTCAAGCGCCAGATGGCGCTGAAGAAGCTGCAGAAACTGCGCCAGGCGGCCTGAGCCCGCGCCTCAACCATCCACACCGTCACCCCGGACTCGATCCGGGGGCCAGCTTCCCTTGGCGCCGCGCTCGCAGCCAGCTGGACCCCGGCTCGTGGGCGGAGGTAACGACTGTGGGAATACGGTTCGAACCCTCTGGCGTTCACCGTCCGTTCCGCATAGAAGAACGGCATGGAACTCGCAGCAATTGCCATCATCGCGCTGATTCTGGGCGCAATCCTCGGCTGGTTTTTCGGTTCGCGGCCCGTGGCCGAGTGGAAGGCCCGCCACACGGAACGCGATGCCGAAGCGCGCGAACTGGACGCCAGGTATCTGCGGGCCTTTGCCGATCTTGAAGCCTCGCGGGAGCGGGCGGCGCGTGTCGAGGGGCTCGAAAGCGATCTGCGCGCGGCGCGGACAGAACACGACGCCGCGCTGGGCGAGCTTCGACGCGACAACGCGGCGATCGCGGCAGAGCTGGCAACGCTGCGGGAAAAGACCGCCAACTTCGACGAGCAGAAGCGCCTGCTGATCGATGCGCGCGAGCAACTGCTGACCGAGTTTCAGAACACGGGCCACGCCGTGTTGGCCAAGGCGCAGGAAACGCTGGTCGAGCGCGCCGCCGAGCGGCTCGGCTACTCGGAAAAAGCGAGCGAGGAGAAGCTGAAGGCGCTGCTCGAGCCGGTCGGCGCGCGCCTCAAGGCCTACGAGGAGCAGGTCGGCGCGCTTGAGGCGAAGCGCGTCGATGCCTTCGGCCAGCTTACCGGGTTGATCGAATCGATGAAGGCCGGGCAGGAGGAAGTCCGGCGAGAGGCGCAGCGGCTCGGCAATTCGCTCACGAATGCTCCGAAAGCACGGGGCCGCTGGGGCGAGCGCGCGTTGCAGAACGTGCTGGAGCAGTGCGGCCTGTCAGAACACACCGACTTCTTCCTCGAACATTCGATGGATACCGACGAGGGCCGGCTGCGGCCTGACGCGATCGTGCGGGTGCCGGGGCAGAAGAAGCTGGTGATCGACGCCAAGGTGTCGCTCAATGCTTACCAGGCCGCGTTCGAAGCAGATAACGATGCCGAGAAGGCGCGGCATCTCGAAGCCCACGCGCGGGCGATGAAGAACCACGTCCAGACGCTCGGCGCGAAAAGCTACCAGAGCCAGTTCGACGAGGCGCCTGATTATGTCGTGATGTTCGTGCCCGGCGAGCACTTCGTCGCCGCCGCGCTGGATGCCGATCCCGAGCTGTGGGACTTTGCCTTCCGCAACAAGGTGCTGTTGGCAACGCCCACCAATCTGGTCGCCATCGCGCGTACGGTCGCACAAGTCTGGCGTCAGGACACGATCGCGCGCGAGGCGATCGAGATCGGCCGGGCGGGGGCAGAGCTTTACGATCGGCTGGCCACGGCGGCTGAGCACCTGAAGCGCGTGGGCGGAGGTCTCGAAAGCGCTGTCAACAATTACAACAAGTTCGTCGGCAGCTTCGAGCGCAATGTGCTCACCAGCGGTCGCCGTCTGAGGGACAAGGGCATCGAGATCGGCAAGCGCGAGATCGAGGCCGTGCCGTTGATCGAAAGCGCGCCGCGCTACACCGCGGCGGATAGCGAAGAACCCGGCTAGGACCCGTCGCCCGGGCGAAAGCTGGGCCCGCTATCAGTCGCGCATGGCGCTTGAGGCAAGCGATCCCAGCGTTCGCTGGGCTGACGACTATCAATCCCGGCGCAGTTCCGCCGAACGGCCCGGCGCGGTCAGCGTCATCCGGTCGCCGGCCACTATGACCGTCGGGTTCGCCGCCAGCAGCGCGCTCACGGCGTTTTCCTGCTCCATCACGCCTTCGCAGAACATCTTGGTCGACATGTACGGCCCGCCCACCAGCCGGTCGCCGTCGAGCCGCCAGTGGCCGCCCAACCCGTTGCAACCGACATTGGCGCTCAGGCGGTCCTGCGTGAACGACATCACCGCCCGATCCGGCCGTACTGGAGGTGCTCCGTCGATCGCGCTGAAGCGCCATTCGGTGCCGGAAAGCTGCGGTGCCGCGTCATCGGTCATGGTCATGCATGCTCCGAGCAAGGGCAGGGCGAAGAGGGCGAGGGCTCTGGTCATGCCCGGCAAATGCGCGAGCGGGTCTGTGCGTTCCCTGAACGTCAGCGATCGAGGCGGGCCAAAACTTCGTAACCGAGTACGGCCGCCGCGACGGCGGCGTTAAGGCTGTCGGCGCGCCCCTTCATCGGCATGGTCACACGCAGGTCGCAAGCGGCCTCGTAATCGGCCGGGAGACCCTGCGATTCGTTTCCGACCATGACGAAACATGGCGCGGCATAGGGCGCGCCGCGATAGGGCACAGCCTCGCGCAGGCTCGCCGCGACCAGTTGCCCGGGACCCTGGCGCAGCCACGGCAGAAACTCGTCCCATCGCGCCTGCGCGATCCGTTGCGTGAACACCGCGCCCATGCTGGCGCGGACCGCCTCCACGCCGAACGGGTCGGCACAGTCGTCAATCAGGATCAGCCCGCCCGCGCCAATCGCATCGCCGGTCCGCAGCATCGTGCCCAGGTTGCCCGGATCACGCAGCGCCTGCGCCACCAGCCAGATTGGCGCGGCGGCGCGATCGAGGGCGGCGAGCGAAGTGTCAAATTCCGCGAACACGCCCGCGACCGCCTGAGGATTATCCTTGCCCGTGATCTTTGCCAGGATATCGGGACTGGTCTCGATCACGTCGCCGCCCGCGTCGGCCACCTGCGCCTCCAGCGCTTCGAGCAAGGGGTGGGGCGCGCGTCCGCTGGCCATCACCAGCATTTCGGGGACATGGCCGGATTCGCGTGCGTCGGTCAGCAGGCGCAGCCCTTCAGCCAGAAACCGGCCTTCGCGCTTGCGGTGCTTCTTGTCGCGCAGGGCGCGCAGGTACTTGACAGTGGGATTGGAAAAGCCGGTGATCTGGCGCCGGTGCGGCGGCGCGCTCATTCCTCGCCGAAGCCGCCGTCAACCAGCGTGCAGAGCTGTTCCATCACCGCGCCGCTCGCATCGCCCGCCACGATGACCTCGATCCGGTCGCCCTTGGCCGCGCCGAGCATCATAAGGCCGAGGATTGATCCCCCCGCGACGCGGTTGCCATCCTTCGCCACTTCCACCAGTACCCCGTCGGGCAACTGGGCGACGGCGTTGACGAACTTGGCGCTGGCACGCGCATGCAGTCCGCGCCGGTTGACGATGGTCAGTTCACGCCGCTGTTCGTTCATGAAGCGCGGGCCTTCTTGCCCAGCAACTCGGATGCGATCGTGATGTAGCTTTGCCCGGCATCGCGCGCGGCATGGACCGCATCGGTCACGCTTGCTTCCTTGCGAACGCCGGCTAGGCGGATGAGCATCGGCAGGTTGATCCCGGCAATCACTTCGACCCTTCCCGCGTCGAGCAGCGAGATGGCGAGGTTCGACGGGGTGCCGCCAAACAGGTCGGTCAGCACGATCACGCCCGCACCCGCGTCGACCTTGCGGATGGCGCCCGCGATCTCGGCGCGGCGCTTCTCGACGTCGTCTTCGGGCCCGATGCACACGGTTTCGACCGCTTCTTGCGGGCCAACCACGTGTTCCATGGCGTGGACGAATTCCTCGGCGAGCCGTCCGTGAGTGACCAGTATCAATCCGATCATGGGTATTGGTGTATCCGGAACTCCAGCGGGGTCGGCCCAAATGCTTGCCAAGGCATCATGCCTGCGGGCCTTCTATCTCGTCGGCGGCGCGCGACCCCAGATTGCGGTGCAATACCGTGGGCGAAAATCCATCGTCGCGCAAGGCCCGGGCCATCTGTTCGGCGGTGAATACCGACCGATGTCTCCCGCCGGTACAGCCGAACGCAATGCTGACATAGCTGCGCCCCTGCTCGCGGTAACGCGGCAGGAGCGTGTTGAGCAGCGCGCGAATCTGATCGAATGCAGGCGTGAAGGCCACGTCGCGGCGCACATAATCGCCCACTTCCGCATCGAGCCCGGTCTGTTCGCGCAGACCCGGCACCCAATGCGGATTGTCGAGAAAGCGCATGTCGAACACCAGATCGGCCAGCGGCGGCGTGCCGCGCGCAAAACCGAAGCTGGAAAGGATGAGCGACATTTCCTGCGGCGCGCTCGCGGCGAACTGTTCGCGGATCGCCTGCTGCAGGTCGTTGCTGCTGAAATCGGTCGTGTCGATCACCGCGTCGGCCCACAGCCGCAGCGGCTCGAGCAGCTCACGCTCCGCCTGGATGCCGGTCCGGACCGGGCGGCCGTGCGCCATTGGATGGCGGCGGCGTGTCTCGTTGTAACGCCGCTCCAATTCGCCGCCCGCGCAATCGAGGAACAAGGTGGTGACGCTGAGGTCGTCACGCTGACCGAGTTCCCCGACCAGCGCGATGATCTCTGTGGGGACGAAGCCACGCGTGCGGCTGTCGAAGCCGATCGCCAGCGGATGGCGCCCGGCATCGTCCTCACCCCGGCCGATCAACCTGCCGAGCAGGCGAACCGGAAAATTGTCGATCGCTTCCCATCCGAGGTCCTCGAGCACCCTCAATGCGGTCGTCTTGCCCGCGCCCGACAAGCCCGTGACGAGCAGGATGCGCTGGGGCGCGTCGGGCAGGGGCGAATCCGGGGTCATGGCGTGAGTCTAGGCACCGTGGAGCCGCAGCGCCAGTTCGGCCCTGATCGCGCGCGCCCCAATGGCGGGATCGAAGGCAAGCATGGGG
The DNA here is from genome assembly GCA_964516135.1 of uncultured Erythrobacter sp. Taxonomy (GTDB): domain Bacteria; phylum Pseudomonadota; class Alphaproteobacteria; order Sphingomonadales; family Sphingomonadaceae; genus 34-65-8. The sequence goes on along the minus strand of CAZEWN010000019.1, from coordinate 66,122 downwards.
ATCGCAACACCCAGGAAGGAGACGCTGGCCGCCTGCGCGACATGGCGCGGTGCCGCCGGGTCGAGGCGCAGCAGCAGGGCTATGCGTGCCGATCGGACCGGGAAGCGCGCCAGCCCGACATTGCGTACCTCGAGCAGGCCCGCGATGTTCGGCGGCGGAGCGGCCCACAGCGCTCCATCGCGCACCGCGAGCGTCACCCCGTCATCGCCCACCAGCATCGCGCCCCGATCGATCAGCGCCAGCGCAAGGGTCGACTTGCCGCTGCCTGGCGGCCCTTCGATCAACATTCCACGATCGGCGATCGCCACACAGCTGGCCTGGTGAAGCATCGTCACTGTCCGCCCGCGGGCAGGCTCAGGACCAGGCAAGCGCCCGGCATGCCGTCGTCGCGGCCATGCGCGGTCAGCGTGCCGTCGTGCGCCTGCGCGATGGCCCGCGCGATCGCGAGGCCAAGCCCGGAATGGTTGCCGAAATCCTCGCCCGCAGGCCGGTCCGAATGGAACCGTTCGAAGACCTTCTCGCGCGCTTCCTCCGCGATCCCCGGCCCCTGGTCACAGACAGACAGTTGGACCTTGCCCCCGTCTTCGCGCACCGCAACGGTCACCACCCCGCCTTCGGGCGAAAACGAGACAGCGTTGTCGAGCAGGTTTTCGATGACCCGTTCCAGTCGCATCGGCTCGCCCGAAACGGCGGCACCCCATGCGGGCAGGTCGAGCTCAACCGTCCGACCATCGTTTTCGGGCCGGTTCTCGCGCGCGCCCACTACGCTGCGGACAAGCGCGGCAAGGTCCACCGGCCCGAAGGTGACGCGCGACAGCTCGGCGTCGATCCGGCTCGCTTCGGAAATTTCGGTAACCAGCCGATCGATGCGGCGAACGTCGTGGGTGGCGATCGCGATAAGCTGGGCGCGCACGTCATCGTCGCGAACCTTGGGCAGCGACTCGAGCGCGCTCCGCAGGCTCGCGAGCGGGTTCTTGATCTCGTGCGCGACATCCGCGGCAAAGTGATCGACCGCGTCGATTCGCTGGCGCAGCGCATCGGTCATGTCGGATACGGCACGGGCGAGCCTTCCGATCTCGTCATGCCGTTCGGGCAGGCGCGGAACCTCGACGCCGCGTTCACGGCCCTGGCGGACCCTGATTGCCGCGCTGGCGAGCGATCGCAGCGGCTGCACGATCGTGCGCGCCATGTAGAGCGAGAGGAAAATCGAGCCGATGAGCGCCAGCATGACCGCGAGCCCCAAGGTGCTGCGCGCCGCGCGCACGGCCAGCGTGATGTCGAGCGCATTGCGCGTCGTGAGCAGCGTCGCCCCATTGAGCCCAACCGGTGCGGCGGCATTGATAACCGGCGAACCATCGGGCGCGTCGCGCAACTGGATCTGCGAAATCCCCTGTTCGCGTGCACGCCTGAGTTCGGGCCAGGCATCGGCGTGTGGCCGTTCCGGCTCGATGTAGTCGGGGATCGGCTCGGCGCCGACGACCTTGTCCACCGCGCGGTCCAGCATCCGCGCGAAATCCTGCGAAAACGGATCGTCACTGGGATCGTCGAAGGTGAAGGCGGGCTCGGCCAGCGCGAAGCTGTCGGCCCAGAGCCGCCCCTCGGCATCGAACATGCGTAGCCGCATGGACTGTTCCTTGCCGATCTGGATCAGCAGCGCTTCCTGCCGCTGCCGGCTGGCGCCGGCCAGTGCCTCGGCGGTGATCTGAACCTCGATCCGCGCCATCTTATAGCGTTCGGCCAGCAACTGTTTGCGATAACCGTCGAGATAGAACACTCCGCCCCCCAGCAACGCCAGGGGCAGCAGGTTCACCGCCAGGATGCGTGGGGTGATCGACAGGCGATTGGACCAACCAAATCGCCCGGGCAGGCTCCGGGACAGCCTGCCGGGCGCGGCGTCAGCCATCGCTGAAACTGTATCCCGCGCCATAGAGCGTCTCGATCGCGCCGAAGCCCCGGTCGACACCGCGGAACTTGCGCCGCATCCGCTTGATGTGGCTGTCGACGGTGCGATCGTCGACGAAGACGTCGTCGGGATAGGCGGCGTCCATCAGCTGGTTGCGGCTCTTGATGACGCCGGGGCGGGCGGCCAGCGCTTCCAGGATGAGGAATTCCGTCACGGTCAGCGATACCGCGCGCCCATCCCAGCTCACCTGATGGCGCGCCGGGTCCATCCGCAACCGGCCGCGTTCGATCACCGGGCCAGGTTCCTCCTCGCCCTCGCTGTGCGCGTCACCCGCGTCCGACCCGGTGCGGCGCAGGATTGCACGAATACGCGCAAGCAGCAGCCGCAGGCTGAACGGCTTGGCGATGTAGTCGTCCGCGCCCAGCTCCAGGCCGGCTTCCTCGTCCTGCTCGTCGTCCTTGCTGGTCAGAAAGATCACCGGCAGGGCGCTGTGCCGGCGCAACTGACGCAGCAATTCCATACCGTCCATGCGCGGCATCTTGATGTCGAACACGGCCAAGTCGGGCGGATTTTCAAGCAAGCCCTTCAGCGCCGCCTCGCCGTCGGTGAACACGCGGGTCACGTATCCTTCGGCCTGGAGGGCGATCGATACGGTGGTCAGAATGTTGCGATCGTCGTCGACCAGCGCGATCACGCGTTCGGCCCGGCGGGGTTGGGTATCGGTATCGGCCATCGTTCGCTTGCTAGTCGCATTACCGCCGCGAGACAACGGATGGCGGCGGCACGAACGCGCCCGGACCGTCTATGTTTCGGTCACTTTCCCGCTCGCGATTTGACGCGCCATTACAGTGCCATTATGCGCGGCCAAATATCCCGTGCATAGGTATGCAAGGCGAATCGCCAGCCGCCGAGGTCAGCGATGCCGAGCCTGTTATTTCAGGAGTTTACATGACCATCGCGCTGTCTCACCCGCTCTCAAGCCAGGGTATCGACACCCGGGCACAGATCCACGCCAACCTCGCCACCGCGCCGCTGGTCGAGGCCGCGATCGCGAATGGCGAGGGCGAGCTGTCGAAATGGGGCTCGCTGGTGGTGAAGACCGGCGCCCACACCGGCCGCAGCGCAAAGGACAAGTTCATTGTCCGCGATGGCGAGACCGAAGACACCGTTTGGTGGGACAACAATGCCGCGATGTCGCCTGAACACTTCGCCAACCTGAAGGCCGATTTCATGGCCGCGCTGGCGGACAAGGGCACGCTCTACGTGGCCGACCTGTTTGGCGGTTCGCAGCCCGAACACCGCGTTAACGTGCGCGTGATCAACGAACTCGCCTGGCACAACCTGTTCATCCGCACACTGCTGGTGCGCCCGACCCCCGACGAACTTATCGGTTTCTCGCCCGAATATACCATCATCGACCTGCCCAGCTTCCGCGCCGACCCCGCCCGCCATGGCAGCCGGGGCGAAACGGTGATCGCGGTCAACCTGTCCGAAAAGCTGATCCTGATCGGCGGCACCAGATATGCCGGCGAGATGAAGAAGAGCGTATTCGGCATTCTCAACTATCTGCTCCCCACGCACGGGGTGATGCCAATGCACTGTTCCGCCAACATTGGGCCGGACGGGCGCACAGCGGTATTCTTCGGCCTGTCTGGCACCGGCAAGACCACGCTTTCGGCCGATGCAAGCCGGACCCTGATCGGCGATGACGAGCATGGCTGGTCGGACACCGCCGTGTTCAATTTCGAAGGCGGCTGCTACGCCAAGATGATCCGTCTTTCGGAAGAGGCCGAGCCGGAAATCTACGCCACCACCCGCATGTTCGGCACCGTGCTCGAAAACGTGGTGATGGACCCGGAAACGCGCGAGCTCGACTTCGACGACAACACGCTGGCCGAGAACAGCCGCGGTGCGTATCCGATCGAGTTCATCCCCAATACCAGCGAGAAGAACCTCGGCCCGGTGCCGTCGAACGTGATCATGCTCACCGCCGATGCCTTCGGCGTGCTGCCCCCGATTGCGCGGCTGACGCCCGACCAGGCGATGTACTACTTCCTGTCAGGCTACACCGCCAAGGTCGCGGGCACCGAAATAGGCGTGACCGAGCCCGAGGCGACCTTCAGCACCTGCTTCGGCGCACCGTTCATGCCGCGCCACCCCAGCGTTTACGGCAACCTGCTCAAGGACCGGATCGCCAAGGGCGGGGTCCAATGCTGGCTGGTCAACACCGGCTGGACCGGCGGCAAGTACGGCGCGGGCAGTCGCATGCCGATCAAGGCCACCCGCGCGCTGCTCAACGCAGCGCTGGACGGCAAGATGGACGGTGTGGAATTCCGCAAGGATCCGAACTTCGGCTTCGAGGTGCCGGTCAGCGTTCCGGCGCTCGCGGAAGCCGGGATCGACCAGACCATTCTCGACCCGCGCGCGACCTGGGCCGACAAGGATGAATACGACCGCACCGCGCGCAAGTTGGTGCAGTTGTTCGTCGACAACTTCGCCCGGTTCGAGGCGCATGTGGACGAAGGCGTGCGTCAGGCAGCCCCGCAGGCGGCCTGATCCGCACACTTACCGGTTGGAGAGGAGAGGCCCTTCCCCGCGCAAGACGGGGAGGGGCCTTTTTCTTTTCGACCAACGGCTTGGACAACCATGCCGGACGCCTTAGAACCCCGCGCACAACAGGGAGAGGCCTTCCATGAAATCCACCGTCGCCCCGGTTATCGCCGCGCTGTTCGCAGCGCAGGCTGCCTTCGCGCAGCAGCCGGCATCCTCGCCCAACCCGGTAGAGGAAGGCGAGGTCCAGTCATCGCAGGAAGACGACGCCGAGCAGCCCGCGGAGGGCAGCGGCGCGGCGGTGCCAGTCACCCCCGTCCCCGCGCAGCCCGCGCCCGCCGACGACGGCACGTGGGATGTCATGGCGCCGCGCGGCGCGACCGTGCGCCAGGTGCCCATTCGTACCGACCAGGGCACCTGGATGGATGTCGACGTCTCGCCCGACGGGCGCACGCTCGCCTTCACCCTGCTTGGCGACATCTACACCATGCCGATCATCGGCGGCACGCCCACACGGATCGCCGAAGGGCTGGCCTGGGAGATCCACCCGCGCTTTTCGCCCGACGGACGCCGCATCGCGTTCACCTCCGACCGGGGTGGCGGCGACAACATCTGGGTGATGAACGTCGACGGCAGCGACAAGCGGCAAGTGACCAAGGAAGCCTTCCGCCTGATCATGCAGCCGAGCTGGAACCCGGACGGGCTTAGCATCGTCGCAAAAAAGCATTTCACCACCCAGCGCTCGCTCGGCACGGGCGAGGTATGGCTCTACCATGTCTCGGGCGGCGGCGGCGTGCTGTTGGTTAAACGCGCGAGCGAGGCGCTGCAGAAGGAACTGGGCGAGCCGACGTTCAGCCCTGATGGCAGCGCGGTATACTACACCCGCAATGTCAGCTCTGGCCCGATCTTCGAATATGCTCAGGACAGCCAGCAGAGCCTGTTCGAGATCGAGCGCTACGACCTGAAAACCGGCGAGGTGACGACCGCCGTGTCCGGTTACGGCGGCGCGGTTCGTCCGCAGCCGTCGCCCGATGGCCGGATGATCAGCTTTGTCCGCCGTGACAAGGACCAGTCGCAGCTGTGGGTGAAAGACCTGGCCAGCGGGGCGGAGCGGATGGTCTATGGCCAGCTCGATCTCGACATGCAGGAAACCTGGGCGGTGTATGGCGTGTACCCGCAGATGGCGTGGACGCCCGACAATCGCAGCATCGTATTCTGGGCGGGCGGCAAGCTCCACCGCGCCAATGCAGACGGCAGCGGCGCGAGCGAAATTCCGTTCCGCATCGACGATACGCGCGGCGTGGTCGACGGCCCGCATCCGGTGATCCCGGTCGCGCCCGACAGCTTTGAAGCGAAGATGCCCAAATTCGCCGCCGTCTCGCCCGACGGGCGGCGGGTCGTGTTCGAGAGCCTGGGCAAGCTCTACGTCAAGGACATGGCGGGCGGCGAGCCACGCCGGCTGACGACCGGAGGGGAGGCGCTGGAGCTGTGGCCCGCGTGGTCGCGCGACGGGCGCAGTCTTGCCTGGGTGCGCTGGACCGACGCAGGCCTCAGCGAAATCGTGGTTGGCGATGCCAACGGGCGCGGCGTGCGCGCGATTACTGCGCAACGCGGCCACTACGCCGTGCCGCAATTCTCGCCCGACGGGCGCACGATCGTGTTCGAGAAGCGGGCGGGCGGCTATCTTACTTCGCCAGAGTTTTCCGAGAACCCCGGCGTCTACCGCGTGCCCGTATCAGGCGGCGCGCCCACGCTGGTGTCGCGCGGCAACTCGGACCCGCAATACGGCGCGGACGACGACCGCGTGTTCATGCTCGGCCGCGAGGGCGGCAACCTCCAGCTCCTTTCCACCGACCTCAACGGCGAAGCGAAGCGGGTCCACGCGCAAGGCGAACTCGCGAACGATTTCCGCGTCTCGCCCAGCGGCCGCCATTTCGCGTTCCGCCAGAATTACGAAGTCTTCGCCATGCCGCTGATGCCCGGCGGGCAGGCGGTCGCGGTGGACGAGAAAGCGAGCGCGCTGCCCGTGATCAAGGCGAGCACCGGGGGGGCGGACTACATCGGCTGGACCGACCGTGGCGAGACGTTGACCTGGTCCATGGGCCCGGTCGTCTACCGCGCGAGCACCACGGCGATGTTCCCGACTGCCCCGCGCGGCGAGAACGCGGCAAGCTTCACCCCGCCCGGCGAAGGCGTCTCGATCGCCCGCACTGTTCGCGCGGCCAAGGCGACCGGCACCGTCGCCATTACGGGGGCGCGCGTGCTAACAATGGCGGGGGACGGCGCGGGCGCGATCGACAATGCCGTGATCGTGATCGAGGGCGACCGGATCGCGGCGGTCGGCCCTGTCGCAACCACCGCCGTGCCTTCGGGCGCACGCGTGATTGACGCTACCGGCAAGACGATCATGCCCGGCCTGGTCGATGCCCACGCACACGGGCCGCAGGCGGTCGGCGACCTCGTTCCGCAGCAGAATTGGGCGGCGATGCAGGATCTTGCCATGGGTGTGACGACGATCCACGATCCGTCCTCTCAGGCGAGCGCGATCTTTGCTGCCGCCGAACGCCAGCAGGCGGGCACGCTGCTCGCCCCGCGCATCTTCTCGACTGGCGAGATCGTCTATGGCGCGCGTTCGCCCGGCGTCTATGCCCGGATCGACAATTACGACGATGCGCTCGCCCACGTGCGCCGGATCAAGGCGCAAGGCGGGGTGTCGATCAAGAACTACAACCAGCCGCGCCGCGATCAGCGCCAGCAAGTCGTAGCCGCCGCGCGGGCCGAGAACATGCTGGTGGTGGCCGAGGGCGGATCGCTGTTCGGGATGGACATCAACCTGGTCGCCGATGGCAACTCGACGCTGGAACACAATATCCCGGTCGATGTGATGTACGAGGACGTGCTGCAGTTCTTCGGGCAGAGCCGCACCAACTACACACCGACGTTGGTCGTGACTTACGGGGGCCTCGCGGGCGATCCGTACTGGCGCCAGGCCACCAATGTGTTCGAACACCCGCTGTTGGTCCACACGCCGCCGCGTCAGCTGCTGGCGGCAACCGGCCGGCGCACGACCGCGCCTGACTGGGCATTTGTCGACGACAACGCCGCGCGCGAGGCCAAAAAGCTGGCGGAGCGCGGGGTCAAGGTCAGCATCGGCGCGCATGGCCAGCAGGCGGGCGTTGGGGCGCACTGGGAGCTGTGGAGCTTCGCGCGCGGCGGCATGTCGCCCACCGAAGCGCTGCGCGCAGGCACGATTGAATCCGCCCGCTCGCTCGGCATGGACCGTGACATCGGCAGCCTGGAACCGGGCAAGCTGGCCGACCTGGTGATCCTGAGCGCCGACCCATCACTGGATATTCGCTCGAGCGACCGGATTGAACGTGTCATGCTGGGCGGGCGATTGTACGATTCGCGCACCATGAACGAGGTCGAGACGGGGTATTCGCGTCGCCTGCCCTATTGGTGGGAGTGATGACGAACCATTCGCGCGCCGCTGCGTTTCGATCGTGACACCATTGCCAAGGAGACACGACGATGAGCCTGTTCGACACCATCCTGGGCGCGGCCCACGACCATCCCACCGTCAAAAACCTGGCCGAGAAGCTGGGCATTGATTCCGCCACCGCCGAAAAGGCGATCGCGGGCCTTGCCGAGGCGCATCACGAACCGGGCGATACCGTCGCAGGCGCGGCGGCCAAGACCGGTATAGACGCCGACATCCTGGAGCAAGTGCGCGAGCATGTCGGCGGCGAGGGTTCGCTTGCCCGGTTCATGCAGATTCTCGACGCCGATCATGACGGCAATCCGTTCGACGATATCGCCGGGTTCGCGGGCAAGCTGTTCGGGAAAAGCTAGGCCGCGCCGCGTTTGCGCGCATCGACATATTCCCACACCCGCGAAACCACGACCGATCCTTCGCCCACCGCGCTGGCCACGCGCTTGACGGAACCCGCGCGCACGTCTCCGACCGCGAAGATTCCGTCGGTCGATGTTTCGTAGGGCGAGGCATGCCCGGCCGCCTCGCCGGTCAGCACGAAGCCCTTCGTATCGGTCGCGGCAAGGCCCGACAGCCAGCCGGTGTTGGGCGCGGCACCAATCATGATGAACACCGCGCGCGTGGATATGCGTTGCTCGCCATTGCGCGAGGCGAGGGTGATCGCGTCGAGATAGCCATCGCCATGCAGCGCGGTGACGCGTGCGTCGTAATGGATCGTGATGCGCGGATCGGCCTCCAGCCGCTGCGTGAGGTAGGCCGACATCGACGCGGCGAGGCTGGGCCCACGCACCACCACGTGGACATGGCGCGCGGTGCGGCTGAGGTACATCGCGGCCTGCCCTGCCGAATTCCCGCCACCGATCACCACCGCCTCGGTGGCGTTGCAGAAGCGCGCCTCCATCTCGGTCGCGGCGTAGAACACGCCGGCGCCCTCGAACGCCTCGAGCTGCGGCAGGTCGAGGCGACTGTATTGCACGCCCGTGGCGACCAGCACAGCGTGGGCGCAGACCTCGTCACCATCGTCGAGCCGGGCGCAGAACGTCCCGTCCTCGCGCCGGCGCAAGGCCTCGACGCGGCGCGGCATCGCGAAGCGCGTGCCGAACTTCAGCGCCTGGATCTGCCCGCGCCAGACGAGGTCGGTGCCGCTGATTCCGGTGGGAAAGCCCATGTAGTTCTCGATCCGGCTGCTGGTGCCAGCCTGCCCGCCGATCGCGGTGTCCTCGACCGCCAGCGCGCACAGCCCCTCCGCCCCGGCATAGACCGACGCCGCCACCCCCGCGGGGCCACCGCCGACGATCAGTAAATCGTACAGGGTCTCGCGGCAGACATCGAGGTCGAGCCCGAACATGCGCGCGATCTTGCGCGGGGTGGGATCGGCCACGACCTCGCCCTGGCCGATCACCACTGACGGTGTGTGCCCGGTCAGGTCGCACACCGCGCGCGTCTCGCTGTCGGCGGCGTCGAGGTCGAAGCTGCGGAACGGGATGCGGTTGCGGCTGAGGAAACGTTCGACCTGCTGTACCGCGGGATCGCGATCGGCACCAATCAGCTTGATCGCGCTGTTACGCAGTTCGAATTGCCGTCGGCGCCGCGCGGCGAACACGCGGATGACATGGTCCGAAAGCTCCGGCACCCGCGCCATCAGGTCGAGCATTTCGGCGCGCGGCACCTCGAGCGTCCGGGTCGGTTGCGCGGCACGCATCGGCAGGAACCAGCTGCCGCGATTGAGAAATGCGATTTCGCCCATGAACTGGGTCGGGCCAAGCGTGCTGGGGAGCAGGCGCTCGCGCGTATAGGGGTCGAGCACCTCGACCTCGCCTGCTTCGATGTAGATGAACCGGTCGATCGGTTCCCCCACCTCGGCAACGATAGCGCCGGCATCGTAGCTGCGTTCGGTCCCGATCGCGCGCAGCATGGCGACATGTTCGTCGGCCAACGGAACGCGCGGCATTACGGCAAGGTCTTCTCCGAGCGATTCCATCGATCGACTCCAGCAGCGGCCCCGGCCCTTGTGCCCGAAGCCCGCCGCCCGGTCATCCCCTGGCTTCGCCCCCTTCCGCGCCGGTCGCCCGTTCGAGCGCGATTCCGGCGGTCAGCCCGTGGACGACCGTGGACAAGATTACCGTGAAAGCGACCGTGGCCCACAGCGCAGCCTCGTCGGCCAGCTCGATCGAGTGCGTCGCGTAGGCCAGGTAATAGACCGATCCGATACCGCGCACCGCGTAGAACGCGATCACCAATCGCTCGCGCCCGGCAATGCCCGATCCCAGCAGGCTGGCCCAGGCGATAAGTGGACGGATCACGAACACCAGCGCCAGTCCGATGGCTGCGTGCTGCCAATCCAGGTGGGGCAGCAGCCCGGGCAGCGCCGCACCCAGCGCGACCAGCAGCACGGCGGTCAGCGAATGTTCGAGCGACTCCGAAAAGTCGTGGAGACGCTTGTGAAAACGATCGTGCGTTTCCTGGCGCCGCAGCACGACGCCCGACACGAACGCGGCGATGAAGCCGTAACCTTCCGCAAGCTCTGTTCCGCCGTATGCGACCAGCACGCCCGCAAATGCGATCACGCCCGATTGCGTGCGCGACAGTGCATTCACGCGGGGCCAGGCGAACATAATCTTGCCCAGCAGCCATCCGGTGACCATCCCGCCCGCCGTGCCAACCGCGATCCGCCACACGACGTCGCGCGCCATCCATTCACCGAACAGCGCCGGGGTGAAGGCCCCCGCCGCCGCGACCAGCAGCCCCAGGTGCACGAATGGGAAAGCCAGGCCGTCGTTCAGGCCCGCCTCGGTGGTAAGCGCGTAACGGACCGGATGTTCGCCCCCCTCCTGTGGCGGCCCGACCTGCACGTCGCCTGCCAGCACCGGATCGGTCGGGGCAAGGATCGCGCCGAGCAGCAGCGCACCCGCCAGGGTCATCCCCGCGAATGCCCAGCCGAACAGCGCCAGCGCAGCGATTGTCAGCGGCATGGCGACCGCCAGCAGCCGAATGGTCGGGCGCCATTGCGCGTAGCCAACCAGCCGGTCGATCCGCAGGCCGGTGCCGAACAGGCCGATGATCACGCACATTTCCGCGATCAGTTCCCACGCCACCGGATAGCTTAGCGGATCGGGCGGCCCGGGCATTCCCGGCAGCGCGAACGCGGCCATTCCCGACAGCACCAGCAATGCCGATGCCGCCGGTTCGCGGCCCGAAATGAAGCGCGGCAGCCAGTACGAAACGATGATCGCCACGCCCACCCCGGTCAGCAGGGCATGATACCAATCCAGTTCGAAGAACCCCATCGGATCACCCAACGCTTTACCGTGCGATTGGTGGCACGGAATATTGACGGGCCGGGCTAAACCGGTCTTGTGTATTGGCCGCTATGGCCACGAAGGCCGTCACGCTCATGCCGCGTTGGCGATGTACCGGTCGACGTTTCGCGCCAGCACGTCCATCGGCACGTTGCCCCCTAGAATGACCGCATCGTTGAACGCCTTGAAATCGTAGCCCGGACCGAGCGCGGACTGCGCGCGGGCGCGTTGGCGGCCGATCTCGCTGTGCCCCAGCTTGTAACCCGTCGCCTGGCCCGGCCAGCTGCAATAGCGATCGACCTCGCTTTCCACTTCCTCGCGCTTCGATCCATTGCGCTGGACAAAGAAATCGACTGCCTGGGCGCGGCTCCAGCGCTTGTGATGAAGGCCGGTATCGACAACCATGCGGCAGGCACGGAACGCCAGCGATTGCAGATAGCCGAGCCGACCGACCTTGAATTCGTCATAGGCGCCCAGTTCGTCGGCGAGCTGTTCGGCGTACAGCGCCCAGCCTTCGCTGAATGCGCCAAAGGCTAGGATCGAGCGGATCAGCGGCAGGCGATTGGAATACTCGCCCTCCCACACATGGCCGGGGATGGTCTCGTGGTAGGTGAGATCAGCCAGGTCGTATTTGCGGTGCAGGTCGGTGGTCCGCAGGTTGATCCACATGCGGCCCGGAATCGTCCCGTCCTTGCTGCCCGCGCCGCCATAGGCGCCGGGCGCGCCGGGTTCCTCGGCGGGCGGCAGGCGGCGTACCTCGAGGTTCGGGTCGACCAGCGTGTTGAAGGCGCGTGGCATCTGCGCGCGGATCCATGCGATCCGGTCGTCGATGAAGGCCATGATCTCGGCCCGGCCCGGATCGCCCTCGGCAAACTTGTAGCGTGGGTCGTCGCTCAGCGCCTGCATCCGCGCGCCAACCGACCCGGTGGTATAGCCGATTTCCTTGAGGATCGGGTCCATCCGGGCGTGAAGCGAAGCGAGTTCCTCGAGCCCTTGCTGATGCACTTCGTCGGGTGTCATGCGCGTGGTCGTGGTGGCGCGCAGACCCCAGGCGTACCATTCGTCGCCGCGTGGCTGCGACCACATGCCGGGGTCGGAATCGGCCACCGCGCGTTCGGCTTGCAATTCGGCCATCTGGCGTACCAACGCCGCGCGCACCGGGCCCCTCACCAGCATCTCCGCGCGCGCATTGAAGGCTACCCAGGCAGCATCGGCGGCTGCCTTGTCGGCCAGTGGCTTGACCAGCGAGCCGCCGCCCGCTGCGTCAGCGATCGTCGCGCGCATCTGACGCATGGCCTTGTCCAGCAGGAAATCGGGCGGAACCATTCCCATCGCGCGCGCCGCGCGCATCCGTTCCAACTCGCCATCGAGCGCGGCGGGCAGCGCCTGAAGCCGGGCGAGGTAGGCTTCGGCATCGGCCGTGTCGTTCAGTGGATGCGTGGAATCCATGAACCGCGGCATGTCGAGATAAGTGCCGACGTTCTGGATCACGACGTAGGGCGAATTGCGCCAGCTTCCCACCGCGACATCGCCATAGGGCAGCGCGAAGCCATCTAGCGCGGTGGAGTATGCGCTTTCGACCACCTCGAAGCTGGTCAGCTGGTCGGCGGTCAACCCGGCGCGGGGAAAGGCGCGCGTCGCATCCAGGTCGCGGCGCAACGTTGCGGCATAAGCGAGCTGGCCGGCAATCGACTGGTCTTCCAGCTTGCCGCGCAGGCCGGCATAGGGGCCGACGTCGACGCCAAGGCCCGTGGCGCGCTCCGGCTCATGCGCCAGCAGGTTGTAGCCCACCGTTTCCAGCCATTGGTCCGGCCCGGCGGCGGCTGGCGCCGGGGTGGTCCGGCACCCGGTCAGGGCGAGGGCGGAAGTGGCGCCAATCCCGGCAAGGGCCTGGCGGCGCGTGAGTTCGATCGCGAATGTCGTCATGCCACGGTTGTGGCGCGCGAACCCTTGCCTGTCAAAACCTTGCGTCCCGCGCCACACGGGTTACGGATGCGACGAAGGAGATGCCGGATGCAGGGCGCGGTGCTGTCGATCGTTATGCTGGCGGGGATCGCCCTGTTGGCGGGCGCGTGGCTGATGTGGAAGCGCACCGGCGTGGTGAAGCAACCGCTGCTGATGGTGGTGCTGGCCGTGATCGCGTTCCTCAACGTCGCGATCTGGACGGTGCCGGGCGCCACCGGCACCGCCCCGATCCAGCAAGCGAGCGACTAGTCGGGAATGCGCCACTCGACCGAGCTGGCGAATGTCCCGCTGGTCCGATTGCCAGAGGAATCGCGGGCCGGTTCGAAACGCGCCCGCCGGGTCAGCAAGGCGCAGGTCGCGCTGTCCAGTTCCGCATGACCCGTCGATCGGGTGATCGAACAGCTTTCCACGCGTCCGTCCGCGCCAACGCCCAGCCGGAAGGCCGCGGTGCCGCTGAGATCGCGGTTGATCCAGCTGCTGCGATAATCCTGCTCCCCGATCCAGCCGCCGGGATTGCCGCGCGGCCGGGCGGCGACCGCTTCGGCGGCGGGCGGCAACAGGTTTCCGGGCACGTCAGGGATGGTGCTCGGCGTCGCCGAAGGGATCACGTTTGGCGTTGGCGGCGGCAGGATGATGGTGGTGGTCAGCCCCGGATCGACCTGCGCCAGCGGGGTCGGGATCGGCGGGGTGTAAACCTGCGATTGTTGCGGCGCCGGCTGTGGATCGTCGACTGGATTGGGCGGCGGCGGCTTGGGGAAGTCGTCTTCGATGAAGACGGTGGTGAGCGGGCGATCGGTCTTGATGACCCCGGTCGCCTGCAGCCCGATCACCAGCGCATATCCCAGCGCCGCATGAACCGCGATAACAGTGGCAATCGATGTGGTCCGGTCGCGCGGGCTAGTCTTGTCGAGATAGGCCATTGCTCCTCTCCTCATGACGGCAGGTTCCCGTCATGAGGCGATGATACAACATCCCTGTCGCGCGCCGAAACGAATTCGCGTGGCGAAAAGCCACCGGATTTCAGGGCGCTATCGCAATATCAAAAGACCGGGGCGGTCACTTGATCGGGCAGGAAGGGTCGAGGCGAAAGTCGAGATAGTTGTTCACCGACGCCAGCAGGTCGTCCTGCTCGTTCTCGAAGAAGTGATTGGCGCGCGGGATTTCCTCGTGGTGGATGGTGATGTGGCGCTGGGTCCGCAGCTTGTCGACCAGCTTCTGCACCGCCTGCGGCTGCACCACCGTATCTGCGGCGCCCTGGATGAAGATGCCACTGGCCGGGCACGGCGCGAGGAAGCTGAAATCGTACATGTTGGCGGGTGGAGCGATCGAGATGAACCCGCGGATTTCCGGCCGCCGCATCAGCAGCTGCATCCCGATCAGCGCGCCAAAGCTAACACCGGCCACCCAGGTCGTCTGGGCCTCGGGATGGATCGACTGGACCCAGTCGAGCGCGGCGGCGGCATCGCTCAGTTCGCCGATGCCATTGTCAAAGCTGCCCTGGCTGCGGCCGACACCGCGGAAGTTGAACCGCAGAACCGCAAACCCGCGATCGACGAAGGTCTTGTAAAGGTGCTGGGTGATCCGGTCGTTCATCGTGCCGCCGCCCTGCGGGTGCGGATGAAGGATCATTGCCACCGGCGCGCGTGCGCGCGGTGGTGGGGAGAAACGGCCTTCGAGGCGGCCTTCGGGACCGGGAAAAATCACTGAGGGCATGAATGGCAACCTGCAAGAAATGTGGCGCGTGGCTGGCGCGCGCCGGGGCGCGGCGTATATAGGGTTCCCGCCCCAAATCGCAATTGTTTCGAGCGTTCGCCATCAGCCCCCGCATCTACCTCGACCACGCCGCCACGACGCCGCTGCGCCCCGAAGCGCGGGCGGCGATGGAGGAAGGGTTCCGGCTGTGGGCCAATCCCAGCAGCCCGCACGCCGAAGGGCGCAAGGCGCGCGCCTTGCTGGAGGACGCCCGCGAGCGGATCAAGCGCGCGCTGGGGTGGGAAGGGGAACTGATCTTCACGAGCGGCGCGAGCGAGGCGGCGGCACTGGCGCTTGGCGGCGCGCGTGGCGGGAAGCGGATGGTTTCGGCTGTCGAACACGACGCGGTGATCAAGTCTGCGCCGGGCGCGCTTGCCCTGCCTGTCGGGGGAAGCGGACTCGTGGATCCGGACACGTTGAAACAGGCGCTCACGGGTGAAACAATCCCGGTCGTCGCAGTGCAGACGATCAATTCGGAAACCGGCGCAGCCCAGGACATCGCGGCCGTTTGCGAGACCGTTCATGCGGCAGGCGGCATAACGATCGGGGATGCCTCGCAAAGCGCGGGCAAGTGTGGCTCGCCCTTGCCATCGACGATGGCGATCGTGTCGGCGCACAAGTTTGGCGGGCCGATCGGGATCGGCGCGCTGCTGGTTAGGGACTTCGCCCTGCTTGAACCAAGCGGCGGGCACGAACGCGGCTATCGTCGCGGGACCGAGAACCTGCCGGGGGCGCTCGGCATGGCGGCTGCGCTGGAGGCTTGCGGAAAGCCTTATCTAGCCGATGGCGTCGGCGCAGCGATGGACCGCTTCGCTGCCGATGTCCGCGCCGCGGGCGGCACTTGGCATGCCGATCGGTTTGCGCATCCGACGGGGCAGATATTTGCAATCGCGATGCCCGGACTTTCCGCAACCGCACAGGTGTTGCGGTTCGACATGGCGGGCATCTCGGTGTCGCAGGGCAGTGCGTGCGCCAGCGGGACGATGAAGCGCAGCCGCGTGCTTGATGCGCTGGGCGTAGAGCCAGAAGTGGCCGACCGCACGATTCGCGTCAGCCTCGGCTGGAACACCACGCGCGCGGAACTTGATCGGTTCTGCGAGGTCTGGCTGGGAATGGCGCGGCCGTGATCTACCTCGATTACCAGGCCACCACCCCGCTCGCGCCCGAGGCGCGCGAGGCGATGGTGCGCTGGCTGGGCGAGGAGGCGTTCGGCAACCCGCACAGCGCGCACCGGATGGGGCGACTGGCGGCCGCGGCGGTCGAGTTGGCGCGCGAGCAAGTCGCGGCGCTGTTCCCGCCCGGCGGCCGGGTGATCTTCACCAGCGGCGCGACCGAGGCGATCAATCTCGCCATTCGCGGCAGCGGGCAGGGCGGTACCGTGGCGGTCTCCGCGATCGAGCATGCCGCAGTGCTGGATACCGCGCGTGCGGTGGGTGCGGTCCACACCATCCCGGTCGATGGCGAGGGCATCGCGCAGCCAGGCGAGCTACCCGACGATACCCGCCTGATCTGCATGATGCAGGTCAACAACGAGATCGGCACGGTGCAGCCGGTCAGCGATTGGGCCGGGCGCGCGCTGCTGCTGTGCGACGCGGTGCAGGGCTACGGCCGCCTCGCCCCGCCCGAAGCGGACCTGATCGCCATCTCCGCGCACAAGTTCCACGGCCCCAAGGGCGTGGGCGCGCTGTGGGTCCGCGATGGCGTGTCGCTGGCGCAGGTACAGACGGGTGGCGGGCAAGAAGGCGGCCTGCGCTCGGGCACGCTCAGCCCTGCGCTCTGCGCCGGCATGGGCGCGGCGGCGGCGCTCGCGGCGGAGCGAATGGAGGCCGACCGCGCGCACGTCGAAGCGTCGTGGGCGCGGGCGCGCGAGCTGTTCGCCGGGTGGACATTAAACGGGAGCGCAACCGCGCGCTGGCGCGGCAACCTCAACATTCGCCGCGACGGCCTCGACGTCGCCCGGCTGATGAGCGATTGCCGCGAGGTGATGTTCTCGGCTGGCAGCGCCTGCGCCAGCGGATCGGGCCGAACCAGCCACGTGCTCAAGGCCATCGGGCTCACCGATGCGCAGGCGAAGAACGCGATCCGCCTCGGCTTCGGGCGCTACACCACGCTGGCGGACATCGAACGGGCCGCCGCGACCATCAACGCGGCGGCAAAGGCACAGGAGACATGGTGAAGGTCATTTTTGTGACTCCCAAGGGCGACCGGGTCGAGGCCGAGGGCGCCGTGGGCCTGCCCTTGCTCGAAGTCGCCCAGGCCGCCGGGATGCCGTTGGAGGGCACCTGCGAAGGACAGATGGCGTGCTCCACCTGCCACGTGATCGTCGGGCCCGAGTGGTTCGACCGCCTCCCGTCCGCGAGCGAGGACGAGGAAGACATGCTCGACCTCGCGGCCGGTGCCTGCCGCACCAGCCGCCTGTCGTGCCAGATCGTGCTATCGGCGGCGCTCGATGGCCTCGAAGTCCGCGTACCCGCCGATAGCCACGACATGAGCGCGCGCTAGGCCGCTTCGGTTGCCCGTTCCAGCGCGCCGATCAGCGCGTCGCTGAAGGCCGGGATATCGTCCGGGTTGCGGCTGGTGATGAGATTGCCATCGGTGGCGACCTCGGCGTCGACCACGTTGGCGCCCGCATTGGCGAGGTCGGTTCGGATAGATGGCCAGCCGGTCACGGTCTTGCCGCGGATCAGGTCCGCTTCGACAAGGAGCCAGGGGGCGTGGCAGATCGCGGCGACGGGCTTGCCCGCCTCGGCGAATTCCTTGACCAGCCCGACCGCCTTGTTGTTCATCCGCAGCACGTCGGGATTGATCTGGCCGCCGGGCAGCAGCAGCGCGTCGTAATCGGCCACCCCGACTTCATCGAGGGTCAGGTCGACCGTCACGCTGTCGCCCCAATCCTTCTCCTTCCACCCGCGGATTTCCCCGTCTTCAAGGCTGGCGACGGTGGTTTCGATACCGGCTTCCTCCAGCCGCTTTTTCGGTTCGATCAGCTCGGATTGCTCGAAACCGTCGGTGGCGATGATCAGGACACGGGACATTGGTAACTCCTCGGTTGGGGAACACTCAGGCGAACGCGTGGGGAAAGCGCGTGGTTCCACCCTTCTAGGCGCCTCGTCGCGGTGATAGGGCAGCTGGCATGAGCGAAGTCATCGACGACGAGAAAGACCCCTTCGACGCCATCGTGGACGCGCCGTTCGACAGCGCCCTGTCGGAACGGTATCTGGTCTACGCGCTCTCGACGATCACCGCGCGCAGCCTTCCCGATCTTCGCGATGGCCTGAAACCGGTCCACCGCCGCCTGCTGTGGGCGATGCGGCAGCTGAAGCTGGACCCGAACAGCGCGTTCAAGAAATCGGCCCGCGTGGTCGGCGACGTGATCGGCAAGTACCACCCGCATGGCGATGCTTCGGTCTATGACGCGATGGTCCGCCTCGCGCAGGATTTCGCGCTGCGCTATCCGCTGGTCGAGGGGCAAGGGAACTTCGGCAACATCGACGGCGACAACGCCGCCGCCTACCGCTACACCGAGGCGCGCCTGACGAAGACCGCGCTGCGCCTGATGGAGGGGCTGGACGAGGGTACGGTCGACTTCGTCCCGACCTACAATGGCGAGGAGCAGGAGCCGGACATCTTCCCCGGTCTGTTTCCCAACCTGCTCGCGAATGGCGCCAGCGGCATCGCGGTGGGAATGGCGACCAATATCCCGAGCCACAACGTGGCCGAGATCGTCGATGCCACGCTTGAGCTGATCGACAATCCGCACGCCGAGCATTCGCGGCTGATGGAACTGTTCCATGGCCCCGACTTCCCCACCGGCGGGCTGATCGTGGATAGCCCGGCAGCGATTTCCGCCGCCTACGAAACCGGGCGTGGGTCTTTCCGCGTACGCGGGCGCTTCCATGCGGCGGAGGCGAAGGACGAGGCGGATCGCGACGCCGGGATTGAGCGGCTGGGCGGGGGCCAGTGGCAGCTCGTCATCAGCGAGATCCCCTACCAGGTCCAGAAAGGCAAGCTGATCGAGCAGATCGCGCAGGTCATCGCCGACCGCAAGGTGCCGATCCTGGAGGACGTGCGCGACGAGAGCGACGAGAATATCCGCCTCGTCCTCGTGCCCAAGAGCCGCAATGTCGATCCCGAACTGCTCAAGGAATCGCTTTACCGGCTGACCGATCTGGAGGTGCGCTTTGGCCTCAACCTCAATGTGCTCGACGCGACACGCACGCCGATGGTCATGGGCCTGCGCGAACTATTGCATCATTGGATCGCCAGCCAGATCGACATCTTGCAGCGCCGCAGCCGCCACCGGCTGGAGCAGATCGCGCGGCGGCTGGAGCTGGTCGAAGGCTACATCATCGCCTTTCTCAACCTCGACCGGATTATCGAAATCATCCGCACCGAGGACGAGCCCAAGCCCGTGATGATGGCCGAGTTCGGCCTGACCGACCGCCAGGCCGAGGCCATCCTCAACATGCGCCTGCGTAGCTTGCGCAAGCTTGAGGAAATGGAGCTCAGGCAGGAACGCGAGGACTTGCTCAAGGAACAGGAGGAGCTGAACAAGCTGCTGGAAAGTCCCGCCCGCCAGCGCACCCGGCTGAAGCGTGATCTCGCCTCGCTACGCAAGGAGTACGGCCCGGAGACCGCACTTGGCCGCCGTCGCACCACTATTGCCGAGGCCGCTCCGACTGCCGTGTTCAGCATGGACGCGATGATCGAGAAGGCGCCGGTCACGGTGATCCTGTCGCAGAAGGGCTGGATCAGGGCCGCGACCGGGCACGAGCCGCTCGATCGCGACTACAAGTTCAAAGAAGGCGACGGCCCGGCCTTCGCGCTCCACGCGCAGACGACCGACAAGCTGCTGATCGTGGCCGACAATGGCCGGGTCTATACGCTGGGCGCGGACAAGCTGCCCGGCGCGCGCGGGTTCGGCGAGCCGATCCGGGGCATGATCGACCTGGACGCCGAGGCGCAGATCGCGGCCATGGTGCTGCACAAGCCAAAGACGCAGATCCTGTTCGCCGCGACCACCGGCAAGGGCTTTGCCGCCGTTACCGACGAAATCCTGGCCGAAACGCGCAAGGGGCGGCAGGTCGTGAATCTCAAGGGCGATGCGAAACTGCGCGTGGTGCGCGAAATCGCGCCCGAGCACGATCACGTCGCGGTGGTGGGCGACAATCGCAAGCTGGTGGTGTTCAACCTGGAAGAACTGCCGATGCTGGCGCGCGGGCAGGGGGTAACGCTGCAGCGCTATCGTGACGGCGGGCTGAGCGACGCGGTCACGTTCACGCTCGCCAATGGCCTCAGTTGGGCGATGGGCGGCGAGACGGGGCGCACCCGGACGGAAAGCGACATCTGGCAATGGAAGGTCGCGCGCGGCGCGGCCGGGCGGATGCCGCCGCAGGGTTTTCCCAAGAACAACCGGTTCTGATGCTGCCCATGGGCAGGGAAAACTCAGGTGACAGGCAGAGATGATAAGGTCGGGGCGCGATTTTCGCGCCCCGACCCTTCACCCGCGAAAGCTACCGGTTCACTGCCCGGCTTGCGCCTGCCCCGCCACGGCAGCTTCGATCTGCTCGGCGGTGAACAAGGCCATCAGCATGTTGTCCATCGCGGCGAAATGTTCGCGCAGCAGCGTAACCGGACCTTCGGCGCGCGTGATAATCACGTTGTTGCCGTCGATGCTCTCGACCTTGCCCAGCACCTGGTGATCGGCGGTGTGGACCTCGGCCCCCGCGACCAGCAGCGCATCGCGCTGGGCATGGGCTGCGGCAAGCTGCTCGTCGATCATCGTGTCGAGCTGCGCCTTGGTGACGGTGATCGTCGGGCCGTTTTCGCCGGTGCCGAACGCGTTCGCGGGCAGCGGCGCCTTGTGCTTGCCGGTGTCGACGGTGACCACACCATCGGCCACGCTCTCAACGGTTCCGACCGCCGTGCCATCAGGGCCGATAACAGTGGCCCCAACCGTGACATTTGCCGCTGGCGCCGAGGTGGCGGCGGCACCCTGCGCGTGGGCGGCGCCGGCCAGCGTCGTTGCGGCGAGTACGGCGGCGGCGATGCTTGCAAGTTTCATGGTTATTCTCCGTTTCCGTTACGGTGTCAGCCTTCGCCCGCGCGCCGAAGGCACGTGCGGTTCCAGCCGGGATGATTGGCCACCCGCGGCGATAACGCAGGTGTGGCCCCTGCCGGAAAATCCGGCTTGCGCCCATGTTGTCACTTACAACATTACCCCCGGCTGAAGCCGTTTCAACCGCTCGAAAGCAGTTCGTCTAGGATATGGCTCACTCGGTCGCGCGGGGGAAAGCCCTCGGCGATCCAGCGTTCCTCGATCGCCCTGAGGATGCGCGCGACTTCCGGCCCGGCGTCAATGCCGCGCGCCACGATTTCGCCGCCCTTGAGCGGAAGTTGCGGCACGTCCCACCTCAAGAGCGGAGCGGGATCCAAACCCGCCAGCAACAGGCGATCGCGCGCGCAGTCGATCCCCTCCCGATAAGCGAGCGCGCGCGGGTTGGCCTCGGCCCCGTCGCCACGCGCGGCCACGCAAGCGAGCCGCGCACGCTGCGCTCGGGAAAGGCGCAGTCGCGCCGCGACGGTCTCCGCAACCGGGGCCAGCGCGGGCAGCAGCGCGGCGAGGCGGCGCAGCGGATCGGGCGCCATGCCCGCGCGGGCTTCGGCGGCGATCAGCCCGCGCAGTGCCTCGATCTCGCGTGCCCCGCTTTCCGGCAGGACTTCGCGCAGCACGCCCAGCGCGCGCATCCGCGCGACCGTTTCGCCGGGGTGGGGCAGGGCAAGCAGGTTGAGCAGTTCCCACCCGACCCGCTCGCGCGACAGGCCCTTGAGCATCGGCGCGAATTCGGCGCAGGCGGATTCCGCATCATCGTCCAGATCGGCACCGAAACGGGCCTGGAAGCGGAAATAGCGCAGGATCCGCAAATGATCTTCGCGGATCCGCTGGCGCGCGTCGCCGATAAAGCGCACCCGCTGCGCGGCAAGGTCGTCAAGGCCGCCGAACCAGTCGAAAATCTCCAGCGAATGCGGATCGACATAAAGCGCGTTGATGGTGAAATCGCGCCGTGCGGCATCGTCACGCCAGTCGCTGGCGAAAGCCACGGTGGCACGGCGGCCGTCGGTCGAGACGTCATGGCGCAGCGTTGTCACCTCGACATTGCCGCCGGGCAGCAGGGCGGTGACGGTGCCGTGTTCGATACCCGTCGGGACCGTGCGGATGCCCGCCGCGTCGCAGCGTTCGATCACGGCATCGGGATGGAGCGGGGTAGCCGCGTCGATGTCCTTGACCGGATGGCCCAGCACGGTGTCGCGTACTGCGCCCCCGACCCAGCGTAGGTTCCCGCGGCCCAGCGCGGCGACCAGCGCGGCCAGGTCGTGCCGCTGGGTCCACGGCGCGAGCGGCAGGGTTTCACGCATCGAACAGCTCCGCGATCTCGATCCGGCGCGCGAGATTGGCAATGATCGCGGCAGTCACGCCCCAGATGCGGAATCCCTCGTGGTGATATTCGAGATAGCGCCGCATCGCGCCGTTCCAGAACACCTCATGTTCCGACCAATGCTCCCGTTCGAGCATCAGGCGCAGCGGTGCCTCGAACCAGCTTTCGACCTCGGCCGGGTTGGGCACCAGCGGCATGTCGGCCGGGATGACGCCGAGCACGGGGGTGACATCGAATCCTGTGCCGGTCTGGTAGCGGTCCGTCGCGCCGATCACGCGCACGCGGGCAGGATCGAGGCTCAGCTCCTCGTGCGCCTCGCGCAGCGCAGCGGCAACCGCGTTCTCGCCCGGGTCGATCTTGCCGCCGGGAAAGGCGACCTGGCCGGGATGGCTTCGCATTCCGGCGGGGCGCTGGGTCAGGATCACGCCTGGATCGGGCCGGTCGGTCACCGCGATCAGCACCGCGGCATCGGCGGTCCGCTCCGCCACGGCAAAGCGGGCGTCCGTCATCAGGTCGGGAATGTCGGAACGGTGGCCGCGCTCGAACAGATCGCTCAGCCGGTCGAACAGCGCGCTCATTCCGGGATCAGCGAGAAACGGGCGCTCATGCTGGTCACGCTCCAGTCCTCGCCCTCGGCCAGCGCGATTTCGGCGAGCTGGGCATAGGTGCTGCGGTTGAGCCGCGCCTCCAGCCCGCCGCGCACGCCGAGATAGAGCGCGGGGGTTTCGGTATTGCCGGTGGCGCGCAGGGGGTGGTCGGCCCCCGCGACAACGAGATCGTCGGTATTGAGGCGAAAGGCGATCCCGCCGCCCTTGCGGACCGCGTCGACCGCGATGAAGGCCGCATCATCCACGGCGATCGCCAGCCGTTCGTGCGGGGTGACGAGCCAATGTGCCCCGTCGGCATCGCGCGTCAGCAGGCTGGAAAAGGCGCGCACCATCGCGGTGCGGGTGATCGGGCTGCCTTCGTGCAGCCAGGTTCCGTCGGCGGTGATCCGCATATGGCTGTCGCCATCGCGCGCGGGGGTCCATTGTTCAATTGGCGGAAGCTTGCGCGCCGCCACCTGCGCGGCAATTTCGGCCAGGGTCAACGCGGCGAGTTCGGGCGGCGGCTCGTAAGGCATGGTGCCACCGCGTTGGCAGAATAGCCCGGTGCCCTCAAGGGGTGGCAACCCATGGCCCCAGCATCCCCTCGCCTGGGAGCACGGCGGGGTTCACCGCGCGCGCCAGCAACCGGCGCTGATCGTAGGGGCCGGGGCAGCGCCAGCCCGCCGCCGGCGCGGCATCGAAGCCGAAGAAGCGCCCGTAATATTCGGGATCGCCGATCATCACCTGGGGCAGCGGCGCGTCGGCCGCGTCGATCGCCCGCAAAGCGGCCAGCATCAGCGCCTTGCCGTACCCCTCGCCCTGCTGTTCGGGCAGGACCGCGACTGGCCCGACCATGATCAGCGGATGCGCCCGGCCGCCCGGATCCGTCAATGCCACCGGCCAGCACTGGATCGTGCCGATCAGCCAATCGTCGTCGTCAAGCGCGGCGAAGCTCGTGCCCCGCAACCATGCGGTCCCGTTACGGATGCGGTAGGCGGTGCGCGCATGCCGGTCTGTACCGAACGCCTGGTCGAGCAGTGTCTCCACATCGGGCTCGGCGATTTCGGCAAGGGGAACGAGCGTTGGCATAGGGCGCGCCGCTTAGGAGCGCGCCCCGTGCCTGTCGACGAATTTCGCCTTGGGCCGGGCCTAGCCCGGCGTCAGGCGCAGCAACCTGCCGTCCGGACCATCCTCGAGCGCCCACAGTGCACCGTCCGGTCCTTCGACGATTTCGCGAATGCGGTTGTCCATCGGGTGGCGAGCAACCTCGCGCGCGCTCGTGCCGTTGATGGCCACGCGGACCAGCCCGTTGGGCTTCATCGTGGAAATGATCGCCTGGCCTTGCCACCCCTGGAACCGGTCGCCGCGATAGAACAGGAAATCGCCCGGCGCGATCACCGGGGTCCAGCTTACTGCCGGCGCTCTGAATTCCGGCCGGGAGGAATGGGGCGGAATGTCTTCGCCATCGTAGTGATCGCCTTCGGATACCACCGGCCAGCCATAGTTCGCCCCCCGTTCGACCAGGTTGAGCTCGTCCCCGCCCGCTGGACCATGCTCGACTTCCCACAGGCGGCCCTGCGCGTCGAAATCCATCCCCAGCACATTGCGATGACCCCAGGACCAGATGTCCTGCGCGCGGCCGGACTGACCGGACAGGGGGTTGCCCGCCGCCACCGTACCATCGAGGTTGAGCCGCACGATCGAGCCAATATTGTTGCTGGTGTCCTGTGCGGGCGTCATCTTCTGGCGGTCGCTGCTCGAGACATAGAGGTGCTGCCCATCGGGGCTGACCGCGATCCGATGGCCGTAATGGCCGCGCCCCGTCACCTTGGGCTGGCGCCAGATCACGCGCAGGCCCTCGATCGCGCAAGCGTCTGCCTGGCAGACGAGCGTGCCCCGCCCGAGTGCCGCGCCGCGGGTATCGGTGCCCGGATCGCCCGCCTCGGCCCAGCTGAGGTAGATCGTGCGCCGACCGAGGGCGCCGCTCGCTTCGGCCGGCAGGAAGGCGATGTCGCCCAATCCGCCCTGGCCGCCATAATCCACCTGTGGAACGCCGGTCACCGTACCCATCCGCTGCGTGGCCACGTCGATGAAGCGGATCGTCCCGCGCTTCTCGGTCACGAACAGCACCTGCGTGCCGGGGGCAAACGCGGCGGCCCACGGTTCGTTGAACGTGCCGAAAGCCTCGCTGCGAAAACTGGTGGTGACGGCCGCTCCGCCGGTGCCGGTGCCGCTGCCCGTGGGGGAGGGCGTCGAGGTGGCCTGGCCGCTATCCCCGGCGGCGCCCGAGCCGCAGCTTGCGAGCGCGAGGACGACGGGCGATAGGGCGAGGCTGAAGGTCAGGCGCTTGGTCATGTTCTGTGCAACTCCTGAAACAGGGCTTGGTGCCGCCCCCCTGATCGTGGGGGTGGACGAGGCCGGGCGCGGTCCGCTGGCGGGCCCCGTCGTGGCAGCGGCAGTGGTCCTGTGCAAGCCCCGGCCGGTCGGACTGGACGATTCCAAAAAGCTCACGCCCAGGCGCCGGGGCGAACTCGACCAGACGGTGCGTCGCCGCTGTGCCTGGGCGGTCGCGGTCGTCGATCCCGACGAAATCGACCGACGCAACATCTTTGGCGCCACGATGCTGGCGATGACCATGGCGGTGGAGCGGCTGTGCGAGCGGCTCGGCCGCGACCCCGTCGAAACGCTCATCGACGGCAACCTCACCCCCCATGGCCGCAACGAACGGTGGCGCTGGCCCGCGCGCGCAGTCGTGGGCGGCGACGCGCTCGAACCCGCCATTTCCGCTGCCTCGATCGTGGCCAAGGAATGGCGCGACCGGATCATGCTGGAGGCGGCGCGCGTGCACCCCGGTTACGGCTGGGAACGCAACAAGGGCTATCCCACGCCCGATCACCTGGAGGCGCTGCGCCGCCACGGCCCGAGCCCGCTCCACCGCCGCAGCTTCGCCCCGGTGGCGCAGCTGGAATTGCTTTGACGGCGAGTCTTTCGCGCCACACCCGCATCATGTCGAGTCAATCATTCGGGCGGAGACTCAACATCTTGTGGCGGCCTCTTTACGTTCTTTCATGGTTGACGCCGCGTTAACCATGACCTGCTACATTTCCTGGCTTGACGCGGAGTCCGCTTGGACTCACCCTGTGGATAACTACGGACCAGGGGAATGTGATGGGGGTCATCGAGACCACGAGAATGCGCGCGGCGCGCGCTGCCAAGGCGATCGCGCCAATGCCGGACCTGCCGCTGGGGCAGATCCTCGCGGGCGACTGCGTCGAGGCGATGCGCCGTCTGCCCGACGCTTCGATCGACCTCGTCTTCGCCGATCCGCCTTATAACCTTCAGCTCGGCGGCGATCTCAACCGGCCCGACGGCAGCCATGTCGACGCCGTCACCGACCACTGGGACAGGTTCGACAGCTTCAAGACTTATGACGATTTCACAAGGGCATGGCTGGCGGAGGCGCGACGCGTTCTGAAGCCTGACGGCGCACTGTGGGTGATCGGCAGCTATCACAACATCTTTCGCGTCGGCGCAATCCTGCAGGACCTGGGGTTCTGGATCCTCAACGACGTGGTGTGGCGAAAGTCCAACCCGATGCCGAATTTCAAGGGCACCCGTTTCACCAACGCGCACGAGACGCTGATCTGGGCGAGCCAGGGCGAAAAGGCGAAATACCACTTCAATTACCGCGCGATGAAGACGCTGAACGACGAACTGCAGATGCGGAGCGACTGGGTACTGCCCATTTGCGGCGGCGCCGAGCGGCTGAAGGAGGGCGGCCACAAGGTCCACCCGACGCAGAAGCCTGAAGCGCTGCTCTATCGCGTGCTGCTGGCGACCACTGAGAGGGGCGACGTGGTGCTCGACCCGTTCTTCGGCACCGGCACAACCGGCGCGGTCGCCAAGCGGCTGGGTCGCCAGTGGATCGGGTGCGAGCGCGAGGGACTTTATCGCGAGGCCGCGCTGGCGCGGATCGACAAGGAACTGCCGCTCGATGAAAGCGCGCTCACCACGATGCAGGCGGGCCGCGCGGCCCCCAAGGTGGCGTTCGGCGCACTGGTCGAGGCAGGCCTGATCCCGCCCGGCACCGAGGTGTTCGACAAGAAACGCCGCTGGGTCGCCACGGTGCGCGCCGATGGTTCGCTGATCCATGCCAAGCAGACCGGCTCGATCCACGGCCTTGGCAAGGACCTGCAAGCCGCGCCAAGCTGCAACGGCTGGGCCTTCTGGCATTACGAAGCCGGCGGCGAGATCAAACCGATCGACGCCGCGCGGCAGCTCTACCTGCTGAGCGTGGAGGATTGATGCGGCGTTATTCCGCGCTGTCCTACATTCCATGTCACGGATAGGTTGGCTGGATGCTTGCACCACGCACCTTTTTTCGCAGCTTCGTCAGCCATTCGCGCGGGGCTTGCACGGGGCTCGCGAGGGGTCCGCATTTTTCGCATCAGGACAGTGTGACATGTGTGACACGAGCAGCCGCATGAAGGGCGGCGCGAGGCCATGACCGAGCGCGTCTACATCCGCCCGGTCGGGTTCGCGCCGGGGCCGCAGAGCGAGCATGGCAATGCGATCCGGCTGGCGGGCGGAATGGTCTATGCCAGCCGCTTCGCCGTGATCCTGCGCCGGGATGGCGTGGTGGTCGAACGCTGGCTGGCCATGCCCGACACCATCGCCGGGGTGCTCGGCGCGCTTCCCGACAGCGTAGCGGCCGAGGCGGAGGAGCAGTGGTCGTTTCTCACGCTGGCGCATCCGCCGCTGCAACTGGGGGCGCGCGTGGTGCGGCTCGACCAGCCGCAGGTGGCCGGCATCCTCAACGTGACGCCCGACAGCTTCTCCGACGGCGGTGCCTTCCTCGACGATCCGGCAGCAGCGCGCGAACAGGCGGCGCTGATGCTGGAAGCCGGCGCCGCGCTGGTCGACATCGGTGGCGAGAGCACGCGGCCCGGTGCGGCGGCGGTGTGGGAAGGGGACGAGGTGAAGCGCGTCGTCCCGGCGGTCGAGTTTTGCGCCGCGATGGGCGCCGCGATCAGCGTCGACACGCGCCGCGCCAGCGTGATGGAGGCGGCGCTGGGGGCGGGCGCGCACATGGTCAACGACGTGTCCGCCTTGCGTCATGATCCGCGTAGTGCGGAGCTGGTTGCGCGCGCCGGATGCCCGGTTGTGCTGATGCATGCTCCGGGCGATGGGGCCGACCTCCATGCGGGCGGCGACTACGACAGCGTGGTGTTCGACGTGTTCGACGGCTTGCGCGAACGGCGCGATGCGGCGGTGGCGGCGGGCATCTCGCGCGCGCGCATCGTGCTCGACCCGGGGATCGGCTTCGGCAAGTCGCTCGCCGAGAATCTCGCGCTGATCAATGCGCTGCCGTTGTTCCACGCGCTCGGCCAGCCGCTGATGCTGGGCGCGAGCCGCAAACGCATGATCGGCGCGCTGTCGGGCGAGGCGCCCGCGCACGAGCGGCTTGGCGGCAGCGTGGCGCTGGCCATGGCGGGGATGGATGCGGGCGTGCAGATCCTGCGCGTCCACGACGTCGCGGCGACTGTCCAGGCGCGCAACGTCTGGCGCGGCCTGCGCGACGCGGCGCTCACCGATTTTGACGAACTGCCTGGCTAGAGCGAATAGCCCCCGTCGCTCACCAGCACCGTGCCGGTGATCGTGGCGGCGGCATCGGACAGGAGAAAGCCGATCTGGCCGGCGATCTCGTCCGCCGTCGCATAGCGGCCCAACGGGGTCGCCATCCTGGCCATCGCGCCGAGCGCCGCGGCGCGGTCGCCCCCGTGCTCGGTGACGAGGTCCTGGAAGAACGGGGTCTGGTCCCAGATCGGCGTGTCGACCCCGCCCGGCGCAATGGCGTTGACCCTGAGGCCGCGGGCCGCGCCCTCCCGCGCCGCGACCTTGGCGAGCTGGACCAGCGCCGCCTTGGAAACGCCATAGGCCGCGGTGCCCGGCTCCGCCTTGAACGCAATGGCCGACGCGGTGATGACCACGCTGCCAGCGCCCGGGATGCCGCGCATCGCCGCGCGCAACGAGAGGAACGCGCCATCAAGGTTGACCGCCATGACCCGCCGCCAGTCGTCGAACTCGCATTGGGCGATCGGCCCCCCGGCGGCGATCCCGGCGTTGATGACGGCATGGTTGAATGGTCCGGCCTGCTCGATCCGCTCCGCCAGCGCGGGATCGGCGACGTCGCCGGCCAGTCGCACGCCCTCGCAATCCAGCGCATCGAGCGCCGCCGCGTCGCGGTCCACCAGCACCAGCCGGGACGCGCCGCGATCAGCCAGCCACCGGGCGCTGGCCGCGCCAATTCCCGAAGCCGCGCCCGTGACGAGCACGCTGCGCCCGGAGAAATCGCCAGAGAGGTCGCCAGAGAGGTCGCATGTCATGCCCGTGCGCTAGGGCGCTTAGGCGGCGTTGTCGATGCCCAGATCGGAGAGCTTGCGATAGAGCGTCGACCGGCCGATGCCGAGCCGACGCGCGACCTCGGTCATCCGCCCCCGGTAGTGGCCGATCGCGAGCCGGATGACGTCGGCTTCGATCTCCTCCAGCGGGCGCAGGTTGCCGTCGGCCGTGTAGAGCATCACGCCGACACCTTCCTGCATCGGGCCGGGCGTATCGTCGCACTCGCCGATCAGCTCGGACAGCTGGGGGAAGCTGTCGGCGGTGAGCGCCTCGCCTTCGCAGAACACCGCGGCACGGAACAGCACGGCCTGAAGCTGGCGCACGTTGCCGGGCCAGTCGTAGGCAGCGAGCAGTCCCAGCGCGCCGTCGGAAATCGACAGCGAGCGGAGGCCCGGCTGGTCGGCGATGCGCGACAGGAAATGGCGCGCGAGCGCGGGGATATCGCCCTGCCGCTCGCGCAGCGGGGGCACGGCAATCCGTGTCGGCGCGATCGCGGTCAGCAGGTCGGGGTGGAAGAAACCAGCCTCGTTGAGATCCTTCAGCGGCAGGTTGCTGGCACTGAGCACGCGGACATCGACCTTATAGCCGTGCTTGGCCCCTATCGGTCGCACCACGCCGGTGGTCAACGCTTCGGCCAGCTTGACCTGAAGCGATTCGCTCAGCCGGTCGATCTCGTCGAGCACCAGCGTGCCGCCATCGCAATGCTGCAAGGCGCCGATATGGCGATCGAACGCGCCGGGGAAGGCGCCGGGCTCGTGCCCGAACAGGATCGATTCGATCGAATTGGCGGGCACCCCGCGCACGTTGACGAACCGCACCGGCGCCTTGGCCCGCGGACTTGCGGCGTGCATCGCGCGCATCAGCATGTCCTTGCCGGTGCCGCTTTCGCCCTCGATCAGTACATGCCCGTGCCCGCGCGCCGCCTTGGCTGCCTTGGCGAGCGCGGTGCGAAACGCAGGGGCGTTGCCGATCATGGCGTCAAAATCGAGCGTCGCGTGAATTTTCTCCGCCAGCGGCTGCAATTCATCGCGCGGCGCTTCGAGCTTGGTTGCGCTGCGGAGCGCCTGCATCAGTCGGTCCGGCGCGACGGGTTTAACCAGGTAATCAGTCGCACCCGCGCGCATCGCCTCGACCGCCAGGGTCGGGCTGGAGCTGGTGGTGAGCATCAGGATGGGCAGGGCAGGGCGGCGCGCCTTGAGCTCGCAGATCAGTTCGCAGGCGTCATCGCCCGGCACCCACTGGTCGAGGATGATGGCGGACAGCTGCATTCCCTGGCGCGTGCCCAGCGTGGCGATGGCGGTCTCCGCATCCTTGACGACCAGCGTGCGCCAGCCCTCGCGTGCGGCGAGCACGCTGATGAGCCGGCTCTGCGCCGGTTCATCATCGATCAGCATCAGGAGGCGCGAATCGTCGGTAGCCATAATTCCCCAAACCGTCCCGTCGTGGCACAACTCCGGGCTCTAACCGGATTGGGTAAAGGCGAGATTAAGGCTGACGACGGGTTGCGCCGCGGGGTTGATGCGGCGCCATTCGCGCGATAGACCGACGCGGTATCGAACGACAGGGAACTGACATGGCTTCGGCAAACGACATGAAGGCGGCGGAAAAGACCTACGGCGGATTTATCAGCCTTCTCAAGTGGTCAGTGCCGGTGATCGCACTGGTCGCGCTGCTCGTCGTAATCCTGATCGCGCCCTGAGGCCCTCGCGCTTGCGCATCGCCGTTCTGACGGAACGTGCTTCGGGGGAAGCGCGCGTCGCGGCTTCACCCGAAACGGTGAAGAAGTTTATCGCGCTTGGCGCCGTGGTCGCGGTCGAGGCAGGGGCAGGCGCGGGTGCCTCCATCACCGACGAGGCCTATCGCGAGGCGGGCGCGGAAGTCGGCGCGACTGTAGCGGTGGTGAAGGCGGCGGACATCGTGCTGGCCGTGCAAGCGCCCGATCCCGCGTTGCTGGCGGGCGCAAATCCGGGCGCATGGGTCGTGGCGACATTCGATCCGTTTCGTGAGTGTGCGCGGGTCGATGCTTATGCAAGCGCCGGGTTCGAAGCGCTCGCAATGGAACTGATGCCGCGCATCACGCGCGCGCAAAGCATGGACGTGCTGTCCAGCCAGTCGAACCTTGCCGGGTACAAGGCGGTGATCCACGCCGCCGACACTTACGGGCGCGCCTTCCCGATGATGATGACCGCGGCAGGCACGGTGCAGGCCGCGCGCGTATTCGTGATGGGCGTGGGCGTCGCGGGCCTCCAGGCGATCGCGACTGCCAAGCGATTGGGCGCGCAGGTTTCCGCCACCGACGTGCGCTCGGCCACGCAGGAACAGATCCGGTCATTGGGCGCAAAGCCCGTGTTCGTCGAAAACGTCGCCGGGATCGAGGGCGAGGGCGCGGGCGGATATGCCACCGAAATGAGCGAGGAATACCAGCGCGCTCAGGCGGAACTGGTGTCGGGGCATATCGCGAAGCAGGACATTGTCATCACGACGGCCTTGATCCCGGGCCGTGATGCGCCGCGCCTGATCAGCGACGCGCAGATTGCTAGCATGAAGCCAGGCAGCGTGATCTTCGACCTCGCTGTAGCTCAAGGCGGGAATGTGGAAGGTTCGGTTGCGGACCAGATAGTCGAGAAGCACGGCGTCAAGATCATCGGCTACGCCAACACCCCCACGCACCTCGCCGCCGATGCCTCGGCGCTCTACGCGCGCAACCTCTACAACTTCCTCTCGGCCTTCTGGGACAAGGAAGCGGGGCGGCCCGTGCTGGACGAGGAGATCGGCGACGCCGTTCGCCTGACGCAGGGCGGGGCGGTGGTGAGCGAGAGGCTGAAAACTTGAAGCTTTCCTACACGACCCCCGTTTGCCAGATCGGGTTCGACACGCCGATCCGATGCTCGGATCGTGTCGGCAGGAAGAGTGCCATGGGCACCGCGACCTTTGGGACCATTCGGGGCTAGAACGATGGACTTCATCTCGATCCTGTCGATATTCGTGCTGGCCTGTTTCGTGGGCTACTACGTCGTCTGGTCGGTCACCCCGGCGCTGCACACGCCCCTGATGGCGGTGACCAATGCGATTTCCTCGGTGATCGTGGTCGGCGCGCTGATCGCGAGCGCGGCGGCGGGTAGCCCGAGCGCGAAGTGGCTCGGGCTGCTGGCGGTGGCGCTGGCGAGCGTGAACATCTTCGGCGGCTTCGCGGTGACCGCGCGGATGCTCGCGATGTACAAGAAGAAGGACAAGCCTGCTCCGGCTCCGGAGAAGAAGGCATGAGCCTTGCGCCGATGCAGACGACCGACCTCTCGGTCGCCGCCGACGCGGCGCATGCGGTGAGCCCGTGGGTGGCGCTGGCCTATCTCGCGGCGGGCGTGCTCTTCATCCTCGCGCTGCGCGGTCTGTCGAGCCCGGCGACCAGCCGTGCGGGCAATCGCTACGGCATGATCGGGATGGCGATCGCGGTGGTGACGACGCTGGTGACGCATGTGCCGGTGATCGAACTAAATCCCGGTGATCCGGTTATGCCTTATTACGACCGAACCACTCTAGATTACACGACCCTGCTCCAAATCCTCGCCGCGATCGCCGTCGGCGGCGGCGTGGGCTGGATCATCGCCCGCCGCATCGCCATGACCGCGATGCCGCAGCTCGTCGCGGCGTTCCACAGCCTCGTCGGTCTGGCCGCGGTGCTGGTCGCGGTGGCGGCGTTCCTTAATCCGGGCGCGTTCGACCTGCTCGATGCGGCGGGCAATATCCTTGCCGTCAGCCGGGTCGAGATGGCGCTTGGCGCGGCGATCGGGGCGATCACGTTCAGCGGTTCGGTCATCGCGTTCGCCAAGCTCAATGGGAACATGAGCGGCGCGCCGATCATGCTGCCCGGGCGCCACGTTATTAACCTCGGCACGCTCGCCGCGATCGTCGCGGGCACGGCTGCCTATGCCATCGCGCCCGATGCCGGGGCGGGCGAGGGGTGGCTGTTCTGGGCCATCGTGGTCGCGGCCTTCGTGATCGGGTTCCTGCTGATCATCCCGATCGGCGGGGCGGACATGCCTGTCGTCGTCTCGATGCTCAACAGCTATTCGGGCTGGGCGGCGGCAGCGATGGGGTTCACGCTGGGCAATACCGCGATGATCGTGACCGGCGCGCTGGTCGGCGCATCGGGCGCGATCCTCAGCTACATCATGTGCCGGGCGATGAACCGCAGCTTCATCAGCGTGATCGCGGGCGGGTTCGGCGCGGATGCGAGCGTGGGCGCCAGCGGCGGGGGTGAGCAGCGCCCCTACAAGTCGGGCAGCGCCGAGGATGCCGCCTACATGCTCGAACAGGCGGAGAAGGTCATCATCATCCCCGGCTACGGCATGGCGGTCGCCCAGGCGCAGCACGCGCTGCGCGAGATGGGCGACATGCTCAAGGAAAAGGGCGTCGAGGTGAAGTACGCCATCCACCCCGTTGCCGGGCGGATGCCGGGGCACATGAACGTGCTGCTGGCGGAAGCCAACGTGCCTTATGACGAGGTGTTCGAACTCGAGGACATCAACAGCGAGTTCGCCCAGGCCGACGTCGCTTTCATCATCGGCGCGAACGACGTGGTGAACCCCTCGGCCAAGACCGACAAGTCATCGCCGATCTACGGCATGCCGGTGTTCGACGTGGACAAGGCCAAGCAGGTGTTCTTCATCAAGCGCAGCATGGGCGGGGTGGGCTATGCGGGCGTCGACAACGACGTGTTCTACATGGACCAGACCATGATGCTGCTCGCCGATGCGAAGAAGATGGTCGAGGATATCGTGAAGAATCTCGGCCACTGATGCGCGCCGCCCTCATCCTCGCCACGGCGCTGGCGCTATCGGGATGCGTCGAGGCGATCGCGGAAAGCCGCGTCCGCTCCGCCCTGTCGGAGGCGGGCCTGTCCGACCGCAACGCCGATTGCATGGCCGAGCGTATGGTCGACCGGCTCACCATTGATCAACTTCGCAAGCTGGAAGGCCTCAAGGCCCGCGCGGGCGAGCGCGAACGCCCGGTAACGCTGGCGCAATATGTCGAACGGGTCCGCCGGGTGGGCGATGCGGAGGTCATCACCGTCACCGCCAGTTCCGCCGGGCTGTGCGCGGTCGGGCTGGGCTGAACCAGCCCGACCACACACAGCTCAGTCCATCAATTGCTGCATCAGGTAGACATATTGCAGCGCCTGCAAACGCGCACGCTGCTCGTTGTCGACCCCGCCCGAATGGCCGCCGGTTATGTCCTCGTAGTAGAGGTAGGGCTGGCCATTGGCCGCCATCCGCGCCGCCGCCTTGCGCCCGTGTGACGGATGCGTGCGGTCGTCGGCCGTCGAGGTGACGTACATGATCTTGGGGAAGGTCTTGCCAGGCATGAGCTTCTGGTAGGGTGAGTACGGCTCGATCCAGGCGCGCTGTTCGGGAATGCGTGGATCGCCGTATTCGCCGATCCACGATGCGCCCCGCCCGATCACATGGTAACGCAGCATGTCGAACAGCGGGATCTGCACCACTGCCGCGTTGAAAAGGTCGGGGCGCTGCGTGAATGCCGTGCCCACCAGCAGCCCGCCCTGGCTGCCGCCCATGATGCCCAGATGCTGCGGGCTGGTAAGGCCGCGCTTCACCAGATCGTCACCCACCGCGATGAAATCGTCCCAGGTGCGCTGCTTGTTTTCGCGGATCGCGGTCTGGTGCCATTCGGGGCCGAATTCGCCGCCGCCGCGCATGTTGGCGAGCACGTAGGCGCCGCCGTTTTCCAGCCACAGCTTGCCGGTCGAACCGAGGTAGCCGGGCAGCCGCGGAACCTGGAAGCCGCCATAGCCAGTCATCAGCGTGGCGGTACTGCCGTCCATCTTCATACCCTTCGGCTTGACCACGAAGTAGGGAATTTGGGTGCCGTCCGCGCTGGTCGCTTCGAACTGCTCGACTTCCGCCCCGGCCGCATCGAAACGCGGCGGGCTAGTCTTGATCACCTGTGGGTTCGTGCCGTCGGCGGAGTAATAGACCATCGACGGATTGAGGAAGTCGGTGAAAGAGAACATGATCTCGTCGGTCTGGTTCGACGATGCGGCGACGCCCACGGTCGCGTTCTCGGGCAGGTCAACCTCGGCCGAGGTCCACTGGCCGTCGGCATAATCGAATTTCAGCACCTTGCCGCGAACATTGTCGAGCAGGTTGACGTAGAGGCTGCTCGCAGTGATCGCGCCACCCTGCTTCGTCTGGCGATCGCCCGGCGCCCAGACCAGCGTTTTAGGTGCGCCATTGGGATTGGCTTTCCACGCTTCCAGGTCAACCGCAACCAGCGAATCCGCCGGGAAGGTCTGCCCACCCGTCGTCCAGTCAACATCGGTACTGAACAGCATCTGCCCATCGACGATGCCATAAGGCGCGGCCTTCTTCGGCAGGTCGAGTTCCAGCCAGTCATCGTCATGCCAGACGTAGTAGGCCTGCTCGTGGAACGACAGCCCACGATAGGCTATGCGGGCATGGATCGTGCTGGCGGCATCGCGCAGCAGATACACGCCCGAGGACACGTCGGTCGCTTCGCCGCGGAAGATTTCCGGCGCATCCGAAATCGGGGTGCCGCGCTTCCATTCGCGCGCGGTGAAGGGATAGAAGCTTTCGGTCACCGTTCCGCCGCCGAAATCACGCCCGACGATCAGCGTGTTTTCATCAAGCCAGCTCGCGCCGCCCTGGCTCTCGGCCAGTTCGAACCCGCCCTCGACGAAGCTCATGGTGGCAAGATCGAACTCGCGGATCGTGGTCGCATCCTTGCCGCCATCGGACAGCGAGACCAGGCAGCGGGTGCCGTTGGGCGGCAGGCACTGAAACCCGGCGTAGACCCATTCCTTGCCCTCGGCATTGGCCAGCGCGTCGATATCGAGGATCGTTTCCCACTCGGGCGTGTCGGTGCGATAGCTTTCCAGCGTCGTGCGTCGCAGCAATCCTTTCGGGTTGCGCGCGTCCTGCCAGAAATTCACCAATCCATAGTGAGTAAAACTGACGACCGGGATGCGGTCGGTCGCATCGAAGATGGCCAGCGATTCGGCTTTCAATTCCTCAAACCGGGGGTCCGAAGCGAGGGCAGCGAGCGTTTTTGCATTCTCGGCCCGGACCCAGGCAAGCGCCTCCTCGCCATAGGCATCCTCTAGCCAGATGAAGGGGTCGGCGGCGTGTTCGTCCTCGGTGGCGACGGGTGTGAAGGGCACGGTTGCTCCTGTCTGCTGCGCGGTTGCGGGCACGGCCGGAAACGCGATCAAGGCGAGCGATGCCGCGAGCGCGCGGCGTGAAATGGTTGGCATGTAGAGGGCGTCCCTGTCCCAAGTATGGTAGTACACACTCTTGCGGCGTCGGCGGCGCGGTGCAACCCCCTTTGCCGACAGGCGAACGCGCTTGGTCGATGTGAAGGCCGCTGATATGAAAAGGGCGGCCCGAAGGCCGCCCGCGGATTTCCCTGCCCGTAGACGTCAGCCCTCGACGTGTTCGGCGAGCACGGTGAGGCCCTTCTCACTTACCTCGGCAAAGCCACCCCTGACTTCGATCGTTTCAGGTTGGCCATTCTCGGTCCGGTAAACTTGCACCGCGCCGTCTCGGATGGTGGACATGAAGGGCGCGTGGCCCTCGAGCACGCCGAACTCGCCCTCCGTGCCGGGGACGACCACCATGTGGACTTCCTCGCTGCGGACCAGCTTGGCCGGTGTGACGAGTTCGAAATGCAGTGCCATGGGTCAGGCGTCCTCGGCCAGCTTCTTGGCCTTGGCGACCGCGTCCTCGATGCCGCCGACCATGTAGAAGGCTGCCTCGGGCAGGTGGTCGTATTCGCCATCGACCACCGCCTTGAACGAGCGGACGGTATCCTCGAGCTGCACGAACTTGCCCGGGATGTTGGTGAACACCTCGGCGACGTGGAACGGCTGCGAAAGGAAGCGCTGGATCTTGCGCGCGCGGGCAACGGTCAGCTTGTCCTCTTCCGACAGTTCGTCCATCCCGAGAATGGCGATGATGTCCTGAAGCGACTTGTACTTCTGCAGCGTCTCCTGGACGCGGCGGGCGGTTTCGTAATGCTCCTGGCCGACGACGCGCGGTTCGAGCACGCGACTGGTCGAATCGAGCGGATCGACCGCCGGGTAGATACCCAGCTCCGAAATCGCACGGCTCAGCGTGGTGGTCGCGTCCAAGTGCGCGAACGAGGTTGCAGGCGCCGGGTCGGTAAGGTCGTCCGCGGGCACGTAGATCGCCTGGACCGAGGTGATCGAGCCCTTGGTGGTCGAGGTGATGCGTTCCTGGAGGTTGCCCATGTCGGTCGACAGCGTGGGCTGGTAGCCCACCGCCGAGGGAATACGGCCGAGCAGTGCCGACACTTCCGAACCCGCCTGGGTAAAGCGGAAGATGTTGTCGACGAAGAAGAGAACGTCCTGCCCTTCCTGGTCGCGGAAGTATTCGGCCATCGTAAGGCCCGACAGAGCAACGCGAGCGCGCGCACCCGGGGGCTCGTTCATCTGACCGAACACGAGGGCCACCTTCGAACCTTCGCTGGTCGCATTGCCATCGGCGTCCTTGGCGATAACGCCCGCGTCGAGGAATTCGTGGTAGAGGTCGTTGCCTTCGCGGGTGCGTTCACCCACGCCCGCGAACACCGACACGCCGCCGTGGCCCTTGGCGATGTTGTTGATCAGTTCCTGGATCAGCACTGTCTTGCCCACGCCCGCGCCGCCGAACAGGCCGATCTTGCCGCCGCGTGCATAAGGGGCGAGCAGGTCGATGACCTTGATCCCGGTCACGAGGATCGCGGCTTCGGTCGACTGGTCGATGAAGGCCGGTGCTTCTGCATGGATCGGGGCGGTCTGGGCGGCGCCGATGGGGCCGCGCTCGTCAATCGGCTGGCCGATCACGTTCATGATCCGGCCCAGCGTCTTGGGGCCGACCGGCACCGAGATCTGCGCGCCCGTGTTGACCACGTCTTGCCCGCGGGTCAGGCCCTCTGTCGCGTCCATCGCAATGGTGCGAACGGTGTTCTCGCCCAGGTGCTGCGCCACTTCGAGGACTAGCGTGTTGTCGCCGTTCTTTGTTTCCAGCGCGGTCAGGATCGCGGGCAGCTCGCCGGCGAACTGCACGTCGACGACGGCGCCGATGACCTGGCTGATCGTGCCATTGGTGGTCTGGTTCAATACGGGTGCGGTGGCCATGATGGTCTATCCTGCCTTGAATTTGTTTGGGCGGTGTTATTCAGCGCCGGGGGCGCAAATGGATGCGGGTTCCTTGAGGGTCCATTCACCCTCGCCAGCGGTCAGCACCGCCGTGTTGCGGAGAAATTCGTCGTCGCCCAGGCCATATTCGCAGACCACATCGGGCGAACCCATCCCAGCGCGCTTGCAGACGGCGGTGTTGACCGGCTCCAGTTCGGGGCAGGCTTCGGCCAGCAAAGCGG
Organism: uncultured Erythrobacter sp.; assembly: GCA_964516135.1. Lineage (GTDB taxonomy): Bacteria > Pseudomonadota > Alphaproteobacteria > Sphingomonadales > Sphingomonadaceae > 34-65-8. The sequence continues at coordinate 27,321 of CAZEWN010000019.1, read as the reverse complement.
TGAAGCTCGCCTGGCTCGGCGCGGGCAGCGAAGGTTGCACCGGCGTCGGCGCGGCGGCGGGTGTTTCGACCGGCGCAGGGGCGGGTTCGGAACCGCACGCGGCGAGGGTCAGGGCAAGGGCGGGGGCAAGAAAAGCGAGCTTGGTCACGTTGTTGAGGTCCGTAGCTTAGAGCGCTTCCGCGCCAGCGATGATTTCGATGAGTTCGGTGGTGATCGCAGCCTGGCGGCTGCGGTTGTACTGGATGGTCAACTTGTTGATCAGGTCGCCAGCGTTGCGGGTGGCGTTGTCCATCGCAGTCATCGAGGCGCCCTGTTCCGAAGCCTCGCGTTCCAGCAGCGCGCCGAACAGCTGCGTGCGGACATAGCGCGGCAGCAGTTCGGCCAGGATCGCCTCTTCATCAGGTTCGTATTCGACCACGGCGTCGCTCGCCTGCACTGCGGTCGGGGCGGGGACGGGGATAAGCTGCGTGGTGACCGGATCCTGCGCCAGCGCCGACTTGAACACCGGAAAGATCAGGTGCGCGACATCGAACAGGCCCTGTTCGAACATGCCAACCAGTTCCTCGGCAATCGATTCCGCCTCGGTGAAGCCGGGGTTCTTTACCGTGCTGGTGTCAAAACCGGCCGCGATCTGCTTCTCGTAGTCGCGGCGGATCGGGGCGCGGCCCTTCTTCCCGACGAGGTAGAAGGTCACGTCCTTGCCCTGCGCGGTCAGTTCGCGTGCCTGGATCTTGGCCTCTTTGACGAGGTTCGAATTGAGACCCCCGCACAGGCCCTTGTCGGTGTTGACCACGACCAGCAGGTGCTTTTGGCTCGCGCCGGTGCCAGCCAGCAGCTTGGGCGCGGCATCGCCGCTGACCTTGCTCGCCAGCGAAGCCATCACGCCCGTCAGCCGCTCGGCATAGGGACGCGCCGCCTCGGCCGCGGCCTGGGCACGGCGAAGCTTCGCCGCCGCGACCATCTGCTTGGCCTTGGTGATCTTCTGGGTCGACTTGACCGAGTTGATGCGGCCCTTGAGTTCCTTGAGGCTAGCCATTTCGGCTCCCTATGCGCGTAAGATCAGGCGAACTGCTTGGCGAAAGCGTCGAGCGCGGCGACCGTCTTGGACTTGGCTTCGTCGCCGAAGTCCTTGGTCTCACGGATAGTCGCCAGCACGTCGGCGTGTTCGTTTCGCATGAAGCTGAGCATCGCCGCTTCGTATTCGGTCACCCGGTTGGTGGGCACCGCATCGAGATAGCCATTGGTGCCGGCGAAGATCGACACGGTCTGCTCCTCGAACGGCATCGGATTGAACTGGCGCTGCTTGAGCAGCTCGGTCAGGCGCGCACCGCGGTTGAGCAGCTTCTGGGTCGAGGCGTCGAGGTCCGAACCGAACTGCGCGAAGGCCGCCATTTCGCGGTACTGCGCGAGATCGAGCTTCATCGAGCCCGAAACCTTCTTCATGGCCTTGGTCTGCGCGGCGCCGCCGACGCGGCTGACCGACAGGCCGACGTTGATCGCCGGGCGCACGCCCTGGTAGAACAGGCCGGTTTCGAGGAAGATCTGGCCATCGGTGATCGAGATCACGTTGGTCGGAATGTAGGCCGACACGTCGCCAGCCTGGGTCTCGATGACCGGCAGCGCGGTCAGCGACCCGGCGCCGTTTTCATCGTTCATCTTGGCCGCACGCTCCAGCAGGCGGCTGTGGAGATAGAACACGTCGCCCGGATAGGCTTCGCGGCCCGGCGGGCGGCGCAGCAGCAGCGACATCTGACGATAGGCGACGGCCTGCTTCGAAAGGTCGTCGTAAACGATTACGGCGTGCATGCCGTTGTCGCGGAAGAATTCGCCCATCGCGCAGCCGGTGTAGGGCGCGAGGTACTGCAGCGGAGCGGGCTCCGATGCGGTCGCGGCGACCACGATGGAGTATTCCATCGCGCCGTTTTCTTCGAGCTGCTTGACGATCTGCGCCACGGTCGAGCGCTTCTGGCCGACGGCAACATAGATGCAGTAGAGCTTCTTGCTCTCGTCGGTCCCGGCGTTCGCTTCCTTCTGGTTGATGAAGGTGTCGATCGCGACGGCGGTCTTGCCGGTCTGGCGGTCGCCGATGATCAGCTCGCGCTGGCCGCGGCCGACGGGGACGAGCGCGTCGAGCGCCTTGAGACCGGTCTGCACCGGCTCGTGCACCGACTTGCGCGGGATGATGCCCGGCGCCTTAACCTCGACCCGGCGGCGCTCGGCACCCTCGATCGGCCCCTTGCCGTCGATCGGGTTGCCGAGCGCGTCGACCACGCGGCCGAGCAAGCCCTTACCGACCGGAACGTCCACGATGGTGCCGGTCCGCTTGACGCTGTCGCCTTCCTTGATTTCGGCGTCCGAGCCGAAGATCACGACGCCGACGTTGTCCGCTTCGAGGTTCAGCGCCATGCCCTGCACGCCGTTGGCGAACGCGACCATCTCGCCGGCCTGGACCTTGTCGAGGCCGTGGATGCGGGCGATACCGTCACCAACCGACAGCACCGAGCCGACTTCCGAGACTTCCGCCTCGGTGCCGAAATTGGCGATCTGGTCCTTGATGACCTTGGAGATTTCTGCGGCGCGGATTTCCATGGGGTTTGCCTTCAGCCTTTCATCAAACCGGTTGGCGTGCGGACTTTCAGCCCTTCATCGCCTGGGCGAGGGAATTGAGACGGGTGCGGATCGAGCCGTCGATGCGCTTCGAACCGATGGTGACGACGAGACCGCCCAGAAGCTCCGGGTCGACGCTCGTTTGAATCTTGACGGTGCGACCCTCGCGCGCCGTGAGCTTGTGCTTCAGCTGTTCGAGCTGCGCGTCGGTCAGCGCGCGGGCGCTGGTGACTTCGGCCGTCACCTCGCCGCGCTGCGCGGCGGCGATCGCCCGAAACGCGCGGATCATGCCGGACAGCTCCGAAAGGCGGCGGTTTTGGGCGAGGACGCCGAGGAAGCGGGTCGTGAGATCGCTGAGGCCGAGCACCTTGGCAATCGCTGCCACGGCCGAACCCTGCACCGCGCGGGAAAGCTGCGGATTGGTGGTCGCATTGCGCAAATCGCTCGATTCGGCGAGCGCGGCGTGCAGTTTGTCGAGGTCCGATTCGACTGCCGTGACCGAGCCGTGCTCGGCGGCAAGATCGAACAGGGCCGAGGCGTAACGCCCTGCCAGGCTAGCCTGAATACCGGCGGAAATCTCCACGCGTCTCTCGTCCTCTAAGGGTCGGAAAATAACGATGCTCGCTTAAGCCGTAGTGGGGGCGAACGAGTCACCCCGGCAAAGCTGGCGCGCGCCTAGCATCGGGTTTCCCACAAGGCAAGCGGCCAAGGGGAGCGCGTGGGGGCATTCAGCCCTCCGCGTCGCTGCCTTGCGGGCCGCAGGAATAGACGAGCCGCTCGTTTGGCGCTTCGGGCAAGAGTGCGATCACGGCGCCCTGCATGTCGCCGAGGCGCGAAGCGGCGCTCGGAGTGTCGCAAGCAGGTGCCGTATAGAGACTGCGGGCATCACGGGCATCGCTCATTGCCGCACGGCCCAGGAGGTAGCGATCGGTGCGATAGGTGCGGGTTTCGGGGTCGAAGCGGTTGACCGCGACCGCGTCTTCTTCGTTGGGCACGAACACGCGCGCCCATTCGCCGGCGGCCAGGCCATATTGGGTGCGTCCGTTGACGCAGCCGTCTTCGTTCCAGCCGAATTCGACCTGGCGATCGGGGGCGCCAGTCACCCGGCTGCGGGAAAGGTCGAGCGTACAGATCAACGTACCCGCCGCGCTGGCGGTCTGTCTCGCCTCGCCCTCGGGCTCGGGCGCCAGCGCGGCGGCAACGCGGCGGTCCACTTCGTCCAGGCCGGGCCGGGTAATCCACAGCGCCAGGGCGGCAATCGCGGCGACCGCGGCGATCGCCCCTGCAATCATCAGGCGCTTCTCCTGCGCCGGATCGGCCTCGCGGTCGGCCTGCCAGGCGCGCCCGGCCAGGATGCCTGCGCCCAGCGCCACCAGCGTCAGCAGGAAGGCGAGCGCCATGGCGTTCTCCCGTTCGGACTGGACTGCCTCGGCCGCCTCGCGCTCGGCTCGGTCGCGGGCGTCGCGCTGTTCCTCGCGGCTGGCGGCGAGCTGGCTGCGTGCCTCCGCCTGTTCGCGTTCGATCCGCGCGCGCTCGGCCTCATCCAGCTCGGCCAGGCTGCGGCAGGGCAGATCGTTGACCCGCGCGGTCACATCGTTGGCCGCGAGGAATGGGAGCAGCTCGCGGTTCGACACGGCGAAGAAGAATTCGGCGTCCGAAGTGCTTGTCTCCGCGCCGAAGCTGTTGACCCCGACCACGCGGCCGCAGCCGTCGACCAGCGGCCCGCCCGAATTGCCGCGCGCAATCGCGGCGGTGTGGAGCAACGTGTCGAACTGGCGACTGGGGCGCGCTCCGGCCAGGGCGCCGCGGCTCTTGACCGGCGGCTGGGCGCGGAAGATGTCGGCGATATCGAGACCCTGCGCGCGATCGACATTCATCGGATAGCCCACCGCGACCACATCGCCGCTGTCACGCGCCGCATTGCCGGCGATCGTGAGCGGCGGCAGGCGCAGCGTTCCGGTCAGCTCCACCAGCGCAAGGTCGTTGCGCGGGCTGACCGCGATCGGCCGGCCATATGTCGCCTCCTCCCCCTCGCTGGGTACGATGCCGATGCGCAGGGAATCGTCCTGCAAGGCTTCCTGGAGCACGTGGGCGTTGGTGACGATCCGTGTCGGGGTCACGGCGAAGCCAGTGCCGTGGCTAAGTGGAAACACTTCTTCGCCATCGCTGCCGATGATGACGACGCGTACCACCCCGCGCGAAGCGGCGTCGATGTCGGCGGGGTCGGCGCCAGCTGGGCCGGGCAAGGCGACAGCGGACAGGGCGGCAAGGGCGGTGAGAAAGCGGCGCATCGGCGCGCCTTTTACGCGGGGCCGTGTTTTGATCGCAAGCGCCGGGATGCGAGCAGCGCGGGGAAGAGGCACAACTGGCTATCGCTCCGGTTGATGCCGGACGCTAGGGAGACAGGCGATGTTCGAGGACGACACCACCACCGACTGGGCATGGGCCGCCGTGAAGCGGCGCGACCGCAGCTGCGACGGAAGATTCGTCACCGGCGTGCTGACGACCGGCATCTACTGCCGCCCCTCGTGCGCCGCGCGCCACCCGCGCCGCGCAAATGTGCGCTTCTTCGCCAGCGGGGCGGAAGCGCGGGCGGCGGGTCTGCGCGCCTGCAAGCGATGCCTGCCCGATGATGTCGGGCGCGACGAGGCGGCCGTGCTCGCCGCGATCGACGAGATCAAGCAGGCGATGCAGGAGCCCGGCGGTTCGCCCTCGCTCGACGAGCTGGCGCAGTTCACCGGCTATTCGCCGGCGCATTTCCAGCGGGTGTTCAAGCGCGCCACTGGCCTTTCGCCCGCCGCCTACGCCCGCGCCCTGCGCGAGGAGCGGGCACGTGACGCATTGAGCGCGGGCGATAGCGTGACGGGCGCGATCTACCAGGCGGGCTACGGCGCGCCCTCGCGCTTCTACGACAATACGAAAGGCAGGATGGGCATGGCGCCAAGCGCGTGGAGCAATGGCGGGGCGGGGGTTGCGATCCACTGGGCAGTGGTTCCGACCACGATCGGCCCCATGCTCGTCGCGGCGACCGACAAGGGGGTGTGCCGCCTGTCGTTCGGCGAGGGCGAGGACGATCTGCGCCGCCGCTTCCCCCGGGCCGACCTGGTCGAAGGCGGGGCCGACTTCGCGAAGCTGCTGGACGAAGTGGTGGCCACGGTCGAAACGCCGGGCGATTTTTCCCACATCCCGCTCGACGTGAAGGGCACCGCGTTCCAGGAAGCCTGCTGGAAGGCGCTGCGCGAGATCCCGCCGGGCGAGACGTGGACCTATGCCGAAATTGCCGCCGCCGCGGGCAATCCGAAAGCCGTGCGCGCGGCGGGTAGCGCCAATGCGCGCAACAACGTCGCCGTACTGATCCCCTGCCACCGTGTGATTCGCACGGGCGGCGATCTGGGCGGCTATGCCTATGGCCTCGACATCAAGCGCGAACTGCTGCGCCGGGAGACGAACCGATGAGCAAGGTGGAACACTTCCGCGCCCTCCACGTGCCCGGCAATCCACTGGTGCTGTTCAACATCTGGGATCCCGGGTCGGCGCGCGCCGTTGCCGAGGCGGGCGCGAAGGCGATTGCGACCGGCAGCTATGGCGTGGCCGAATCGCTGGGGTTCAAGGACGGCGAGACGGTGCCGCTCGATCTCGTGCTGGCCAACCTCGAACGGATCGTTTCGGTCACCGACCTGCCCGTCACGGTCGACATTGAGGCGGGGTACGGCGACACGCCCAGCGCTGTTGCCGCAGCGACCGCGCGCGCGCGATGTCGGCGCTGCCGGGATCAACATGGAAGACCGGCTGCCGGGGCAAACCGCCCTTGTTGCGGTCGCCGAGGCAGCCGCGCGGCTCGCGGCGGCTGCGGCCACCCGCCTGTTCATCAACGCCCGCACCGACGTCTATCTGGGCAAGAAGCGGGAGGATATCGGTCCGGCGCTGATTGATCAGGTGTTGGAACGCGCCCATGCCTACGCCGATGCCGGGGCGGGCGGGCTGTTCGTTCCGCTCCTGGGCGACCACCCGAGCATTGCGGCGATCTGCGCGGGTTCGCCGTTGCCCGTCAACGTGCTCTGGGCGCCCGGTCGGGGCACCCGGGCCGAGCTCGCCGCGTTGGGCGTGGCACGGATCAGCTATGGCCACGGACCCTGGGCCGCGACAATGACGTGGCTTGGCGAGCAGGTGGCGGCCGTGTTCGCGGGGGAAACCGTACCCTGCGCCCGGTGAACAAGCTCGCGCGCGGGGATTGACGCGCGTCGTGAATTGCGGTCCCCCGCGCTCAAGCACGACGCGCAATATGCGAAGGGGATCGCTCGATGGAAACTGCCGCCGCCACCCATCACGCCGACCCGCGCCCCCTGTGGCGCCAGGTGTGGGATTTCCCGCTGGTCGCCATGCTCGTCGCGCTGGTGGCGCTGTATCTGATGCTGTGGGCGGCGCAGTGGATGCTGTTCTACACGCTGCCTGCAGGAATGGACGCAGCGGCGGACGCCACGATCCGTGCTGCGGTGGCGGTGCTGGCGACGCTCTTCATTTACAAACTGGTGATCCGCCGCCTGGGCGCGCAGCCGCGTGACGATCTGCCGGGCGTCGGGGCGCTCGGCGATACCGCGCTCGGCCTGGGCGTCGGCGCGGCAGTATTTGCCGTGGTGGTTGGACTGGCGGCGATCTTCGGCGTTTATCGGATCTATGGAACCGGCACGCTCGAAGGGGCGGTTGCCTTCGCCATGGCTGGCGGCGTGGTGGCTGGTTTCGTTGAGGAAGTAATCTTTCGCGGGATTGTGTTCCGTTGGGTCGAGGAGCTGGGCGGAAGCTGGGCGGCGCTCGCGGTCAGTTCGGCGCTGTTCGGCCTGGCACATGGCATGAACGACGGCGCGACATGGTTCTCGACCCTGGCGGTCGCGGTCGAGGCCGGGCTGCTGCTCGGCGGCGCGTACATGCTTACTCGCACGCTATGGCTCGCGATCGGCATCCATGCCGGGTGGAACCTGACCCAGGGGCTGGTGTTCGATGTCCCGGTATCCGGGTTCCCGGTCGAAGGCGCGGTCGAGGCGGCGCTCGATGGACCCGAATTGCTCACGGGTGGCGCCTTCGGGCTGGAGGCGTCGGTGCTGGCGCTGATCGTTGCCGGGGCCGCGGGCGTGTGGCTGATATGGCAAGCGCGCAAGGAAGGGCGCTGGGTTTCGCCGATGTGGCGGCGCCAGGTTATCGCGCCCAGCCGCTAGCTGCCGGTTCAAGCCGGTCGAGAAACGCCTTGGCGCTGGTGCGATATTCGCGCTGCTTGTCCGGCCCCATCTTGTCCCAGGTGCTGTAGATGCGCCCGATCCGCGGATTGGCTTCAAACCGTTTGCGGTGGCGGACCATGAAGTCCCAGTACAGCGGATTGAAAGGGCATGCGCCTTCGCCGGTTTTCTTTGACACGGAGTAGGCGCACTGGCCGCAATAATTGGACATCTTGTTGATGTAATTGCCGCTCGCGGCATAGGGCTTCGACGCCAGCCGCCCGCCATCGGCATAGAGTGCCATAGCGGCCACGTTCGGCAGTTCCACCCAGTCGTAGGCGTCGGCATAGACGACCAGGAACCAGTCCTGCACCGCGCGCGGATCGATCCCCGCGAGCAATGCGAAGTTGCCCAGCACCATCAGTCGCTGGATATGGTGGGCGTGGGCATTGTCGCGGGTAGAGCGGATGCAGTCGGCCAGGCAGCGCATGTCCGTCTCGCCCGTCCACCAGAATTCAGGCAGCGGTCGGGTCGCGCCCAGTTCGTTCGCTTCGCCCAGGCCGGGCATCAGGTGCCAGTAGAACCCGCGTACGTATTCGCGCCAGCCGATGATCTGGCGGATGAACCCTTCGACGGCGTTCAGCGGGGCGCGCCCGGCGTGGTATTCCGCCTCTGCCCTGTGGCAAAGGTCGAGCGGGTCGAGCAGGCCGAGGTTCAGGCTGGTCGAGAGCAGAGAGTGGAACAGGTCGTCCTCGCCATGCACCATGGCGTCCTGATAATCGCCAAAGCGAGGCAGGCGCTGCGCCAGGAAGGCGCTGGCGGCCTCCTCCGCCTGCGCGGCGGTAACTGGCCATTCGAAACGATCGAGGCGGCCGAAATGATTGCCGAAGCGGCTCTCGACCAACGCGATGACTTCCCGCGTTATCGCATCGGGCGTGAATTTCGGCGCAGTGGGCGCGGCCAGCCCTTCCCTGGGCGGTTTGCGGTTCTCGGCATCATAGTTCCATTGTCCGCCGATCGGCTCCGCGCCGTCCATCAGCAACCCAGTCTTGCGGCGCATCTCGCGATAGAAGAATTCCAGCCTTAGCTGGCGCCGCCCTTGGGCCCATTGGCCGAATTCCCTTACCGAGCAGACGAACCGGTCATCGGCCAGGATTTCGACGGGGCAGGGGAACTTGTCTGTCCATTGTTCCATCGCTTCGCCGATTCGCCATTCGCCTGGCTCGGTCACGCGGACGAGGCGCGGGGCGTGACGCTCGATCGCGCGCGCGACCTCCCCGGTGAAGCTTCCGGCGTTGTCAGGATCGTCGAGGCGGACGTAGTTGACCGTCCAGCCCGCCGCGCGCAATTCCGCAGCGAAGTGGCGCATCGCGGAAAAGATCAGCGTTATCTTCTGCTTGTGGTGTTTGACGTAGGTCGCCTCGTCCCAGACCTCCATCATCAGTACCACGGTATCGTCCTTCGCCTGGCCACGCAGGCTGGCAAGGGAGCGGGTCAATTGATCGCCAAGAACGGGGACGAGAACGGGTGCGTGCATTGCCGCGTCAATGCACGGAGCACCGATCCGCTCCAAACGAAAAGGGCCCGGCTTGCGCCAGGCCCTTCATGATAAAGCCTGCTACCGATCAGGCGTAGCTGACGGTTGTCCTGGTTCGGCGGTTGCGGATGGTCGCGCCCATTGCGAAGAAACCCAGGATGAGCATTGCCCAGGTCGACGGCTCCGGTACGGCCGGAGCGGCACCGGCACCGAACTGCGCGAGAATGCTCAGATCGCGCGTGCCGCCACCGCCGAGGCCAGAGACCGACATATCGACGCGATAGGTATTGTCGACATTTGGGTCAAACAAGCCGGGAATGAAATTGAAGCGGAAGCTGTTCTGCGTGCTGCCATTGCCGGTGGCGTTACCGATGCTGATGAACGGATCATAACTCACGGATTGTCCGGTGCCGACATTGGTCAGCGTCAGCAGGGCCGAAATCAGCGCGCCGGCGTTGTTGTCGATACCCCAGTCAAAGCTAAGCGGATTGGTTCCCAGCGCGAAGCTGTAGACATTGCCGACCGAGGCCGGTGCCTGTTCGAACGTGCGATGGAAGCGCATGTACATCTGATCGCCGTTGCCGGTGGTCAGGACAGTGGTGTTGGCAGGCGAATAATCGTTGCCCGAGCCGTAGAACCAGCCGTCGGCGGGGGTGGAATTGTACGCGATCGTATCGGCAGCAACAGCCGGAGCGGCCATGAAAGCGGCTGCAAAAGCAATGGAAACGAACTTCATCTGACTATCTCCCTGGGAGGGGGGCGAACAGCAATCAGCACCGCGACGACGCCCCGGCGGGATGCCCCATTGCTGGTTGCAAGGATTGCGACCCCTGCTGCGAGATTACGACCATGGGCACTTGCCACATCTCGCCGGACGCCGGGCTAGCGCAAGCCGAGAGCGTTTGCAAATATAGTTAACGATTTATTAACGCTGATGATTTTGTCCCACTTTGGGACATGGGACGTTCGCGCAGGTCAGGTCAGTTGCGGCGGCATCGCTGGCTCACATTTCGCCCAAGCACGCTGGTAGGCGGGCCGCGCGCCGATGCGCTGGAGATAGGCGGCGATGTTGGGCAGGCCATCGAGCGTCCTGCCGCGGAACATGCGGCCGGTGGTAAGCGCATAAACCATCAGGATGTCGGCCAGCGTCAATTGCCTGCCGCCGAGGAATTCGGCCTCACCCAGCCGCGCCTCGACCTGTTCCCAGCCGCGATTGGCGCGGTCTTCCACGAACAGGGCCGGCGCCGGGTTTTGCGGTTCACCCATCGCGAGGACCAGCTGCATCATGCCATTGGTCATGAAGGTGCCGTTGGCATAATGAACCCAGAACAGGTGGTCGGCAAAGTCTGGATGATCGGGGCCGAGGCAGTGCTTCGCATTCCCGTACTTGCGATCCACATATTCGCAAATCGCGCCGCTTTCGGCGAGCACCAGGTCGCCGTCTTCGATCACCGGCGCCATGCCTGCGGGGTGGAGCGCCTTCAGCTCATCGGGCGCGAGCCGGTTGTCCGCGCGCCGGTCGTAGCGCTTGAAGGTGTAATCGAGCTCCAGCTCTTCACACAGCCAAACAACGCGCTCAGATTGCGAAATTCCGAGATGATGGACTGTCAGCATGGGCGCGTCTCCTAGACGAAGCTGTAGGGGTCGATATCCACGCTTACCCGTACCCCGCGCGGAAAGTCGAGCGCGCCGATCCACTCGCGGATCACGTCCTGTACCTGCGCGCTGCGGCGAGCATTGAGCAGCAGGCGGTAGCGGTAGCGACCGCGCAGCAGCGCCATCGGTGCAGGCGCGGGGCCGAGCACGGCAATGTCGGGCAGGTGCGGGCGGGTGCCGCCAAGGCGTTGGGCCGCCTCGCGCGCCTCGGTCTCATCTTCGCTCGACACGATGATCGCGGCCCAGCGGCCGAAGGGCGGGGCGCCGGCGTGGCGGCGCGCCTCGGTCTCGGCCTCATAGAAGGCGTCGCGGTCGCCAGCGGCCAGCGCGGCAATGACCGGCGCGGAGGGATGGCGGGTCTGGATCAGCACCGTGCCTGGCTTGGCCCCGCGCCCGGCACGCCCGGCGACCTGGGCGATCTGCTGGTAAGTCCGCTCCGCCGCGCGCAAGTCGCCGCCCTCCAGCCCGAGGTCGGCATCGACCACGCCCACCAAGGTAAGCTCGGGAAAGTGAAATCCCTTGGTTACGAGCTGCGTGCCGACAATCACGTCGATCGCACCGCCTTCCGCCTGCGCGACGAAATCGGCCGCGCGTTCGGGCGAGCCGATCGTGTCGGAGGTGACGACCGCGACGCGCGCATCCGGCAGGATTTGGGCCACTTCATCCGCGATCCGCTCCACCCCGGGGCCGCAGGCCACCATGCAGTCGGGTTCGCCGCATTCGGGGCAGTGGGTCGGCGGTTTCTCCTCGTGCCCGCAATGGTGGCAGGCGAGGCGCTGGCTGAAGCGGTGCTCGACCAGCCAGGCGCTGCAATTGGCGCATTGGAAGCGGTGTCCACAGTTGCGGCACAATGTCAGCGGGGCATAGCCGCGGCGATTGAGGAACAAGAGCGATTGCTCGCCGCGCTCCAGCGTTTCGGCCAGCGCCTGCGCCAGTGGCGGGGCGAGCCAGCGGCCGCGCTCGGGCTTGTCCTTGGTGAGATCGAGTGTTTCGATCGCGGGCAGGGTGGCCCCGCCGAACCGCGCGGGCAGGTCGAGTTTTTCGTAGACCCCGCTCTCGGCCATCTGCAGGCTTTCGAGCGCGGGGGTGGCGCTGGCGAGGATCACCGGGAACGCCTCGAACCGCGCGCGCATTACCGCCACGTCGCGCGCGTTGTAGCGCACTCCGTCGTCCTGCTTGAAGCTGACCTCGTGCGCCTCGTCCACCACTATCAGGCCCAGGTTGGCATAAGGCAGGAACAGCGCCGAGCGCGCACCGACCACCACCTGCGCCCCGCCTTCTTCGGGCCCGCCGGCAATCGCGCGCCACGCCCGCCGGCGCTCGGACGACTTGAGCGAGGAATGCCACATCACGGGAGGGGTGCCGAAACGGTCTTCGAACCGGCGCAGGAAGGCTTCAGTCAGCGCGATCTCGGGCAGCAGGACGAGCACCTGACGGCCCATCCGCAACGCCGCGGCGACCGCCTCGAAATATGTTTCGGTCTTGCCCGACCCCGTCACGCCATCGAGCAGGAAGGGGGCGAACTTGCGTGCCTCGACCGCGCCGGTCAGCGTGGCGGCAACCTCGGCCTGTTCGGTGTTCAGGTCGACCGTGACGTGGCCTGGCTCCGCGCGGGGGTAAGGGCGATCGCAATCGACCAGCACCGCCTCGAGCGCGCCCTGATTGGCCAGCCCGCGCAGCACGCCTTCGGAAACGCCCGCCAGTTCAGCCAGCTCGCGCATCGTCGCCTGCTCGCCCTGCAGCGCTTCCATTGCCTGGAGCCGCTTTGGCGTAAGCCGGTCGGGCGCCATGCCTGAAAGGCGATATTCGGTCGTGACGGACGGCCCGCGCAGCGCTCCGCCCGAAGCAAGCACCATGCGCGCGACGGCAGGCAGCGGGGCACAGTAATAGTCCGCCGTCCATTCGACCAGGCGCCGCAGTTCGGGCCGGAGCGGCGGCACGGGCAATACCTCAAGCAGCGGCCGCAGCCTGGACTCGGCAACGTCAGCGCCGGGCAAGCGGTCCTCATCCCAGACCACCCCGAGGATCTGGCGCGGTCCAAGCGGCGCGACGACCACCGAACCCACCTCGACCGGCATTCCGGAAGGGGCGCGATAGTCGAGAACGCCGAGCGCGGCGTTGAAAACGAGGCAGCGGACGCGGTTCATGAAGCGTTCCATATGGGCGGGGCAGGCGGGGCGCGACAAGGTTTGGGAGAAGGAATATGACCCATATTATCGGACGGCGCGCTTTCGTGGGCAGCGCGGCGGCAGGTGCGGCGCTGCTCGTCTCGGGTTGCGCGACCACCGGCTACGGCTTCAGCTTCACCGATGCGATCCGGCGCCTGCTGCTGCTGTCGAGCGAGCGCGCCTTCGCCCGGCTGACCGCACCCGGCGGTTACTGGGACGCGCAGGTTGAAGCGCTTGATTTCGGCGGCGTGTTCGGTGCGCGCGGCAACGTGATGGCCGCCATCCTTACCGGCCCATTGTTCAAGTCGCGACTGGAGCATGCCTTTGCCGATGTCGCGATCAGGGGTGCAGAGCGCGCCGCGCCCATCGTCGCTGATACCGTGCGCGTGATCGGATTCTCCGCTGCCGAGGCACTGGTGCGGGGCGGACCGACCGCCGCCACCAGCTTTCTGCGCGGCGAGATGGGCGAGCGGCTGGTCGAGGCAATGGTGCCCGAACTGGGCCAGGCGATCCGCGTCGCGCGCGATCCGGTGATTTCCGACGCCATTGCGCGGCTTTCGGGCGTCGATGTAGGCGGGGTGGCCACGCGTTTTTCCGCCACCGTGAACGATGCGATCTGGCGCGAAATCGGCGTCGAGGAAGCAGCCATCCGCCGCGACCCGGGCGCCACCCGCGATCCGCTGCTGATCGGCGTGTTCGGGGTCGCATCGCGGTTGTGACCGGGCTAGAGCGGCGGAGAATCGATATACCCGGAGCCTGCCACACATGAAATTCTTCGCCGACACCGCCGAAATTGCCGATATCAGGGAACTGGCAGAAGCCGGGCTGCTTGATGGCGTCACGACCAACCCATCGCTGATCGCCAAGTCGGGCCGCGACTTCATGGAAGTGACGCGCGAGATTTGCGGGATCGTCGATGGCCCGGTAAGCGCGGAAGTCGTCGCGCTCGACCACGCGGAGATGATGCGCGAGGCCGAAATCCTGCGCCGGATCGCGGACAATGTGTGCATCAAGGTGCCACTTACGATCGACGGCCTGAAGACCTGCCGCGCGCTTTCGGGCGAGGGCACGATGGTCAATGTGACGCTGTGCTTTTCCGCCAATCAGGCCTTGCTGGCGGCGAAGGCGGGCGCGACTTTTGTCAGTCCCTTCGTCGGGCGGCACGACGACAACGGCTTCGACGGAATGCAACTGATCAGCGACATCCGCCTGATCTATGACAACTACGATTTCGGCACCGAAATTCTTGTCGCCAGCGTTCGACACGGCGTTCACGTGTTCGAAGCCGCCAAGATCGGCGCTGACGTGATGACCGCGCCGCCTGCCGTCATCAAGGGACTGGTCAAGCACGTGCTGACCGACAAGGGAATCGATGGATTCCTGGCCGATTGGGCGAAGACGGGCCAGTCGATCATCAAGTAAATGGCCGATCGCACGCCTCTCGATCGCTTCAAACAGGCGCTGACCGCGACCGCGCGGGCGGTGTCGCGCGATCCCGAGGTCGAGGTCGCGTGGAGCGCTGATGCACCCAGCGCTTCGGGCAGCAACTTCCGCGTGCCATTGCCAGGGCGCACGCTGCCACGCGATCAGGCGAGCGAGGCGCGCGGCTTCGCCGACAGCTTTGCCTTGAAGCTGCGCCACCACAATGCCGCGCTCCATGCGCGCGCCGCGCCAGCCGAGCCCACCGCGCGGGCGTGCTACGACGTGGTCGAACAGGTCCGATACGAAGCATTGGGCGCAAACAATTTCAGCGGCATGCGTGACAATCTTGAGGCCGCGACCGAACTGCGGACCGCGACCGATCCGATTACGCGCGCCCAGGTGGAAGGCGAGGTCCCGCTTCAGAGCGCGCTCGGCCTGCTATTGCGCGAGGCTTTGACGGGTGCCCCGATTCCGCAACGCGCGCGCGGCGGGGTCGAGATGGTGCGCGAATTCATCGAGGCGCGCACCGGCGGCGACTTCGAGGCTCTGGCCCTCTCGATCGACGACCAGAAGGCTTTCCAGTCGCTTGCGCTGGACATGTTGCAGCACCTCGAGCTGACCCGTACCGACGAAAGCGGAAGTTCCGACGAGGACGACGGTGACGCGGACGACGGCCAGGACGAGGCTGACGACGACGGCGAAGACCAGCAGGACGGAGCCGAACCGCAGACCGCCGAGATGGCCGGGGAACCCGCCCAAGGCGACAGCGACGGCGACTCCGACGGCGAATCGCAGGACAGCGAGGAGATGTCCGACGGGGATGTCGGTGAAGAGGGTGAGGACGGCATGATGCCGGTCCGGCCCAACCGGCCGTGGACCGACATTCCGAACGATTTCGAATACAAGCACTTCACCAACCGTTTCGACGAAGTGGTCGAGGCGCCCGAACTTTGCGATGCCGATGAACTGGACAGGCTGCGCGCCTATCTCGACAGCCAGCTTACCGGGCTGCAGTCGATCGTCACCCGGCTGGCCAATCGCCTGCAGCGCCGGCTGATGGCGCAACAGAACCGCGCCTGGGATTTCGACCAGGAAGAAGGGCTGCTCGATGCAGCGCGGCTGGCGCGCGTGGTCGTCAGCCCGGGGCAGTCGCTGAGCTACAAGGTCGAGCGCGACCAGGAATTCAAGGACACCGTCGTCACCCTGCTGATCGACAATTCCGGCTCAATGCGCGGGCGGCCGATCTCCATCGCCGCCATCAGCGCCGATATTCTCGCGCGCACGCTGGAGCGGTGCGGGGTCAAGACCGAGATTTTGGGCTTTACCACCCGCGCATGGAAGGGCGGCCAGAGCCGTGAAGCGTGGCTCGCAGATGGCAAGCCGCCGCATCCGGGCCGCCTTAACGACCTGCGCCACATCGTCTACAAGAAGGCAGACGAGCCGTGGCGCCGCGCGCGCCGCAACCTCGGTCTGATGATGCGCGAAGGGTTGCTCAAGGAAAACATCGACGGCGAGGCGCTGCTCTGGGCGCACCAGCGCCTGCTCGCCCGCCCGGAGGATCGCCGCATCCTGATGGTCATTTCGGACGGCGCGCCGGTCGACGATTCGACCCTCAGCGTGAACAACGCGGGTTATCTGGAACAGCACTTGCGCCGGGTGATAGAGTGGATCGAGAGGAGCTCGCCGGTGCAACTCGCCGCCATCGGCATTGGACATGATGTGACACGATACTACAAGCGGTCGGTCACGATCATGGACGTAGAGCAGCTTGGCGGTACCATTATCGAACAGCTTGCGGGGCTGTTCGAAGGCGAAACCAAGTGACCGTAACCGAAGCCATCGGCACGCGCCGCTCCATCCGCGCGTTTACCGACCAGCCGGTCGATCGCACCGTGATCGAGCGGGTGCTCGTCAAGGCGCAGCGGGCGCCTTCGGGGGGAAACACGCAGCCTTGGCACGGGATCGTGCTGACCGGCGCGCCAATGCAGCGCCTGTTCGACCGGATCGCGCTGGAATTTCCTAAGGGCCGTGCGGCGCATGCGCCGGAATACAATGTCTATCCGCCAGATCTTGACGGAGCTTATGAGTTGCGCCGCCGCGGGGTAGGGGAGGACATGTACCGTGCCCTGCAAATTCCGCGTGAGGACAAGACGGCACGCCTGATGTGGTTCGCGCGCAATTTCCGTGCCTTCGGCGCGCCGGTGCTGATGCTGGTGCACACGCCCAGATACATGGGTCCGCCGCAGTGGTCGGACATCGGCATGTGGCTGCAATCGATCATGCTGCTGCTGCGCGAGGAAGGGCTGGATTCCTGCCCGCAGGAAGCGTGGGCGGTCTATTCCCCGCAGATCCGCGAGATGGTCGACATCCCGGAGGATCACATCTTCTTTTGTGGCCTGGCCATCGGATATCGCGAGGCGCACGCCCCGGTGAACAATTTTCCGGTTGACCGTGCGCCCATCGAAGAGGCGGTGCGCTGGGAGGGTTGGCAGTAGCGGCGCGCCGACCTATGCGGCGCGCATGACCGACGCCCCGCTCAAGCTGTTCAACTCGCTCACCCGCCAGCTTGAAGTGTTCGAGCCGGTCCACGACGGCGAGGCGCGCGTGTATACCTGCGGGCCGACGGTCTACAACTACCCGCACATCGGCAACATGCGCGCCTATGTGTTCGCCGACGTGCTGGGGCGAACGCTGAGCTTTAAGGGTTACAAGCTCACCCATGTCATCAACATCACCGACGTGGGCCACCTGACCGACGATGCCGACGCGGGCGAGGACAAGCTGGAGAAGGCGGCGGCGCAAAATGCGCAGTCGATCTGGGACATCGCGAAGCACTACACCGAAGCCTTCTGGGCCGATGTGAAGGCGCTCAACATCCGCCAGCCCGCGCAGTGGACCATCGCGACCGACTACGTCCCGCAGATGATCGAATTCGCCAAGGGCATCGCGGCGAAGCACTGCTACGAACTCGACAGCGGGCTCTATTTCGACGTGTCGACGGTGGCCGACTACGGGCGACTGGCGCGCGCGGCCACCGACGAGGGCGAGAGCCGGATCGATCCGGTTGAGGGCAAACGCAACGCTGCCGACTTCGCGATCTGGCGCAAGACGCCGCCGGGCGAGACGCGGCAGATGGAATGGGATTCGCCCTGGGGGCTGGGCGCTCCTGGCTGGCACCTTGAATGCTCCGTCATGTCGGGGGAGGTACTGGGCTTCCCGTTCGACATACACACCGGCGGGATCGACCATCGCGAGATCCATCACCCCAACGAAATCGCCCAGAACCAGGCGCACTGCCATTCAGATGCGAGCGGCGCGAACATCTGGATGCACAACAACTTCCTCGTCGATCGCACCGGTAAGATGAGCAAGTCCTCGGGCGAGTTTCTTCGCCTCCAGCTCCTGATCGACAAGGGCTACCACCCGCTCGCCTACCGCCTGATGTGTCTCCAGGCGCACTACCGCAGCGAGCTGGAGTTCTCGTGGGAGGGCTTGCAGGCTGCGCTCACGCGGTTGAAGCGGATGGTGATGGGGGTGGAGCGGCTCACGAATCGAGCCGGCGCAGGACAGCTCGGCGCATTCCCGATTGAAAAGTACGATTCTGCTTTTGGCGATGCGCTGACTGGCGATCTCAACACGTCCGAAGCGTTGGCTGTGGTCGAACTCGTTTTGGGCGTGAACGCGATCTCGCCTGTCGATGCGCTTGCAGCGTTGGAGCGCTTTGATGCGGTACTTGGCCTCGACCTTCTCAGCTTATCCCGTACCGATCTCCGCATCCGCCCCAAGGCCGCCACCATCACCGAGGCCGAAATCGAAGCCGCGCTCGCCCGGCGCAAGGATGCGCGCGCGGCGAAGGACTTTGCCACCTCCGACGCGATCCGCGACGAATTGGCCGCCGCGGGGGTCGAGGTCATGGACGGTGACCCGCTTGGGTGGGAATGGCGGCTCTGACGATTGGCCCCTCCATAAGATACTGACGCTTCTGCACCTCCCCGTTGTAAATCGATGGGGAGGATTCGAAGGAGTAAACCATGCCCACCGCGGTCCTCTCCAATCTGATCCGCCCGCTGGTCGAGCATCGCTTGCCGTCCGGGATCGAACCGCACTGGTTCGCTACGCGCGAGGAAGCACTGGAACTGGCGCCACTGGCGGAGATCGGCTGGTTCGACATGTTCGCGAAGGGCGACATGGCTGAAGCGGTGCGCCGGGCCACCAGCCTGAGGTGGCTCAATTCGATCTATGCCGGGCTCGATTTCCTGCCGCTGGACCTGCTGGTCGAGCGCGGCATCACCGTCACCAACGGCGCGGGGATCAATGCGATCACCATTGCCGAATACGTCATCATGGGGATGCTGACGACGGCCAAGGGTTATCGCGATGTCGTGCGCGCGCAGGATCGGCACGAGTGGCTTACCGCGTCCCCGGGCAAGCGCGAACTGGCGGGCAGCAAGGCGCTGCTGCTGGGCTATGGCGCGATCGGGCAGTTGATCAAGCCGCGCCTTGAGGCGTTTGAGGTCGCGGTCACGGTGGTGCGTCGGACCGCGGGGGAGGGGGTCCTCACACCTCACCAGTGGCGCGCGCGCCTGGGTGAGTTCGACTGGATCATCCTCGCCGTTCCCGCGACGCCTGAAACCGATGGGATGATCGGCGCGGCGGAGCTGGCGGCGATGAAACCCGATGCAGTGTTGGTGAACATCGCCCGCGGCGCGGCGGTCGACCAGGATGCGCTGGTCGCCGCGTTGACGGAAAAGCGCATCGGCGGCGCATTTCTCGATGTGACCACACCCGAGCCGCTGCCGCCCCAGCACCCCCTGTGGTCGCTCGATAACGCGCATGTCACGATGCACCTGTCGGGGCTGGCGCAGGACAAGATGTTTGCGCGCTCGGCCGATCGGTTCCTGGTCAATTGCCGCCGCTACCTCGATGGCGAACCGCTGTCGCCCCTGTTTGATCCCGCCCGCGGATACTAATTGCGGTGACTCCGTTCCGGCCATTTGTTAGGCCGGAATCGAGAGCGGCCATGGGCCGCCGCCGGTCGCGACCAGTGGAGCCGGGTCCGTCCAGCACGGCCCGCAAGGGGGGACTGAACGCGATGGCCGACAAGCAAAAAGCATCCGACCTGTTCATTGAATGCCTCGAGGCGGAGGGCGTCGAATACATCTTCGGCGTGCCGGGCGAGGAAAATCTCGATTTCCTCGAAAGCTTGTCGAATTCCAGCCAGATCAAGCTGGTCTTGACCCGCCACGAACAGGGCGCCGGATTCATGGCCGCCACCTATGGCCGGCACACGGGCAAGACCGGGGTTTGCATTGCCACGCTTGGCCCCGGCGCGACCAATTTTGTCACCGCCGCCGCCTATGCCCAGCTTGGCGGGATGCCCATCATGATGATCACCGGGCAGAAACCGATCAAGAAATCGAAACAGGGGCGGTTCCAGATCCTCGGCGTGGTCGCGATGATGGGGCCGATTACCAAGTTCACCCACCAGCTTGCCGCGGGGGATAACATCCCCAGCCGCGTGCGCGAGGCGTTCCGGCTGGCGGAGGAGGAAAAGCCGGGCGCGGTGCACCTCGAATTTCCCGAGGACATCGCCGAGGAGCAGACCGAAAGCCGCCCGATTCCGCGTTCCGTCGCGCGGCGCCCTTCGGCGGAACCGAAGGCGGTGCGTTCGGCGGTCGAGGCATTGGAGCAGGCGAGGGCGCCGGTGCTGGTGATCGGTGCGGGCGCCAATCGCAAGATGACCGGGCGGATGCTGCGCCAGTTCATCGACAAGACCGGCATCCCCTTCGTCACCACCCAGATGGGCAAGGGCGTGATCGACGAACGGCACCCGCTGTTCCTCGGCTGCGCGGCGCTATCCGCCGGTGATTTCGTCCATCGCGCGATCGAGGATGCGGACTGTATCGTCAATGTTGGCCACGACGTTATCGAGAAGCCGCCGTTCTTCATGAAGGCGGGTGGGCCAACCGTGATCCACGTGTCCAGCCGCACGGCGGAAGTCGATCCGGTCTATTTCCCGCAGATCGAGGTGATCGGCGATATCGCCAACGCCATCTGGCAGATCAAGGACGACATCGTTCCCCAGGGGAAATGGAAGTTCGATCATATGCTTGCCTATCGCCGGGCGGAGCAGGAGCATACGCGGTCGCTGGCTGGGGACACACGCTTCCCGATTTTCCCGCCGCATCTGGTCCAGGCGATCCGCGACGCCATGCCGGAGGACGCGATCATCTGCCTCGACAACGGGGTCTACAAGATTTGGTTCGCACGAAATTACTGCGCGTACCTGCCCAACACGGTGCTGCTCGATAATGCGCTGGCGACGATGGGCGCGGGGTTGCCGAGCGCGATGATGAGCGCGATGCTCTATCCGCAGCGCAAGGTTATGGCGATCTGCGGCGACGGCGGCTTCATGATGAACAGCCAGGAAATGGAAACCGCCGTCCGCCTCGGCCTCAACCTCGCCGTGCTGATCCTGCGCGACGATGCCTATGGGATGATCCGCTGGAAACAGGCGAACATGGGCTTCAAGGATTGGGGGCTGACTTACGGCAACCCGGATTTCGTCCAGTATGCAGAAAGTTACGGCGCGAAGGGGCACCGGGTCGAAAGCGCCGCGCATCTGGCCGAGGTGTTGGCGCACACGCGCGATACGCCGGGGGTGCACCTGATCGATTGCCCGGTGGACTATTGCGAGAATGACCAGATATTGAACAAAGATATCAAGGAGCTGTCGAAGGCGCTGTGATGAAAGCCCCTCCCCTTCAGGGGAGGGGTTGGGGTGGGGGCTGTCAAGCGAGCCGCTGTCCCGACATTCCCCACCCCCGGCCCCTCCCCTGAAGGGGAGGGGGGAGACGGATATGAAACTCAAGAAAACCTACCCGCTCTACCTCAACAACAAGGCCGCGCAGCCGAACACCGATCTCGCGGTAACCGACAAGTTCACCGGCGAGGTCGCGTTCCACACCGCGCTCGCCACGCCCGACGTGATCGAGGAGGCGATTGCCGGGGCCGTGCGCGCGGCGGAGCCGATGGCGCGGCTGGCGAGCTACGAGCGGCAGGACGTCCTCAGCCACTGCGTCGCGCGGTTTCGCGAACGGTTCGACGAACTCGCCTATGCGCTGTGCGTCGAGGCGGGCAAGCCGATCAAGGATGCAGAAGGCGAGGTTACCCGCCTGATCGACACGTTTCGTATCGGCGCCGAGGAGGCGGTGAGGAATTACGGCGAGGTCCAGCCGCTCGACATTTCGGAGCGGGCGAAAGGCTATATGGGGATGTGGAAGCGCGTGCCGATCGGGCCGTGCAGCTTTATCAGCCCGTTTAACTTCCCGCTCAACCTTGCCGCGCACAAGATCGCGCCCGCGATCGCGATAGGCTGTCCGTTCGTGATGAAGCCGGCCAGCCTCACGCCGCTGGGCGCGATCATCATGGGCGAGGTACTGGCCGAATGCGACGTGCTGCCCGAGGGCGCGTTCTCGATCCTGCCCGCCAGCCGCGACGGGGCGGACCTGTTCACCACCGACGAGCGGCTGAAGCTCCTTTCGTTCACCGGCTCGCCCGGCGTGGGCTGGGACCTCAAGGCCAAGGCGGGCAAGAAAAAGGTCGTGCTCGAACTTGGCGGCAACGCGGCGGTGATCGTCGACAAGGATGCCGACCTCGATCATGCGCTCGAACGCATCATCTTTGGCGCATTCTACCAGTCCGGGCAGAGCTGTATTGGGGTGCAGCGGATCATTATCCACGATGATGTGTACGACACCTTCAAGGCCATGCTCGTCACGAAAACCAAGTCACTTGTCGCGGGCGATCCCAAGAACCGTGACACTTTCATCGGACCGATGATTTCCGAGAAGGAAGCAACGCGGCTCAAGGAATGGATCGACGCGGCTGTTGCTGAAGGCGCGAATCTGCTGTGCGGCGGCGAGCGGACCGGCAACATGCTCGAGGCGACCCTGCTCGAAAACGTACCGCGCGGCGCCGACGCCAATCGCGAGGAAGCGTTCGGCCCGCTCGCCAACCTGTCCCGCTTCTCGGATTTTTCCGAGGCGCTAGAACAGGTTAACGACAGCAAGTTCGGGCTCCAGGCAGGCATTTTCACCCGCGACCTGCATCAGGTGCTGGAGGCGTGGGACATGCTCGAGGTGGGGGGCGTGGTGGTGAACGACGTCTCCAGCTACCGCGTCGACAATATGCCCTATGGCGGGGTCAAGGATTCAGGTCTCGGGCGCGAAGGCGTACGTTTCGCAATGGAGGACATGAGCGAAATCAGGAACCTGGTCATCCGGCGGCTCTAGGCTTCCTCCAGCAGCAGCAATTCGCAAGTCACCTCGAGGCGCGGTTCGGGCAGCAGTCGGTGGTCGGCCATGGTCACGGTCGCATCGGCGACGAGGTGGCCGGGAATGGCGAATTCGTGGTCGGGCAGCAGCGCGATCAATGTTTCGCCGGCTGTGACTGCCTCGCGTCCGGTGAAGCCCAGCACGACCGTGTGACGCGCCCCGGCAAAGGTAACGCTCGCCCAGGCTTTTTCGGAATGGCTGGCGATCTCGCCGTGGCCGTTGGCAAGGTCCAGCAAGGCATGGCGCAACCGGTCGGCCACGGTACGGCGGGTGGGCATGGGGGCGCGGGGTGGGGCGAAATCAACCGACATGCACGTTCTCCCCGCCGGGATCGCGCGCTGCCTCGTATCTGGCAATGAAGCCGTTGATCCGTGCTTCGGTCATCCCGCGCGGTTCGCGACCCATCCTGAGATCGAGCACGAAGCGAGGATCGTGGGCGGCCAACCGCCCGAACTTGGTGGCTGGCATCCGTGTGACCGGACATTAATTCCACCCTCGGCAGTGAGGCGGGATTTCGCGTGATTTGGTGGGATGAAGTGGGACAAAACCGCTGAAAACCGCCATTCTCGCTGGCCAAAAGACGGTCGGCTGCCCCGAGCGATTAAATGGCCGATACGCCGAAAAATCGGGCCTTCGAACCGATCCCTCCCTGGGAAGCGACCGTGAAAATCGCGAGAAGTGGGAATAGTTCGGCATTGCGCTTCCCACTTCGTCTGGACCCGCACAATTCCGGCGTTTTCGCCCGACATTACGATCGTGAACTGGGAAGTTGCGTTCCCAGAGAAGTGGGAAGCTGAAACCCCCTTTCATTCTCGTTTCAATATCAGCAGTTCGCCCACGCGCTTCCCGTTCGCGGTGCGACCCAGCGTGTAGGTCGTTTCGACCTCGATCAGCTCATAACCTGCAAAGATCGAGCGGACCTCGGGGTGGTCATTCAGCGAGACCAGTACAGATGCTCGAATTGCCCCCATGGTTGTGGCC
Organism: uncultured Erythrobacter sp.; assembly: GCA_964516135.1. GTDB lineage: Bacteria > Pseudomonadota > Alphaproteobacteria > Sphingomonadales > Sphingomonadaceae > 34-65-8. The sequence goes on along the minus strand of CAZEWN010000019.1, from coordinate 3,407 downwards.
ATCCGCTCAAACTGGCCCCGATCGAACAGGGGATTGCCGCAGTCGTCCAGGCCGTAATCGCCCTCGCTGCCGTAGTAGGGCGGATCGCAATAAAACAGCATGCCGGAGCGATCCCAACGGGTCATGAAGTCGTTCCAACGCAACCGTTCTATCACGACCGATGCGAGCCGTTCGTGGATCGCCTCAAGGATCGGTCCAAGCTTCGTCACGTCGAAGCGCGCCGGTCCGTGCCGATCCACTCCGAAGCTGCGCCCCGCGACCTTTCCACCAAAGGCGGCGCGTTGGAGATAAAGGAAACGGGCAGCACGCTCCAGGTCGGTGAGCGTACTCGGATCGACCTTCATCAACAGTTCGAAGCCTGCCCGCGTGGTGAGTTGGAACCGCAGCATGTCCATGAAGGCGACATAGTGTCGCTGGCAGATGCGGAAAAAATTGGCGACGTCCATCGACCAGTCGTTGATCGCTTCGACGCGCGGAACGCTGCGCCGCCGCAGGAAGACGCCTCCCATGCCAACGAACGGCTCGCCATAGGCGGCATGAGGAATGGTCTCGATTATGGCGCAGATGCGGGAAGCCAGATTGCGCTTGCCGCCGATGTAGCCAGCAGCGGGGCGGGTCGATGAGATGGTTTCGGAGGTAGAAAACTCAGGAGTCGACTCGGTCATTATGTTCTCACTATGTACCACGCGCTCGCATGCGGGTGGCGGGGTGAGTCGGTCAGCAGGAGAACGTACCTGCAAGCCGATCATGACGGGTCGTTTCCGTCGGCTAGAGGCGTTGGCGCGCCTCAGCTCCCGCCTCTCGGCGGATTCATTGAAAAGGAAGGTTCGACGTGCTATGTCGCCATGGCGACGCGCGTGACACGGTGATTTCTGTAGGCCGTTGCACGGATCTGCGATCCGGAGCGCCATGCGGGAGATTACAGGCCCCGCCGCGCGTCGTGCTTTTCCCATCATGTCGGCCGCCGATCGAAGATGAGTTCGACAAGCTTGCTCAGGAGCTTTGATCGAAGCCTCCGCGCATTTGTGCGGTGTACGCTCTGAAGATAATTCTCGGAACGATCAGCTGTCGTCTTCACCACCACCTCAAAGGCGCGGCCCTCGTTATCGCTGCCGAACATGATGAGGTGATTTCCGCGTTCGCGAAAAAGCACGTCGGGTCTATCGATGATGGCAGCGGCCAACCGATAATGACGCGCTGTGAGTTCAGTTTTTCGGCCGCGCTCCTCTTGCTTGTCCATGGTGCTTTGAGAAAGGCGCACCATGCCTGACCGCGCACCAATCAAAGCCCGTCGATCCTCGGCGAGCCAGGCGACCGGGAAGTCCTGGTCGGGGATGCCGATAAACTGCTCAAACGCTGGGTCGGCAACGATTGCAGTGAGATGGTTGCGCGCAACGTCGTCCAGCCCGGCCTCCTCAGCCAAGCGGATCGAATTAAGCGTCTTGTCAGCGACCGCGCGCAAATGTGCGGTGCCCGGATTATAGCCGAAACCGGGGTGGATGCCTGCGGGAACCGAGATTGGCTTTGTACGGCCTGCGGCGTGGAATTTTCTGGCAGGCCCTTCGCGGGGTGGTTCCGAAACACTCCATCCTTCGCGGTCCATGCGCGCCAGGCTGACCTGCTCGAAGTGGCATCGGCACCCCCACCCGTTCGGCGGAAAGTGGGTCTGCCACCACGAATGGTCGACCGGCAAAATGATCCCATGCCAACTCTGGTGATCGAGACGAGGCCGCCGCCGCCAATGATTCGACAAATAGCGCAGATACGGGAAGCGCTCCTTTTCGGCCTGGATTTTCGCCCAGGCACCGGAGGCCTGCGACATCCTGACGTTGGTGTTGAAGATCGTGTGCAGGCGCCGTTCATTGACCATGACGGTACGGTCGGTGCCGGTCAGTCCTGCGTCGTTGACCGCGCCCCACCACCCCGCTCTCTGAAGCTGCGGCAGCAGATCGCGCTTCCATGCTTCAAACGTGCCGCCATTGCGCAAAGTCTCGTCGAGCGACGCTCGGATCGCCGCGAGGAGATCAAGCCGCGCAACCTTCGCAACTGTGAAGGCGGCTGCATGATCCTCATGCATCATCTCGTGCCAGCGGACCGTAGGCTTCAACTCACCGCGCAGCTCCCACACCCGCAGCGTATCATCGGGCGGGAGAAACATCGTGAGCCTGATGTCGGGTTGGCTCATTTAAATGGAAGCCCAAATTCGCCGCGACGGATCGAACCGCGAGGGGAACGGGACCAGTTTTTCCGGCCGCTCGAACGTGAACGTCGGGTGCCGCTTGCCACCCCAGCCATTGCCGAAGTCGGCCGACGAACAGTCGAGCTGGCGCAGCAGCGCGTTTTCGTGCCAGGCCTTCACCGCCTCGGGATGGTGCGCTCCCATGTATTCGGCATGGACCGACGCGCCCGCCGCCTGATCGGGCTCATCGCTGCTGGCGCGCAGCGCGCGCATGTCGACGCCCGGCGGCACGGTGAACTTCGCCTTGTAGGTCACCTGCGGGATCACGAACGGATGCGTCTGCGGGCAGACGAGCCGCTGGCCGGATTGCACCGGGTAGGCGAGGTGCGCGCGGTGATCGTCGCTGGTCAGTTCGCCGTTCCAGCATTGCGGGGCCGCGACCGAGACGATCAGCGACCGGCCCGCCGTCAGCAGCGGCACCGCCCCGGCCAGGGTGGTCTTGTGCCACAGCAGGCCTTGCTTCGGATCGTTGACGGTGAACCACACATGCGGGCTCGCCGTGCCATCGCCCAGTCGGTTGCCGAAGATCATGCACAGACCGTTTGGCATCTCGCGGATCCGCGACAGGTCGCCTTGCGTCGGCGAGGACGGTTTGGCCGGATTGGCCAGCTTGTAGTAATTCGCGACCCAGTCGGGCAGCCATGCACGGTCGCCGATCGTCAGCGCCGACATCCAGTAACCGGAGCGGTTGACCAGATCGCCTTCGCTCAGGCTGCGCCCCGATGCCATCAGGCTCTCGATCGTCGAGTGCTCGTCGATCTCGAGGTTGCCCCAGAACATGTGCAGGTGGCCGTCGGGCCGCTGGCCAGGGAACACGAACGGGTCGATATGATCGAACCGGTGCGCGTTCGCGACAAAGCGATAGGCACCTTCACCGATCGCGCCCGGAACATGCTCGGCCCGCCGCTTCTCGATCGCATCGGCGAACCGGAAGTCGGCGAACGGCGCCGGGATCGGCTGCGGTGGCGGCGGAGCTGGCGGCGTGGTGACAGGCTGCGTAAGCAATGCCTCGGCCCGATCCAGCGCCCCGCGCGCAGCCGCGATCTCGGCCAATGCTTGCTCGATCATCGTCACGATCCCTCTGCCTTGAATACGACCGCCAGTCGGACGTAGGTGCCGAATGCGTAAGCGAAGATAGCGGGGCCGCTCGCGGACTGCTCGCCGACGG